>CAMUMG010000003.1 GCA_947089905.1 uncultured Lachnospiraceae bacterium
CTTCTGTAATCGCACCGTCCTTTACAGTTAAGCTTACTTCACTGGTATAGCCATTATGTGGTTCCTTTGCCCGTTCTACATAAAATCCATCTTGTAAATTAAGATTTGTTTCTGGTTTTACTGTTACTGTTGGAGTTGTATCCTCTTTCGGAGTCGGAGTTGGAGCTTTTTTCTCTTCTAAATAAACAGGTAACTCTACATCAATAAACTGCTTTAAAAAAGAATCTTCCATGATTTTTGATCCAAAGCCTTCAGTTTCCTTGTGAGATAGTACCTCCACTGCAGTAATCTTATCAGCTGTCTGATTAAACGTTACTGATAATACAATAGGTTCTTCTGCAAATCCTTTTGTCTGTGCAACTACCTCATATCCAGTAATTTTTCCTTTTTCATCTACTATCTTTGAGGCTTTTTGAATTCCAAGTTCAGTATACCCCTCAACAGATAATTCTGCGCCCTGAACAGGTTCATAGCTTTTACGAAGTGCAATTCCTCCAAATAAAGCACATACTGTTACTGCACTTAAAGTTACAATTCCTACCCATGATTTTTGTTTTTTCATACAATTCTCCATTCTGTTGCCTTTGGTTAGCGGCACAAATAATAATAAAAACGCTGTTTTTGCGTTTTTTGAATGTGAAAAATCATCCTTAAACACATTTTTTGTTTTATTAGAATGATTTTTCACACTTTATTTCAACATTCTATCATATCTTTTACATTCGGTAAAGTATTATTTTGTTCCCTTTTTATTCATAATTTTATGAATAGTAACATAAAAATCGATTCTTGTATTTATTATAAAGATATTAGGAACAACTCTTGACATGTTGTATATAATCATCTACAATATTATTTTACAATCAAGATTGGGAGATTTTTATGAAAAAAAGACGATATCAATATTTACTTTGTGTTCTATTTTGTTTTTTATTATTTGAGGGCTGTAACCGTCTCGATCCTAGCAAAAAGCAACAGTTAGAATCAGAAGAACTTTCTCCGATTTCAAAGTCTTCTTTCAAACTAAATACTGTTGTTTCTGTTACAATTTATGATAGTACTGACACTTCTTTATTAGATGGTGCACTTGCTCTTTGTGATAAGTACGAAGCGATGTTAAGTAGAACAAAAGAGGAAAGTGAGATTTGGCAGTTAAATGAAGGAATTTCTGTTTCTTTGTCCAAAGAAACACTTTCCTTAATTGAAACAGGTCTACATTATGCGAAACTTTCTAATGGAGCATTTGATATTTCTATTGAGCCACTATCCTCTCTTTGGGATTTTACTGCACTCTCTCCAAATGTTCCTCCAAAAACTTCTATTGAAGAAGCTCTTAAACACATTGGCTGGAACTATGTTCACGTTTCTAATCAGAGCGTTTCTTTTGAAGAATCTGATATGGGAATTGATTTAGGTGCTATTGCAAAAGGATTTATTGCAGATCGAATGAAAGAATATCTGCTAGAAAACAATGTCCAAAGTGCTTTAATTAATTTAGGAGGTAACGTATTATTAGTTGGTTCAAAACCAAATGGAGAGGATTTTAAAATAGGAATTCAAAAACCGTTTGAGGATCGGAACGAAACGATTGCTATTATGGAATTATCCGACGTTTCTATTGTATCTTCTGGAATTTATGAACGTTATTTTAAACAAGATGATATTCTTTATCACCATATTCTCAATCCTTCCACTGGATATCCTTATGATACAGGATTAACCGCTGTAACAGTTATTACAAATCATTCGGTAGATGGTGACGCATTAAGTACAACTGCTTTTGCTCTTGGTTTGGAACAGGGAATGGAATTCATTAACTCTTTAGAAGATGTCTATGCCGTTTTTATTACGAAAGAAAATGAATTATATTATTCCGATGGTTTTAAAGAAACGATTCCAATTTCTAATTAATCGAAACCTATTTACTCTTCATACACTTCATTCCAGTGATAGATTACATTCTCTGCTGATATAATAAGCTCACATTCTTTGTGATATGGTTCTTTATCATACCAAAGCCAGCAGTCAAACCGAAAGGTTTGACTGCTAATATATGAATATAAAAATTCCAAACTACATAAATTTGTATTTATCTGTTTCATCAAATCGTTGAGTGTATACTCTGTACGAATTGTATTTTTACCGTCTTTTGTGAATATATATATTATTATAGCAATATCTTCAGAGTATAAAAGTGGAAATTCCATCTGTGCTTCACCTGTATAATACTTTTTGCTTGTAGGAATGTTATTTCGCTCTATCCAAAATCCTTCTGGAAAGGTAAAAAAGAGTGTTTTATTTTTTAGAGAGATTTGAGTTGCCTTACAATCATGTAAGTTAATATGTTCCCCACTGGTTATCATTTTGGTATTAAAAGAATGATTATATTTATACATAGTATCCTTTCTAACCCTCTATATTAACAAGAAAACACCAATATTTTGTAAGATGGTGCTTTTTAGGAAGTGAAACTTAAAAATACGAATTCTTCTTTCTAAAGGCGATCTTTGCGAAAGTAAAGAAAATACTTTAATTTTTATTCTTTTTTCTTTAGGCAGTTCTCTTTGATAAATTTTTAAAAATTCAGCGGCCTGTATCTGTGTTAGAAATAATGCTTTTTTTTGTTTCTGTATCTGTGTAATACTATTTTTAATATAATCTAATCTTGTTGTACTACCAACTAAATTCTTTTTATGTTGTCTATAAAATAAAGTAGGCTCTTTGATATATCCAATATGTCCAAAAGCGGAAGCTATCAAGGCAATCCACCAGTCATGAAATCTAGCATTATTTGGTAGTACTCTAACTTTACTTGCTAAAGCATAATTAAATAACATCATACAGCCACTGCATTTGTTTTCCATTAAAAGATGTCCTAAATCCGTCTTTTTCACATTTAATCTCTGTGTCTTATGATAAGATGGTTGCTTTATATTTAATTTTTCATCTGTTACTATAGCATCACTAAATACTAAAAGCGGACATTCTTTTCCATATGTCTTCTCCATTTTTTTAATCCTTTTTAACATAATAGAAAGTCTGCCTGCAAACCAAACATCATCCTGATCGCAAAACATATAGTAATCGCTTTTTTCTTTTTTTACACAAGTCATTAATGCAGACAAGAAATTTTTGGTTACACCAAGATTTGTTTCATTTTGATGAATTTGAATTCGATTTGGCATTTTTTCGTTATATTCTTTTAAAATAGAGAGCGTATTATCTGTAGAACCATCATCACATATCAATAAACTCCAGTTTTTTTCTTGTAAAGTAAGAATCGAATCTAGTTGCTGTCTTAAATAGGCTTCACCACAATAAGAAGCCATAATAATTTGTACTTTGCTCATAGATCACCTGTCTTTCCAATACTGTGTATTAGAACTAAAAAAAGGAAGTAGCTTTTTAGGAAGAAACCAATACTTTTTCCCTAATAAATATCCTATATACTTTGCTCCACTTTGAAATAAAAGATAAACCGCCATCCAATAGTTTCTGCGACTGGTTAAAAATTGGAATGTCTGTTTTACAAGTCGTATTCCTTCTTTTTCTGCTGGAAGTAAGGCATAGACTTCTGGATGGTCTGCCTGTGCTACACCCATATCAAAGTTTCGCTGAAATTGCTGAAAGCATGTATATTCATGAGAATGAATTACCTTTGCATCGGCAGCATAGGTCACCGCATAACCTGCCTGTAATAACTTTGCAGCAAACAACATATCCTCTCCAAAAATAATTGGAAATGAAAATCCCCCCATTTGTTCATAAATATCTCTTCGATACATAGCACATACATCAGAACAAAAATACGCTTTAATTCCCATTGTTACAATATCCTCTTTTGTCTTGCGAAGTCTTTTTGATGGATAATTAAATATTCTTGTATATGCTTCAATAATACCTGCGTCCTCTTTTGCAAGTTGTCTTGCATAGGCAGCCGCAGTATTTTCTTCTAAAAGTGCTTCCATTAATCGCTCTATTAATTGATAGTCTTTTGGTACTGCATCTTGTGTCATAAATAAAAGATAGTCTGCATCCGATTTCATTGCACCTAAATGTCTTGTCTTTCCATGATCAAATTCTTCTTTTTCTACTGGACAACATATAATCTCAATCTCAGAACAATTTGAATGATTTGCTACACTTTTAAAAGTTTTCTTTCTTGTTTCTAAGGAAAGCCATTCTACTAATTCTTTTGTATCTTCTTTACTATCCTGTGTATTCATAAGAATAATCTTTGTAGGTTTTACAGTTTGTAAAAAAAGCATTTTAAGTAAAGCTCGAAATTCTTTTTTAGGATGGTAAACGGGGATGATAACATCTATTTTCACACAATTCCTCCATTCAAATGTTTTTATTAATATTATATTTCTAAACTAGGCTATTGTCTAGGGATAATAAAAAGAGGGAGTAAAAAACTCCCCCTTTTTATTATTCTACTAACCCAATATTTAAGTCTAATTTATTGTCTGTTCCGCCTTCTCCATTGATTACATAATAAGCACTCCATTCCTCTGGCTTTATGTATAGCTCAATGGATTTTAACTCAGATTCTTTATGCCCTTTAGCAAACCAATCTGCTTTTGCCCGTTCTAAAATAAGCTTTGGTTCTAACTGATAACCACCCTGCTGAAATACTACTCTTGCCTCTATTTCTTCTATCTTTTCTACTTTCTTTACTATAGAAGTATTCTCTTTTTGTGTAGAAGATTTTTCAGAAGTCTTTCTTTTTGGCTTCTTCTCAACTACAGCTATTTGTTCTGGTTCTTGTGTTTTTTTCTTTCTTCCTCTTGTTGCTTTCTTTGGTTCACTTAAATCTTCTGGCACGTTTAAATCTTTTTGCTTTTCACTCATTTTTTACACCTCTTTCTTTTTTGGTTATTTCAATTTAGTAGTTAAAACTTCACAATCGCAATACTTTAACTCTTTTGATAATAGCTCATTTTTTCTGAAAAGACAAGTCTTTTTATTTATTTTTCGCATTTTATTTAAGTTTTGGAATATTTTAGTTTTCCTTTTGTATAAAATAAATAACTTTTTTACTGCTTTCTAATCTAATAATTCCCGATATACTCTTAATACATTCTTGTAAAATATTCCTTCTATCTCTTTTTGTGAAAGTCCTGCACTATGTAGAGCATCTTCTAAAATAGGAAGATAAGAAACATCTTTTAAATCGTCATTTCCTTCTATTCCATCAAAATCTGATCCTAAACCAATACAGTCACTTCCCGCTAAATTTCGAATATAAAGAATATGATCTATAATTTCTTTTATTCCTGCATGTATCTTCTCTTCTCCTGATGGATTTTTTAAAAAGTCCATTGCATAATTTATTCCCATCACTCCACCACGTTCAGAAAGTTTTCGAATCATATCATCGGATAAATTTCTTCTATGCCTACAAACTGCCCTCGCATTAGAATGACTTGCTACAAATGGCACTTTTGTATGATGAAGCACATCATAAAACCCTGCATCTGATAGATGAGACACATCTATAATCATTCCTAACTGCTGCATCTCCTCTAAAAATTCCAGTCCTTTCTTTGTAAGTCCATTTTCTGTATTTACTTCATCCCAATCTGTCTGTTGTCCCTTCTTTGTTATTGTATTAGGATATCCCAATTCATTTGGATAATTCCAAGTCAGTGTAAGCATCCTAACTCCTAGTCGATAAAGAGTTCTAAGATAGGATACTTCTCCTTTTGTTGTTCCTCCTTCTTCTACTGTCAATAGTGCTGACATTTTTTTCTTTGAATCATTTTCTAATATCTGTGAATACTTTGTCACTGGAAGAATCAACTCTGTATTTGCTTCTAATTCACGATAATATAGATCGGCTAAAATAAGGCAAGCTTCTAAAGGATTCTCCCAACTAGGCAGATGTACAAAAAGGGCAAAATTTTGTAGTAAATATTCCGACTTTTTCATCCTTTTTAGATCTAAATGTAAATTGTTTTCATATAAATTTGGTTCCTTTGTACCACTTCTTTTTCTGCTATAATAGATTGCAGAAATCGTATCACAGTGCATATCTATAATTTTCAATTTTGATCTCCATTTCTGTTTTTCGCTTAAAATACAGTACCTGCCATATTAAAACTTGCAGCTAAATCTTCTCGATAATTTTCTTTACATGGATCTAAACTCTCTATTACTACTCCATCCCTTCCATTTTTTCCTGTAGAGTGAATATATTGTTCTTCTCCAAGATAAATAGCTACATGCCCTGGTGCAAATAGTAAATCTCCTGGATTTTTTTGTTGTAGTGAAATTCTTCGAATCGGAAAATCGTCTTGTATACAAGAATCTCTATAAATAATTAAGCCATTGAGTAAATATGCCATTTGACATAGTCCAGAACAATCTATCCCTAACGTTGTTTTTCCACCCCAACGATAAGATGTTCCTAAATAAGAAAGAGCCGTTTTTATTACACTATCTCTAAATTCTTGTTCACTCTTTCCTAAAATTTTATCAATATAAACTGAGGGAAGAAACTTTGGTTCTTCTTTTAGTCTGGCAGTCATTTTTCGAAGTTTCTCATATTCATCTTCATAAATAGACTTTACATAAGCTTTCATCCAGCATTTACGAAGAAATCCTATCCTTCCATCTACTAATCCAACTTTAACAAAACCATCTTCATCTGGTTGTTCCAATCGTATAACTTGCGCTCCTTTCGGAAGACATGTCAACCGATAAGCCTGATAGCTTGGTGCTGCCAAGATATCAGCATGATTTTTTATAATAATTCCTCGTTCTGCCTGTTCCCAAGCACAAATTTTTGAGGACTGAAACAAAAGATTATGTCTGTGAAGATATCCCTCATAGCGGTAATGTGTTCTTACATACCACCATTCTCCTCTTTCTTCTAACAACTCTACTTTCATTCCATATAAAACCTCATCTATCGATGCCATTCGATGTTCTGGATTTTGATAGAGTGGTGCTATTGCACATTTGATTAATGCAGTCTGCATCTCACTCCTCCTTTCTGACAACATAAACTCCGTTGGATCTTATGTTGCAGTCTGAAAATTCAGAACGAAAAATTTATTATCTTAAACGATTACTCTCAAATCTGGCTACTGTTTGAAGATGTCGCTTTACATAATCAAGCCGTTCTTCTAAAGAATCTGTTCTTACTGGAAGGTCCATAGAAATCTCTATACTGCTCATTAAATGTTCATTGAGATGCTTTTTAAGCTGATAGAGCCACTCTAATTTTTCAGCTGGATCAGAGGTATCCAAAAAAGCCGCTAAATCTGAATCCATTTCGGTCTCCTCTTTTTCTACTTCCCTTGATTGATTTTCTTGCTTTGGTTTATTTTCTATTTCCTTTGATTTGACTTCCTCTGTTTTTACCTCCTCAAATTTTGTAAGAAACTCTTCTTTTAACATTGCAAAAAAGCTAAAATTTTCGTATAGTTGTTGATAGATTACAAGTTTCTCTTTTGTTATTGTATGAGTTGCTTCACATAAAATCTGATATCGCCTTTCTAAGTCTTTTTCTTTTTGCTGCCAATAGATTGTACCTGAAATAATCTTTTTCATTCTTTTCCTCTTTTCTTTTTTAAACTAGAAAAATATCGATAGTAAATTAAAAATAAAATAGAAGTGATCACCCAAGTTAAAGGATAACTAAAGACTACCGTTTTTATTTCTGGACGTTTTGGTACTGCAGTAAATAGCCAAACTACTCTTAGTACACATACTCCTAAACAGGTCATAATCATTGGAATCAGAGCATCTCCAACGCCACGTAATGCTCCTGATAAAATCTCAATACATACATAAGTTACAAAGGTAGGAACTAGAAAATGTAAAATTTCCATACCTTGTTTTAATACAGCTGTATCATCTGTAAACAACAAATAAATATAAGAACCGAAAAAATAAAGTAAAATACTCATTCCAACGGCGGTTCCTGCTGCCATCGCCATACAGATTTTAATTCCTTTTCGCACTCTGTCATACTTACCTGCACCATAGTTTTGTCCTACAAATGTTGTAATAGATACTCCAAATGCCCCCATAATCATCCAAAATACCCCGTCGATTTTTCCATAGGCAGTCCAAGCAGCAATTACATCTGTTCCAAACGAATTAATATTAGATTGAATTAATACATTGGAAAGAGAATACATAACAGACTGAAATCCTGCTGGAAGACCAATCTTTACAATTCGTATTAAAATCTTTCGATCAAAACGGATTTTAGATAGTTCCAACCGATAACTGTCTGTTGTATGTCGTAATGTTCTTAAAATAAAAAATGCACTTAATACTTGAGATAAAACAGTCGCAATTCCAACCCCTGCTACATTCCATTTTAAAATCGCCACAAATAAAATGTCTAATCCAATATTAGTAAAACAGCTTAAAATCAAAAAATACAAAGGTCGTTTCGAATCTCCAACTGCTCTTAAAATTCCAGCCCCAATATTATAAATAAGATTTGGTATCATACCTATAAAATAAATTCTGATATAGGTTAAAGAAAAATCCATGATATCTTCTGGAGTATCCATTGCACGTAATGCCATAGGAGCAATCATAATTCCAACTACAGTTAAAATTGCTCCTCCACTTAATGCTAAAGCAGCGGCAGTATGTACACTCTTTTGTACATGTCCTGCTCTCTTTGCTCCATAATATTGAGAAATAATCACAGTTGCGCCAGATGCTAAACCAACAAAAAAGCCAACTAATAAATTAATTAATGTACCTGTTGTTCCCCCGACTGCCGCAAGTGCTTCTTTCCCTACAAATCTTCCGACAATCATCGCGTCTGCTGTGTTATAAAGTTGCTGAAAAAAAGTACCTAGTAAAATTGGAAAGAAAAAATACAAAAGCTGTTTCCAAATTACTCCTTGTGTTATTCCATTTTCTTTTTGTATTTCAGGTTTCATGATACTCCTCATTCTCATCTATTACTTCTGTTCCATAAACCTCTATTTGAGATAACGCTGGAAATGGAGATGGATCAGAAGAAGCTATTAATTTCTCCATTGTCAAAGAGTGAATTCTTTTTTTCTCAAATGTAAGGCGATGTGGCTGTTCAGATTTTTCCATTGGAAAATCGAGAGAAGTTCCATCAGAAAATATAAATGTTACCTGTTTCCACCAATTATCATGTGGAAAATCTGATCTGGTATACAAAACGATCTGATCGACTAAAACCTCTCTTCCAAATTCTAAAGTAAAAGAAGCATCTGGTCTGCGGTTGATTCCCCAAGATCCATAAGGCCACTCTCCATGGGAACGATTTTCACGAATTCCATCGATCGCATTTCGTGCTGCAAATACAGCTTCTCCACGAGTCTCTACATTCGCTCTTGCATGAGGATAATATTCTGCTTCCTCATTTTGTTCCGTCAAATTTTGATCCATTGGATTTAACGCTAGATTCCGGTAAGCAGATACCTCTCCTTTTGTAGCAAGTCTGGCATATAGATAATGTCTATTCCCATAAAATACTTTTGGAGAATAACTATTTCTTTTTTCTCCAAATGGAATTTTAAATTCTAAAGAATTTTTTTTCAAATAGATCAAAGCAGGGGTAAGTGCATCATCTACTTGGACTACCAAATACTGTTTTGATTCAGATGCTTCAATAACAATCCTATCTCCTTCTTCATACTCTAAGGCAGCAACTAAATGTACTTCATCCATTCCACGACTTACACATTTTGTGATTCCATTGGCACAAAGTATCTTCATTGATAATTCTAACATTGTTTTCCTCCATCCTTTTTATCTGGTTCAATCTGAAATGTAATTATTAAATCATTTTTTAAATCTATTTGTTGTTTTTTCCAGCGAATACAAGTTACAATCTCTTCTATGCCCTGATGATTTTTATGTAATATCTCTTCTTTTGAAATATTTTCGGAATCCAAATCTATGGTAATCTTACAGGCAGTTTCTTTTCCTTGAATTCGTATTGTGTTTTTAAAAATCTCTATAGGATATTTCGTAACTAAATTTTCTGTTATAGATAGTTCTTTTTCTGTTAGAAATTTATCTTCTATCTTCAAAATTCCTGTTTTCTTGTCAAAGAAAAGTGTTCTCCAAAAGGAAGTCAGTCCTAAAACTGAATATGCCTTTTCTAAACGCATTTTTACTTTTCCCTCTCCATCTGCTATAAATTCCTGACATCGATAATTTGCTCCTGCAGACTGTCCTATTTCACAGAGGATAGGAACATTATGAGAAAAGGAACTGTTGCAGAAAATATCATATCTTTTTTCTCCAAAGTAATCGGCTGTATATTCCCCTGCTCCAAGATCTTCTAGTAACATATCTGAACCCAGTATATAAAAAAAGCTTCCTACATCATTATGGTTATGTGGCTCTTGATTTGTACCTCCCTTTACTGCCATTCCACTTTGAAATGCCCCCTGACAGATACACCACTGCGATATTGGAAATACCGTAATCTCTGTTGGTGTTTGAATACGGTTTTTAAAAGACAGAGAATTTAATTTTTCTAAATACTCTTTTGTCCATATGATATCCCGATAACATGCCATAAATCGAAAACAAGAATCACTGTCAAATGTTCCTGCCATTTTTAGATTTGGTACAGTTACTCCTTGAAAGTTCTGAGCCAAAAAACATGCGAGTCCTACTTTAAAATAACTATCCTTACTTCCATCTGAAAAACTGACGGTTCTTCCTCCTTCAAAAAAACAGCTCTGATAAAACAGTGCAATTTTTTTCATCTTCTCACTGGCTAACAAATCATATTTTCCTTTGCTATATTCCTTTAATTGAGCAGCAAATCCAGTATAATAGGTCATTCCATAAGTATAGTAATCTAATCCTTCCATACAGACACCATCATCGCCAAAACCATTCAGATAATTTTTTAAAGCTGCCATAATTCTCTTTAAACAGGTTTCCAGCCGTTTTGGTGTATCTTTCATCCAATAAATACTTGCACTTCCTATTGAACCTGCACAGACAGAATTCCAATTTTCTGCACATGTTTCCCAAAAAGCATAGGGAATTTCAGATTCATAAAATGGTTCAAATATACGCTGTTCTACTTCTGTCTTAACCCTTTGTAGACATTTCTTTGAAAGTCTTTCATTTAATAAGCTGCAAAGTTCTGATACAGTCTGTGCTGTCTCACAGGCAAATAGATCGATAGTAATTCTCCAATTTATATTTTTTTTTCGATTTACATGTGCAGGCAATGCCCAACATTCTTCTTCACAAATAGAAGTTAAAATCTGTTCAAGATACAAAATGTCTTCCTTGCGTTTTTTTAGCACAGCTAGCATTCCAAAAGTCGCTAAATATTTTCTCCGAAGAAAATAAACATTTTCATAGGCAAGACGATTTCCATCTTGTTCAAATCGTGAAAATAACTCTTCTGTCAAAGAAGGCATCGGTTTATCTCTTAATTCTTCTGCAATTTTCTCTATTTTCTGTTCATAGTTTACCAAAAATTGTTTTAATCTTTCTTGTAATACTTTTTGTTCCACTTTTGTTTTTCATTCCCTCTTTTCATGATTAAAATTTTTCGTATTTTTATTTTAACATTTCCCTCTCCAAATTACTATAGTTATCTTTTTTATATTGTATATTATTTTTTTAATGGTACAAACTAGTTTGAAAAGATGTTAGAAAGGAAGGTTTAAAATGCAGTTAACCGCCAATCTACAAGAAAATAAATCAAAACTCTATGAAATCTTTCCTATTTCAACCAGTTATGATCTGATTTCTAGAGATCTCTATCTTGGAAAAACAAAAGCGTTTTGGCTTGGTATTAATGGATTTTGTAAAAATGATCTGCTACAAAAAATCTTTGCGGATCTGCAAGATAATAGTTATACAAAAGATCTTACAATAGAAAATCTTGAATTATTTGTAGCTTCTAAGATTGGATATATTCAAACAGAACTTACAAATGATTGGGATGTGATTATTAAAAATGTATTAAGTGGCCCTTCTATATTATTTCTTGACGGTTTTTCTTCTGCCGTCATTTTAGATACTAGATCATATCCAACCCGTTCTGTAGAAGAACCAGATACCGAACGGGTAAGTCGTGGCTCAAAAGATGGTTTTGTTGAAACGATTGTATTTAATACAGCTCTTATACGTCGTAGAATTCGCAGCACAAAACTTTGTTTTGAAGTTATGACAGCTGGAACAGATACAAAAACAGATATTGTAATCGGATATCTAAATGATCTTGCTGATCCTAAATTAGTAGAAACGATCAGAGAAAAAATAAATTCTCTTTGTGTTCCATCTCTAACCATGGGAGCAAAGAGTTTAGAAGAATTGATTATAAAAAAAAGATGGTTTAATCTTATGCCTCAAACTCGGTATACCGAACGACCTGACGTCGCAAGTAGTTATCTACTTGAGGGATATGTCATTGTTCTTGTAGATAATACTCCTACTGCGCTTGTCTTTCCCTGCAATCTTTTTCAGTTTACTCAAAATCCAGAAGACTACTATCAAAATCCATCTGTGGGAAATTATCTACGATTTTTGCGGTTTGGATGTATCCTTTTAAGTCTTTTTTTACTGCCTTGTTTTCTTTTAATGGGAATCTATCAAAGTTCTCTTCCAAGGTGGCTTTGGCTAATTACCTCCGAAGAAGTGACAAAAACACAGCTTTTTTTGTATGTATTAGCTATTGAATTAGGTCTGGATATTTTTAAATATTCCTCTAGTAATGCTGCAAGTGGCCTTTCAAATTCTCTTGGTCTGCTTGGAGGACTCATTATTGGCGATATTGCAATTTCTTTGCATTGGGCAACTTTAGAAGTTATCTTTTATGGAGCAGTTACTATGCTTGCTACTTTAAGTATCTCTTCTCAGGAATTTGGAAATGCCATACGACTTTATCGGCTATTTTTAATTTTGCTTACAGGCTGGTTTGGACTTTGGGGATTTATTGCTGCACTCGTTCTAGTTTTAATTTCTATTGCAAGTACACCTTCATTTGCTGGAAAAAGCTATCTTTGGCCGCTTTTTCCTTGGAACTGGACTGCTTTAAAAACACTGCTTTTTAGGTATCCTACAGCAAAATACGAAATAACAAGACATAAAAGAAAACAATAGTGTAAAAGCCGGAACAGCTTACGCTTGCTCCGGCTGTGTTTCTAATGTAAGTCTTACCTGCATCAGTTCGAGTTTTTTTAAACACCAAAATAAATATTCTTTTAAATGTCCAAATAAAATTACTGCCTTTGTATAATCAGCCGAAAATTGATGTTTGCTTGCCTCAAGAATCTCCCAAAGTTCATACATCGTTTTTGATGCAAAAAATAATCCATAATCTTGAGCTTCTTTTGAATGTGTTTTTAATTCCTGTAATGTTGTATCATGAACAGACGCAAATCCACTTTGAAATATCTGATAGCAAATCTGTTCTAGTTCTTCTAAAAATATTCTCAGTTCTTCTAAGTTTTCCATATCCACCACCTTTATCTTAAAAAACAGAAAGCGGATATAGTGTCAGCCGCTTTTCTTCTATTCCTATAATTCCAAAAAACAGCGGGAGCGTTATTTTATTTTTTTTCTTTAACCGTTTTTCTAATCGTTCTAATTCTTTAATCACTGCTTCATCTTGGGAAGAATAATGTACTGTGATATCAATTCTTCGATTTTCTTTATCATACAGTGGCATCTGATAACATTGACGAACCTTGTCATAATTAGAAGGTTCTATTCTGTCTGCTATAATAAATACCAATCGTTCCAATTCTTTTGGATTTGGATTTTGATAGCAATAGTCAAATAGAGAAGCGAAATCATCAAACATAAATTTAGACAGGTCGTATTTTTCAAGTTCTGTTTTTCCTGTTACTTCTCCTACAGTCTTTTCACTTGCGGAAATACGATAGTCTTTATTGACTCTTGGATTTCTTAATATAACTTCTTGTTCTGACAGTTCATCTAAAGTGCATGTTAAACCCCAAGGTGCAATCTCTCTTCCAGTAACGGAATAAAAATTTCTGGAATTATCATAATAGGTAGGTCGTACACTGCTGTAAGTATACCATTGCTGATGCTTTGAATCGAATAAATAGACTACTGTCCCCATAAAACCACTACTACTTTGAAATGTGCGACATCCCATTCCTACAAGTGTCAAATTTCCAATTTCGTGATAAGATGATTTAAATTCTCCTACAATATCTAATAGTTCTTCCGAAGTTGTTACTTTACAAAGTTTCTCTGCCATTTTACTTACTCTGGTTAGACGCTGTAGTAGCTTTTCTCCCGAAAAAGAGACTATACGCCGGAAATAATATCCATACTCTTCCGATAATGCTCGAAATTGTCGTTCAAACTCTGGCAAATCCGCATTATGGGCGACAATGGCATATCGTTCTAAAGAATCTATAACTGAAACCGAACTTCGTGCCAGACCAATCGCAATCCGTTCCTGTAAAAAATCTAAAAATTCTTTTCCAATCTGATGTAGTTTTTCAAAATCAATTTCTGCCCCTGTTTCCTGTTCAAATTCAGACGGATTTATAATTCCTTCTTGAATTTGGAAACATAATAAAGCTTCTGCTTTATGAACACAAAGTTCCTTTTTATGGCAGCTACAGGTAGAATATTCTACTGGTTCTAACAATTTTACTGTAATATCTTCTGTTTCAAACGATACTAATACAATAGAACTCTGTTTTATTGTTGGAAATCGATTTGTCTTTTGTCTAGCTAATGCTATTGCAAATCTTTTATCTCCAAGCGTCTTTCGAATCTTCTCTATCGAAAAAGCTTTTAGCTGCTTCCATTCTCTTTTTTCTTCTGATTCTTGTTTTGTTTCTTTTTGTTCTTCTTTTGTTTCTTCTTGTTCTTCTTCTGATTTTTCTTCTTTTTTTGATTGTAAGGCAAGTTTTTGTTTTAAATATAAGGTACTTAAAATAATATGTTTACAAATGGTTCTCTGTGGACAGGTACAAGTACTTTCTCCTAATGGTGAACGTATTGTACAAACCACATCTTCTATTTGAAGAATAATTTCTTCTCCTTCACTTTGTATCACAGGTTCTTGTTTTTCTAAATCTTTTGCCGCTCTTTTTACAATTCCTTTGTTCGTCAGCCCAATTAAATAATCCTCATCAATCGTTGTTAAAAATTCTAGCTGTCGGTCCATTTTACACACTCCCTTTACTGGTTACTGTACTATTTTTCCAATCCAGTCAGCCAGTCCCTCTGGTGTCATAGCAGCAACATGAGCTCCCATAGAGGCCAGATGAGCTCCTGCATTTTTATCATAATTTGGATCAGCATTGACATCCAGTGCTGTTAATACAATCAATTTTGCTTTACTTTCAATAATACTGCGGCTGACTGCATACAAATTTTGATATCCTCCCCCTTCAAACAGATCTGTAACTAAAACTACCATAGTACGGTGCGGATTCTCAATTAATCCCTCGCAATAGGTCAATGCTTTTGCAATATCTGTTCCGCCTCCAAGTTGTATGCTCATCAGTGTTTCTACTGGATCGGAAATATAGCCGCTTAAATCGACTACTTGTGTATCAAAAATAACCAGTTTTGTATCTAACATAGGGAGTTTTGAAAAAATTCCTGCCATAATAGCACTATGTATTACAGAGTCAAGCATTGAACCACTCTCATCTACTGCAAGAATGACACGCCATTGATTATATTTTTTTACTCGATCATTAAAGTAAACTCTTTCTAGTACAATCCTTCCTCTTGTAGTATCATAGTGTTTTAAATTATTTCGGATAGTACGTTTAAAATCAAAGTTTCTTGCCGATTTTATATTACTGATCGAATTTTTATCTACTCTGCCTAATAGAGAACGTTTTATTCCCTGTTCCATCTTTTTAGTCAGTTCTTCTGCTACCTTTCGGACAATTTGTTTGGCAGTTTCTAACACTTCCCCTTTCATCAGATGTTTCATACTTAAAATCGTTTTTAAAAGTTCTCTATTTGGCTCTAGCTTTTTCAAAACCTCTTTATCTGTCAAAAGTTCTGTCATTTCATATTTTTCTAAGGCATGTTTTTCTAAAATTTCTACAGTTTGTTTTGGAAACAATTTACGGATCTCTGTAATCCATTTTGGAACAGTAATATTTGATCCTTCATTTCCTCCTGAACGCTCCATAACCCCCTCTTCTTTTCCATATTCCTTTGAATACAAAAAATCTAAGAGCTGTTCCATTTCAAGATAAGAAACGTCGTTTCCAGAATAGGAGATCTGCCCTGCTGCATATTCGCCTAAAATCAGTCGCCATTTATTTAAACCACTGATTTGAAGTTCATTTTGATTGATATTTTTATCTTCTTCCATCATCTACCTCATCTTTTTATAACTGAGAAACTGCATATTGATCTAATTCTTTTCCAAATTGAAATACCTCTGGAGATACTCCTTTATGCTTTTTAAATTCCTTTAGATTTTCTCCATATAAGGAAGCTGCCTGTGCAGCAATTTTATCTGTTTCTCTTGGTGTAAAATAGTTAAATGCTAATCTTAATTCTGGCAATAACTGCATAAATTCATCGTTTGAAATCTTTTGAATTAGTTCATTCGTCATTGTTAAAAAGCTTGGATCAGAAAAGATAAGATCTTTTGCACCAAAAAATAATCCTCTCAAAAAACCTGCGGTAGAAAGCAGTTTTTCATGTGTTCCTTTCATATATCCAGCACTTGCAGTTAAAATGCGTTCAAAAATAGAACTATCGATCCCATATAAAAGACCATATGCTGTTCCCTCTAACTTTGGATGAATATTTTCTTTTTCTAAAAGAGTTTCAAAAACATCAATAAGACGTACTTTGCGGTAATCTACAGAAGAAAAGTTCTGACTTCCTACACAAAATGATTTTTCCGTTGCAAGCTCAAATAAAAGTTTACAAGTATTCATTGCCTTTTCGCAGTCCTCTTCCTTGACAGAAGCCATCGAAGGCAGCAGTACTAATATTTTATTAAAACAGTCCTCTATCATAACAATTAATTCATTCAATACATCCATTTGATAGAGCTGTCTAAGTTCAAACGCCATCTTTAAGTATTCTAAACATTCTACTAGTGAAAAAAAGCTTCCTTCTTTTGATAAAATTTCTGTTAGCCTTCCGACCGCCTGTCTAAATTGTTCGGTGAGTCCCATTTCAAATGTCTGTACTAAAAGTTTTGCCCCCTGCTTTGCATCTACCATTTGGTCGGATAACTGTTCTTTTAAATAAGAGGCACAGGCTTCCTTTACGGTTGCCCCATAGACTGATTTGTCAATTAACTCGGTCGTAACAATCGTACTCCATTGATACTGCCATGTTTCTCTCACTAAATTTCGATTTTTCCTAGAAGAAAGTCTAGGTCCTTTCTTTTTTACTCCAAAAGTTGTTTCTAAAAAAACAAGCTGATTTAAAAATCTACTTACTTTTTGATGTTTTTCTGATGAAAAAAGATCTAATACGATCTCTTGTGGCTGAGTTGTTGAAACTTTCAAGTTCAGTTGCTTACACTGAACTTGAAAATCTAAGACGACAGGAGGAACATCTGCATTTTCTCCAAGACTTCCTATAGCAGTTCCAGTCATTTCTTTTTGTAAAAGTATCATAGGAAGTTCAGTTGATATATTATATTCTCCCTTAATGTAACAGGATAAAATGCTGTCATAGAGCTCATAAGCACCGGGTTCTTTTTTCCCTCTAAGGGCACTTAATCCGGTTGCCATTTGAAGAGCACAAATTTCATCGTAAGTAGAAATTCCAAAATCCTTTTTTCTTGCTTTTTGCCCAATCCAAAGAAGATAACTTAAGACTGCCCCCTCATAAGGATTGTCTTCCTGTCTATTCATCCCATTCCAAATTTCCTGATAGAAAGAAGGAAATGGCATTCCACTTGCATATCCATTGAGACGATCCGCCGCTTCCATAGAATATGCCATAACATAACACTTTTTTGCTTTTCCATGAAGCTGTACTTTTGTTTCTGTTTTTGAGGTGAGTAGTTCAATTAATCCCGGAGTATGAAAGCCTCCCGTTACAACTAAAATTCGTTGGTATTCCTCTTGTTTTTTTATAATCTGTTCTACCATAAATTTTTCTCTAGTAAGGATTCCTTCTTCTTTTAATTCTTCTTGTGGAGTATTTTTCCTAGAAAGTAGACAATAGGCAAGCATATTCTTTACAAAAGTATGTATATCTAAATTCTTTCCATTGATCTCAAACAGCTTTTCCCAAAGTTCATCAAAGCATCGAAGTCCCTGTTTTTTACAAAGTAATTGTAAATAATCATTTTGGGAAAGCAAATAATCATCATTATAATTTTGTTTTTCCTTTTTTGCTCTTAACCCTTTCCCTTCTCTACAGGCAATTAAAATTTCATGATAGGATAAATCGATAAAAGCTGTAGGGATATTACTCTGTTTTCCCTCTCTAAGTGCTGTAAGTTCTGGGGAGTAGTCTAAAAATGGATAATAACACTTATAATCTTTTTTCTCTTCACTGATATATCCATGTTCATCTTTATAAGAATAATAAAGTGCTATTGGAGATTTTGTTTTTTCATCTGTTAAAATAGGGATTTGATCATTGGCTTCAATTGGTCCTTCAATTAAAATACAATCTGGCTGATACTCCTTTATCAGATTTTTTAAATGATAGGAGCATGCAGGACTGTGATGTCGTATTGGAAAAAAGATTATATTAGATGAAGAATTATATTCTCCATCTGGCGGGAAGGCAGCCAGAGCAAGTTCTTCTATCTCAGCCATCTCCTCGCTTCGTAATAATCCTTCCATATACCGCCCTCCTTATCACTCTTTTCACGTATTACTGTATTAAAGTATCCTTTTAATTTATCTAAATCATCTCTGCTTTCTTTTAAAACTGCTCCAAGCAAATTTTGAACAAGACATCCAGTATCAATCGTTTTATCTCCATAATAATATGCTGTCATCATGGTCTGAAAATAGACAGATACCGCCTCTGCTGTACTCATCACAGCAGAGGGCTTATCAATACGATGTCCCAAAGAAGAGATTCCTTCACGAAGTTCATGATACGTAGATGCCAATAACTGAGCAACCTCTTCTTCTGCTTCCATTTCAATATGACTTTGCTGTGCCAGTTCATTTACTTCTTTCATGATAATCTGTTTTTCAAGCGATACTTCTTTTACTGGAGCTACTGTTTCAAAATTAAATCTTCTCTTTAGAGCACTGCTCATTTCATTTACACCCTTATCTCTTGTATTTGCTGTTCCAATCACATTAAAACCGGGTTTTGCAAATAAATACGACTCCTCTGAAAGTTCTGGAATATTGAGCACCTTATCACTTAAAATACTAATTAAACTATCCTGAATTTCTGCTGGACAGCGGGTAATCTCCTCAAGTCTTGTCAAAATTCCCTGTTCCATGCCAATATAGAGTGGAGAAGGAACTAATGCTTCTTTTACTGGGCCTTTCTCTAATAACAGTGCATAATTCCAAGTATATTTTATCATATCCTCAGTTGTTCCTGCTGTTCCTTGTACTGTATTTGTACTAACACCGCTGATTGCTGCCGATAATAATTCACTTAACATTGTTTTTGCTGTTCCGGGTTCTCCTACCAGCATCAATCCTCTGTTTCCGGCTAATGTAATAATACAGCGTTCAATTAAAGCATCATTTCCAAAAAACTTCTTTTTTATGATAATCTCTTTTTCTTTATAGAAAATTGGCTTTTCACTTCCTAAAATAAATGTTCTTACTGCTTTAGGCGACATCTTCCAGCCAATCGGTTTTTCTGATGTATCATTTACTTTAAGTGCCTCTAACTCTTGTTCATACCGCACTTCCACTGGCGGTTTAATTAATTCTTTACTCATATCCTTCCTTCTCCATCCTTATGGCATTTTTGACATAACAATAATTAATAATAATAATGCTCTTTTTTTCTCCAATCAGAATCTTTTCTGCTGCTTGTACTAAGCAGTTTTGTAAGCTGATATACTGTTTCACTGAAAAACCGCTTTGGCACATCTTTTAGGGCATAGGCGTCTTCTGGTTTAATTGTATCATAAATATAGCTTCCATATTTTACTGTTCCCGGTCTATAAAATCTGATCTCATAAATCGTAATATCTTCATTATCACCGCCAACCCAAGCTCCTGAAAACTCTAGTTCAACTGCAACATCTTGTTCGGGTTCTTCTTTGTAAAAAGTATAATAACCGCCTCCATCTAAAACAGAGCCTCTATTCCAGCCGTTTGCCATTAGTTTTTCTGCAAAAGAAAGATGATTGATTACATATCCTCCAAAACGTTCTAACTCTTTTTTCTCTTCTTCTTGTGGCTCTACTTCATAAATATTTCGTTCTAATTGAATAATTGGCTGTGTAATCTCATAGTCTGTCAGTTGTTCCTTCCAAGCTTCTATAAGATCTTTGGATACTTCCAATGGATGGATCAAACCAATCTTTCCGTTTTCTGGAAGTTCATACTCCTCTTCTTCTACGGTATTAAATGTTCCATCTTCCATATAGCGGAATGTTTCTTGTATTTCTCCCTCTTGATACATTCCCCAAATTAATCCCATTGCAAACTGGTGCATAATCGGATTTTCAACAAACAGTGCCTTCCATGCTTTCACAGACCATTTTCGCTCTGTAGAAAGTGCAAACTCCAATCTGGACTCTTGAGAGGCAATCGTTGTCTTTAATAGCTTTTTCATCTCTTTAAATTCCTGATATGCCTGTTTAGATTGCTCTTTATCATCCTTTGCCCCCGGAGATGGAAGTGTTTTTAATTTCTTATTTTTTTCATCAAAGACTTCTAATTCTAAGGCAGGTGTGATAATTACTTGAAAACTGCGAGAACCATAAGAAAATGTACGAGAACCGTCTTGTCCAAATCCTAAATCTGGTACAATCCGATCAGAAAGTTCTTCTACAGAAACTCCCAGTTCCTTTGCTGCCAGTGTCAGGGCCGTCTTTGCTGCTTCCTTAATCTGACGATACTTAAATTTTCTTGAAATATTATCTACTATCATTAGAGCAACCGAACCTCCATTACATGCCAGTGCTTTTACAGCATCTACTGCAATTGCTCCTCTTGCCTGTTTTGGCCACTCTGTAATCTGGTACTTTAATCGTTCCACCATTGGGGTTCCTCCATAGACAGAAACAAAATAAAGTACCCATTTCTTCTTTGATTCTGCCCCTTTATTGAGCCAGCGATCAAATAATGTCTGTGCAAACTCTTCCAAATCCTTTTTCTCTAATCCCTCTGTCAAAAGATTCGTCTTTTGGTTGATACCTGCTGGATTTAAGCTGGAATAGCTAAGTAGAACTGCCTGCATATATTCTGTTGATATTTCTTCTTTTTTTGTGTTATGTACAACTGGCATTGGAGTTTCATACAGCCAAGCAAGTGAACGTTTTCGATTTCCTTTGAGTAATTCTTTTACATATCCTTCTAGCGTTTCTTCTGCTTTTGTTTCTTCGCCTTCTTCTTTAGCCTCTGATATGTTTAGTTGATTTCTTAGATAGGAAGCAAGTTTTTCGCTCTTTTCTGTCTTGAGTGCATTTTCTAAAATTTCTCTATACTCTGGATCAGTTTTATTCTCACATAAAATAGCCATAGCCGTCTCTCGTTCAGCTGCTTTTTTAGAAGAGAGTTTTTGTACGATTCGCTCTTTTTCTTCTTTTCGATCTTTTAATAGAGTTACTAATGCTTCTTTTACCTGTTTTGAGGCATCTGAAAAATAATCATACAAGATAGAAATATTGGTTTCATCTGCTTTTAAAAGTGCTTTCAGTATTATAATTCTTCCCATTGGAATACATGTTTTTATTATTCCTATCAATTCTTCTTTATGATCTTTGGCATATTCTGAAAGTATATTTTCCATTTGTTCTTTTAATTTTTCTACAAAACTTGTATCATAAAAATGATCGCAAGATTCAGCAATTTTAATCAAATAGGAAATGGACAGCCCATGTTTTATATAAACTTGATATAACTTATGTAAAAAAGAAAAATTATCTTCGTGATTGTCTCTGATTCTTTGTACCAGATAACCATAATGAGAAAATGTTTTAGTAGCAACTGTGATATAGATCAAAAGTCGTTCATAAAATTCATCTTCTCCAAATGTTTTTATATAACTTGTACAACTTTCATTCCACTGATAATATGCAATCCACTTTCCATCCTTTTGTATCTCATCCTCTTTTGCTAACAAAGAAGAAAGTGGTTCTGTTCCCTCTAAATAATTTTTAATCAAATCTTTATTATATTGGCGATCGTTATAAATGACATCAAAGAGTTTATTTTTTACTTTTTGCTGCATTTGTGTCATTAATGTTTCCAGTTTTTCATTAACTGAACCGTTTTGTTCTTTTACTATCATTATCATTCTTGTTGCTATTTCAATAGAATACTTTTTAATAACTTCTTCTATTGCATTTAAAAACTTAGACTCATTTTGCTGTGCTTTTTTCTTTAAAAGATTATAGTCGTTCTTTGTTGCAAGCCAATAATAGTAATAGCTACTTGGCACAGGAAAGTTTTCATCAAAATCCATTTCATACTCTGTCCAAAATGTTATTGGCAGTGCTGTTTCTAGCTTTGCATGTGTTAATATAGCTTCATATCTTAGTTCCAGTGCCATTCGTACAAAATTTTTCAATATGGTAGAAAATTTATGATGAAGAAATGCCCCGCCTACTAATAATCTTATTAAATAGTTATTGATAGATTTACTTTTTAGTGCTGTCTGCAAAATAGATGGAACACTTTGATTTGTATTATCTTGTAAATAATCATAAAATATTTTATTCTCTTCTTCTGTAAATGTAATATTAAAAATGGTTTCCATATTTTTTGAAATAAGATTTTCAAACTTTTTAAAAAGTTCTGGATCTTGTTTTGCTGGAATATATCCCTCTTGTTGTTCTTTTAAATAAAAGTAAATGTTAAGTAAAAATATTTTTCCATTGGAAGCATCCTTACTACAGTTTTCTAAAAGTCCCGGAATCTCTTCTGCTAAAACTTTTGTTTCTCCTATCCATCTACAGATTAAATCCCAATTATAAGAGCCCGTAGAAAATACATATTGTTCTGCCGAAATATTAAGAAGCTTTTCTCTGGATACATTTAATTTTAGAAGCTCTTTTATAAGTGTAAAATCATTTGTATAGCTATAACTTGCTGAGCGATACTTTAATGGATAATATGCTGCTGCTCCTGCCATTTGATATAGGACATTGATCAACTTCCATTGTAAAACTTCATTTTTAATTTCTTTCTGAACTTCTGTACACTTTTCTCTCTGTTGTTGTGTAAGATTTGATAAATTTAGTTTTGGCAATTTTTCAATTAATTCTTTTGGAAGTTCTTTTTTTTCTGTGTCTGTAAAATAGGGAATTGTCAGTTCTGCTACATCCTCAGAAAGCCCTAATGAGACTAATAAGCTGACTATTTTTTCTTCGATTGTCTCTTGTTGTATCCTCATTCATACATCCTCCATGATTAATAATAGGATATCGAACATCCTATCGATTATTTTAACTCCTTTTTAATATTATTTCAATAAGAAAACATACAAATTCAGAAATTTATTTATTCATTTTACAAGTTTCCCGCATTTATTGTTTAAAAACACATCCTATTTCAAAATTATAAATTTCTATTCCTGACTTGACAATCGAAAACAAAGAAAAGAGAGTAAATCCTATAAATTTTAAGAATTTACTCTCTTTTGTAGTTTTGTATTATCTTTTATTAAGATTTTCTGGCTGTACTAAATAATTTTAATCTCTGTCTGGTACAATCTTTCCACTAAGAGTTCCATATGAAGTTTCTTTCGTTGTTTTTATTCCAGAAATTTTATATTCAAAAGAAGAACCTAATTCTATTTCACTGGTATCTACTTTAATTTCATCTTTTTCAATTTCTAAAATATATAGCTCTTGTTCTTTTCCAAAACGATCGGTTACTATGACAGAACAGTCTTTTGAACATATGATTTTTTGAACAAACTTTAATTCTAACTCTTCATCTTCTCTATCATACTCTGCTTCTTTTAGTCTAGCGACTGTTGTACTGGAAGGATCTGTTTTAGTATCTGTAATTTCTTCTCTTAACTGTAATTGTATTGTTAAAGTTCCTGTCTGTTTTGTTTTACTTGGTTTAATTCCGTCAATCGTAATTGTATACGTTTCTCCCGGCTTTAGATCAGTTGCTATAAGTTCTATATCGTCTTGATCTCTTTCTCTAATAGTAGCTTTTTGAGTGTCTTTTCCGTGTTTGATTGTAACTGTTGGTTTTTCATAAGAAACTTTTGTAATAAAATCAATATCAATTATATTTTTCCCATTGGAAGTCCATTCAACCTCTATATCCTCTATATAAATATTTCTATCCATTCCTGATGATGTCACTGTGATTTCATCTTCATAAAATTTTTGTTCATCTATTTGTCTTTCAGTCTGTGCTTCAATTTTTAGTGTTCCAAAATTTTTAGCATTTCTTTCTTTAATACCATTTATCTCTATTGTATAGATACCATCTTTGGAAAGACCATCTACCCAAAGTTCCATATCATCCCAATCTCGTTCCACAATTTCAGCGTCATATTGAACCCCTGTATTATCTGTAATGGTAACTGTTGGATTCTTATAGCGAACTTTTGTATCAAATTCAATTTTTACATTTTCATCTTCGTCTTCATCAAAATCAAATTCTACTTTGCGAACTAGGATCTCTTCTGCTGTTCCTGTTGTCTGTGTTTCTAGTTCTCTAATGGAAACGGATTCTTTTCCGCATACAGTAACTGCTGTTGTCAACATAAGGAGTTCCATTAATTTCCACCAATTCATATTTTTTCTCCTTTCTAAAATACTCCCAATAATTTCCTAAAAACATATCCTTTTGATATACTATTAACATATCATATTTTTTTCTTTTAATCAAGTATATTCACAAAATCTCCATCTTTTTTCCTAAGAGATATTCGAACAAATATTCATTGTAATTTTTAACAAAAAAATATATAATTAAATTGCAATAAATATTTTTAAACGAAAGAAGGGAATATCATATTGAACTCCAAAAATCATCCTCAAAATTCTGTACCCTCTCCAGAAGAAGATATGGCAATTTTTTATCAGGAAATGAAACGAAAAAAATATAGTCATGCACTTTTTCATCTTGCATGTGCAATCAGTTCTAATCCTGAATGTAAAGAATGGCTTTCACAAGCAGATACCGTTTGGGATTTAAAAAAGGAACAAATTTTTTCTTATTTTGAAACAGAACAGTCACAATATTATGCGGTTGTTGCTTTAAAGGCTTACTTTCTTTGGAAGGCAGGAAAAACTCAAGATGCTATTTCTACTCTTGTTCAGGTAATTCGTGCTATTCCAAATGCCTATTATTTTCCATGGATTGCTGAGTGGTTACTTACTACAAAAGAACCTATTTCTCCTTCTGTTATTGCTCTTGTTATCAGCGGTTGTATGAATCAAATGGACTTTTACGCAAATAACTGCAATGCTACTATTTATGAAAAATTAATTGAATTTTTAGAGCCTTTAACCAAAGAACAAGCCAGTGCACTGCCTCTTGATAAATATGTTATGACCTCTATGTTATATCGTCGTTTAAAACGCTATGACAAAGCTTTATCAGAAGCAAAAAAAGGCTTTGAACAATCTCCAACCGCAATTAATGCTAACTTTATTGCTCTTTGTTATAAAGAAATGGATGAACTTGATGAAATGGAAAAATATACACAACTTAGTATTTCCATTAATCCAGACGAGCGTTCCATTTGTAATGATATGGGAGATGTTTTTTTGCTTCATGAAAATTATGCTAAAGCAGCACAGTATTATGCTTTAGCAATGGAAGTAGAAGAAGATGAATGGGCTAAACCTTCGTATTATTATAGCAGATATCTTTTAAATGATGAAGAATCAGACAAGATGTTTGAGCAATTAATCGAATATACAAAAAAGCACAATGAAAACTCTCGTGCTAAAGAACTTTTAGACAAGCTCTATGATAAACTCTATCCCGAAGAATCTCTGTTTTATGATCAAATTCCTTTTAGTCAAGAAGCACTAACCAATTTATTATATCAGTTTAGTACGAATAATGCAGAAAAACTTGGCAGTGATCTTCATTCTCTTACTGTTCCTAATCCAAACTCTGATACAAAATCGATGCGTACTGCAGTGAGTTGTTTAGAAAGTCCAAGTGCTATTCGAGCTATTTGCCTCTATCTTTCTAATTATGATCAAAATCCAATAAATTGGCAGTTAATTTGTCATAAAGAGCCTGATCCTCCATTTTTAGAGCCAGTTAAAGATGCTAATATATCCAAACCTTTTCGTCTTTGGAATTATGATAAATCTTATTCCTTTACTCCTAATGTCAAGCCTCCAAATGAAAAGGTAAAAGAAATAGTCTTTCGTCTTGCTGCTACTGCCTATTCCTTATCAGAATGGTATGAACAGGCACAGGAGCTTGCATTAGAATTAACTCAAACCGATCGAGATTCTTTAGAAGGGGTTATGGTTTTTCCCCCTAACCTTTCCAATAAAGATTATCCAATGGATCAATGGCTAATGCGGGTTCAATATGCAGCGGTCTTTTTACTTGCTGCTTTAGATGAAAGAGAAGAACAAATTCCTTCTACAAGTCTAAAACAGATCTTATTCGGTCAACTCGATTGGCCTGTTTTGGCTGCATTAACCTTACTTAGCTATCAAACCATTCAATATCCAGAATGTTTTCATGAAGTATATCAATTATTTTGTGACTTTGAAGAAAGAATTTTTAATGATTCCTATTGTTTCTTTTTAACCACTTATCTTGTAAGTATTCTACACTTAAACGGTTTGGATGAAGAAAAAAGAGAATACTATCAAAATTGGTTGTACTCTCTTCTTTCTAAAGAAGAAGACGATACACAACAAAACGAAGAAGAACTCGAAAAGGTTAAAAAAATGCTTAATTCTTAAAGGATAATTAGGAGTTGATGCAAAATAAAATTATATTTTGCATCAACTCCTAACTTACTACCATAAAAAGAAATCGGTTCCTTTTAGTTTTAACATTGCTTCTAAAAAGAAATAATCTGCATAGATTAAATTTATTTCATGTTCACCATAATACGCTACAGAACAATTTTGTACAATTCCGTCATTGTCTTTTGTATAATCACAGTGATTTTGATCTAATGCTATAAGAAGTTTTAATGCAGCTATTTCATAAATTTGTGCATCTACACTGTCACATTGTTTTGATAGTTCAAGTAAACCACTTGCTGCAATAGCTGCCGCACTGTCATCATACCATACTGGCTCTTTTGGCTGTCTAAAGTCTGCTAAAATCAATCCATCCTCTGGAATATTTGAAATAAAATAATGGGCAATCTGTTTTGCTGTATCAAGATATTCCTGTTTTTTTGTATGAATATAACTCATGACAAATCCATATAATCCCCAAGCTTGTCCTCTTGTCCAACTAGATCCCAGTGCATATCCTTGTCCTGCATAATCCTTTATCATCTCTCCGGTTTCTGGATCAAATTCTACAATATGTCGTACAGAACCATCTGGGCGTACAAAATACTTTCTTGCAGTATCTGCATGAAGCATTGCAATTTGACGAAATCTTGGATCGTTGGTTTCCTCGCTTGCCCAATATAAAAGCGGAATATTAAGTAGACAATCAATAATTGCCCAACCTTTGTTACTGCTATCTTTTGGCTTTGGATCATTCCATGCACGTATAAAATTTCCAGTAGGATTAAAGCGTCCTGCTAATAAGGATGCTGCATGAAGCCCTCTTGTTTTTGAAACGAGATTGCCAGTCAGACGATAATCCGCAACTGCCGTCGGAAGCCACATAAAACCAACATCATGATGTAGCCCATTAAAATTAGAAAAACATGTATCTAACTTTTCTTCTATTCCTCTTACAATATTTATGTAACGTTCTTGCTTTGTTTCATGATACATTAAACTCATCATTCCACCAAAAAATCCATTACACCACCAGTTTAGTCCATCATCTTGTGAAGTGCTTGGAATACTCTTATCATCATGAACTTTATTGACTGTCGTATAGGGAATTTTATTTTCAGAACGAGTACTGACCCATGCTACTTTTTCTTTTAACTTTTCTGTCGTTTTACTAATCCACTCTGCTTTCTTTTCTTCCATTTTCATCTCTTCCTTTCTTAATTTATCAGATTTTTGGATATCTGCTTTCAGATTTCTAATAAAAATAGATTCTTGCGTTTGTCGTGTTTAATTTATCATACCCTATTGACAGAAAAATCACAATTACGTAAACTGTAGATAACTGATTTTTTCTGCTGAATTTGCTATGAACTATTGGAGGAATCAATGATACAAATATTTAACTGTGGCTATGAATCTAGACATCAAACTCCATTGGATATCCGACGTCCCAATGGTGGAACGGATTATATGCTTCTTATTATAAAGACAAAAGCCTTTTTTGAACAAAATGGTCAAATACAAGATATTGTTCCGAATACGGTTTTATTATATAAAAAATATTCCTATGTCCATTATGGCAGCAAGAATTCAAAGTATAATGATGATTGGATTCATTTTGATATTACAGAAGAAGAAAACATTTTTGACTCTTTTATTATTCCATTTGATACTCCCATTGTACTTCCCTCTTGTGGATTACTCTCTGAGTATACTAGAATGATTGTTCAGGAAAAGTTGGGAAATAATATCTGGAAAGAACAAATTCTGGATTCTTTAATGCACTCTTTACTATATAGTTTGGATTCTATGGTTTCTTCTATTACAAGTTCTCAAGCCACACATAAATACTATCCGTGTATGAATAAACTACGGATGGAATTACTCAATACCCCACATAAACAATGGACAGTCACTCATATGGCAGACCAAGTTCATATGAGTCCTTCTTATTTTCAACATCTATATAAAGAGTTATTTGGCATTTCTTGTATGCAGGAAGTTATTCAGGCAAGACTTAAAAATGCCAGATTTTATCTTCGCACTACAGATATGTCCATTCAATCTTTAGCACTTTTTTGTGGCTATGAAAATGAACTACATTTTATGCGGCAGTTTAAAAAATATGAACATCTTACTCCCACACAGTATCGGGAAGAATTTCGGTCAAAAAACTCTTGAAGTTTAAAAGAATAGAAGTATAATAAAAAAGAAAGGATATGCCAAAAGCTAGAAAAGAGGTTCATTTATGGATAAAAATAAGTTTGCTATCAATCCACCAATGGGTTGGAACAGTTATGATTATTATGACACTACTGTAACGGAAATGGATGTGAAAAATAATGCTGTTTATATGGCAGAACATCTGAAAAAACATGGATGGGAGTATATTGTAGTTGATATTCAATGGTACGCTTATGATACTGGTTCAAAACGAGATCAATATCAATATATTCCATTTAGTAAAATGGCAATGGATGAATATGGAAGACTTTTACCATGCCCAGATCGTTTCCCTTGTTCGAAAAATGGGAAAGGTTTCGCTCCATTAGCAGAAGAAATCCATCGTCTTGGCTTAAAATTTGGAATTCATATTATGCGTGGAATTCCAAGAGAAGCTGCACATAGACATCTTCCTATCCTAGAAAGTACACACACTGCTGATGAGATTGCCGATCCTTCTTCTATTTGTTCTTGGAATCCAGATATGTATGGAATTCGTCCTGACGCCTCTGGTGCACAAGAATATTATGACTCTATTCTTAAACTCTATGCTTCATGGGGAGTAGATTTTATTAAGTGTGACGATATCTGTCGGATGGATATGCCATCTGCTAAAAAAGAAATTGAACTATTACATAATGCAATTCTTAAGACAGGACGGGAAATCGTTTTAAGTCTCTCGCCTGGACCTGCCAAACTAAGTGAAGCTTGGCAATATGAAACATATGCTAATATGTGGAGAATTACTGACGATTTTTGGGATCAATGGGAATTACTTTTACAGATGTTTAAACGTTGCGAACATTGGCAATATCATGTTGGTGAAGGTTGTTTTCCTGACTGTGATATGTTACCTATTGGCAAACTTGGAAAGGGTTTTGGAAAAGAGCGAGATACTAACTTTACCAAAGAAGAGCAAAAAACGATGATTACTCTTTGGTGTCTATTCCGTTCTCCAATGATGTTAGGCGCAGAACTTACTAAATTAGATGATTGGACATTATCTCTAATTACAAATGATGATGTTTTAAAACTTCTTACTGTTTCACGTAATGCAAGACAAGTTAGACATGATGAACATACTGCTATTTGGAAGGCAGATGATTGTTCTGAAAAGTGTTCGTATTTAGCACTTTTTCATCTTAGTGGAGAGCATATCATTGAGGTATCTGCAAAAGAACTTGGATTCGAAACATTTCTTGGGAAACAATTAACAGAACTTTGGACAAAAGAATCTATACAAGAAAATAGCGATCATTTAACTATAACACTTCCAGAACATGGTGTCAGTTTATTTCAAATAAAAACAATATAAGATTTTCCCCTTTTCTTTTTGGTTAAGAATATGGTATGATAGTAGAAAATGGTATTCTGATATCATAAGAAAGGGGGATTTTTATTTGACTTTTACTCTTTTACTTGTGGCTTTTGTTATTATTGCCTGTATTTTATGTAATAAACTTTCTACAAAAGTAGGAATTCCAATGCTTTTTGCTTTCATTTTGCTTGGAATGTTCTTTGGTTCTGATGGACTATTTCATATTGAATTTGAAAATTTTAAATTTGTAGAACAGTTTTGTACGATTGCTTTAATCTTTATTATCTTTTATGGTGGATTTGGAACCAACTGGAATGAAGCTAAAAAAATTGCCAAACGTTCTCTTTTGCTTTCTTCTATAGGTGTTATTCTGACTGCTTTTTTTGTGGGATTTTTCTGCCATTTCATTCTAAAAATTCAATTATATGAGGGACTTTTAATCGGAGCGGTTTTAGGTTCTACAGATGCAGCTTCTGTCTTTTCTCTATTGCGTAGTAAAAAATTAAACTTAAAAGATGGTACAGCTTCTATGTTAGAACTAGAAAGTGGTAGTAACGATCCTTGGGCATATATGATGACAATTCTGCTTCTTGACATGATAAGTCATCCTGTTAAAATCACTTCCATACTCTCAACCCTCTTTTCACAAGTATTTTTTGGAACGTTATTTGGAATATTGGTTTCTTTTATTGCACTCTTTGTACTTACTCGCTTTCAATTTGACAATGAAGGTTTTGACTCTATCTTTCTTGTCGCAGTAGCATTACTTTCTTATGCTCTTCCTACCTGTTTAGGGGGAAATGGATATCTAAGTGCTTATATTGTTGGTATTGTTCTAGGAAATCAAAAAATTCCAAATAAAAAGGCATTAGTTCACTTTTTTGATGGTGCTACTGGTCTGATGCAGATGTTTATTTTCTTTTTATTAGGATTACTTGCATTTCCATCTCAGATGAAAACTATCATTGGTCCTGCTATTTTAATCTTTTTATTTCTGTCTTTTATTGCACGCCCGGCAGCCGTTTTTCTTATTCTGTCACCTTTTCGTGCAAAAATATCCCAACAGCTTATGGTATCTTGGGCTGGATTACGGGGTGCTACTTCTATTGTCTTTGCTATCATGGTACGAGTAAGCAGTGTATATACAAAATATGATGTTTTTCATATTGCCTTTTGTATCGTCTTACTCTCAATAGGAATTCAGGGAACATTGTTGCCTTGGGTTGCAAAAAAATTACAGATGATTGATGATAGTGAAAACGTTATGAAAACATTTAACGATTATTCAAATGAAACAAAAGTTTCTTTTTTGCAGACACAAGTAACCAATCAACATCCTTGGGCAAATCAGGAAATTAAAACGATTCTTTTACCTCCTGATGTTCGAATTGCTGTTATTTTTCGAAAAGGAAGCAAAATTATTCCTAAAGGAAATACCTGTATTGAAGATGGAGATGAGATTATTTTAAGTACGACCAAATATACAGAAGAACAGTCTGTAGAGTTATATGAATTACCTATTGATAAGGGACATGAATGGTGTAATAAAAAGATATCCGAATTATCCCTTCCTCATTCTGTCATCGTATTTGTAAAGCGAAAGGATGAAGTTGTCCTTCCAAGCGGAGAAGTAATTATTAAAGCAGATGATACTTTAGTTATTTTAGATGATTAAAGTAACTAACCACTATTTAAAGGGTTTCATAAAATTATTGTTTTATGAAACCCTTTAAACTATTCATTTTCCAATAAAACTTTATTTTTTCTCTTTAATGCGTGATAAACTTCTAGTACATGTCTTTCATCTATTAAAAGTTCTTCTTTTGTTCCTTGAAATAGTTTCATATCCTCATAAATAAAATAGGCTAATCGTTGGGACAAATTTTCAAAAATCCGTTTTCCAACTGCTCCATTTGATCCGATTAAAACGCTTGTTACTTCTGTATTATTTAACTGTCGTAAAAGCAGTTGGATTGTCAAATCCTCTTCTTTCTCTAATTCTAAAAATAAATCTGTTTCTTCACAATAAGCATCTTTTTCTTTGATCTGTTGTAAAATTTCTTCTTTCAGCATCTTATCTTTTTCTTTCAAAAATCCTTCTTGTAGCAGTCTATTTCGAAGATCCCTTCCAAGAAAAGAAGCAATGAGTTCCTTTAGACATTCCACATTTTCACCTAAAAAAATTTCAGGAATCACTTCTGCTATCATCTCATAATCTGATCTTTTTCTAACTGTTTCCTTTTTTGTAAGCCTTTCACTAGCAGCATAATGTAAAAGTAACAAACGAATTCGTTCAGGAGTTCCAAAAGATGTTTGACACAAATTTAATGCAAAAGTACAGGCAAACTGTAAAAATGGCTCTTTACTCTTTAGTTTTTCTATCTGTTCTTCTATTGCAAGTAATCCCTTTTCTCTTGCTATATTACATAGCATAATCAGATCTTCAGCAATTATATAAGAATACAATTCCTCCTCTTTATATCCACACACTTCCTCTAATTGTTTTGTTTTACGTCCTAATAATTCATCTACTGTGACTTCAAAATAATCCGCTAAATTACATAACATTGAAATATCTGGCATCGAAATTTCGTTTTCCCACTTAGATACCGCTACTGTAGAAACATTCATCTGAACAGAAAGTTGTTCTTGTGTTAACCCTCTACCCTTCCGAAGTGCATATATAATATCTCCTGTACTTACCTTCATATCTTCACTCCTTTTATTTGTACTATTTTTTATTATACTGAAGATTTTAGGTAAGTAAAGAATGTATCAGTTAATATTTCTTAACTATCAGTTAATCTTGTCCCTTGAAACTTATCTATCAAACATGGGAACGTATCTTCTTCTCTTAGAATATGGTAAATAAAAGAACTTAGGAGGGAAAATCTTGAATCGGGTTCACGAGATTCTCCATACAGAATATGCTTATCAAAATGGTATTTTTGGAAAAGGTGTTTGTGTTGCTATCCTCGATAGTGGCGCATGTAAACATCCTGATTGGAAAGGAAAAGACCGAATTATAAAATTTCGGGACTTTTTATATGATAGAAAGCAATATTATGATGACTGCGGACATGGTAGTCATATCTGCGGAATTTTAGGAGGTACTGGTCTTGCATCAGGAGGATATTATTGTGGAATTGCTCCTGAATGTCATATGGTTATTGGAAAAGTATTAAACTACCGTGGAGAAGGCGACATTTTAGAAGTTCTACATGCACTTCGTTGGATTCGAAAAGAACGAGAACATCTTGGTATTCAAATTGTAAATCTTTCTTTTGGAACAGGAAAAGATACTGCAAAAGAAGATATTGAACAGTTAATGGAAGAAGTGGAACAGGTTTGGAATGACGGAATTGTTGTTGTTACAGCAGCCGGAAATGGGGGACCAGATCATGGAAGTATCTGTGCTCCTGGTAGTAGCTGCACTGTAATTACAGTAGGTGCTGCAGATGATACCATCCCTGTATCAATCAACGGAAAAATAATTCAAAACTATTCTGGTAGAGGACCTATTTTACATTGTATCCGCAAGCCAGATTTAGTCGCTCCTGCAGGTAATATCGTAAGCTGTGGTCTAGCTGGAGGATGGTATGGAAATAAACACCTCTATGTAGTTAAAAGTGGAACTTCTATGGCAACTCCTATGGTTTCAGGAGCCATTGCACTACTACTTTCTATTTATCCTAAGTTAACCCCAAAAGAAATCAAGGAAAAACTTTGGGATAGTTGTGACGATTTAGGACGTCCAGAAGAAGAACAAGGGGCTGGATTACTAAATATTAGAAAACTACTTTCTATTTAAAAAGCTGTTATATGATAGGAGTTGTTGTAATCTATTTTACAACAACTCTTTTTTTATTGTCCTGTTAATATGTAAGAAGAAAATCCGTGAAATTTTTCATAGTTTGAGGAAATAAGGCAAGCCGTAGTACATAATATACATTGTAAAAATAAATTTCTTTTGGAGGATTTATCATGAGTGATTTATCAGCAACAAATTGCGGCGGTGGATGCAACTGTGGATGTAACTGTGGATGTGGATGCGAAAGTAATAATTCAATTTGGATCATTTTGATCATTCTCCTATTCTGCGGTAATGGAAATACTGGAATCGGCGGCGGAAGCTGTGGCGGCGGCTGCAACTGTGGATGTGGCGGCTGCGGTGGTGGTTCTATCTTAGGTGGTGATTGCAGTTGTATCATCTGGATTTTACTCATCCTCTGCTTCTGTGGTAATGGCGGAATTGGCATCGGTGGTGGAAACTGCGGATGTAACTGTGGATGTGGAACTGGCTGCTGCTAATTTTTTTCTGCTTTATATTAACAGGTGTTCGAGTAATTTCGAACACCTGCTTTTAAATTTATATAGAAGTTCTTGCAACCTCTTCAACTTTTCGATATACTAAATCGTATAAATGAAAGAAGAAAGAGGTGTATTATATGGCAGGTTCTACTTTAGGAACAATCTTTTCTATGTCCACTTGGGGAGAGTCACATGGAACAGGAATTGGAGTAGTTATAGATGGTTGTCCTGCTGGATTATCTTTAGATACTTCCATAATTCAAGCTTATCTTGATCGCAGAAAACCTGGACAAACAAAGTATTCTACTCCACGAAAAGAGTCTGATACAATTCAGATTCTTTCAGGTATTTTTGAGGGAAAAACAACAGGAACTCCTATTTCTTTGATGATTACAAACGAATCTCAACGTTCTCAGGATTATTCTGAACTTTCGAACTATTATCGACCAGGACATGCCGACTTTACTTATGATCAAAAATATGGATTTCGTGACTATCGAGGAGGCGGAAGATCCTCTGGAAGAGAAACTGCAGCAAGAGTTGCCGCTGGTGCAGTTGCCTGTGAAGTATTAAAAACATTAGGAGTAGAAGTTTGTGCCTATACTAAAAAAATTGGTTCTATTTCTGTAGATTATTCCAGATGTAAAAAAGAAAATATACTTTCTAGTCCTCTGTTTATGCCTGATCTTACTGCTTCTGCACAGGCAGAAGAATATTTATCTTCTGTTTTACAAGAACAAAATTCTGCAGGCGGCATTATCGAATGTATTATAAATGGACTTCCCTCCGGAATTGGAGATCCTGTGTTTCAAAAATTAGATGCCTGTCTTGCAAAAGCAGTTATGTCCATTGGTGCAGTTAAAGGAATTGAATTTGGAGAAGGCTTCGCATTTTCTGAACATCTAGGCTCTGAAATGAATGATAGTTTTATGTGTTCAAATGGTAAAATTCAAAAATATTCTAATCATGCAGGAGGAATTTTAGGAGGAATTAGTGATGGTTCTGAAATTATTTTTCGTGCTGTTATAAAACCAACCCCTTCTATTGCAAAAGAACAAAAAACGGTGACTACAACCGGAGAGCCAACTACAATACAAATTCATGGTAGACATGATCCTGTAATTGTTCCGCGTGCCGTTGTAGTTGTAGAAAGTATGGCTGCAATCACTATTCTTGATTTATTACTTTCCTCTATGACTGCAAGATTAGATCACATTCAGACCTTTTTTAAAAAAATACGTTCTATATAATTATACTCAATACAATCCATTGGAAGAATACCAGATGAGGCATGAAATCCTATTATTGATACAGGATTTCATGCCTCATCTGATATATTTACACACTTACTTTTTTGTCTAACATCCAAGCTGTCCCAATATATAACAGTATAGATACCACTCCTAGATATATTCCTGTAACTAAAGGTTCAACCCAATCTTTCCATTGAGATGTCCCTGATGGAAGTATCACGTTTGACAGAAAACTAATCAAACGAAGAAAAAGAAGAAAAACCACAATACTCACTGGTGTACGAAATCGATTATTTGCAAGAAAAGTACTGCTTAATGAAATCGCAAACATTCCACATAATACAAGCGTCATCCATAAAAAGAAAAGAAAGAAAAAGAAAGAAAAAAGATATGGAAGATCTAAGGTTACTTCTAAGAGCTGTTGAAATAACAATTTTAACATACGAAAAATTTCTTTTGTGTCTGTAAATCTTGCAAATATCACTATGAAGTTTACTATAATTGCGCCTAAAAACAAAAGTCCTGTAAAAACAATCTGCAAAAATGCTGCTATTATTTTTGCTCCAACAATGGAATAAGTAGAATATGGAATCATATAGAGCATATAACTTTGTTTTGTTTTTAAATCTCTATTAAAAACAGAAATACTCTCCACACCGACATAAAAAATGGCAATGGTTGTAGCAAAAATAAAAATACTAATCGCTTTTGCAATTACTTTTTCATCTTCCTTTAATACACCAAATAAAAAATAAGTTTCTAAGATAGCAATTCCAATTAGAATAATTAATTTAGAAAACATCTGTTTTCTAAGCTCATATTTCATTAATTTTAGCATACTTCCCCCTTATTGTATTTATCATACTTTCTAAGCATAGATTTGTTTATAGAGATCTACGATTGACTTACCTTGTTCTTTTCGAATCTGTTCTACCTCTCCGCTTAAAGCTACTTTTCCTTCTTTAATAAAAATGGCATGATGAATTATTTTTTCTAACTCATCTACTAAATGGCTTGACATGATAACTGTATTCTTTTCAGTTACAACTTCCAAAATGGTTGTAATAATAAGATCTCTTGCAATAATATCAATTCCATTCAGTGGTTCATCTAATAAAAACAGTTGTGCTCTTCTGGCTAATGTAACAGCAATTTTTAGTTTTGCTGCCATTCCAGAGGAAAGATCTTTTGCTTTTTCCTTCTTAGAAAGTTCCATACGGTTTAGCAAGTTATCATATCTGATAGGATCAAAATCTTCAAAAAAATCTTGATAATATCTTCCAACATCACTAATATTCATAAAAGAATAAAAAAAAGGTTCTGTAGACATATAGGCAATATGTTTTTTAGAGTTCTTTCCAATTTCTTCTCCATAAAATAAAATTGTACCTGAACTTGGCTTTACTAACCCTGCTGCCATCTTCATCCAAGTTGTTTTTCCACTTCCATTTGGTCCTAATAAAGCATAAATTTTTCCGGATTCAATTTTTAGGCTAATATCTTCTACTGCCGTCTTATTCATATATCGCTTCATTAAGTTTTTACATTCTAGCATCTTATTTGCTCCTTTTTGATAAAATAAAGCCATAAAGTCCTCCACAAATTCCTCCTAGAATATGAGTCATTTGGGATATATTATCTTTTTGTACTAAACCTGTTACTTCTTGTCCTAAATAGATAGCAACTGCAAGAATTAATGTCAATGGAATTCTCCCTTGTCCTAAACTTACCATGGAAGATAAAATAATCATCATAAAAACAATGCCACTTGCTCCAAGTAACCCATTAGAAAAAAATAAGCAATGTAACACTCCTGTTAAAATGGCAGTTAAACTAATCATAATAAGTAATATTTTACTTCCATACTTTTCCTCTAACATAGGCCCTAATAGTAAAATAAGTAACATATTATTTGTATAATGTTCTAAATTAGCATGACCTAAAACATGTCCAAAAAGTCGTACATATGTAAGTGGATGAAGCAACGAAGAACGATATACACAAAAGAAATTTGTAGTAGTCCAACCATTTGTCAAATTTCCCAATAATAATGCTAAAAACGAAATTAGCGCAAAAGAAAGTATAACAGGAGAATTATATTGAATTTTTTTTAACCATTTCATACTTTTTCCCCCTTTAAGTACTAGTAATCTTTTTCCGTTCTATCAGCGATTGAATATATTCTGTAATAATTTTTGCCACTTTTTTATGAGAAAGTTCTCCTGGGTGATTTCTTGCCCCAATACCTTCCTTTAACATTTCTGGAAGAATTAGCAGATGTATCTTTAAATCATTTGTATTTGTTCGATACCTTTCAACTGCCTCATAGATAGGATGAAGCATACTACTATCAATCATCCCATATGCCCAGATAATTTCTGCCCTTGGATTACATTTTCTAAGTGTTATTAAAAATTCTATCACTTTTTGAACAAATCGTTTTATATCCTCTGGCTCAAATTGACCTTTTAAATTCATCCTTTGTTTCCATATTTTTCCTGTTTTTTCTTCCCTCCACTCTGGCTGATGAAATGCTACACTATCATTCGTTCCTAAATTTATTACGATAAAATCTGGTTGCCATAAACTAAAATCATACTTTCTTTTTGCTCCTAATCTTTCATTTTTCTCTCCTGATAAAAGTCCACAAACCTGTTCGTAATAATCTGGAAGTGCACAGTAAGGATTGTTATCCCATCCTGATAATACTCCCCATCCACTTTGAGAAATAATTCGGTATTCTGCATCTAAAGCATCCGATGCTATAATGGCATAATCTCTAAAAGCAGAGAAAATCATTGGAATCCAATCTTCTTCCTCTATAGATCCTATTGCTCCTTCTCCAGAAGTAATACTATCACCAATCCATTCAATTTTCATTGTCCGTTCTAAAGCAGACAAAAGTTCTCCATCCGTATAAAATCCAAGAAATTGTAATAAACAATCCTCATCTCCTGCCATTGCCTGTGTTTCTTTTATAATCCTAACTTGTTTTACCTTTTCAGGATTCATTCCACGAAAAATGCAGATCCTATTTATTCCCTTTGAAAGCATTTGACGGCTGATAAAGGAGCCATTGATTTGAACACTAATCCAGGACTCATAAAGACTATAATCTGAGACAAATTCTGCCCAAAGTTCCCCTGCACGAATTCCAAATTCTAATCCACTGCCTGTCCAAAATAATGTTAAAGGTTCTCTTTCTTGTGTCGTTCTTCCTAAAACACGTATCATTGGTGCGTCCTTAATTGCAGTAAATTTCAATTCTTTCAACTACTTATACCTCCCTTTTTATCGGATAATGATGTGCTGCTACTTCATGGGAATATAGATGATTTTGATCCTTTACTATCACCGTTCCAACCCCATCAATACTAAAAAACTCTAATAAAAGACTATGTGGAATTCTTCCATCTAAAAGATGAACGCGTGGAACTCCTTCTTTCACTGCATAAATTGCATTTCTCAATTTTCTTAAAAAATCTTCCTCTGCCTTTTTTAATTCATATTCTTGATATAATGTTTCTGCTTGTGAAAGAGTGACTAATGGTAGAACTTTTGATGAATCTTTTTCATCAGATACATCTAAAATTCCTGCAATCTCTGATAAATAAACTAACTTCTCTGCCCCAATTTGTACTGCAATCTTCATAGAAGTATTTTCTGGATGCAGAATTGTTTCCTCATCATCAATATCATTTGGTGTAACAACAGGAATATAATTATTTTTTAACATCATATGCAAAGTCTGTAAATCAATCCCGCAGATTCCAACTGCCTTTATTCCACATAATTCTAATAACTTTGCAAACCGTTTATTTTCTCTGAATTTATCCGCTCCCATACGTGTATTATGTACAACTATCGGTTTCATTCCAAGTGATTTTAACAGGACAATATCTTTCATTACTCTTTGTTCTGTACTTGATTCTAAAATATTACTACAACTATAAGAAATGACAACAATTTTTTCATTAAAATCCCTGATATATGGCAAGGCATCGACTAAAATGCCTGCTTTCTTCTCTACTTGCTTTAGATACTGTTCCATGACAATCTTTCTCCCTTGTATTAAAATGAAAACTATAACAATCATACTGTTTGATTTTGGGTTTGTCAATGAGAAGATTTTAACCATCATGATAAATCAATAGATGAAATAGAAGATATTAAAATGACCTAATACAAAAAGAGTTGCTGTAAAATAGATTTAAAAATTTATTTTACAACAACTCGACTAAGCAACAGCGTGTTTGATAGTGTCGATTAAATTCTACCCTCCTTTTTATTATCTATATTTTGCTATGTTCTGCCCTTGATTTAATTTATCCCTCCTTTTTTCACGCTTTGCCTTTTGTTCTTTTTGTTCTTACATTGTAATTATATGCCCGGTGGGACAGACTTATGACACAATATTCAAATAGTATTTTGATACTTTCTTGGTTGAATGGATAACTTATTCACTTAAATAACATACCGCTACACTTTTTGTCAGCCATACTCCATTAGCAGACAGATAGAATTTTTCTCCGTTTTCATACATTGCTTTTGCATCTATCTTTAATACCACTGGCTCTCCATGTCGTTCTCCAACTTTTAGTGCAGTTTCTTTTTCTTTTGACAAATGAACATATAATCTGCTCATTGGCTTTAAACCTTCTTTTTGAATATTTTTTAAAAATCTGGTTGCTGTTCCATGATATAAAATATCAGGGGGAATTTGTTCTTTTAATTCTACATCTACTAAAACACTATGTCCCTGATTTGCTCGAATCATCGTTTTATCTTCATTAAAAGTATATCTGCCCTTTTGATCTGTACGTACAATCTCCTGTAATAAAGTTTTATTGATATTTCTTCCTGTTTTTTTAACTCCTTCTATTAATTCCTCTACATTTGCCCATCCATTTTTATCCAAAACAATTCCTGCAGCTTCTGGTTTATGTCTAAGTACTAAACTTAAAAAAACACTTAATTTATCTTTTGACTTTCTTTCCATCCTCTTTTCCCCTTTCTTTGAAAAAATATTTAAAAAAAAGGAGCTTTTAGCCCCTTTAAATAATCCAAGTCAACTACCCACCACCTAAAGGCAGTGGGTTTCCATCTACGGCAACCGAAAGGATTTTATTTATGAAAAGCTGAAAGAGGGACTTGAACCCTCGACCTACGCATTACGAGTGCGTCGCTCTACCGTCTGAGCTATTCCAGCAAATATAATTTATAAAAAGTCGAGGCGACAAGATTCGAACTTGCGGCCTCTGCGTCCCGAACGCAGCGCTCTACCAAACTGAGCCACGCCTCGTCTACTCGTTTCATTATTATGCACTATTTCATTAAGAATGTCAAGTGGGAATACAAAACTTTTTGATTTTTCCGAATTTTATTTATAACATATTAAATTTCGAACTTTTCTATGCAGATAGCTTTCTATCGCATAGAAAGCTCCAAATTTTAGATGTTTAACGTATCTCTCCCATAAAGCAAATTCCAATTGCACCAGGACCAGAATGTGCTCCAATACTCGGTCCTACAGGATTTATAATAATTTCTCTATCTTTTTTCCCAAGTTTTTCCCTAATCAAAGAGGCCACAAACTCCGCTTCTTCTTTTGTATCTCCATGAACTACTCCTATTGGATCATCTTCATCTCTATAATGTCCCATCGCTTCATACATCAGATCAACTAAAGTAACTAAAGATTTCTTTCTTCCTCTGGTCTTTTGTGTTGCCACTAAAGTCCCTTTTTCATCTACTCTTAGAATCGGCTTAATGTTAATCATTGTTCCTACAACAGCACTTGTTTTTGAGAGTCTTCCTCCACGCTGTAAATGAAAGAGATCATCTACTGTAAACCGAACGCAAAATTCCTGTCTATGTTCTTTTAGCCAGTCAAAAACTTCTTCTATTGTCTTTCCTTCTTCTTTTAATTTGACTGCCTTGATAATAGCAAGACCTTCTCCAATCGAAACATTGAGAGTATCATAAACTAAAATTTTTGCTTCTGGATATTCTTCCATCAGCTCCCTTGCACCAACACAAATATTATTGTAGCCTCCACTTAGTGCAGAAGAAAAACTAATATGCAGGATATCAAATCCCTTTTTTATATAAGATTCAAACGTATCATGAATGACTGCTGGATTACTTGCCATAGTAGTTGGCATTTTACCTGCACGCATTGTATCATAAAACTCTTTAACAGAAAGCTCTTTTCCATCTCCATAGAGTTCGCCTTCTATTTCATAATAATGTGGTATAATTCCAATTTCATGTTCTTCTAAATAATGAATCGGCAAATCGGAATTGGTTTCTGTAGTAATCACAAATGGTTTCATAACCTATTCTCCATTCTGCCGTATGGCTTTTTTGTTTAATAAGCTATAATGATTCCTCCATCATTCGCATAAAGACTGCTGATTCCTTTGGTTTCGGCAATAAAAAAGTTCTTAAATGGAATTCGTTTCATAATCTCATCTTTGATAAATACTGCACGTTCGTAATTATTACAATGTGCAATTCCAAGTATCCTTTTTTTAGCATCTTTTACATCTTCTTCAACATACTTTACCATCTTTATCAGTGCACGTTCTACACCTCTTGCCTGATCTAATTTAATAATCATTCCATCATCGGAACCCATGATTGGCTTAATATTTAGAGCACTGCAAAGCACTGCGGTAATATTATTTAATCTTCCATTTTTGCGAAGTGTTTCTAATGTTTCAAGTACAAACTTGGTGTGAAGATTATCTCGAAATGTTCGAATCGCCTCTGAAATTTCAGAAAAATTTTTTCCTTTCTCTGATAATTCTTTAATCTTCATGACAATCAATGTCTGCCCTATTGATGCCGATTTCGAATCGATTACTTCGATATTACGATTTGGATGTTCCTCTAAATAAAGCTTTTTTGCTAATTCTGCACTGTTATAAGAACCACTTAATTTTGCAGAAAGTGTAACTACATAAATATCCTCTGCTCCATCAAATTCTTTCATATAAGCTTGTGGAGAAGGACAGGAAGATTTTGGGCACTCTTTACTGTCCTTCATCTTTTTTAAGAAAGATTTCTGATCAAATGTTTCATCATCAATAATGTTTTCTTCCTCAATTTGAATAGAAAGAGGTATTAATGAAATATGGGTATCTTCTTTTAGTTCTTCTGGTAAATCAGTGCAGCTATCTCCAATAATTTTGTACGACACGTCAAACCTCCATAGTATTCTAAAATGATTTCACATAGTTTTTAATACTATATCATATCATATCACAAAAATAAAGGTTTGAAAAGGGGGTTTTATTTTAAATCTTCCTCTGCAAAACATTCCTCAATAGCAGCTCCTGGAGCTACCATAGGCCATACTTTATCATCACAGTCCAAAATACAGTCGATAACAACAGGCTTATTGAGTGCTATTGCCTGACGTAATACATCTTCCACTTCTTCTTTTTTTGTGATTCGAAATGCTTCTGCTCCCATTGCCTGTGCTACTTTTACATAGTCTACTCCATCATTTAGTATAGTATGCGAATATCTCTTTTCATAAAATAAAGTCTGCCACTGTCGTACCATACCAAGAACATGGTTATTAAATATAATTTCAAGAAATGGAATTTCATATCGAACTGCAGTTGCAATTTCATTCATATTCATTCGAAAACATCCATCTCCTGCAATATTGACTACTATTTTTTCTGGGCATCCTACTTTTGCTCCGAGTGCTGCGCCTAGTCCATATCCCATTGTTCCCAAACCACCAGAAGTGATCAGTGTATGAGGTCGTTTATATTTATAAAACTGTGCTGCCCACATTTGATGCTGCCCTACTTCTGTTGCTATAATGGCATCTCCATTTGTTACTTTCCAAAGAGTTTCAATGATGTAAGGACCTGTCAATAAATCTGGATGATAGGTCATTGGATACTGTTTCTTTCTAGTTTCTACTTTTTCCATCCATTCTCTATGTTCTTGTTTTGTCAATTTCTGATTGAGTCTATATAAAACTTCTTTAATATCTCCGATAATACTGTGATTGACATTGACATTTTTATTGATCTCCGCTGGATCGACATCGATTTGCAAAATCTTTGCATTATAGGCGAATCTCTTTGCATTTCCTGTTACACGATCACTAAATCTAGCACCGATTACAATTAATAGATCACATTCTGTAACACTTAAATTAGAAGTCTTTGTTCCGTGCATACCAAGCATTCCAGTATAACGTGGATCATTTCCATCAAAAGCACCTTTTCCCATTAAAGAATCTGTAACAGGAGCATCTACCTTGTCTACAAACTCTTTTAGTTCTTTTTCTGCCTCTGAAATAACCGCTCCACCTCCAACAAAAATCATTGGTTTTTGTGCCTCTGAAATCATTTTAACCGCTTCATTTAAGGCATCCTCTGTAATTTGTGCTGTTACACGCATAATCTTCATTGGTTTTTTCGGTTCATATTCTAATTTTGCCGCAGTAACATCTTTTGCAATATCAATCAATACTGGTCCTGGTCTTCCTGTTTTTGCAATTCTAAAAGCTCGGCGAATTGTATCAGCTAATTTTGTAATATCTTTTACAATAAAATTATGTTTTGTGATTGGCATGGTAATACCCGCAATATCAACCTCTTGAAAGCTATCTTTTCCAAGAAGTGGAACAGGTACATTTCCAGTGATAGCAACGATTGGAATGGAATCCATATAAGCAGTTGCAATTCCTGTCACAAGATTTGTTGCACCAGGACCACTCGTTGCCAGACAAACTCCGACTTTTCCAGTTGCTCTTGCATAACCATCTGCTGCATGAGATGCTCCCTGTTCATGGGAAGTTAAAATATGTCTTATCTCTGGGTGACGGTAAAGTTCATCATAAATATTTAATACTTGACCGCCTGGATATCCAAAAATGGTATCTACCCCTTGTTCTTTTAAACATTCTATTAAAATTTGTGAACCAGTTAATAACATACGCAATCTTCTCACTTTCTAATCAAATTTTCTTATTATTTGATCTCTAGGATAGCACCACGGTTTCCACTTGTCACCATAGAAGCATATCGTGCCAGATAACCTGTTGTAACTTTCGGCTGTCGTGGTTTCCATGCTGCCCTTCTCTTTTCTAATTCTTCCTCAGATACTAAAAGTTCCAATTTATTGTTTGGAATATCAATTTGGATGCGATCTCCTTCCTTTACAAGAGCAATAGGACCTCCAACCGCTGCTTCTGGAGAAACATGACCTATCGATGCTCCTCTGGAAGCTCCCGAAAAACGACCATCTGTAATAAGTGCTACACAAGAGCCAAGCCCCATTCCAGCAATCGCAGAGGTAGGATTTAACATCTCTCTCATACCTGGTCCACCCTTTGGACCTTCATAGCGAATTACTACAACATCTCCTGCAACAATTTTTCCGTCTTTAATGGCTGCGATTGCATCTTCTTCACAGTCAAATACTCTTGCAGGACCTTCATGTACCATCATTTCTGGTACGACTGCAGAACGCTTTACCACTGCGGTATCTGGAGCTAAATTTCCTCTTAATACTGCAATTCCACCTGTTTGGCTATAAGGATTATCAATTGGTCGGATCACTTCTGTATTTTTATTGATACAATTTTTAATATTTTCCCCAACTGTTTTTCCAGTTACAGTCATACAATCTAAGTTTAATAAACCTTTTTTACTAACTTCATTCATAACTGCATAAATTCCGCCTGCCTCATTCAAATCTTCCATATAAGTAGGACCTGCTGGTGCTAAATGACACAGATTTGGCGTTTTAGCACTGACTTCATTTGCAATCTCCATATTTAATTCTACGCCTGCTTCATGTGCGATTGCTGGAAGATGCAGCATACTGTTTGTAGAACAACCCAATACCATATCCATTGTCAAGGCATTCATAAATGCCTCTTTTGTCATAATATCTTTTGGACGGATATTTCTTTTATACATCTGCATAACCTGCATTCCTGCATGTTTTGCAAGTTTAATTCGCTCAGAATAAACTGCTGGAATTGTACCATTGCCCTGTAAACCCATACCAAGCACTTCCGTCAAACAATTCATACTATTAGCAGTATACATTCCCGAACACGATCCACAAGTTGGACAAACCTTTTCTTCGAATTCACAAACTTCTTCTTCACTCATTGTTCCTGCTGCATAAGAACCTACTGCCTCAAACATACTAGAAAGACTTCTCTTTTTTCCTCCAACATGTCCAGCAAGCATCGGCCCACCACTTACAAAAACAGTAGGTATATTAATTCTTGCTGCTGCCATTAAAAGCCCCGGTACATTTTTATCACAGTTTGGAATCATGACTAAGGCATCAAAAGCGTGTGCCATTGCCATCGCCTCTGTAGAATCAGCAATGAGATCCCTTGTAACTAATGAATATTTCATTCCGATATGTCCCATTGCAATCCCATCACAAACTGCAATAGCAGGAAATACAATCGGTGTCCCCCCTGCCATAGCAACTCCCATTTTTACAGCATTTACAATTTTATCTAAATTCATGTGCCCCGGTACAATTTCATTATACGAACTGACAATACCAACAAGTGGTCGATCTAACTCTTCTTTTGTCAATCCTAAGGCATTAAATAATGAACGATGAGGTGCTTGCTGCATCCCCTTAGTTACTGAATCACTTCTCATATTTTTCACACCTTTCTTTTTTTCTCTACTAATTATAAAAAATGTCCGCCATAAGCGTAATGCTCAGTGCGGACATACAATCCGTGATATTACATTCAAACTCTAATATATGCTAAAATTACCAGCCTTGGCTGCTTTCACTTTAGTGTAGCAAAAGATCGAAGTGTTGTCAACATGAAATTTTTTGGATTTCAATTTTCGACATATTCCTTCACTAATTGAATTAAAAGTTCTACACATTTTTCCATTGAAGAAACTGGAATATATTCATACTTGCCATGGAAATTATATCCTCCTGTACCAAGGTTTGGACATGGCAGTCCTTCAAAGGAAAGTCTTGCTCCATCTGTTCCCCCTCTGATTGGAGTAATACATGGAGAGATTGAAAGTTTCTCCATTGCCCTTTTAGCACGTTCAATTAAATGAAAATGTGGCTCAATCTTTTCTTTCATATTGTAATAAGAATCTTTTACTTTCACCTCTATTGTTCCATTGCCATAATTTCTATTAATCCAATCTCCTGCTGCTCTAAATCTGTCTTTCTTTTCTTCAAATTTATTCTTATCATGATCTCGGATAATATAGTATAACTTTGCTTGCTCTACTGTTCCACTCATATGATCTAAATGAAAGAATCCTTCATATTCTTGTGTATATGCTGGATTTTCTGCTACTGGAAGAAGTCTGTGAAACTCCATTCCCACTAAAAGTGCATTGACCATCTTTCCTTTTGCAGAACCGGGATGAATACTTTTTCCATGAATTGTTACAATACCAGAAGCAGCATTAAAATTTTCATATTCTAACTCACCAATAGGACCTCCATCTACGGTATATGCAAAATCTGCTCCAAATGCTTTCACATCAAAAAAATCCACTCCATGTCCAACTTCTTCATCTGGTGTAAATCCCAATCGAATCTTTCCATGTTCTATTTCTGGATGTGAAAGCAGATATTGTGCCATTGTCATAATCTCTGCTATCCCAGCTTTATCATCTGCTCCAAGTAATGTTGTACCATCAGTAACAATCAGATCTTTTCCGATATTATTTAATAGACTTGGAAATTCTTTAGGTGATAACTTAATATTTAAAGATTCATTTAATATAATCTCTGTACCATCATACTCTCTTATAACCTTCGGAGAAATGTTTGCTCCACTTAGAGCAGGAGAAGTGTCCATATGGGCAATGAATCCCAGTACAGGAAGATCTTTTTCTTTCGAAACGGTTGCAGGAATCGTAGCGTAAATATAACAATGTTCTGTCAAAGTAACATCGCTTGCTCCCATCTGATTTAATTCTTCTACTAAATGTTTTGCTAGGGCAAACTGTTTTTTTGTACTTGGAACTTCCTCTCTCTCCTCTTCTGACTGTGTATCAAAAGAAATATAGTCTAAAAATCGCTGTTTAACATCCATCTCTTTCCTTCCTCTCTTTACTGAGTTTTTGCTTCATTCCATTTATTCATATAAATTTCATCCCATTCTTCTCCCAAATAGTGAAATGTATTGCATCGTTTTAATACTTCCTCCGACGGAAATGCTACTTCACTGTTTTTAATATCCTCATCTTCAATTAATTCCCTTGCTGCTTTATTTGGAGTAGAATAGGTAATATATTCAAAATTTTTCAAAGCGATATCTTCTCTGCACATAAAATTAATCCATTTTTCTGCATTTTCTTTGTTCTCTGCATTTTTCGGAATTACCCACCCATCGATCCAAACATTAGAACCCTCCTTTGGAACAACATACTCTAAATTTTCATTTTCCCGTTTTGTATAGATTGCTTCTCCAGAATAAATAACTCCTAATGCTGCATCTTCAGAAATCATTTTATCTCTTACCTGATCAATAACATATGCCTGTACTAAATTGTACTGTGACTTTAATAGTTCTTTTGCTTCTTCTAATTGGGCTTCTACTGTAGAGTTCTGATCATATCCTAAATACGTTAAAGCTATCATAAACGCATCTCTGACACTGTCAATCATCAAAATATCTCCAGCGTATTTTTCATCAAATAAAATTCCCCAACTATCCACTGGTTCTTCTACCATTGTTTTATTATAGAGAATTCCAACTGTTCCCCAACAATAAGGGACACTATACTTATTATCCGGATCAAACTCTTGTGCGCTTTTTAAATAAATTTCATCGATATTTGAATGATTTGGAATATTATCATAATTTAATTCTGCTAACATATCCTCTTTTATCATTTTCTGAATCATATAATCAGATGGGCAGACCACATCATACTTTACTGCTCCAGTTTTTATAATTGGATACATATCCTCATTTTGTTCAAACTCATTATAAACTACTTTAATTCCTGTTTCCTTTTCAAATAACTTAATCACTTCTGTATCAATATATTCTCCCCAATTATATACATAAACCACCTGTTCTTTTTCTTCTAAATCATCTGTTTGGCTATCTTTTTTATTATCTGTATTTTGTTGTTCATCTAAATTTCCTGTCACATTATCTTTATCTGCTTTTCCACAGCCAACTGCCATGAAACATAAAATAAAAATAACTGCTGCAAATTTGATTCCTCTTTTCATCTTTATCCTCATTTCTATATAAATTTTTATTTTTTTATAGTTTTTTCCTTTTCTGCATGGGCAGAACGGCGGTTAATAAGAATTAGTAAAATTAAAACAGATACAAACATTAACGTAGAAAGGGCATACATCTCTGGCTTAATTCCCTTTCTGGTTTCTGTATAAATCTTTGTAGAAAGGGTTTGGATTTCTGCTCCCCTTGTAAAATGGCTAATCACAAAATCATCTAATGACATAGTAAATGCCATTAAAAATCCCGATAAAATTCCCGGAAAAATATCTGGGAAAATAACTTTAAAAAATGCGTAAAGTGGTTTGGCACCAAGATCTAATGCCGCTTCATACGTACTGTGATTGGTTTGTTTTAATTTTGGAGCAACACTTAACAGCACATAGGGAATATTAAATGTAATATGTGCAATTAAAACACTAGAAAAGCCAAGTTTAAAATCAATGGCAAGAAATAATAACATCATAGAAATACCTGTTACAATTTCTGCATTTAACATTGGAATATTTGCTATAGAAGATAGAACCGCTTTAGGAAGCCGTCTCATATGATTTAATGCTATTGCAAGCGTTGTTCCTAAAATCGTTGCAAATAATGCCGAAAGCAGTGCAATGAGTAAAGTAGTATAAAGAGCATTTAAAATATTTTCATTTTGAAACAGACGTTTATACCAGTCAAATGTAAATCCGCCCCACTTTGATCTTGATTTTGATTTATTAAAGGAAAGAACGATCAAAACAAGAATAGGAGCATATAAAAAAATAATGATCAAAGCAATATAGATTCGCTGTGAAATTCGTTTTACCATGTAGCAGCTCCCCTTCCTGTATTTTCATCTTTGCCTACAAATGCCATACTCAATAAAATAAATACCATCAAAACTAAACTTAAACCTGAACCTGAATTCCAGTTATTTAACTTTTGGAATTGTTGTTCAATGACATTTCCAATTAATAAGACTTTACTGCCTCCTAAAATATTAGAAATTACAAATGTAGTTAAAGAAGGAACAAATACCATTGTAATTCCACTGATTACTCCCGGAATACTAAGTGGAAAAATAATTTTAAAAAACGTCTGTTTTCCATTTGCTCCCAAATCCCTCGCCGCATTAATCACATTTTCATCAATTTTTTCTAAAGTATTATAAATAGGTAAAATCATAAATGGTAAAAAGTTATATACCATACCTAAAATAATAGCAGTTGGAGTATTGATAATATGAAGTGTTGGAAGATGTAATATCTTCAAAATTGTATTTAAAATTCCATTGTTTTCTAAGATATTTAACCATGCCAAAGTTCGAAGCAAAAAATTCATCCACATTGGTAACATAAAGACTAAAACAATAAAACTATTGCTTTTAATTTTTAATCCTCTTAACATTAATCCTAATGGATATGCCAATAAAACACAGACTATTGTACTTATTATTGATAATTTTAATGACAGCCAAAGAGCACGTCGATTGATTGGATCGGCAATCAATTTTAAATTTTCTAATGTAATACTGCCATCTTCTCGTTTGGTTAAGCCATAGTAAACGATCATTAAAAGAGGGATAATAATAAAGGCAATCATCCAAAGAGAACATGGAGCTGCAAGCAGTGCATTTTTCTGTCTTCTTTTTGTCTCTTTATTCCTCATAATTTGCAGCCTCCTCGTCTTTTGACTCTGGCTTATTCATCACCTGAATATCATAAGGATCTACCCGAATTCCTACATTCGTTCCAACTGCTGACAGATCAGTAGAATGTACTAACCATTCATATCCGCCTGCTAACACTTCCATTTCGTAATGAACCCCTTTAAAAATCAGAGAAGTAACTTGTCCTGAAATTGTGCCTTCCTCTGGAGAAACCAAGTCAATATCTTCTGGACGAATCACTACATCTACTGGCTTATTTATTCCAAATCCTGCACTGTCACATGGAAAATCCACTCCTAAAATCCGTACCGTATAATCTTTTATCATAACGGCATCTAAAATATTGCTCTCCCCTATAAAATCTGCAACAAAAGCATTTTCTGGTTCATTATAAATGTCTTCTGGCGTTCCTATCTGTTGAATATATCCTTGATTCATCACCATAATCGTATCGGACATCGTTAAAGCCTCTTCCTGATCATGAGTAACATAGACAAATGTAATTCCCAATTCATTTTTCAGCCGAATTAACTCATACTGCATATCCTGCCGCAGTTTTAAGTCCAATGCCCCAAGTGGTTCATCTAACAAAAGCACCTTTGGCTCATTTACAATAGCTCTGGCAATCGCAATTCTTTGTTGTTGTCCGCCGCTTAGAGAATCTGGCATTCTATTTTCATATCCGTCTAAATTCACTAATTTTAGTGCATATTTTATTTTATCTTTAATATATTGCTTACTCTTCTTTTTAATCTTTAACCCAAAGGCAATATTTTCAGCTATTGTCATATGGGTAAATAGGGCATATTTTTGAAAGACAGTGTTTAAATGGCGTTCATTTGGCGGAAGTTTTGTAATATCCTTTCCATCAAAAATTACCTTTCCTTCATCTGGCGTTTCAAATCCGCCGATAATACGAAGGGTTGTTGTCTTTCCGCAGCCAGACGGCCCTAGCAGGGTAAGAAACTCATTTTCTCGGATATATAAATTTAAGTCGTCAATGACGACATTGTCCCCGTAACGTTTTGTAATATGAACCAAATCGATTAGTTTCTTCTGCTCCATAGTCTGACTCCTTTTCTCATACAGTTTTTATATTAAAAACTAGGTGGTGTAGAAACCCAAAGTAAAGTTGCTCCGCTTTTTCCGGAAGCCGTAATGTAATGTTTTTTGTTTGGTATAAAATAAAAAGACTCCCCTTTTTTTGCACGATAAACCTGATTTCCAATGTGTATATTAATCGATCCATTTAGTACGTATCCAAATTCTTCTCCTTCATGGGGATTATCTGGATAAGTAGAACCATCAATTTCTAATGTCAGTAAAATTGGTTCCATCATATTTTTTTGTGCATTTGGAATAATCCATTCAATTTTATTCTTTAATTCATGATCCTGCTTTTCAAAATAATCTGTCTTTTTAAAGACTACTTGCTCTGCTGTTGTTCCTGCAAAAAACTCTTCTAAGTTTGTTCCTAAACATTGCAGAATATCTACCAGAGTAGCAATCGATGGGGAAGTTAAATCCCTTTCTAACTGGGAAATAAACCCTTTGGACAATTCGGCTCGATCTGCTAACTCTTCTTGTGTCAAGCTCTTTTGAACTCTTAATTCTTTAATCTTTGTTCCGATCTTCATCCTAGTCCTCGATTCTACTTTTCCAAAAAAAGTATTATTAAACAATAAGTTTAGTTTTTCTAAACACAATGATATATTATACACTTTATTTTATTGCTGTCAATATGTAATAAACTTTTTTCTTGATATTACTAAACTTTTTTCTTTACCAAATAAAAAGCTGGTAACATTTGTTTCTCTTACCAGCTTTTTGTTTTTATTTAGTTTCCTCTAAAAGTCCAAGTACAGAAATTAATTCTTCAATCGAATCAATCGCTGCATCATAGTGATCAGTCATTCCGAAACCATAACGGGCAAAAATAAATGGAACTTGTGCATCTTTTGCCGCTATACTGTCTCCATTCGTATCTCCAATATAGATAGGATGTTCGATATGATTTCGTTCCATGACAAGACGAATATTATCTGCCTTTAACTTTCCGGTATCTCCCGGACAGGCAGTGTCTGTAAAAATATTTTCTAACTGATGGGCTTTTAAAAATGCTTCAATATATCCACTTCTACAATTACTAATAATAAAAATCGGATACTTTTTTGAAAGAGTTTGTAGCGTTTCCTTTATCTTACCCAATAAAATACCACCCGTTTGACTTAAAATCGGACACTGTACTACGACACATTCTTCCATAATATCAATCGCTTGTTCTTTAGAAATTTCAGGAAAAAGTTGAACTGCTATCTCTTCTAATGGTAATCCATAGAGCTGTTTTAACCGTTTAGGAGTTACTTCATAGGACAATCCCCTTCTTTTTACTACATCACTCCAAATTTTAGCTGCTTTTTTTGTACTATCCCAAAGTGTCCCATCTAAATCAAACATCAAGCCATCATAATATTGCGTCTGTTCACAAAAAAGTTTTGGTAATATTACGCCAAAATCTCTTAACTTTTCTAAGCTAGAATAAAGACTAGTAAAATGTATTGTTTTTATTCCAAATGTTTTTGCTGTTTCTAAATTTTCTTCTAAATCATCTAAAAAAACACTGTTTTCTGGATCGAGTTGATACTTTTCTAATAAAGCTCTATAAATCTCTGGTTCTGGCTTAATGTGCTGAATTTGATAGGAGATTATTTGTCCATCTATATACTTTAAAAAGCGAAATTTTTTTGCTACATAGGAAAAGTTTCTCTCTCCATAGTTAGATAAAAGATAAATTCGATATCCCTGTTCTTTTAACCTAAAAAGTAATTCTTCTGCATATTTATATTCTACAACAATCATACTCATATCACGATAAAATAATCGAATTTCTTTCTCTAATTCTGGCTCTAGTTTTATACACCCTTCTATAATCTCTTCTAAAGACATTACCCCGCGATCGACTTCTTTCCAAAAACTACTCTGTACTGTCACTTTTGCGATTCGTTCTTTTAGCTCTTTGGAAAATCCAAGATCGTTCATATATTCCTTCCATCGAAATTTTGCTAATACTTGACCAATATCAAAAATAATATTCTGTATCATTTAGAACTCCTTCAAAAATTTAATATTATTATCATACCTCAGATATTTGAAAAATTCTATCCCTGAAATCAAAAACTTACAGACATTATTTTCCTTTGCTCGAATATACTATAAGGAAAAGGAGGGATTGCTTATGGACAGTCAGTCAGAGGCAGGAAAAGAAAATATGTTCTCTCGCCTGCTCTCCAACCTGTTATCCAATCCGGGTCATATTGCAGAATTGTTTAGAGCAGCCGAGCCCTATATTACTGAGGACATACGCAGTTCCTTAGATTTTTTGGTCAGTACCCTAGCATTTACTGCGTCGGTTAAAAATATACAAAAGAATGGATTTCATCTGCCTTCCTCACTCTCTTCTGCCATTACAGACATAGATGGACTATTAAAAAGTGTACGTCCTCATTGTACCGATCAAGAGCGGGAACTTGTTGATATGATCATGAATGTTATGAATGCACAAAACTTTTATAAAACGTATTCTGAAATGGCATCCATGTTTCAAAATTATCAAGATAATTTTGAGGATTCTTCTGGCTTTACCACAGAATCCTGTCCTAAGGGGGAAATTCCTAAAGAACAAAATTCATCTGCCCAAAATGGAAATGAGCAGATGATCGATATGTTATCTGGAATGTTAAGCCCAGAGCAAAAAAATGCTTTTGAGGCAATGAAAATGATGATAAGTTGACTTTAAGGAGGATACCCTATATGAATCAGGATGTATTGAATAATCCAGTCTTTCAAAATATTGCACCACAAAAAAAAGCAATTTTACTTGAATTTATAAAAGAAGCAAATGGACTTTCTCCTGAGAAAGCACTTCCATTACTAGCAAAAACAAACAATAAAATGAAGTCACTCGGTCTTACCTTTACAAAAGAAGAAAGCGATTTAATTACTACTACCCTTTTATCTGGTCTTTCTCCAGCAGATCGTAGAAAATTTGAAGCAATCCGAAAAATGTTAATAAAATAAAAAATTACTTTGGGGTATTGGTATATTTTTTCTTTTTTGTCTTTGGAACTATACTTAAACAAACCGTTCCAATCATAAGTAAGCCAAGTTCTAATGGCAACCATTTTAAAAAACGAGGAAGTAAATTCCGATACCCCATTAAAAAACTATCTGCATAATTACTATTCATCTGGCTTAGATCTTCTATAAATGTTAAAAATTTAGTATGATAAAAGGACAGATCTATTACTCTTCCCTGAGGAAGCCAAAATGAAAGAAAATCTGGCTGCCAAGAAAACAGTTCCATACAAAGAAATACTAAAACGAATCCAAAGATTGCTATTCCTATTAAATCCATTAGCAATTCTGTCAGATCTTTAGAAAGATATTCTGTCAAATATTTTGTTTTTAACTGTTTTTTTATCTGTTCTATCCTATATTTTATTCCTCTAAAAAGGTAACTACAAAGTAGAATAAAAAGACACAAAGTCGCTGTAAAATAAAGTCCCTCCAAGATCTCTTGAAATGGTTTTGTGCCATTTCTCTGATCGACACAAACCCATTCTTTTTCCTCTCCTTTATATGCACTAAAAAATTGTTTTACTGTGTCTATATCCTGATCTGATTTTAAATAGATTCTTGCAGCCCCTGCTAAGCTATACCCCTGCTCTTCTATAGCACTTTCAGACGGCAGATAAAGTACTTCTTCCTCTAAATCATTCTTTAATTCATAGACTCCAATTACAGTATAATTAAATCCAGAAATCATTAATGTCTTAGAAACTGCCTGATCTTTTCCAAAGATTCGCTCTTCTATTGTATGGGGTATTACAACGACATTTTTTCCCTTATCGTCTTTTGAAAGGAATTGTCCTTTTAAAAAAGGGGGTGTATGAATTAGATCTTCCTTTAAATTACAGATATAAAAGGATATCTCTGTATTATCGGAAAGAGTAGTAATTCCTCCTTTGAACACTGCTGTTACAAAGGGAAGAAAAAGAATCTGATCTAGAGGAATTAACTTTTTTAATGTCCATAGCTGTTCTCTTGAAAGAAGAGAAAAAAATAACTGATATTCTTTATAGGATAATTTCCCCATCAGATCAGAAATTACAGTTTGAGGCTGTTGATTTAAAAATAATTCTATTCCTTTTTCATCTTTTTGTTTTAATAACTCTTTAAACTGTTTTGAAAGTTCCAAATAGGTCTTTTCCGAAGTATAACGTGAAAAGAGTACAATTTCATTTTCTTTTGACTTCATCCACTGAACAGTCTTTTTTTGATATAAAATCATAATAAATACAATTCCAAGACATAGAAGGGCTATTATAAACGGTAATATTCTGATTTTCTTACCAACCATTTTTTTTCTCCCCCTTTTTATGTGCTGGCTTTCCATTCTCTAATTGTCGGTTTGAATTCAAAATAATTTTAGTTTCTATATCAAATGTGTCTGGCAGTACTGCCCAATACTCATTTTCATTTCTTATCTCTATTGGTATTTTTCGAACCCAATGAGAATAAAATAAACTTTTCGAATCTTCTAATAGATAGACATAAAAAAATCCCTGCTCTTCTACAATGCACTCTTTTGGAATCACTCTTGAATAGGTTCCTGAAAAAAGTTTTATCTGTAGAACACATTGTTTTCCTTCAAATAAATGAAGATCTTGTTTACAAGAAAAAATCCATTCTTTACCTTTTTTTGGGATTTCACTCCAAGAAAGTTTCTCTGTTGAACCATCTGGCAACATTGCCCAAACTTCTACTCTATATTCTTTTATATCCCCTATTTCCATTATCTGCATAGCCGGCAATATAATCGTTCCATTTTGGATAAAAGCAGTTATAAATTTTGTTTCTTCTATTGTCATAGACACAGGAGAAATACAACTGACAGCCGGCTGCATCTGCCAATCTAATTTTCTGCTGATGAATGTAAATATTAATAGAAAACAGAAAAAAACTGCAATTCCAATTAAACTTCGGCGTTTTTGTTTCACACTTTTCCTCATTTCTATGTAGTTTTAAAATTTCAAATTAAACTTTTCGATCTTATACCTATTTTAAACTGCTTAAATGAATTCCTTCTATCAGATCCTGATATCCATAAGAATAGATCAGTAGCGGAAGAATCGAAAATAAAATTCCTCCTGCTAAAAGCCCTGTAGAAGAAATACTATTTAACTGAACAGAAAGCGGGGTTAACCAAGGATCTCTTAAAAAAACGACTGGCTGTTCAATCATGGCCCAGTAGTCTAAAAAAGAAAGAATTAAAAGAGCAGAAACGGCAGGTTTACATAATGGAATAATCAGTTTCAAAAAACAGGAACTATCCCCTAATCCGTCTATCCTTCCAGCCTCTATTAACTCTTTATCAATTCCTTCCATATATTGTGTCATTAAAAATACACCAAAAGCATGAAAAATATTAGGCAGTATCACAGAATATTTTGTATTCAGCAAATTCAGCCATTTTAATGTTAAATACTGAGGCACTAAAGTTGCCTGAAATGGCATAAGCATTAAAATAATATATAAAAAAAATAACATATTTCTTCCGAAGAAGCGATATTGACTAAATCCATATCCCGCTAACATACTCAAAGGAATATCAAAAAGTAAAATCATACCTACATATTTTACAGAATTCCAAAAATGGTAGAAGTACTCTTTATTCATCAACAAAATAGATTCATACTGTCTAAAACTCCATTTTGTCGGAAACAGATGAAATTCTCCTAATCCAAGTTCTTCTAAACTCATAAAAGAGCGAAAAAAGAGAGTTAAAAACGGCAGCAGACAAATAACTGCCAGAACTCCTGTAAAACATCTCCCCGCAACTTTTCTCATCTTTTCTCCATTCCAAAACATTCTACACTTTTTAACTCACTCTGGTCGAAATCTATTTTGCAGCCGTAAAAGCAGCCAGATTAAAAAAGAGATAACAGCAACGACTAAAAATGCAGCTGTAGAAAGTCTTTGATAATTTAACTTTAAAAAGTTATTATTCATAAAATGCTGTAACATATAAATTTCTTTTGGAGGAATATCTCCATATAAAATATACATTTCCCGATAAACTTTAAAACAGTCCATGATAGCAATGACTACTGCAAAAAAAGTCATAGGGGCAATAAGAGGAAGAAGAACTCTTCTGACATAAGAAATCCCAGAAGATGACTCTAAACGAAATACCTCTAAATACTCTTTTGATATGGTAGAAATCGCTCCTGAAAAAATCACAGTAACATATCCAACATTTTTAATTAAATAAATTAAAATCAGCATGAGAAAGGAATGTTTTCCCAAAAAATCTGTATTAAAATCTCCAAACTTTGATAGTATCGTATTGACAGCTCCATAAGAATCAAACATACTGCGAAAACCTAATAAAAATGCAGCTCCCGGTATTACCATAGGTGTAAGAAGAGCAAATCGTTTCCAATGGCGCGACTCCTTTTCTAATAACAGACTTAAAGTAAGGGATAATAAAATCAAAATTGGAACACCAGCTAATATAAAGATTCCTGTATTTTTTAAAGCAGTTTGAAACGCAGAATTTTGAAATAGATCTGTAAAATTTTTAAAGTATACAAACTTTAAATGTACAATTCCCTGTGTAAATGTATAACCTAAACTTCTAAAAAAGGGAATAATATAAAAAATACTCACTCCCAAAAGGCTTGGGAGAATAAAAAGCAATCCTTTGTTCTCCCGCCTTCTGCGATACGATTTTAATGAAATTTCTCGTTTTTTAGACATAAAAATAATTAGCCTTTCTATTACTCATTCAATCGCAGACTTAGGTTCTGTTCTGCCTGTGTAAGGGCATCTTCTAATGTAAGTTTTCCAGTCGTATCCTCCACCCATTTCGATATTGGAGTCATCATATCCATGATCAGATAAGGTTCCCAATAAGAAAAGTCAACTGCTTTATACACCTTTTCTAACATTTTCCACCCTTCTTCATTGACTGTATTATTATATCCCCTATATTGTGCGTCAAAGAGTTCTTTCTCTGCCTTTATATTCACAGCCACTCCTTTTAAATCTGAATTTTTTTGCATGATTGGATCTAACAGAAAACTCAAAAAATCCCATGCCTCTTCTTTATGAGTAGAACGGCTGCTGATTAAATAGACTTCTGCTGGATATACTCGTATATTTCTGGCATACTCTCCACAAAGATCGGGATGATATTTCTGATTGATCTGGCTCTCGTTATTAAACCTTTTTAAAAATGCTTCTTCTTGTACATAACTTATTTGAACCGAGCGATCCCGATAACCACTCACCGCTTTGATGATACGGTTTCCCATTAGATAAGGACCGTCATTTTTTGAATTCGAAAAATAACGTGCGTGTAATAATTCTTTGTATTGTTCTAATGCCTTTAAAAACCAGTCCTGTCTTAGATGGATGGAACGGGTTTCTAAATCGACTAATTGTGGAAGATTCGTACTAAATAGTTTTTTTAAAATAAAGCCTGTATTATCATCAAAAATACGATCCGCTCTTTCCTCTTTTCTCCACTGTACTGACAACTCAATCGCTTTGGCATATGTTAATGTTTCTAAATCAATTCCATTGCGTTCTGCTGTCTCTTCATCCACCCAGATATAGTCATACCACATACTAATTGGAAGGGCATATAACTGTTGATTAATTTCCATATTTTCTAATACATTCTGGTTTAAATCTTCATAGATCTCTAGCTCTTTCACTCTTTGTCTAAGATCTAGAAAAGCATCTGTCTTACAGATGGAAGAATAAGGGAAAATCTGTCCTCCCCACATCACGATATCTCCGATATCTCCGGTCATAATACGAAGGGAAAACGCTTGTTCATAGTCCAAAAAATGCTCTAAATACTCCTCTCTGGTTTCATAGGTATACTCTAATTTAATATGAATATCTGGATGTCTGGTTTCATATGCCCTAATTGCCTGTACTAAAAATGGGTCTTTATAAGGTGCAGTAATGGTGTAAGTGTATTCATCAAATGGTTCATCCTCTTTCCATTGATGGCGATATAATGTCAATGTTTCCTGTACCAAAAAGGGATCTTCTGAAATAATCTTTACTTCTTTTGCACCAATATAAATAGAAGCATCAGAGGTCACAATGAAATTTACAATCAGTCTTCCATCACTTAATCTAAAACTATCATCCATTGTATAACTGGTATCTGTTCCAAACTGCATTAATGTTTTAGGTTCTGACAGACCTTCTTTATCATATCTTTCAATTCCATTTCTTGTCAGAACAAAAATCTGATCGAAAGCAGTTGAATAATATATTAAACAACTACCAAAAATCGTTTTCTCCCACAATGACTGTTCCTCTTCCACTATCAACCGAGAAAGCGTAATATCTGTCAGTACAAAAACAGATTCTTGTTCAATCCAAAAATCAGAACAGTTCTCTATTTCTCGAACTAAGTTGCCACTATGATCAAAAATCAATAAAAAATTACTTGCCAATCGATATTGCATATAAATATACTTTTCATCTATCTGCATTTTCGAAACGGAAGATAGCGGATACATATAATTATCGTTCTGAATTCGCTGTGTAAATTCTGAAAGCATAATTTTCTTTTTCGGCTCGGTGGTATTTGGTTCAAATCCCAAAATATAAAATTCCTCGTTCTCATATATAATCAGCCAGACGATTCCCCGCTGATCGATAGAAAAGCAACAGCAGTTCTGATAATAAGAACCCAATTCAAAATATACTTCTTTTGTATCTAACTGTCGAATTTGTCTTTCTTCTATATGATATAGTTTATCATTAAAAATAGAAATAGACGCTTTTATTTCATCTGTTACATCAAGCTCAGCATAATTTTCTTCATAAAACTTTCCTGTTGATAATGATATAGTATCTAGTTTATAGGACTTTTCTGGTTCTTGTGATTCTGTTTTAGTTGGTGATGTTTGATTTTCTGTGATTGGAGTGGGATTTGCAGAGGTTAAATTTTCCTCTTGTCTGTTATCTTTATGTTTTAATAATAAAACTCCACTGATAATAATCACAAGTAATAGTCCTGACAAAATACCAATTTTTATTTTATTGTTCACCTATTAGCCTCCTTACTGTGGCTTCTCCTCTTTTCTGTGCCTTTTGCACAGACACAAACTTATTGATTGAAAATCAATCTTTCCTTGAATTATTCTTTACTAAAACCACCTTTTATGTTTTAGTTATAATACTACATAAAAGGTGGTATATTCTGTGTTTTACTTATAAAAATTCATACTGATTATAATTTCCTGTCTAAATTCCAACAATTTGTCCTAAACCTCCAGAACATCCATCTTTGCAGCCAGCACTACATGTACTTGAACAACTGCTACTACACATAACAGAACATCTATTTGAGCATCCGCCTATACATGTTGAACTACAATCACCTATACAACTTCCACTGCATGAACTAGTACAAGTAATTCCACAGGCTATTGTACAACTATTCCCACAGTTTCCAGTACATGAACCACTACAGCCACTACAAATATCTCTTGGGCTTATGTTTTGTCCAATTTTGCTAGAATACATATCTTTTTCCTCCTTTCTTTTATTGTTATTTACATCATACGTCTTCTTCTGACTGCTGTTTAAACATATCGCAGTATAGTAAAGATGTATGGAGTAATTCTTCATGGATACCTCATCTAACCCTGTCATTGTACAGGCTCTTTTTATATCTGATTGTTCTGCCTGTGGATTTGCAATCAGCAGATTTTCTAAAATGGATTTGTTCATAATGTAAGGTTCTTTGGGTATGTAGGCGATTTGTTTCCTTAATAGTTTTATATCGATTTTGGAACAATTCCATCCGTCTATCTGTTTAGGCATCTTCTCTGCTATATACCTGAAAACCTATAATATTAGATAGTGTTTCAACCAGAAACCTTGAAAATCTGTCTCCAAATTCCTTTTCTCCCTTATGTAGCTGACGGTAATCCTTTCTAAAAAATCAATCTATAAAAATAAATATTGTTTCAATCTACTCGCGGCAGTTAATAGCAAGACAATTATGTGGATTGCATAGCAGTAGAGGATACCGCTTTCGCTCCACCCGCTACTGCCGTTACAATTGTTCCTAGCAATTCCTTCCCTACCTAAGAGGAAGGGGAATCCCTGCTGTTAATTGTTGAAGTACAAAAATGAATGGCTACAATTAAGTTAAAAATTCTTCTTCTGAATTATTCTTTACTAAAACCACCTTTCATGTTATAGTATTATAACTAAAACATATAAGGTGGTTTACTTCATTTCTTTTTACTTATAAAGATTTTCTTTGTATTAGCTAAAATAAAATGTTTCTAATTAATTCCAATCAACCATTCCCATGTTTCCTGTACATCCATCTTTACAATTACCTTTACATGTACTTGAACAACTGCTACTACACATAACAGAACATCTATTTGAGCATCCGCCTATACATGTTGAACTACAATCACCTATACAACTTCCACTGCATGAACTAGTACAAGTAATTCCACAGGCTATTGTACAACTATTCCCACAGTTTCCAGTACATGAACCACTACAGCCACTACAAATATCTCTTGGGCTTATGTTTTGTCCAATTTTGCTAGAATACATATCTTTTTCCTCCTTTCTTTTATTGTTATTTACATCATACGTCTTCTTCTGACTGCTGTTTAAACATATCGCAGTATAGTAAAGATGTATGGAGTAATTCTTCATGTGTGCCGCTATCAGTTATTTTTTTATCTTCTAGTAAAAATATTTTTTTACTTTCTATCACAGAAGTCAGTCTATGTGTTACCATTAATACTATTTTCTCTTTCGCTAATTGTTTGAGAATCGCTATGATCTCTTTTTCTGCCTTTCCATCTAAATCTGAAGTTATCTCATCCAAGAGATAGATTTTAGGATTACAAAGTATTGCTCTTGCAATTCCTAGTTTCTGTTTTTGCCCGCTGGAAAGCAGTTTTCCATTTTCTCCTGTTTTGGTCTGATAGTGTTCTGGAAGATGTTGAATGAACTCATCTAGCCCTGCCATTGTACAGGCTCTTTTTATATCTGATTCTTCTGCCTGTGGATTTGCAATCAGCAGATTTTCTAAAATGGATTTATTCATAATGTAAGGTTCTTTGGGTATGTAGGCGATTTGTTTTCTCAATAGTTTTATATCGATCTTAGAACAATCCCATCCGTCTATCTGTATTTCTCCAGATTCTGCATTATAATATTTAATTAGTAACTTTAGGATACTTGTTTTTCCTGAACCATTTACCCCTACAATCGAATATAATCCTTTTCCCCTCAGTTCTAAATCTAGTTCATCTAATATTCTTTCCTTCTCCTTTGTATATCGAAAACAAATTTTGTGCAGCAGAATACTTTCTCCTAACAAAGAAAATCCCTCTGGCATTTTTCTATACTCTTCCTGTTCATCTGGCTCATTTTGCATTTTATGAATTCGCTTCATACTGATAATTACATTTTGAGCCTGAATATTAAGTGCAAGAAGCTGTGAAATCGCTCCATTGAGCCGTCCTATATAAGTCATATAAGACACCATATCACCAATACTAAAACTGCCTTTCATAATTAACCGGGCAGATGTATAAATTAAAATAAGTACAGAAAAACAAGAAATAACGGAAGATAATATACTTTGTATATTGCTGATTCTTTTTTCTTTACGGATTAATCCCCATTGTTCCCGAATGAAACCATGATATTCTTCTTCTATGGCATCTTCTCTGCTATATGCCCGAAAACCTATAATATTAGATAGTGTTTCAACCAGAAAACTTGAAAATCTGTCTCCAAATTCCTTTTGTCCCTTATGTAGCTGACGGTAATACTTTCTAAAAAACAAATTTATAAAAATAAATAAGGGAACAAATAATAAGGATATCATAGTAAGTGTTTTTGATAATTGAAGTACAAAAATGAACGCTACAATTAAGTTAAAAATAATTGTAATAATAGAAGTAGCTACATTTATAAAATACTCTACAATGGTACTTGCATCTGAATTTAGACGTGCCATTAATTCGCCTATCTGATATTGATCTAATCTGACACACTTCATTCGGATTATCTTGTGAAACAGATTATCTTTTACATGATTTGTAATACGGTATGTAAGCCATTCACCAAAATAAGTTTCTAATAAACTAAGTAGTAAGCTTCCTATTGTGATAAAAAAGTATAAAAATAAAAGTTTTGGAAGTTTATTTGCATTTCCTGTTGTTGTATAATCGATAATCTTTCCATACAGATATGGCGTGATATTGGTTATAAGAATACCAACTGCAATTAAGCCTAACAGAAGAAGAATAAATTTTAATTCCTTAGAAAAATATTGTTTGTAAAATTCGTAAAACTCTTTCTTATTATTCAGATTCTTCTGTGATTTAGCTTTTTTCTTCATTGTGCAATCACTTGTGCTTCATGAAAATCAACATAAAAATTTCCCTGTCCCCAGCTATATGTTTGATTCATTCTATCCCACCACTCTTGAAACAGACGACATTGTTTTCCATAATCAGCAAGAAGTTTTTGATAGCGTGCTTCATCTTCCTCCTGAGTTATAATTTTAAGCAGATTTTCTAGGGCTATTTTTTTCTCAAATAATTCTTCAATTTCTTTTAATTCATTTTCCTTTAACTGATGTACAACTTTACTCATTCTTTTTTCCTCCAGTTTATTATTTTTCTTTTTCTACTGTTTATATATATAATAAGTTTTTTTATTGGGGTCTATTTTATCAATCTTAACAATAGGATCTCTGTAATCTATTTCTGTTAAAACATTTCTATCCCTTCCACGTCCTGTCCTTTTTTGATACCAGAGAGTTACTTCTCGTTCAATATGGCTTTTTCTGCACTGATAAGAAGGTGAAACATTTACTTCATTTGTAGCCTTTTTATTTGTATAAATACAATTTCTGCATTGATAGGTATCGCAATTTTGACAAATAGGCTGAAATTTATGTGTATAAAGCTTTGCATTTTTTAAATGAATTAACCCTTGCGAAATTGTACCTACAGATGGCTCTAAATTTTCTGCATAGAGCCCTGCACAAGTATAAAGTTTTTGATCTGCTGTATACACAAAGCTTCTCTCTCCTGCACGACAGTTATCAAAATAATTTAGATAGCAAAGATCACTGATCAAATTACATTCTCTTTCTTCATTTCTATTTATGTATTCTTCCATTTTCTCTGCAATTTTCATAAGTTCTTTTTTATATAATTCTTCTGGAAACTGCGGTGATAAATTTAATATATTCACATTCACTCTAACTGCTTTCTCAAATAGACAGATTACAAAGTCGCTAAGATATTTGATATCTTCTTGGTGAATATTTAATATAGTATTATTTAATTTTTCTACTGGCAGATTTATATTTTCTTTATCGAATACACAAAGTATATTATGAAAATAATTCTTTGCTTCTTCATATTTTTGCGCGGGTATAATATGTTCAATATAAATTTCGTCCATCACTGGTATTTTAGGGATTTGAATGGTACTTTTTGAATGTACAAATACTGGTCTAAAGAATTCTTTCCTGCAAAAATTTAAACCTTCTTCTATCTGTTCTTTTGTCATATAAGTTTTTGAAACTGTATTTTTGTTATCATAACAGCAATAGGTAATATAATCATCTGATAAAAGAAAATAGAGTTTACGGTATTGACCATTATCTTCCCTTTCTATTCCATACATAGAAGAAAGTTTACCAAAATAATATTCATTTGCTCTTACTCTTGCCTTGTGCATTTTGCAGATATATTTTGCCCTTTGATAATTTGTTTCTGTATCGGCAACATCATAATTAAAACCTTGACAATGGGAACATCCACTTCCAATTGGACATCTGTTACATTCCTCGTCACTTTGCAGCCGATTAGACGCTACCATAAAAGGTCTAACCCTTTCCATATCGATTCCCTGAGAAATATCTCCTATCAGCCATTCTTTTTTATTATTCATAGAATAGTCTTTATAACGTAGACAAGGATATAATAATCCCGAAGGTCCAATCGCTATCATCTGACCAGCACCGCAAGAAGTACGATCTAGTAGATCCTCATTTTCATAAGCCCCCAAATCATCAGAAAAAAAGCTGCAATAATACTTATCAAATAGTTGATTTTCTAAAATATAGTCAGCTAACTGCTTTAATTGTTCTTCAAAAATGAGTTCATCTCCTTCTTTCCAAACATCTTCAAAAACAACATTTGCAGCTACTTCTGTAATACCATTTTCCCATAAGTTTAGAATGCTCTCTTTTAAAAAGATCAAATCATCACTTGCAAAAGTTACTTTTGTCGTCGGTGAACTTTGCTGAAGGTATAGTGGTATACTTTTTATAATACTATCATAAGATCCTTTTCCGTCTGGAAATACTCTCTGTAAATCATGTTTTTCTTTTGTTCCATCTAGTGTAATTCCAATCGAAGTTTTATTCTTATTCTTTTTAATATAATTTTGTACCTCAGGACTAGAATAATTTACTCCATTGGTAGAAATACTTATTCTGTAGTTCCAAAACCAAGGATGGTTTAAGTCATAAGTTTTTATTTTAAAATAATCTGTAATCTGATCAATTAATTCTGTTTCTAAAAATGGCTCACCCCCAATAAACTCGATAATAACTGCAGGCGTATAATTAATATCTGCTGAAAGTATATAGTCAATAAATTGTTTTGCTGTTTCAAAATTCATTCTTTTTCCAGATGACTTATGAGTAATATAACAGTATTTACATCTTAAATTACAATCTTCTGTTACAATAAACGTAAGAGTCTGTGCCATTCCCTCTCTCCATATAGGAATGGGAGAACCTACTTTATATTTCCTTTTTTTCATTCTTTTATCCTTTCGTTATTTTATCAGATGGTTTATCTTAATAAGATATATTATAAAATTTCCAATAATAAAATACAATATCAGATCTGTAAAATTTATTTTTTACAGATCTGATATTGTATTTTATTAAGACTTATATATAATTTTATTCCTTAAAAATACTTTTTAATACTTCTATTTGTTTAAGATAGTTCGCTTTTTTCTCTTTATATAACTGCTCGCTTTTTTTGTCTTCTATTTTATCAATATTTTTTATTAATCTGTATAAAAACTTTTTAATACTAAAAATATCTTCTAATTTCCATGACAATAAAAGTCCCTCAAAAAAAACTTCATCTGCTTTTTTATATTCTTTTTTTTCTTGTAATAAGATTCCATAATAATATATTATATTACTATATTGTTTATCATAAATAACTTGTTTTTTTTGTGTTGTTTGGATAAACCATATACTCCACTGTTTTAATAATTTAGATACTATATCATATTTTTTTAATACTATGCAGTTATCTATAAAACATACTAATATCCTTTGTTCCAGATCAAAAAGCTGACAGCCAGAAAAATCCATCATTTTTATATCTAATTTATCAAAATCTAAAATAGTAGCAATTATATTAACTGTATCTTCAAAGTTTAGTTTATGTAATATAAAGTCTATCTTTAACTTCTGATATTTTAAATATTGTATATCATATAAAGAATTATTTTTATATGATATTTCTAAATCATTTAATTGCTGTTTTGCATCTTCTATCCTATTTTTATAAATTAATTGATCCATTTTTTCTAAATAATTAAAATGTTTATAATCAATCGATATAAAAGTTGGATGGTATCTTGCTGGCATAATATCAAGCTGACTTAAAAGCTTATTTCTAGTTTTTCTACCTGTTATTGTCTTTGCATTTTCCGTTTTTGACAACGTTGATTGACTACAGGAAATACTAGCTAACTTTTCCTGACTTAAATGTAAAAGATGTCTCCTTTGACATATAACATCTGCTAGCGAAAATACAAATTGTTCTTTATAAGTTGGAATCCATTCTTTTTTCTTTCTATTTGGGTGATAACTTTCTAAAATAGAATCTAAATAGGAAACTTTTTGTTTTTTTATTTTTATATTTTTTATTTTTGTTTCCATATATAATAATTCGGGAAGAAATGATAGTTGTTTCATTTTTTTTAAAAGGCTAATTGCCTTTTCACAATAAAATTGTGCCTGTTCTAATTCTCCATTCTCGTAATAACAATTACATATCCAATAGGAAAGTTGCGGATATAACTTAATCTTTTCATTTTCATCATAGGAATTTTCGTCTAAATATCTTATTAAACTATCATACCAGCGAAATGCACTTAATTTTTTCCCACTCTTTTCAAAAAGCAAGGCATATATTTCAAGCATAAAAAATTCTATTAAACTAAATCTTCTATCTTTTAAAATAGATAGATCGATTTCCTGCTCTTTTGTATCTATTATTTTTATTGTTACAGATAGAGTTTCTAAAATCTTGTCTCTAATTTTTTCAACTTGAGCTTTTTTCTTAAATTGAATGATACACTCCTGAAACAATAAATATTGTTTATGTAATTTATAGTGATTATTTTGTAGCAATGGATAATTTTTTATTTCAGTTTCTGCTTTTTTTAAGTTATTATTATTAATTGCCGTTTGAATCTCGAAACGCTTTAAATATAATTCATATTCTTCCTTTGTCAAAATAACTTCAAATCTATCTGTACATAATCCAAGTCTTTGTAAAATACTATCAATTAATAACTTATCTCCCTCTCTTTTTCCATTTTCAATCATAGAAGCCATTGCATCTGAACACAATCCATTATAGAGAATTTTGCTACTTAATTCTTGAACCTTTCTTATATTTTGAATTAAAGATCCAATTATATTCTCATTCATCCTCTATTTTCCCCTTAAACGTTTAGTATGTATTGATTATTTTCATAATAAGGTATTAATAAATATTATCATAATAAAGGTAAATTTGTCAATCTTTATCTCTAGGGTTCCCATAGCAAATAAAAAAGACTGAGTATATTTTAATCTGTATACTCAGCCTTTCCTATTTTTCATTTATTTCTTTTTTAAATATTTTATTATAATCACTAAGCCAGCTCCTGCACAAATACTAATTCCTGCTGCCTTAGCTGGATAATAAGAATCCCCTGTCTGTGGTGTCTTATCCTTATTAGGAGTACTTGGTTTTGATGGCGTTTTTGTCGGGGTTTTTGTTGGATTTGGAGCTTTTGTCGGGGTTGGTACTTTTGTTGGGGTTGGGTTTGGAGCTTTTGTCGGAGTTGGTGTTGGGGCTTTCGTTGGGGTTGGCGTCGGATCCTTCGTTGGAGTTGGTGTCGGGGCTTTTGTTGGAGTCGGTGTTGGATCTTCTTCTGGATCCTCTTCTGGATCTTCCTCTGGATCCTCCTCTGGATCTTCTTCTGGATCCTCAAATTCACCATATAAATATTTTTCATATGTATCCGTATTAATTACAAATGCGTATTTTGTAAACTGTGTAATGGTAAATTGAAAATATGGTATATTATCGATTGCAACCAACTCTTTACTTACTTCTTCTGTTTTTCCGCTTTTATTAACCATTAATAATTTGAGATCCCGCTCCATTCCTTCAAATTCAGAAGGAACTGGCATAATTACAGTCATAGGATAATTTTGTGTCACTGGATAATATTCGCCGTCACTGCTATCTTCTTCATAGAGTAAAACATCCATTGCCAGTTTTTCATAATTATCAATATTATCTCCTGACTTTTCTAGTGCATCTTCTAAAGCCGCCTGAGAATCATAGTCATCAAAAAACCAAAGTTGATATTTATCTACATCCATATTAGAACGGTTAAATTTTGCATAAATATCCTCTGCATTCATTCCAACTGGTGCCTCTTCAACTGGCACATTATATTCTTCTTTTGTTACTGAAATCTCTTTTGGAGCTGCTAAAACAGTCTGTGTAGATATTAGACCACAATTTGTCATAATAACTACAAAAGCTAAAATTTTACAAAAAGATGTCAACTTCTTATTCATTTTCATCCTCCCTCTTAATCAAAATCTGAAATTTTTCTACCTACTATGATAAATCTGCCATCCTCAATAGAACGGTCACAGGTAGAAAGTGTCACAAGCTGATCCCCATACTGTGCCGACACTCCTGTATCATAAATAGACAGCTTTTGAATTCCAGAAAGATACTCCTCAAACTGCTCTTTTTCTGATAGATCATGAAAACGGTAGTAACGAAATTTCGCATCTCCAGGATAACCCACTTCTGTCAAAACAACTGCAATAATTTCATATTCTCCTTCTTCATAAATCGTATCAAATCGAAAGGTTCGATGAGTATTAAAAAATTCTTTTTCTTTGTATTTTAATAATGTAGAAAACATTGAGCCATTTTTCATATTATGTCCATAGATAATCCAATTATCTCTATGTGATGTTATACTGTTACGGATATCCATAAATGGCAGTCCATTAATATCATTATTTTTATCAAAATCCCGTTTTAAATAAAATTCTTCCTCTTGTACTGACTGCATAACCGGATAATTAATAATGGTTCCTTCTATACTGATCCAGCCAACTAAATCGGAATTTCGTTCATATAATGCACTATATTTATAAAGTATTGTTGATATTTCTCCCTCCCCCTGTTTTGGTAAAGAACCAATTTGTGTTTCCGGCTGCCTGTCTGCAATCGGAATATACCCCTCTACCGGCTCTAAAATGCAGGAAACTAAATTTGCAATCTTTTTTTCACTTAAATAACTTGCAACTTGATAATAAATACTGTAGCCAACTTGATGTAAAATAACACAGCCAAGTACAATACTTACTAAGATAAGAAAAATTTTTTTATTTCTTTTGGTATTGGACTTTTTGCTGCTCTTAGAAAATGTTTGTTTCCTCCGAAGTTTTTTCCCAGACTTTCGCTTTCTCCCCCAAATATCTTGATCTATGGGCAGCTTCTCTCGGGGTTCTCTCCATAAAAGCCATTCCCCTGCAGGTTTGCCAGATGCACATTGTTGAAGTTGATGTAAAAACTCATCTCCTAAATATGTTTCAAACATATCTGGGAAACCGATTAGCTGCTGATAAACCCTGGAAGCTGTTTCCGGATCTTCTAAATCCACTCTTTTTCGAAGACTATCTATCTTCTCAACATCCCGAAGTCCAGCCTCATACTCCTTTTGTGTAAAAAAGCGGCGACCTCGGATGATATAAGAGGATTCTATCATCGTTTTTTCATACCTTTCTGTTTTGCCGCTATAAAATATCATTCTTATTTTACGTCAAAATCTAAGGAATTACAATGCCTTTTTTTAATAAAATTAAAAACCACTATCTTAAAAAAATATTTTTTCCCAGATAGTGGCTTTTTTACTATTTCACTACTAAATTATAAATTCTTCCCCTTACATAAATTTCTTTCACAATAGTTTTTCCTTCTAGTGCCTTTGCTACTACAGGAATTTCAAAAACGATTGGTTTTACCTGTGCTGCTTCTGCTTCTTTTTCCACCTTTACAGTTGCTTTTACTTTACCGTTAATTTGGACTGCAATTTCTATCTCATTTTCTATCGTTTTTTCTTTATCATACTCTGGCCAAGAAGCCTGATAAATATGCCCGTCAAACTTAAGCTCCTCCCAAAGTTCTTCTGTCATGTGTGGTGCTACTGGATTTAACAGTAACAGTAACGTCTTTAATTCTCCCTTTGTTACTTTTTCTATTCGATAAAATTCATTTACTAATGCCATCATTGCTGCGATTGCTGTATTGAATTTCATTCCCTCAAAATCTTGACTGACTTTTTGGATTGTCTGATGGAGTTTGATTTCTAATTCTTTTGAATATCCATCTTCCTCTACTGTCATATCCTTTAATTTCCAAACACGATCTAAGAAACGGCGACATCCCTTTACTCCCTCTTTTGACCATGCAGCACTTAAATCAAATGCACCAATAAACATTTCATAAGTTCGTAAGGTATCTGCTCCAAACTCTTCTATAATCTCGTCTGGATTGACCACATTTCCACGCGATTTACTCATCTTTTCATTATTTTCGCCTAAGATCATTCCATGAGACGTTCTCTTTTGATATGGTTCAGGTGTACTTACTAGCCCTTGATCGTATAAAAACTTATGCCAGAATCTTGAATAGAGTAAATGTAATGTTGTATGTTCCATTCCTCCATTGTACCAGTCTACTGGCATCCAATAATCAATCGCCTCTTTACTGGCAAACTCTTTGTCATTATGTGGATCAAGATAACGCAAAAAATACCATGAAGAACCTGCCCATTGTGGCATGGTATCTGTTTCTCTTTTCGCAGGTCCTTTACAACAAGGACAAGTTGTTGATACCCAGTCTGTCATTGCAGCTAATGGCGACTCTCCGGTATCTGTTGGCATATAGCTGTCTACCTCTGGCAACAATAATGGTAACTCGCTCTCTGGAAGAGGAACATAGCCGCACTTTTCACAAAAAACAATCGGAATTGGCTCTCCCCAGTATCTTTGACGGGAAAATACCCAGTCTCTGAGTTTATAATTTACTTTTTTCTTTCCAATCCCTTGATCTGTCAGCCAAGTAATAATTTTCTTTTTCGCTTCTGCGACTTCTAAATCATTTAAAAAACCAGAATTTACTAATTTTCCTGTTGCTGTATCTGTAAATGCTGCTTCGTTGACATTTCCTCCTGCAACTACTTCGATAATTGGCAGTTTAAACTTTTTAGCAAATTCCCAGTCTCTTTCGTCATGGGCAGGAACTGCCATAATTGCTCCAGTTCCATAGGTCATTAAGACATAATCTGAAACCCAAATTGGAATTTCCTTTCCATTGACTGGGTTGATAGCAGAAAGTCCCTCTAAACCTACTCCTGTCTTTTCCTTTGTCAGTTCTGTTCTTTCAAAATCAGACTTTTTTGCCGCCTGTTCTCTATACTCTGCCACCTTATCATAATTTGTAATTTCATCTTTATACGTTTCAATAAATGGATGTTCTGGGGAAATTACCATATAAGTTGCCCCAAATAAAGTATCTGGTCTTGTGGTATATACACGCAGTACATCTTCTTTTCCCTTTAATTTAAAATCTACTTCTGCACCCTCTGAACGACCAATCCAATTTCTTTGAGAAGTTTTTACCTTTTCGATATAGTCTACATTTTCTAAGCCCTCTAATAACTTTTCAGCATAATCTGTAATTCTTAACATCCACTGACTTTTTACTTTTCGTACTACTTCCCCGCCGCATCGCTCACAAACTCCATTTACAACTTCCTCATTTGCCAGACCTATCTTACAAGATGTACACCAATTAATTGGCATTTCACTCTTATAGGCAAGCCCTTTTTTATATAACTGTAAGAAAATCCACTGTGTCCATCGGTAATAATTTGGATCTGTCGTATTAATTTCTTTGTCCCAATCAAAGGAATATCCAAGTGCTTTTAATTGTTCTTTAAAATGTGCTACATTTTTTTCTGTCACAATCCTTGGATGAATTTTGTTTTTAATTGCATAATTTTCTGTCGGAAGTCCAAAAGCATCCCATCCCATTGGATATAATACATTATAGCCCTGCATCCTTCTTTTTCTTGCAATAATATCTAGTGCTGTATATGGTCTTGGATGTCCTACATGAAGTCCCTGTCCAGACGGATATGGAAACTCTACCAGTGCATAATATTTTGGTTTAGTTCGATCTTTTCCTACTTTAAATGCCTCTTCCTTTTCCCAAATTTCCTGCCATTTCTTTTCAATCTCTTTTGGCGAATATCCTTTACTCATACTATTTCCCCTTTTACCTTGTTTCAATCTACTCGCGGCAGTTAAGAGCAAGACAATGATGTGGATTGCTTCATGGCAGTAGGGGATACCGCTTTCGCTCCGCCGCTACTGCCGTTACAATTTGTTCCTAGCAATTCTTGAAATTAAAAACAGCCTTTCATCTTTTTATAAAGACGAAAAGGCTGATCCTGTCCGTGGTACCACTCTACTTTATTCTGCTATAGCAGAATACACTCTTTGTTCGATAACGGGAACTTCCGCTTTTGCTTACTTTTTCATAAATTGTTTTGGGCAAAAGAACTCCAAGGCGAGTTCAAACGATCCCTTTGCAGTCTTTCACCAACCGGCTGCTCTCTGAAAAAGCAGATTCGTTTTACTATTCCTCTTCTTTGTCTGTTTCTTTATTTGATAGGTATTATTTTAACAGATTTCCTGAGTTTGTCAAGCAATTTTTATTACTGCATTGAATAGTCAATAAAGCTCACATTCAAATCTACTTTTCCCTTAATTCCCGGAACACTTCCTTTATCTGAATACTGTAACATTTGAAATTCATAAGGAAATGTAATAGTATCTCCATAGTACGCATACCATTTATCATATTCTGTAAGCTGTTCTAAATCCAATCCCATAATCATCCACTTTGTATTTGCATAGAGCATTGGCTTGTATCCGGCTGTGCGGATTTCATCCATAAATGCTTTTGCAATTTGTGTTCTATCATATCTGGTCAATTTATTTGCTCTCGCATCATAAGTCGTTACGACCTCAGTATCAAAGACAATCGGATATGTAATCTGCTGTCCCTCAACTGCGTTTAGAACAAATTCTGCTTCCTGCTTTGCCTCTTCTTGTGTGATTGCCTGTGAAAAAAAGTAAATGCCAATTGGAATTCCTGCCTCTAATGCACCCTTCATATTTTGTTCAAAATATGGATCAAATTCTAAAGTTCCTTCATTCATCCCTCGAAATCCAAGTCGAATAATCGCATATTCTACTCCTGCTTGTTTTACCTTCTTCCAATCGATTTCTCCTTGATACTTTGAAACATCTATTCCACAAATAGAACGCTTCTCTCCATTTTCATAATATGCTTTAAACCCATTTCCGTCATCAATAAAATTATTAAAATCATGGCTGCGACGTTCTACACGGTTGGAAAGTTCAATCAAATAGCGTTCTTTATTTGAACCCAAAATTGTAACACGATCAGACAAAATAGAAGTTCTTGGTATAATAATCCCATCTGAACCCGGATCTTCTTGATTGGGCAGAACATATGCCCCATATTTTGCTCCTGAAAGTCCAATCATACCTTCTTGAAGAGACAACTTTGCCGTTAATTCTCCTAGATATTCTCGTTCAGAAAGATAGGCTATCGTAGAAATTTCAATAGATGTTTCTGAAATCTCCATTGTAAAATAATCTTCTAATCCAAGTCCTATCTCATCATCATACATAGCATTTGTATAAGTTTCCTGTGAAATTGCATATTTATATTTCGCTTCTCCTACTATCAATGTCATTACTGCTTCTGCTAACTGACTTGTTCCTAACTCTGTAAATTCAAAAGAAAAAACATTTTGCATTGCCTGTAATAAATTTAAAGATTCATATTCCTGAAAGTTCTTTAAATCTACTAAACGCAACTTTCTTGGAAGTTCCTTACTTCCGCTTAATTTCCAAATTTTTGAATTCTCTTCTCCTTTAACAGAACTTCCAACACTATCTCTTCCTTCTAAAAATAATAATTGTCTGCTTCCATCTTGTAGAAAATCTCCTACAACTGGACAAAGTAATGATAATTTACCACTTAAATCATAATACCAATCAAACTCTGTAAAACGCCTTCCATTATCGATAATCACACCTAATCGCTGCATATTATCTTCTTGTTCATATTCATTGCGATAATAAATCTTAAATTCTCCATTAGAAAAGCACAAATATTCATAACCAAATAATTTTGTTACCGAAGCCGAAAAAGAGGATGGAAGTTCTGAAATTTGTTCTACTTTTGATGCCAGATCTTCTTCTAGTCGAACTGTAATTCCCCGTTTTTCCTCAGAAATACTAGAAGTAGGTTCTGGATCTTTTACATCTGTTCCTGTAGTAGTAGATTTAAACTTTTCTTTTAAATACCAAATTCCTCCTGTAGTAGCTAATACAATTAATAAAATACCTTCTGTACCTGCAAGGAACTTCCAACCATTAAATTTCTTTTTTTTAGTAGTTTTCTTTTCCTGTGATGGTATTTCATCTTTTATATCTTCTAATTCCTCTAATACCTCTTTTAAATCTTGTTCTTTATCCGTTTCTTTCCAATGTTTAAACTCTATCTGTTCTTGTGTATTATTTTCTAAATCATCTTGTGTATTTTTAATCTCTTCCATTATTTTGCTCCTTTAAATTAATCTATCTTTTACTTTTCTCTTTAACTATATCAAGATTCGACAAGAGTTGCAATTAATATTTTATTTAAAAAATCAAAAAATTTAATTTTACTATTGACAGATCGTAAAAAATATTGTATAGTAAAGTACATATTCTTCATAAAATTAAAACAATTTTTGCACGAGTGGCTCAGTGGTGGAGTATCGCCTTGCCAAGGCGAGGGTCGCGGGTTCGAATCCCGTCTCGTGCTTTTATTTTATTTCTATCTTCTCTTTTCCAAAATCCCTATAATGATACTATTGAACAGGCAAGATTTTTGTTTTTTTTCATATAGTAAAACAGAACAAAAAGGGAGAGAGCGATATGTCTTGTTGTTGGATTCTTATTTTACTTTTACTTTGCCGAAATAATTGTTTTACAAGGGGATGCAGCTGTAATACAAATTGTAAATGTGATTCGGATTGTGACTGTGATTGCACTTGTAATAACGATCCATGTACAATGATAGTAGGATGTTCTCCAAGTGTCAATATAACAGAAGAAACTACAGATTGTGATTGTTAAGAGTTTTGCAGTAGAGAAGGTGATTACTTCCTTCTTTGCTGCAATTTTTTTATTGATTTTCTGAAAAAGTTTTAATATTTTATGAAGATCTTTGTGTAAATCTTGTACTTTTTTTTTAATCCTGTTATCCTATAAAAAATAACTATGATATAGAAATGGAGTCTAGTATGGTTAAAATAACAATATATTTATTGCGTGGTCTTTCAGCAGGATGCCTTTTTTATTTTCTTGTTGTTTTATTGCTCTCTGGAGTTAAAACCTCCTTTCTCTGGTTTTGGATGGTAGCAGGAATTTTTATGGGAATATTGTCTTTCCTTTTACCTACTTGGCTGAAAGGAAAACATAAGCTGCCTTTATTTTTTGCTAAAACGGCTATCTATATAATCCCTATCTGTTTTTTATTGTTTTTATGTATTGAACTATTTTTAATTTATTTTTCAAGACAAGCCCCTATAACAAATACAGATTATGTAATTGTACTTGGTGCGCAAGTTCGTGGAAAAATTCCCTCTAAAACTTTAAATGCAAGAATTCAAACTGCTGCTAAATATTTGCTTAAAAATCCAAATTCTCTTGTTATCTGTTCTGGCGGAAAGGGTGAAAATGAAGATATTTCAGAAGCAGATGCTATTGCAGAAAGTTTAATATCACTTGGTATTTCAAAAGAACGAATTTTATTAGAGAACAATTCCACCAGTACTGTAGAAAATTTAGAATTCAGTAGTTCTTTATGTGATCCTAAAACAGATACTATTACAATCATAACTAGTGACTTCCATCTATATCGTGCTTGTCAAATTGCTAAAAATTTAGGATATCAAAAAGTTTTTGGACTGGGAGCAAAGGAATTTTTAATTACTACCCCTGGATATTATATTCGAGAATTTTTTGCATTGATTAAAGAATTAATCACAGGAAATCTGTAAATTTTAAAAATATCTATTTGTGATTGCCAATTTTGGAAACCTATGATAGAATAAAGACCATCTATTTTAATACAGAAAGGAGTTTTAATTATGAAAAATCCACTTGTAACAGTTGAAATGGAAAATGGTGAAGTTATGTTAATTGAACTTTATCCTGAAATCGCTCCAAATACAGTAAATAATTTTATTTCTCTTGTAAACAAGAATTTTTATGATGGTTTGATTTTTCATCGAGTAATTTATGGTTTTATGATTCAGGGAGGAGATCCAGAGGGTACAGGCACAGGAGGTCCAGGATATCATATTAAAGGTGAATTTTCATCTAATGGATTTGAAAATCAATTACTCCATACAAAAGGAGTTATTTCTATGGCACGTTCTGCTATGCCAGACTCCGCGGGTTCTCAATTTTTTATTATGCACAAAGATGCTCCCCATTTAGATGGAGAATATGCTGCCTTTGGTAAGGTGATAGAAGGTATAGAAGTTGTCGATCATATTGCAGAAGTAGCAACTGATAGATGGGATCGTCCAAAAACTATTCAAAAAATAAAAAAGATGACTGTAGATACATTTGGAATAGACTACGCTGAACCTATTACACAATCCGATGCTATTTGATGTTTGTTTCAATCCACTCGCGGCAGTTAAGAGCAAGACAATGATGTGGATTGCTTCATAGCAGTAGGGGATACCGCTTTCGCTGTGCCCACTACTGCTGTTAATTGTTGAATTATTTCATACAACAGCTTCTATAGTAAAATTTCTAATTCATTACATAATTTTTCAATATCTTGCCTTTTTAACACTATATTCATCCATTCCTTTGGAATACTATCAGCACCATAATAAATTCCAGCCAAACCTCCGGCAACTGCCCCTATTGTATCTGTATCTTCTCCAAGATTTACTGCTTTAAGTACACAATTTTTATAGGAATCTGTATTGAGTAAACACCATATTGCAGCCTCCAAAGTATCCACAACATACCCACTACTTTTTATTTCGCTCTCAGGCAAAGCAGCAAAATATTCTAAATCCTTTAATCGAATATATGTAGAGATATCATTCCATTCCTGATAGGTGTAATACTGAAAAGCATTTGCAATTCCTTCCTTAATTCCCTCAATTAATGACGTTTTTTCCGATAACAATTTTAAAGCAATACAAATATAAATACCACATCCAATCAGACTTATCGGGTGTCCATGTGTTAAAGAAGACACATTATGTACAATTTCCATTTGTTCATCAACTGAGATATTAGGCTTAGAATTAATATAATATGTTATTGGAAGAATTCGCATTAAAGAACCATTTCCGTTGTCATAAACCGATCTTCCTCCACAATTTAGAGGAGGTATGCCCTGTCCATAATTCATAATTGCCCTGCTAGTTGCATTGCCAACATCAAACACTTCTTCTGCTGTTGTATATTTCCCATATAAAAGCCATTCAGAAAACTTATCCATGATATCTATATAATTTATACTTCGATTTTTAATCATACTATCTAATAATGCCAATGTTAAACTCGTATCATCAGACCATGTTCCGGCTGGCTGATGATGTGTTCCATATCCTTTCATGGCTGTAACAGGGGATTTTGCAATCTCTTTTCTGGATCTAAACTCTACAGGTACTCCTAGCGCATCTCCTACAGCCACACCAATGATTCCATCATAAATTTTTCCCATAGATATTTCTTTTAATCCTCTAAAATTTTTGTGATTTTTAATCTTGTATTGACACTCAAGTCTATAAATCCTTTTTCTGTACGTATTAAAGGTCTTGAAAGATCGGCTTTATTAATAAATATAACCCTTCCTTTCATTCCATTACTTAACATTACTTGACGATTAATAAATGGATCTAAAATTTTACTTAAAAATGCAACTAAAACTTCTGAATCATATTTGTGCATACCTTCCGATTCAAAAATATGTACGACTTCGAACGGGCTAAGCGCTTCCCCGCCCTGTAGTCCAGAAATCATTAAGTCATAGGTATCTGCAACTGCTAAAACTCTTGAGAGTTTTGAGATCTGTCTAGCTGTTACATGCAGCGGATAACCTGTTCCATCAAGTCGTTCATGGTGTGTAAGCATTGCCTGTTTAATTTCATTATCAATTTGTTTATTTTTTACAATTTTATATCCTTCTATCACATGAGTTTCAAATAGAGCAACTTCACTCTTTCTAAAAAAAATGTCCTTTGTAAGAATCTCTTTTGGAAGCTTTAACTTTCCTATATCATGAACTAAACCTAAAATACTAAGTAATTCTTTTTCATGAGTACTTAATGCCATCCAATCAGCAATTAACTGACTTAATAGTGCAGTGTTGACTGAATGAGTATAGATAGTATCTGAATCAGACTTCATACGAGATAGCATATCACATAGATCAATACTATTATTTGACTGCTCAATAATCAAATTTAACTTTCCAAGCATCTGATCTATATTAATTTCTCTTTCTTTAAATACAAAATCATTTAAAGATTCTGAAATATCTTCTTTGACAATTTCAAATTTCCTTTCAAAATTTTGAAAATGTTGTGTATTTTTTATTAGATTAGAAGAAGTATTATTAAGTCTAACTTCACTATCAAAATTTACCACTACTTGATCTATAAAATGTCGCTCTAACAGTCGTCTAATATCATCATTAATTACTGTTCCTTCTGGTACTAGAATAATGCCACCTGATGTATAAACATCTGCACCTATTACCATATTATTTCTTAGTCTATTTGTATAAATGTGCATCCTAGCCATAGTTATAGCGACATCTCCTCTCTTATAGTACATTCTACCTATATTATAGCATTACAGTAAAACTATTTCAATTAATTTTTAATTGTCTTATTGAGAGAAAGAACTAACTATGCGATTTTTTCTTTAATCGTCTTCTTCACGATTAACCTGAAGCACTTGTCTTTTTCTTGCCATGACATCACTATCGAGATATTCATCATAGGTTGTCACTTTATCAATTAAGCCTCCTGGGGTGATTTCCATAATTCGATTTGCGATAGTCTGAATAAACTGATGATCTTGTGAGGTAAATAATACAACTCCCGGAAATTTAATTAATCCATTATTTAATGCAGTAATAGATTCCATATCCAAATGATTTGTTGGTTCATCTAAAATAAGAACATTTGCACCCATAATCATCATTTTAGAAAGCATAACACGAACTCGTTCTCCACCAGAAAGAACCTTTACCTGCTTTACTCCCTCTTCTCCTGCAAATAACATCCTTCCTAAAAATCCACGGACATATGTTACATCTTTTTCTGGAGAATATGGCATCAACCAGTCTACAATGATCTCATCTCCTGAAAATTCTTTTGTATTATCCTTTGGAAAGTAAGATTTTGTGATGGTAACACCCCATTTATATTCTCCTTCATCCGGTTCTAGTTCTCCAGATAGTATTTTAAACAGGGTAGTCGCTGCTAGTGTATTTGCTCCGATAAATGCCACTTTATCCTCTCGATTAAGAATAAAAGAGATGTTATCTAAGACTTTTACTCCATCAATCGTTTTCGAAAGATTTTTTACTGTCAAAACCTCATTTCCAATCTCACGGTTTGGACGAAAATCAATATAGGGATATTTTCGAGACGATGGGCGAATTTCATCTAGCTCAATCTTTTCTAGTGCTCTTTTTCTTGAAGTTGCCTGTTTTGATTTAGAAGCATTGGCAGAAAATCTCTGGATAAATTCTTGAAGTTCTTTTATCTTTTCTTCCTTTTTCTTATTTGCTTCCTTCATTTGACGGATCATTAATTGACTTGATTCATACCAAAAATCATAATTTCCGGCATAGAGCTGGATTTTAGCATAGTCAATATCTGCAATCTGTGTACAGACTTTATTTAAAAAATAACGATCATGCGAAACTACAATAACTGTATTATCAAAATTAATTAAAAATTCTTCTAACCAACGAATTGCCTCTAAATCCAAATGGTTTGTTGGTTCATCTAATAATAAAATATCTGGATTGCCAAATAGAGCTTGTGCTAGTAAAACTTTGACCTTTTGGCTGCCGTTTAATTCACTCATCTGTTTTGTATGAAACTCTGTATCAATTCCAAGTCCATTTAACAAACTAGCAGCATCCGACTCTGCTTCCCATCCATTCATTCCTGCAAATTCTGCTTCTAATTCGCTTGCCTTCATACCATCTTCTTCTGTAAAATCTTCTTTTGCATAGATGGCATCTTTTTCTTTCATAATCTCATATAATCTTTGATTTCCCATAATTACAGTATTAATAACATCATAGGTATCATATTTAAAATGATCCTGCTGTAAAAAAGATAATCTCTGTCCTGGAGTAATAATAATATCTCCTTTTGTTGGTTCTAACTGTCCTGATAAAATTTTTAAAAAGGTCGATTTTCCTGCTCCGTTTGCTCCGATCAAACCATAACAATTTCCCTCTGTAAATTTAATATTTACATCTTCAAATAAAGCTCTCTTTCCTATTCGAAGTGTTACATTACTTGCCTGAATCATAAAACCCTCCGTTCATAAAATTACTAAGGCATATCACGTTCTATTTTACTTGAATTAAAATATTTTTCAAGTCTTTTTTTAAGATCCTGATTATCTTTTCCAAAATTCTTTTTTCTCAAACATAAACTAAACTTAAAAAAGTAATAGTAGTTTTAAAATAACCGCTACTATTACTTTTTTATAGTTTTATTATACTTCAAATAATAAATCTCCATATGTCGGAACTGGCCATACATTTTTATCTACTAACATCTCCAGTTCATCAACTGGCGATCTAAGTGCTGCCATTGCAGCTACTACTTCATCTTTGAAAAATTCTGCCTGTTCTTTTCCTTCTTCCCTTTTTAAAGCCTGTGTGGATTTTTCTTTTAAATTATTTAGTGCCTCATTTGTCTTTGTCAGTAATGTAGATATTTCTTTTAACAAATTTACTTGTACACTACTATCTGCTTCTGGAACTGCTGTTTTTACTGCATTGATCGAATCAGCTAAGTTTTTTGTATATGTAATGATTGCTGGAATATATTTTTTTGATGCCATTTCAATCATTGTCTTAGCTTCAATATGAATTGCTTTAGAGTAAGCTTCATAATTGATCTCTGCACGGGAATTTAATTCTGCACTATTATATACACCAAATTTTTCAAACATTCGGATCACTTTTTCATCTGTAATACAAGGAATTGCATCTACCATTGTCTTTAAATTTGGAAGTCCCCTCCACTTTGCTTCCTCTAACCACTCTTTCGCATATCCATTTCCATTAAAAATAATTCTCTGATGTTGTGTTACTGTTCTTTTAATCAAATCATGAACACAGATATCAAAATCGGAAGCCGCTTCAATCTCATCTGCCATATCACTTAACGCATCTGCTACAATAGTATTTAATACAGTATTTGCTCCTGCTATTGACATAGAAGATCCCAATGTACGAAATTCAAATTTATTTCCAGTAAATGCAAATGGTGAAGTACGATTCCGATCGGTTGCATCTTTTCTTAATTTTGGAAGAGTGTGAACTCCTGTACTCAATTTCCCGCCCTGTTTGGAATGTTTTGCTTCTCCTGTTTCAATAAGCTGAGAAACCACATCTGCTAATTGATCCCCTAAAAAGATAGAAATAATGGCCGGAGGGGCTTCATCTGCACCAAGTCTATGATCATTTCCCGGACAGGAAGCAGACATTCGAAGTAAATCTGCATGTTCATCCACTGCCTTTAAAATTGCTGAGAGAAATAATAAAAATTGAATATTTTCATGAGGCGTTTTTCCTGGTTCTAACAAATTCTTTCCTGTGTTGGTAACTAATGACCAATTATTATGTTTTCCAGAACCATTTACTCCTGCAAATGGTTTCTCATGTAATAGACAAGCCAATCCGTGACGCATTGCAACTTTTTTCATAGTATCCATAATTAACTGATTATGATCTGAGGCAATATTTGCAGTGGAATAGATTGGAGCAATTTCATGCTGTGCAGGAGCAGCTTCATTGTGTTGTGTCTTTGCTAAGATCCCCAGTTTCCAAAGTTCGATATTGAGTTCTCTCATAAAAGACGCAATTCTTTCTTTGATCGATCCAAAATAGTGATCCTCTAATTCTTGTCCCTTTGGTGGCATTGCTCCAAATAATGTCCTTCCAGTAAATACAAGATCCTCTCTTTGCAGATATTTTTCTCGATCAATTAAGAAATATTCCTGTTCTGGTCCTACAGAACAAGAAACACTTGTTACATCTTTATGTCCAAATAATTTTAAAATACGAAGTACCTGTGTACTCAATGCTTCCATAGAACGAAGTAGGGGTGTCTTTTTATCAAGTGCTTCCCCAGTATAAGAACAAAATGCAGTTGGAATACATAATGTCACTCCTGCTGCATCTTCTCTCAAAAATGCAGGTGAAGTACAATCCCATGCAGTATATCCTCTTGCTTCAAATGTCGCTCTTAATCCTCCTGACGGAAAAGAAGAAGCATCTGGTTCTCCTTTGATCAATTCCTTCCCTGAAAATTCCATTAAAACTTTTCCCCCTGAAACTGGGGTGATAAAAGAATCATGTTTTTCTGCGGTAATTCCTGTCATCGGCTGGAACCAATGGGTATAATGAGTAGCTCCTCTTTCAATCGCCCAATCCTTCATTGCATTAGCAACTATATTTGCCACATTTGGATCGAGATCCTCTCCGCTTTCAATCGTCTTCATCAAAGCTCGAAACGTTTCTTTTGGAAGTCTTTCTTTCATTACAGATTCATTAAACACATCTCTTCCAAAAATTTCTGTCAATTTTTCCTGCATACTTTGTACTCTCCTTCCACAACCCTCTTTTTCTATCTTATTCCAAACTTGCCTTCTCAGTACCTAGATTCTTTTTCATAAATAAAAGGGCGTTCTCTTGTAGAGAACACCCTTGCTCTAAATCTTTTTTATCTTACCATATTTTAAAAAAAATGAAAATAGGATTTTATGAAAAAGATTTTATCAAATCCATTCAAATTTTGTGCAACTATTACAAAGAAGCTTCCTTTTTTAACTCTTGAGTATCTTTTATATGGAGATCTAATTGATGATATGGAATATTAATTCCATTTTCATCAAAAGCATATTTAATACTTTCCATTAATTCTCCTCGCACAGTCCAATAATTTTCTTTTAATGTCCATACTCGAAATGTCAATCCAATCGAATGATCGTCAAAACTATTTACAAAAATAGTTGCAGGTATATCTTTTATTGTATATTCACTTTCTTCATAAATTTTTTGAAGTATCTGCTTTGCCTGACGAATATCATTATCATAGCCAATCGGAATGGATAAATCAACTCTTCGATTTGTTTCATGGGTCACATTAATAATATTTGTATTCGATAGTGCTCCATTTGGAAGAACAATTTTTCTATTATCTGGAGTTAAAATATTGGTATAAAAAATATCAATTCCTGTTACTGTACCTTCCACGCCACTTACTACAATAAAATCTCCTACATGAAATGGTTTTAAAACTAAAATTAAAATACCGCCTGCAAAATTTGATAAACTTCCCTGAAATGCAAGTCCTATTGTTAAACCTGCAGAGCCTAAAACGGCAATAAAGGAGGCTGTTCCAATTCCTACTTTATCACAGACTACAATAGCCAGTACAAGATAAAGTCCAATCTTTGCCATAGAAGATAGAAAACTTGCTACTCCTGCATCTATTTTTCCCTTTTCAAGTACTCTGTCTAATAATTTAATAACCCAAGAAACCAGCTTTGTTCCTACAAAGAGAATAATGAGAGCAACTAAAATTTTTGAACCCATGGAGATTGCTTTATTTGTTATATTTTCCCAATTAATTCCATTACTTGAAGCTTCTAAAAACAACATCCTTGAAATATTCATTCCATTACTCCTTTTCCTGTATACTTTTAATCTTCTGATTTTGCTTTTTTGCTGCGTTTACGTACAGGTTCTATCGTCGTTGGTTCAGCCGTTTTTGATTCAGCCGTTCGTTCTATTTCTTTTTTGACTGGCTTTTTTTCTGGGGTACAAGTAAAAACTGCAATTCCAAGCGGCGGAATATTAATCATAATAGAGTTCTTTTGACCATCCACTGGAATTTTTTTAGAAGTTTTTGCCCGTGGATTGACAAAACCTCTTCCTCCATAGTTTAGGGCATCACTATTAAAAATTTCTTTATATTTTCCTGGAAACGGAATAGCAACAGAAGTATTTTCATAAGGAATCGGGGTAAAGTTGCAGATCACATATAAAGTTTCTTCTTTTTTCTTGGTTTTTCTTACAAAGCTTACAATACTGTGATCAGCATCTAAATGGCTCATCCATTCAAATCCCTTTGGATCAAAGTCTAATTCATAAAATGCAGGATATTTTCGATATAAAGTAAGTAAATCTTTCATATACATCTGCATTTGGTTATGTTTTTCTTCATTTAACAGTTGCCAATCCAAACTGCGTTCTTCACTCCACTCTCTTAACTGAGCGATATCTTGTCCCATAAACAATAATTTTTTCCCTGGATGTGCCATCATAAATCCATAAGCAGCACGTAGATTTGAAAATTTATCTCCTTCCAATCCAGGCATTTTATTAATCATAGAACATTTTCCATGTACTACTTCATCATGTGAGAGTACGAGAATAAACTTCTCACTATAAGCATAGTGCATACTAAAAGTAAGAGCACCATGATTTCCTTTACGGAATAGAGGATCTAATTTCATATAGTTTGTAAAATCATTCATCCAGCCCATATTCCATTTTAGATCAAATCCCAGTCCATCTTTTTTAATATCCCCTGTTACTTGTGGCCATGCTGTTGACTCTTCTGCAATTAATAAAGCTCCGTCTTTTCTTTTGTGAAAGACTTTACTTAATTGACGTAAAAATGCAATCGCATCGAGGTTTTCATTTCCGCCAAATTCATTTGCAACCCATTCTCCATCCTTTTTTCCATAGTCTAAATAGAGCATAGAAGCTACTGCATCCATACGAATTCCATCAACATGATATTTTTCTACCCAAAACAGTGCATTGGCAGTTAAAAAGTTAGACACCTCTGGTCTTGCATAGTTATAAATTAAGGTTCCCCAATGAGGATGTGCTCCTTGTCTTGGATCTCTATGTTCATATAGACATGTTCCATCAAATGCAGCCAGTCCAAAAGTATCTCTTGGAAAATGTGCCGGAACCCAATCTAAAATTACACCGATTTCGTTTTTGTGCATATAATCAATAAAATACATTAAATCCTGTGGGGTACCATATCTGGAAGTCGCTGCATAATATCCAGTTACTTGATATCCCCATGAGGCATCTAATGGATGTTCCATAACTGGCATTAACTCTATATGTGTATATCCCATCTTTTTTACATACTCTGCAAGCATCGGTGCAAGTTCACGATAATTATAAAAACTTCCGTTTTCTTCTTTCGGCTTTTTCCAAGATCCTAAATGTACTTCATAAATATACATTGGCTCTTTATTGTAATCTACTGTTTTTCTATGTTTCATCCAATTTTCATCTGTCCAAGAATATCCTTTTAAATCTGTAACAACAGACGCAGTATTTGGTCGTAATTCTGCTGCATTTGCATAGGGATCTGACTTTAAATAAGTCAATCCGCCCTTCGCCTTAATCTCAAATTTATAAATAGTTCCTATCTTTAAACTTGGAATAAATAATTCAAATACTCCTGTATCTTCTCTACGACACATTGGATGTCTTCTTCCATCCCAAAGGTTAAAATCTCCCACTATACTTACACGTATCGCAAATGGAGCCCAAACTGCAAAAAGTACTCCATCTACCCCGTTAACGTTTGTTGGATGTGCACCCAGATATTCATAGATCTGTTCATGAATTCCCTGATTAAACTTCTTTAATTCTGTAATTGGAATTACTGGCTCAAAACTATAGGGATCTATGATCTCTTCTTGTGTACCATCTTCCCAAAATACTTGCAAAGTATAGGAAATCTTCTTTTTTTCTGGTAACAATATGGCGTAAAATCCCTCTTCATCTTCCTGTATCATCGGATATTCTTTTCCTTCCGATACAACCTGAACATTTCTTGCTCCTGGTAAAAATGTATTGATAAGAACTCCATCTTTTGTTATATGACTTCCTAAAATATGATGGGGATTATCATGTTCAGAATAGACAATAGCCTCAATTTCCTCCCAATCCATCAGATCATAAACTAAATCATCCACCTTTTGATCTTCTCGCATATTCGATCTTTCTCCTCCTTTATTCTAAATACCATTCATCTTTTCCAGTTTCCTCTGAATTACCTTCCGATTTTGGCATATATTTTTTAAATACTCTTTCAATTAGAAAGGACATTAATAGACAACAAGGTGCTGGAATTAAAAGAATTGCTGGAGGTAGAATATAAACTCCTAAAACACTAACTCCTAACAATAAAATTAATAAAATAGTATATGGGAAGTGACGAACTCCCATCATAAGTGCTGTCTTAAAAACTTCAGAAATCTTTTTCATAGAAAACCGGGATAAAACTGGGAAAATATATACTAAAGTTACGATTAATATAATTACAACTGCATTAGCAACTGCCTGATATACAATTCCAAATTTGCTTCCTTGATTAGTTAACATTTTAGCATATTGATAATCAATTCCTAAAATATAAGAGGCTATCATATATAATTCTCCAATAATTGCCCCTTGCTTAAAATTTAATTTAAAGGAGCGCATAAATTGTTGTAATATATAACCTCGTTCTCTACGGACTACCTTGACAATCGTATAATATAATGCTGTTGTTGCAGGCCCTATTGTAATTCCCTGTATTAAAAATAAAAGTAACATCCCAACTGCGGCTGAACTTTCTGGTATAAATTGAAATAAGATGAAAAACCAAATTGTACAAAGTCCCATCCAGATAAGATTTAAGAGTATCAAATCCCAAACCTTACCTAATGTACTAAATAATTTATTATCTACATTAAAAAAACTACTCATAATCTCCTCTGTTTCATCTTTATTGTCATTTTGTTGTCATTGCAGATGTAATGATCATCATTGTTCCACAAAGATGATAAGTTCCATAGTTTGCTGGAAGAATTAAATGATCTCCTTTTTTTACTGGTACTTTATCAAGAGTTCCCTCTCCTTCTAATATGCTCATAATCGTAAATGGTTCATCCTGAGAAATCGTAAGCTCTCCGTTTGTTTCAATCTTTTTTACACAGTAATATGGACATGAAACAAGTTGTGTTATGGTTGCTTGCGGAAACTGTGTTATGGTTGGAGCTACTGAGGTATCTTGTTGTGGACAGCGAATGACATCTATACTTTTTTCAATATGAAGTTCTCTAGGCTTTCCATTTTGTAGACGATCATAGTCATATAGGCGATATGTGACATCACTACTTTGTTGTGTTTCTAAAATCAAAGTACCTGCTTTAATTGCATGAACTGTTCCAGGTTCAATTTGGAAAAAGTCCCCTTTTTTGATAGAACGTACATGAATTAACTTGTCCCATTCTTTATTTTCAATCATCTGTCTTAATTCTTCTTTACTGTTTGCAGAATGTCCAATCACTATCTTAGCATCCTTATCACAATCTAAAATATACCAACATTCTGTCTTTCCAAGAGCTCCATTCTCATGCTCTTTTGCATAATGATCATCTGGATGAACCTGAATACTTAAATCTTCTCTTGCATCAATAATTTTTACTAAGAGTGGAAAAACATCTCCCTCTACATTACCAAACAACTCGCGGTGCTCTTCAAAAAGTTTGCTTAATGTCCAATTTTCAAAAGTTCCATTTTTTATGATACAATCTCCCTTTGAATGTGCACTAATCGCCCAGCACTCTCCTGTCTTCTCGCTTGGAATATCGTATCCATACTCTGTTCTAAGACGATCTCCGCCCCAGATCATTTCCTTCATCACTGGCTCTAAGAATAAAATTTCCTTCATACCCTTGTCTGCCTCCTCCTTTTTTTATTATTCCTAGTATATCATACAAATAAAAAATTTAAAATACTTCAAACAAGATTTAAAGACATTTTTTGATTTCTTTAATCTTTATTGGAACTGTGAATAATAAAGTTTGGAATAAATTCCCTGTTTCTTTAATAATTCCCAATGTGTTCCCTGTTCTACCACATTTCCATTCTCTACTACTAAGATCAAATCTGCTTCTCTAATCGTAGATAACCGATGGGCAATAACAAAACAAGTCTTTCCTTTCATTAATGTACGCATTGCCTTTTGGATCTGTATTTCAGTACGAGTATCTACATTAGAAGTAGCTTCATCAAGAATTAAAATCTTGGCATCTAATAACATTGCTCTTGCGATTGTTAGTAACTGTTTTTGTCCTTTTGAAATATTAACACCATCTTCTGTCAAAACAGTTTCATAGCCATCTGGCAGTTTCGAAATATAGGAATGAATTTTTGCTGCTTTTGCAGCAGCTACTACTTCTTCCATTGTTGCATTTTCTTTTCCATAGGCAATATTTTCAAAAATAGTCCCTCCAAATACCCATGTATCTTGTAATACCATTGCATAAGATTTTCGCAAACTCTCTCTTGTAATTTCTCTATTTTCTTTTTCATCTACACAAATTGTTCCAAAATCAGGATCATAAAAGCGCATCAATAGATTGATAATAGTTGTTTTACCTGCCCCTGTTGGACCTACAATAGCAGTTAGACTTCCTGCTTTTGCAGTCAATGACAAATTTTTAATAATAGTATGTTCTTTATGATATCCAAACGTTACATCCTTTAGTTCTACTTTTCCAATCACTTCTGTAAGTGGTTTTGCATCTTTGGTATCTTTTACTTCTGGTTCTTCTTTTAATACACGAAAGACACGCTCTGCCGCCGCAAGTGCTGACTGTAGTTCACTTACAATATTAGCAGCTTCATTAATTGGTCCTGAAAACTTTCTGGAATACAATACAAAAGAAGAAATACTTCCAAGTGATAGTATTTCAAATAAATATAAAACTGCTCCAAATACAGCAACTATAGTAAGAGAAATATTATTAATAAAATTGACGGTAGGTCCTACCATACTTCCATAATAATCCGCATTATAATATGCTGTTACTGCTTCTTCATTAATAGTATCAAACTTAGAAAGCATTACTTCTTCCCTTGCATATGCCTTAATTGTTTTATGACCAGAAATCATCTCTTCTACAAATCCATTTAATTCTCCTAATTTTGCAGAACGCTTAGAAAATAAAGGTCTGGTCTTTCTTGCCATATATCTTGTATAAAAAATAGATACTGGTATCATAAGAACCATCACTACCATAAGTGGCGGTGAAATCACCACCATCATGATAAAAGAACCAATTACTGTAATGATACTGGCACAGATTTGAATTAAATCTGTCGATAGAGAAGTATTAATTACATCGATATCATAGGAGATACGACTAATAATATCTCCTGATAAATGTTTATCAAAGTATCCGACAGGCAGTTCCATCAGTTTAGAGAAGATATCGTTTCGCATCTGTCTGACAATTTTTCTACTGATTTCTAGCATCAATAGAGAAAGTAAATAAGTTAATGCAGAGGAAACTATATAAAATATAATCATCAGTCCTGCATAAAAAAAGATTTTTTGAAAGTTTGCCTCTCCTTTTTTTGATCCAATCGCATCAATAGCAGAACCAGATAACATTGGTCCTATCAGTGCTAGTAAATTACTAGAAATTGTGAGAAGAATTGCCAAAAATAATAGACCACGATATCTACATAAATAATTCCACAATCCTTTTATTGTTGATTTAATATCTTTTGGTTTAGAAACAGGAGTTTGTCCCTTCTTCGCCTGATTTTCTGGATTGACTGCCATTTTCCTCCCCCTTCTGATCCATACCGATCTGAGAATCATAAATTTCTTTATAGACATCACATGTTTTTAGTAACTCTTGATGTGTACCTAGTCCAATCATTTTTCCATCTTCTAATACTAAAATTTGCTTCATGTGCATCACAGAGCTGATTCGTTGAGCAATCAAAAGAATCGTTGCTTCTGGATAATGTTTCATTATTGCCTGTCTGACAGAAGCATCTGTTTTATAATCTAAAGCAGACGAAGAATCGTCTAAAATTAAAATTTGTGGATTTCCTGCTAAAGCTCTTGCAATGAGTAGACGCTGTTTTTGTCCTCCACTAAAATCTGCTCCTCTAATTGCTGCACGATAGGCATATCCTCCCTCTTTTTCAAGAATAAAGTTATCTGCACAGGCATCTTTTGCTGCCAAAATAATCTGCTTTTCTTCTAATTCTCTTCCAAAAGAAATATTTTCCTGAATAGAATCCATAAAAATAGTATCATTTTGGAATACAACTCCAAATTTACTTCTTAACTGTTGCAATGGAATACTTCTGATATCATATCCATCAATTAAAATCGCTCCTTGTGTTACATCATAAAATCGCATCAATAGATTAATAATAGTTGATTTTCCACTTCCAGTTGCTCCAATAATTCCAAGTCCACTTCCCTTTTCTATTTGAAAACTAATTTCCTTTAAAGTAAGAAACTCTTTGGACATAGAATATCCAAAAGAAACATTTCTAAATTCCACAAAAGGCGTTACGATCTGTTTCTTTTGCTCCTCTTTTAATGAAATTACTTTCAGATCTTCGGGTGCAGACAATACCTGATCAATTCTTTGTGCCGAAGCACTTGCCTTTGAAAAAACGACAAAAATTCGATTAAGTGCCAGTACTGCATTTAATATCATTGTAAAATAAGATAAAAAAGCAGTAATCGTTCCGGGTTCTGCTGCCCCACTGTTGACTCGATATGCACCAACTACAATAACCAAAGTTAATCCTACATTTAATAATAGATTCATACAAGGAGTAGAAACTGCCATAACACTTCCTGCTCTAAAATCTGTTTTTACTACTTCTTCATTTTTTTGTGCAAATCTTCTCTTTTCATATTCTGTTTTAGATAAGGCTTTCACTACTCTTATTCCACTGATATTTTCTCTAAGTACCTGAATCATACTGTCTACAGATTTTTGTACTTTGCCATAGAGAGGAATTCCCTTTTTAGATATGATAAACACTACTGCTGCAAGAATGGGAACCACTGCAATTAAAACAAGAGTTAATACTGGCTCTAAAAAGAAGGTCAAAATAACGCCTCCAAATAAAATCATAGGAGCACGTACTCCAAGTCTTTGCATCATTCCGATCATTTGATGAATATTATAGGAATCCGAAGTTAATCTTGAGATTAAAGAGGGAATCGTAAACGTATCGGTCTGAGCTCCTGAAAGTGTATTGATTTTTTTAAATAGATCGTGTCGGATTTGTTGTACAGTGTCTTTTGCTACTTTTGATGCCATTCGATTCGCCATAATATTAAAATTTCTGGCCATTACTGCTAAAATTAACATAACCATTCCCCATAGTATGATTTTTGAAATTTTTCCAAGAGGAATGATTTCATTTAAAATATAGGCAAGAATCCATGGTAGTCCTAAATCAGCAAATGTACCAATAATTTTAATCGACAATCCTTGTACCATTTTCCATCGATAAGGCTTTAAATACATTAAAACTCGTTTCATTTTTTCCTCATTTCTGTACAATCTTTTTTATATAGTAACTCCGATTTTGTGACAAAATAAGGGCTGTTGCAAAATAAATTTTTACTAAATCTATTTTGCAACAGCTCCATTCTAATACTTGTTCTTTGCTGTCTTTTTTATTTTATGATACGAACCTTTAAAATCCCAGTAATCTTAGATAACTTTTCAACAATTTCTTTTGTGGCTGGTGTACAGATATCTAAGATCGTATAGGCATAATCTCCTCGGCTCTTATTGATCATATTTTCAATATTAATATTTTCAGTCGAGAAAATAGAAGTAAATTGTGCTAACATACTTGGAATATTTTTATGGTTAATCGCAATTCGAGAAACTGTCTGACACACTCCTGCATCTAGCGCAGGATAATTTACAGAATTCGTAATAGTTCCATTTTCCAAATAGTTCATTACCTGACGTACTGCCATTGCTGCACAATTTTCTTCGGATTCCTCTGTAGAAGCACCCAAATGAGGAATTGCAATGACTCCTGCCATTTTAGCTGTTCTAACATTCGGAAAATCTGTCACATATCTGGATACCTTTTTTGAAGAAAGTGCCTCTTCTATTGCATCATCATCTACAAGCAGATCTCTTGCAAAATTTAAAATGACTACGCCATCTTTCATCATACCGATAGTTTCTTGGTTGATCATATGTTTTGTATCATCTAACAGCGGAACATGAATGGTAATATAGTCACATTCTCGGAAAATCTCTTCTTTTGTTTTAACATATTTTACGGCCCGTGTCAAATTCCAAGCATGTTCTACAGAGATATATGGATCACATCCATATACCTGCATACCAAGCATTTCTGCTGCATTTGCTACTTTTACGCCAATTGCTCCTAAACCGATGACACCTAATTTCTTTCCTAAAATTTCTTTGCCTGCAAACTTTGACTTTCCCTTTTCAACTAACTTTGCAACCGTTTCTTCTTCTTTTATTGACTGTACCCATTCCACCCCTCCAATAATATCTCTGGAGGCCAACAAAAGTCCAGCTATTACTAATTCCTTTACACCATTTGCATTTGCTCCTGGTGTATTAAAGACTACAATTCCCTTTTCGGCACACTTATCAAGTGGAATATTATTTACTCCTGCTCCTGCTCTTGCCACTGCTTTTAGTTGATCTGAAAATTCCAATTCGTGCATTGCTCCACTGCGTACTAATACTGCATCCGCCTGTGCAAGTTCTTCTATCTTTTCATAATCTTTTGTAAATAGATCTGTCCCAGCGGCTGAAATAGGATTCAAACAAAAATATTTCATCAAATATTCTCCTTTTCAAATTTCTCCATAAACTCTACTAATTTTTCTACTCCTTCTATCGGCATCGCATTATAAATGCTGGCACGCATTCCTCCTACAGTTCGATGTCCCTTTAGATTCTCAAATCCACAGGTCTTTGCCTCTTTTACAAATTTAGCATCTAATTCTTCATTTCCAGTAACAAATGGAACATTCATCAAAGAACGATCTTGTTTTACAACTGTTCCCTGGAATAATTTACTCTGATCGAGAAAATCATAGAGAATTTTTGCCTTCTTTTCATTATATTCTTTCATGGCAGAAAGTCCGCCTCGTTTCTTTAACCACTGAAATACTTTACCACAGATATAAATTCCATAAGCAGGAGGCGTATTATATAAAGAATTATGATCTGCATGAGTTTTATATTTTAGCATAGTCGGTGTTCCAGAAAGTGTATCTTCTGTAATTAAATCCTCCCTGATAATTACAATGACCATTCCCGCTGGTCCAATATTTTTTTGAACTCCACCATAAATTAAACCATACTTTGTAACATCTGTTGGTTCAGATAAAAAGCATGATGAAACATCTGCAACCAGATTTTTTCCTTTTGTATTTGGCAATGTATGAAACTTTGTCCCATAAATCGTATTGTTTTCACAGATGTATACATAATCCGCATCCTCTGGAATATCTAAGTTAGAACAGTCTGGAATATAAGAAAAAGTTTTATCCGCAGAAGAAGCTACATCCACTGCTTCTCCATAGATCTTTGCCTCCGAAAATGCCTTTTTCGCCCACTGTCCTGTAATTATGTAGGCAGCTTTTCGATTTTTCATTAAATTCATTGGAATCATTGCAAACTGTTGAGAAGCTCCACCTTGTAAAAAAAGTACACGATAATTATTTGGAATATTCATCAAATCTCTTAAATCCTGTTCGGCAGTTTGTATAATCGTTTCAAATGCCTTGGAACGATGGCTCATCTCCATTACGGACATTCCACATCCTCTATAATCTAACATTTCCTCTGCAGCTTCTTTTAATACTTCCTCCGGCAATACGGCAGGTCCGGCTGAAAAATTATAAACTCTTGACATTTTAAATTCTCCTTTTTTAAGAACTTTCCACAATAGAATATCTACTTTTTCTGCTATAATGCTTTAATTCTTTACTATTATAAAACCTTATAGAATTTTAGTCAATAACTTTTAACAATTTATTCTTAAGAAGAAAAAACATTCACAAAATATAAAAAGCTGTTACAAGAGAATTTATATAGATAATATCATATAACATATGGTATTATCTGTATGGATTTTCCTGTAACAGCTTCTATTTTAAATGAAAACTATTTTTGTCTATAGATGATTTCATGTCTTTTTGGACCATTTGAAATCATTGTGATCGGCACTTCTAGTTCTTTTTCAATAAATTCAATATAGTTTCTACATTTTTCTGGAAGCTTGTCATATTCTGAAATTCCACGGATTTCACACTTCCAGCCCGGAAGTATTTCATAAATTGGCTTTGCTTTAGAAAGTAAAGAAGTTGCTGGAAAATCTTTTATTACCTTTCCATCAATTTCATAGCCAACACAAACTGGAAGTTCATCCAGATATCCTAAAACATCTAAAACAGTTAATGCTACTTGTGTTGCTCCCTGCATTCTGCAACCATATCGACTTGCAACTGCATCAAACCATCCCATTCTTCTTGGTCGCCCTGTAGTTGCACCAAATTCGCCTTCATCTCCGCCGCGTTTTCTTAATTCATCTGCTTCTTCTCCGAAAATTTCACTGACAAATTCTCCTGCTCCCACTGCACTAGAATATGCTTTTACTACTGCAATAATATCCTTTACTTCATATGGTGGTATTCCAGCACCTATCGCTCCATAAGCAGCTAAGGTAGAAGATGAAGTCACCATTGGATAAATTCCAAAGTCAGGATCTTTCAATGTACCAAGCTGTCCTTCTAAAAGTACACTTTTCCCTTCCTTTAGAGCATTTTGCAGTATTAGCGAAGTATCCGCCACATAAGGTTCAACCATATCTCTATAGGAAAGTAATGTTTCATAGAGTTCTTTTGGATTGAGAAGAGGTTTATGATACATATATTCTAATAAAATATTTTTCATTTCACAGATATGCTCTACTTTATCCAACAAAGCTTCTTTATCAAATAATTCTGAAACCTGAAATCCGATTTTTGCATATTTATCTGAATAAAAAGGAGCAATTCCTGATTTTGTAGAACCAAAAGATCTTTTGCCTAACCGCTCTTCTTCATATTGATCAAACAGGATATGATATGGCATTACAATCTGTGCACGATCTGAAACTAAGATCTTTCGATCTAAAACATTCCTATCGGTTAGGGACTGAAGTTCCTTGATTAAATATGGAATATTTAACGCCACTCCATTTCCTATTATACTTGTAGTATGATTATAAAATACACCGGATGGAAGTAAATGAAGTGCAAATTTTCCATACTGATTAATAATGGTATGACCTGCATTACTTCCTCCTTGAAATCGAACGACAAAGTCCGCTTCTTCTGCTAGCATATCTGTGATTTTACCTTTGCCTTCGTCTCCCCAGTTTGCGCCAACAATTGCTTTTACCATAGTTCATCCTCCTGTATCTTAATCATAAAAAACAAGGGCATGTAACAGTTTCTTACATGCCCTATTACTTTTGTATTATAATATAAAATGACGAAAAAGTAAAGCTCTGGTTAAAAAAAATTCAGTTTTTCCCTGTGCTTCCAAATCCATTCTGTCCACGATCTGTTTCTTCTAATTGATTTGTTTCTTCAAAATCAACTGGTAGATATGGCAGTACTATAAGTTGGGCAATTCTTTCCCCGTTTGTAATGATCTGGATACTATCACTATCATTATATAATGGTACAATACATTCTCCACGATAATCACTATCAATTACTCCTACACAGTTTGCAGGGCGAAGTCCTTGTTTTGTTGCCAGTCCACTTCTTGCAAAGACACCGCCAAAACAGTTTTTTGGGAGCTGTATTGCAAGCCCTGTTCCTATTTTTACTGTTTGATGCGGATAAATTTCTATTTTATCTGTTGTAAGAGAGGCATATAAATCATGACCTGCTGCTTGATCACTTGCACGAGTTGGCAGCTTTGCTGTAGCAAATAGACGTTTTACTTTAATCGTCTGCTCCATTTTAGAGTTCCTCTAAAAATGCCTGATAACCACAAAATGCCTCATAGATATCTGATTTACTTGTAATCTCCCAAGGAGCGTGCATACTAAGTACTGCAACTCCACTGTCAATTACCTGCATATTATATTGAGCCATAATATAGGCGATTGTTCCACCACCGCCCTGATCTACCTTTCCCAGTTCAGAAGTCTGGAAAGAAACAGAATGTTTTTCTAATGCTCCACGAAGTTTTGCAATATACTCTGCATTAGCATCATTACATCCACCTTTTCCACGAGAACCCGTATATTTATTAAATACAATCCCTTTTCCAAAATAAGCTGTATTTTTCTTTTCATTTACGGATGGATAATTTGGATCATAGGCAGCACTGACATCAGAGGAGAGCATAACAGAGTTTTCCAATGTACGTCTTATTTTTAATTCAGAATATTCTCCCATTCGGTCTAATAGCTCTGCAACTGCATTTTCAAAAAATTTAGAATGCATACCTGTTGCTCCAATACTTCCTACTTCCTCTTTATCTACTAACAGACATACTGCAGTTCTATCTACTTCCTGTTTAGAAAATAATGCTTTCATAGAAGTAAATGCACAAACTCTATCATCTTGTCCATATCCCATTACCATACTTCTATCTAAACCAAAATCTCTTGCACGTCCTGCTGGAACTACTTCTAATTCTGCGGAAAGAAAGTCTTCTTCTTCAAAATCATACTTTTCTTTCAGAAGTTTTAAAATATTAGCTTTTACTGCCTCTTTTTCTTCCCCTTTTAATGGAATACTTCCAATTAAAATATTGAGATCTTCCCCTTCAATTACTTTGTGTGCTTTCTTTTCCATCTGATCACTTGACAGATGAACAAGTAAATCTGTTATGCCTACTACTGGATCTGTATCTTCCTCTCCAATAACAACGCAAATGCTTGTACCATCCTTTTTTACTACAACTCCATGAATGGCAAGTGGTAGTGTTACCCACTGATATTTTTTAATTCCACCATAATAATGTGTATCTAAAAGTGCCATTTCTGTATCTTCATAAAGTGGTACTTGCTTTAAATCTAGTCTTGGAGAATCAATATGTGCTCCTAAAAGCTTCATCCCTTCCTCTAAAGGTTTTGTTCCAACTAAAAATAATGCGACTGCCTTCCCCATATTATTATAATAGAGTTTGTCGCCTGCCTTTACTGTTTTTACCTTTCGCAAATCCTGATATCCGTTTTTCTCTGCTTTGGTAATCGCCTCTATTACACATTCGCGTTCTGTTTTACAACTAGAAATAAAGTTTTTGTACTCTTCATTGAGCGTATTTAATTCTTCTAGTTGTGTACTGTCATACTTTAACCAAGCATTTTTTGACTCTTTTTTTTGTTTCTTATCTTCCATCTTAATCCAGCCTTTCTAAATTACTTTATCATTTTTAAAATAATTTCTTTTTCTTTAAAATAATAATAGCAAAAATACAAATCACAGTTGTCAAAATTCCCACATAGAGAAAGCCATTTGTTTCAGAAGCAAGTGGAATTCCCGCCGGATTCACATTCATTCCATAAAAACCAGAAATAATGGTAGGGATCGCCATGATTACAGTAATCGAGGTTAAAACTTTCATCACAGAATTTAATGTATTATCAATAACAGCAGCAAATAATTCCCTTGTCCCATTGAGCACATCTTTATAAATATTTGCCATCTCAATTGCCTGTTGATTTTCAATAATCACATCTGATAATAACTCTTGATCTTCTGGATAATGTTTAATTCGCTCATATCGGCTCAGTTTATCCAATACTACGCCATTGACCCGAAGAGATGTTGCAAAATAAACCAAATCTGATTCTAATTCATGTAACTCCATTAAATCAGAATTCTTTGTTCCTTGATGTAATCTTGCCTCTATCGCTTCTCTTGCCTTATCAATCTTTCGAAGATAGTTTAAATAAACCGAAGTATTACTATATAAAATCTGATAGATAAAACGGTTTTTTTTGGCTGTACTAAATTCTTTTGCTCTGCCACTAGAAAATGGTTTCAACACCAAAGTATCTTCAATACAAACGGTAAGAATCATATTTTCCTTCAAAATAATAGAAAGTGGTATGGTAGTATAGGCACTATTTCCATTTCGAATTTCTTTGGAAGGGATATCTACTAATACTAATGTATAAGTATCTGTAATCTCGATTCTCGAAGATTCTTCTACATCCAGCGATGCCCTTAAATCATCTACATCAATTTGACACTCTTTAGCTGCCTGTTTTAATTCCTCTTCTGTGGGGGCTGTTAAAGCAATCCAAGTATTTTCTTGTATCGTATCTACTTCTAAAACCTGCCCATTATTTGTCTTATAGATATTTAACATTTCTTCGCCCCCTGTCGTCTAATGTTTTTTGTCACTGCTTTTTTGTATATTATACGACTTTTTGTAAAAATCACAGTCTGCCTGATTTGTCTACGGGGTATTATACCACAAAAGTGGAAATTTGAATATCTTTTTAATACTTTTTTTATTGATTTGAACGAAATTCTTTTTTTCCGTTTCCAGGACGTCCTCCTGCTGGTCTCCCCATCCAGCCATTTTCTTTTCCATCTGTAACTCCAGATTCATTGAGCCAAAGAATCGCATCAGATAGAGTAAAGTTTACTATCTCTTTTTCTTCTGTATATAGTGTATAGGATTCTCCTTCTAAAAGTTCTGGAATACTAATGACAATATTCTGAAATTGTTTTGTAGGTGCAAAAGAAAATATCGTTTTTCCAGAAGTATCTTTTAAGTTAATGGTTGTTTCTTTCGATTGTACAGAGGAAAATGTCATAGAAATACAATTTTGTGTACCAGAAGAAACAGACTGTACCATTCCTGAACTTCCTGCTGCAGCTAAAATTCCTCCATTCATTGTAAAAGTAGAATCGTAATCCAATGCTCCATTTCCATTATTGGTTGGTCCATTGATAAAAACAGTTCCTCCTTCCATGATAACAGAACCATTTGAATCTAATCCATCTCCTTCGGCAGAAATAACTAAATATCCTCCCTCAATAACAATCTGTGCTGTCCCAGAAGAAAATCTGTCCATTCCAAAAAATCCACCCTGACCAGAATTATCTCTTCCACCTGCTGCATTCACTCCATCGTCTGATGCTGTTACATACATTGTTCCATCCTTAATCTGTATGCTTTTTGCTTCTAATCCCTCATAACTTTGATTTATTTGAATCGTTCCACCTAAAATAGTAAGTTCTGAATCCGCATGAACTCCATCATCTCCTGTAGTAATTTCAAAATTACCTCCTGTAATCTGTAAACTTCCATTTGTATGAAGTGCATCATCTGCACAATCTAAAACAAATGTTCCACCAGTAATCTGTGTGGAAGTACCAGACTTTAAGCCTTTTGCACTTTCTATATTTTCTAAAGAAGTTATATCACTTCCGCCTCCTGTCACTATTTGAAATGTCCCATCTGTGATCTTTAGAGCATATTCCGCCTGAAATCCATCCGCCTGTGCGGTTACTGTAAAATTTCCTCCCTCTATTATTAAATTTCCTACTGTTTCATTGGTATCATTTGTTGTTTTAAATCCATCTCCTTGTGTTTTCATAAAAAATGTGCCATCCAAAATTTGCAATTTATCTCTTCCAATTATTCCATCATCTACAGAATTAATGAAAAACGTTCCATTCACAATAAGTAAACTATCTTTGCAAGTAATAGCATCATTAAAACGTGCATCTATGTTTAGTGTCCCTTTTCCGTTAATTACCAAATCACACTTTGAAAAAAGTGCTGCACTTGGCTCTTGTTTTTCTGTATCATCATAGACATAATTGGTTCCATCTATTAAATTATTGGTTGTATTTTCTGCCAGAGTAAGAATTACCTTTTTTGTCTTTTTTATATAAATTGCAGCACTATCCGAACAGGAAATAGATACTCCGTTTAATACTAAATGTACATTGGCTTCTTCTCCTGCCTTTATAAGAATCTGACCGTCTGTCAATGTTCCATTTATAACATAAGTACCCTCTTTTGTAATCTTTAAATCCCCATTTTCAAAAACTGCTCCTTCTCCAATAATCTGGGCACTTGTTTTAGAAAGTGTAATAAAACAAGAATCTTCTTCCCATGTATCTATCAGATCCTCTTTTTCATAAGAAATTGGCTCTAATTCTACAATTTCTATTATCTCGTCCAAATTTGTATCTGTATTTTCTATATTATTATCTTGTGGTGGATTATCTAGGAATCCGTTATTTGGAACTTCACCATCAAAAGCACTATCAGGTGGTCTTTTGAATTGACTGTCATCTTTTATTTGAGCTTGTGCGTTTGGTAAGTCCTGATCTGTATTCTCTGTTGACTGTTTATTACATCCAGATAATATTAAAGTAAGACTTAAAATGATTATACTAGCTATTTTTTGTCTTCTTATTTTCTTTTTCATAAAATTCTCCTTTCTATAACTGTTCTTCACCTGTTACTTTCTTAGAAAGTAATACAGTAAGATTTCCATTTCTGCAGCGAATCGCATCTAACATTTCTTTTTCTTTTATTTCTTTTTTTAACTGGATTTGATAACTTAATTCAAACATACTGCCTAAATTTGTTGATTTAATTTTTTCTAATTCATGATTAACAGTAAAACTTTCAAAAATATCGTTAAAAACTCCTTCGTATTCTAAATTTTCCGGAATCGTAATTTTTAATATCTTTTTTTGTTGTCGATCTTCCCCAAACCTTGTTTTTGATAATATCAAAAAGGTTATAGCTAATAAAATTGTAATAAATACTGCAAAACTTAAAAATCCCATTCCTGTTGCAAGACCTACTGCCATTGCAAAAAAGATATTGCTAATTTCCTTAGATGAACCGGGAACAGAACGAAATCTCACTAAACTAAATGTTCCTAATACTGCAACTGATGTTCCTAAGTTTCCATTTACCATCATAATTACAATCTGTACTAATGCTGGAAGTAAAACTAAAGTTATTACAAAATTTTTTGTGTAAGAACCAGACGCCATATATGTAATGGCAATCACAAATCCCAATAAAAGAGAAATAATTGTACAAACAAGTGCTTCTTCTACGGTTAATCCCGATGTTATATTCGTTAAAATACTTTCAAATGACATAAATTATAGTCCTCCAATCTATGTTGAATTTTAAAAAAACTATTTTTTTCTCTTTCTAATTTTTTTTTATAAACTGCACCATATTTTGAAAAGGAAGTTGGATAGATCTTTAATTCATTTAATGCTCTTGCTAACCAAATAGGAAATGCTTTTGAAGTTTTAATCTCAATTAATCTTTCTTCAGGAGCTAAAAGTAAATTTCCATGATCTCCTGCCTCTAAGGATAATTCTTCTTCTCTACTTCGAATATTTCTATCCACTGTAAGACGTAGGTGAGAATCTTCTCTTCCTACATATGCAATGCGATCATATGCTAAATATAGAACTGGTTTTGGTCTATAAAAGTGTATAAAATAATCAATCTCTGAAAAAATTTGATGATTGTACTCTTCTTTTGGAACAATTCCTTTTTTAAGATAATGTAGTACGCTATTTAGTGATAGTGCAATTCTTCGTTTATACACGATTCCCTCATATTTCTTTTTAATCTCTAAAAATACTTTTGAATCTTGGCTTGGAATTCCATAACTGCGAAGTCGAAGTTTTTCTTTATAGACTGGCTTTTCTAAAGAATTTCGTATTAATTCATAAGAAGTTGTATCATAATAAATATTACAAATAGTATATAATCCATACACATCCAATTCCATATGAGGCTCTAACACTTCTTTTAACTGCTGCCACTGCGATTCTGTTAATAAATACTTTTTCTCTGTTCTTTGAAAAGTATCCTCTATTTTCATATTGACCTCCTTTTTGCTTTATCTTATTTTTATTTTATCTTAATAAAAATTTGTGTGAAATTTATGAGTAAAGTTTGAGAAATTTGTGAACACTTTAGAAAGTTAAAGAGAGGTTGGATTATTCAATAACTGAACAATCCAACCTCTCTTTTTATCTTTTCTGACTCCAAACTATAAGACTCCTTTTTTTATTTATTATATATGCTATACAGGCATTCCTACTTTCGAATAATAACGCTCCTTTGCTATTTCTTCTAAATCCTCTTCATATTCTCTGCTCAAAAGCTCGTCCTCAAAAACCTGCATATAGTGCTTCCATACTGGATAATTTATATTGCTCGGATAACGCTGCATATGCCATTCTAAGGCATCCATACTTCGTTCTATGTAAGAACTACTAACTTCTGAAATTTTTACATAATCCCCATTAAATGTTTCCCATCTTGTATAATCTAAATCTCTTTCCCGTAATATATTGTTTGAAAAAATCTTCATACGATTCTCCCTCCATTATGAAAAATAGACTGATAGTTAGTTAAAATGTTTCAATACTTTTATTCTATGTGTCCCCCTTTTCTCCTAGAACTTTTTGTTACTGTTATTATACCACCTTTATTAAATTCTTTCAATTAATTTTTTGATTATTTATAAATTTATATCTTTGTTTTCGAATAATTCAAACATAAATTATGTTCCAATTTATATTTATTGAAACATACTGGGATTTCTCTTCATAAATATAGCTTTCCGATGAAAAACAAAACAAAATTTCAATCGGAAAGCTATATTATACTAAAACTTTATACTATTCTTGTTTAATCACACCTTAATATCTGCCTTTATTCCTAATAAATTCTTATTTTCTTGTAAAATTGGTGCAATTACATCTTGTAAAAATTCTTCTGTCTGTTGACTTGCACGTCCTGTATATTTTTTTGGATCTAGTTTTTCTTGTAGTTCCTCTAAAGTGACATGAAACATTGGTTCCTTTGCAATACGCTCTAACAGATCATTTTCTAATCCTTCCTGTTTTATGCGTTTTCCTGCTTCCATCGAAAGCTCTCGAATTCGTTCATGCAGTTCTTGGCGATTTCCCCCTGCCTTGACTGCATCCATCATAATATTTTCTGTTGCCATAAATGGCAGTTCACTTCGCAGATGTTTTTCAATAACCTTCTCATAAACTACCAATCCATCTACAATATTCAAATATAGATCAAGAATTCCGTCCACTGCCAAAAACGCCTCTGATACACTCAATCGTTTATTGGCAGAATCATCCAGAGTGCGTTCAAACCATTGAGTTGCAGATGTAATAGCAGGATTTAGAGCATCTGCCATTACATATCTGGCTAATGAAGCAATCCGTTCACTTCTCATTGGATTGCGCTTATATGCCATTGCAGAAGAACCAATCTGATTTTTTTCAAAAGGTTCTTCAATTTCCTTTAAATGTTGTAACAAACGGATATCATTAGAAAATTTATGTGCACTTGCAGCGATTCCTGCTAATACATTTAGTACCCTTGTATCTACCTTTCGAGAATAAGTTTGACCAGAAACAGGAAAACAAGAATGAAATCCCATCTTCTCTGCAATTTTTTGATCGAGTTGTTTTACCTTTTCATGATCCCCTTCAAACAGTTCCAAAAAACTCGCCTGTGTTCCAGTTGTTCCTTTTGATCCAAGTAGCTGCATCGAGTTTAAGACATGTTCCAGATCCTGATAATCTAAAACTAACTCCATCATCCAAAGAGATGCCCGTTTTCCTACTGTAGTTGGCTGTGCTGGCTGAAAATGAGTAAAGGCCAATGTCGGAAGGCTTTTATACTTTCTGGCAAATTCAGAAAGTTCCTTTAAAACATTAACTAATTTCTTCTTTACTAACTTTAAAGCCTGTGTCATTATAATAATATCTGTATTATCTCCTACATAACAAGAAGTTGCTCCTAGATGAATAATTCCAGCGGCTTTTGGACATTGTACTCCATAAGCATAGACATGTGACATAACATCATGACGTACTAAAGCTTCTCTTTTTTTTGCCACATCATAATTGATATCATCTTGATACTCTTTTAACTCGTCTATCTGTTCTTGTGTCACTGGCAGACCTAATTCATGTTCTGCTTCTGCTAAAGCAATCCAAAGTTTTCTCCAAGTTTTAAACTTCATATCTGGAGAAAAAATATACTGCATCTCTTTACCTGCATACCGTTCTGACAACGGACTTACATAGTTATCATAATTCATTTTTGACCTCATTTCTATGTGACCTTCTCACATATCAAGTTTATTTTAGGAGCAGAAAGACTGTCTGCAAAAATACTGTTATTTTTACAGACAGTCTTAAATGATAATTCTACTTAATTCCAAGGCGATGAAATACTTCCTTATATGCGTCTTCTACATTTCCAAGATCTCTTCTAAAACGATCTTTATCCAGTTTTTCATGAGTTGTAACATCCCAAAGTCTACAAGTATCAGGTGAAATCTCGTCTGCTAGAATAATTTGTCCATGATATCTACCAAATTCAATTTTAAAATCAATAAGTTCAATACCGATTCCAAGAAAATATTTTATTAAAACATCATTTACTTGAAACGCATATTTTGTAATCAGATCAATTTCTTCTTTTGTCGCCAGTCCAAGGGCCAGTGCGTAGTAAGAATTAATGAATGGATCACCAAGCGCATCATCTTTATAGGAAAACTCCAAAGTTGGACATAATAGTTTTCTGCCCTCTTCTATTCCAAGCTTTTTTGCAAAACTTCCCGCAGATACATTACGCACGATAACTTCAAGTGGTACAATTTCTACCTTTTTTACAGCAGTTTCGCGATCACTTAATTCTTTAACAAGATGAGTAGGAACTCCTTCTTTTTCTAATAAAGACATAACATAATTGGACATCTTATTATTGATAACACCTTTTCCGACAATCGTTCCCTTTTTCTCTCCATTAAATGCAGTTGCATCATCTTTATAATCTACAATTAATACATCTGGATCTTCTGTCTTAAAAACTTTTTTTGCCTTGCCTTCATAAAGTTGCTCCAACTTATCCATCATTCATTCTCCTTCTTGTAAATGTCTGTCTTAATCCTTACTTTGCTTTTTATTTTTTTAAATTAAAAAAAGCACGAGACGGGATTCGAACCCGCGACCCTCGCCTTGGCAAGGCGATACTCCACCACTGAGCCACTCGTGCAATGTTTCTTTTCTGTTATTTAATACATTATTAACTATATCATACCAAAAATTATTTGTCAATATAAAAGTTTAAATTTTTATTCCTATCTTAATAATTATTGTGTTGGAAAAGTATGCTTAAAATATACTCATTATTTTTAAACTTCTTCTCTTCAATATTTTCCACTTTGAGAATCGTTGTACTCAACCACAGTTCTTCTGCTGCCTGTGTAATATTTGCAAGCATACAACCAATATCAATTCGCTTCATATCACTTAAAATCTGTTCTTTAAAAAATCCTTTTTTACAAAAAACATGAATTCGGTTTTGATAGACAACCAGACGCCAAGGCTGTTCATTATAAGCAGATGGTGACCATCTAGCAGCTTTTACAATTTTACAAATGTTATCTGGTGCTTCTTCTTTATAGACAACCACCTGTTTTTCTTCTAGCCGTTTCGCTTTTGTACTCTCTCTTGTAACACTTTCAGGACTTTCTCCAAAGGCTATAGCAAGACAGTAATCAAATTTCATCTTAGAGCGAAGTGCTAAATCAGGTTTTAAACATCCCTGATAACAATTTCCTATTCCTTTTGCTGTCAAATATAATGCAATTTGCTGCATTAAATATCCTGCATTTTCTAAATATCCCTTTTTTAATTCAGAAGAAAGCAAAAGATAATATGGTGCAGAAATTCGAAACTTTCCTTTTACCCCTGTTTTTTTCTGTGTATTATCCACAATAAAAAAGTCTACCCCAATTTCAGGATATAATGGTTGTAAATGATCCAGAAAAAAATGAAGCCTCTGCATAAACTCTTCTCTTAAAGGGTTCATTTGATATTTTCTCACTGACTTACGTGCAAAAATCGCTTCATATAAATTCATATTACTACACTCCCCTATGCGTTCTTTTCCAGTAACGTCTTTCGATAATTCTGTGGCGAAATACCATAATATTTCTTGAATAATTTGCTGAAATGATAAACATCATCATAGCCAACTGCATTAGCAATACTTTTAATACTTCCAGAACAAGAAGAAGATAAAATATCTTTTGCCCGTTCTAGTCGTATTTTAATGAGATAATTAATAGGAGATTCTCCTGTTTCCTCTTTGAAAATTTTAGAAATATAAACTGGACTCAAATACATATTATGTGCGATCTGATCCAAAGATATTTTATGTTCATAATTTTCATTTAAATAGTTAATAATGCGTTTGACTGCATAACTTTTATTATACGTTTCAAAGTGATATCCCTTTTGTTTACTATATGGTTCTTCCAAAATTTCCCTTATAATAAGAACCAACAACTGCATCAAATGGGCTTTTAGCATAAAATACTTTCCCATTTCACAGGCCTCGTTCTCTGCTAGCATTTCATAACATTTTTTAGAAATCTCTCGCTTGGTTTCTGTCGTCAAACGCAGAAGATATCCTCCCTCTTTTAAACAAATGGATTCTGGAGGCATATTTTTAAAATGATAATTTTGAAATCCAGTAAAAAATTCAACTGTTGGCTCTTCTTTATTAATTACAATATTTCTATGACGGATACCAGGATTACAAATAATCATATCTCCTGCCTCTACATCATAAAATTTTTCTTCTACTTGATATTTTCCTTTTCCAGCTAAAATATAGGTTAGCTCTGTGAAATCTTTATGTGCATGGTAAACACCATCTGCTACCATCTTCATTTTACTTGCAAAAAGTACCGTTGGATTAAAATCATTATACGTCAAATCATGCTGACAATCACACATAGAACGAACCACCTCTCTTAATTACTGTCCGTTTTATTTCGGTCTTATTATTATATCATCATTGAAAAGAAATTGCACGTATAAAGTATATTTTTTTTAACTCCAATAAGAACAATATATGGATTATTTTTCTCTTTTTTTATTACGTTTTAAAAATTTTCTTTTATTTGTTGCTTCCTCTGCGGGATATAGAAAATCCATTTGCTTTTTCCATTTTTCTGGCGAAATTGCTCGATCTTTTAGTCGCTTTTCCATAATACCATTCATAATACTATAAATAACAGAAGTACCCGGAATAAATAATAACATTCCTATAATTCCCATCATACTACCACCTAAAATAACTGCTCCAAATGTCCAAATAGCTGGTAGACTTACAGATTTTCCAACTATATTTGGATAGACAAATGTTTCTTCTAACTGCTGTAAAACTAAAAACAGTATTAAAAACCACAGTGCTTTTATTGGACTTACCATTAAAAGCATAAAAAGTGCAACTACACATCCAATAAATGAGCCAAAAACAGGAATTAGTGCAGTAAATCCAATAAAAACGCTCAGAAGTGGAGCATAAGGAAATTTAAAAAGTGTCATTGCTATAAAAAACATCAACCCAAGTATAGTTGCATCTAAACACTGTCCTGATAGGAAATTGGAAAATGTCTTATTAATCAGTCGAAACACTCCTATCATGTGATCGGCACGATCTTCCTTAAAAAAAGAGTATAAAAGCTGTTTTCCTTGCAATGCAAGAGTTTCTTTACTAAGTAAAATATAGATAGCAAAGACAAGTCCAAGAAAAAAATTAATTACTTGATTAACAATAGAACCTACCAGTTTTACAGTAGAATCTAGTGCACCTCCAAAACCTTCTTTTACAAAATTGACAATATTATTGCCTACCATTCTCCAATCAATTCTCAAATCTTTTAATGCTTGTTCTATTTTTGGAAAATGTTCTGTGAGCTTATCTAACCATGTAGCCTGCTCTCCATTGACAAAATTTTGAATGGTATCAATCATTGTCCAAAAGGTTTTTCCCAGTTCTGGTGCTACCATAAAGATAATAATTACTAAAAGTAGTAAAACAAGTAAAATTGTTACTAAAATACTGATAGGTCTTGCTATCTTTTCTCGAATCCTTTTTTCTTTTCCTTCTTGTGATGTTTTATTTTTTCCATGATAAAATAAATGTCTTTCAATAAATCTCATTGGAACATTTAAAACAAAGGCGATACAAATTCCCACAATAAATGGGGCTAATAAAGAAAATAAAGAATAAAACAAGTTAATTACACTTCTTGAATTTTGAAGTCCTACATACATAATAATTGCTGCTGCAATAATACCAAGTATTTTTTTAATATTTTGTTTATTTAGTTCCATATACTCTCCATAATTATCTAATTTTATTTTTACGTAAGAAGCAAGAAAGGAGTTGTTGAAAAGCAAGATTAATCACCAAAATATGGTGTTCAACCTTACTTTACAACAGCTCCATATAAACTGTTAGTTATCAAGACAAATCAATCTGTTAATCTGGCATAATAATTGCAGCAATAATATAAGCTACAATTCCAGTTCCAGTACATCCTAAAATCGCCCAAACTAAACGTATAACTGTTGGATCGATATTAAAATATTCTGCAATCCCTCCACATACTCCACAGAGCTTTCGATCGGTTTGTGATTTGTAAAGTCTTTTATTCATATTATACACCCTTTCTATAATAAAATCTATTTTTTTTTATTCTTCATCTGATAAAACGTCTCATTCTTCTGTTTCCTGAATAACCGTAATCTCATCTTCTATATACGTAGGGACAGGAACAACAGTAGGTATTAAATCCCATTCTTCTGCCCCCTGAATAAATGCAGCTGCATCTTCTATATACGTAGGAACGGCGGTAGGTATTAAGTTTGAATTATAAATATAAATCTGTCCTACCCCACAATCTACTTTAATTTGATTTTTAGCATTTTTATTGCCTACTTTAGTATCATAGTTATAAGATATATCATTAATTATAGCACTTCCTATGCCACAGTCAACTATATAATAATAATTTTCTGTGCTTCCATTTAATTCAACGGTAACGCTTCCCACTCCACAATCTATTCTGCTCTTTCCTGTAATATCTCCATAAATATAGGCTTCTCCAGCACCACAGTCTAGGTCTAAATTATTTAGTATTCCTTTTTCTATCGTAAAGTTTCCAGCTCCTATGTCTATCTCTACCGATTTGCTGATACTACACTCATTAAGTATCATGTTTCCAGCATTTATTTCTAATTCTGCTATTTTACTATTTAATCTATATATCCAAATTTCTCCCGTTCCTACTGAAATTTCTGCTTTTTTTAATACTGCTTTCTCTGGAATTGTAATATAAATATATGGATACACCTCATCTTCCCATCCATTATCTCTGAAAAACGGAATAAACTCCCAAAAATCAGCATGAAACATATGATTTATTATTTTTCTTCCCTCACTTTTTGTAGAAAGCCTCCAAACACCATTCTCTACCCTACTTTCAAATTCATCTTTTTCCATTCCATCTATCATAAGACTGAACTTATCTGTAACCTCAATTTGCACATTTCCAACTGGAATATCAAAATCAATAGAAGTTACACCCTCTACCTCTGTAAAATAGGAAGAAATCGTATAATCAGTAATTGCTTCACTGGACTCATGATAGGAAGCATAGGCTAATCCACCACTCTTCCAACCTATTACTCCAAGAATAAGTCCTACTCCTATTGATATTGTTCCAATTCCAAGCATCCATTTATCTCTCTTCTTCATATAACCCTCCATTTTTCAGACAAAAATAACTACTCTGGTTCATAGGTCTGTTCATAAGAATTATCCTTTAATACAATTCGATGAACTAAACTGCAAGTTCCACGTAATAATGCTTTCATTCCTTTTGCACTCCAAATTCCTCCTTCAATGAGAAGAAGTCCTAGACCAAATGAAACAAGTCCCGCTCCCATTGTCATAACCCCATAAGAAACAGAAGTAAACAATCTGACAATTCCATATCCGACTCCTATTATACCAGCTACTGCTGCAATACCACCACCGCCTAAAAGACCTATTAACAATCCGACTAATCCAACTCCAACTCCCATGGCAGCTGTAACGACAAATGGTAGTAAAAAGATACATGCTAACACAATTAAAAGAATTTGAGAACCTGTTTTTTTCTTTGGTGGTCGATGTACATTACGTGCTGCCCATCCATAATCTTCACTTTGAGGATTTCCCCAATTATTGTTTGGATTGTCTGTACTATTCCAATTTTTTTGCTGTCTTTCTGGATACTCTAAATTTTCATAGTAGTTAGCATTATGAAATCCTTGTTCTGTATACTCGCCCTGTGTATCATGAACTGCACTTTGTCTATTTACCTCTTTATGAATGGCGGCGGCAAGAGCTTCTGGACTTCCAAGCTCGTTTACTACTTCTTGTTCATGTTCTGCTCCTGCGTCAGAAAAATAATCTTCATAATATTGTAGTGCTTCTATTCGTTCACTCTCTGGAAGATCTGCCAGTAAATCTTTTAATCGATTCATAAACGCAACTTTTTCCATCTACTCCACCCCCTGAAATAATAGATTGATTTTTCCTGTATAAACCTTCCATTCTCCATAATACATTTGAAGCTGTTTCCTCCCAACTTCTGTAATTTTATAATATCGTCGGTTTCTTCCACCGAACTCCATATCATATACTTCCAAACATTCATCTCTTTGGAGTCTGCGTAATACTGGATACAGAGTGGACTCGGAAACTTCAATCGCCTGACGGACATCCTGAGTAATTTTATATCCATATGTCCCTTCTGGTTCTTTTGAAACTGCCGCTAACACAATGGCATCTAAAAGTGCAGCACCTGTATTAAATACCATTCCTCAAACTCCTTTCCGATCGAAGTAATATTATTTTGTTAGCAATACTATACACCATATAATATCATATTGTCAATAGGTTAATCAAATTCTAATCTTTATATATGATTAAATAAAAAAAGAACTGCTGCAAAATAAAATTTTTGGTTAAACTTTACTTTGCAACAGTATCATTTTTAAAAACATTTAGGTTTTACTTTGCTAAAAGAAGCATAATTTCATTGCTGCGTTCAATAAATTTTGTCATAGCTTCTGGAGATAATGGTTTGTTACTCAATAATGCCAGATCATACAGTTGTTCACAGAATAAATTAGTATGTTCACCTTCCTGATGCTCAAATACATATTTTACTAATGTATTATTTGCATTTAGAATTAATGTCTCCTGATTTCCAAATGCCGATGGATCCATTCCATACATATTATACATCTGCATCATTTCCTGCATTCTGCGGCTTTCTTCAGAAAGAGTGACCATAGAAGAAATCTTATCATTCTTTAATTTTTCAACCTTTACTTCTAATTTTTCTTTATTGAGTGCCTTGCGGAACAGATTTGTCAGTGTTTCTGCCTCCTGTTTTAGAGCATCACTATCTTCTTTACTTAAATCTTCTTTAAAGCTTTCGGTAAGATCGGCATCTATTCTCTGGAATTTAACTGTTTCATTATCTCTTTCTAATTGACTGATAAATGGCTGATCAATACGATGTGTCAAGATAACTGCATCAATACCTTCTTCTTTAAACATATTGATATATTGACTTTGTTGCTGTTCATCTGTAACATAGTAAATAATCGTTTTCTTCTTTTCTTGTTCCTGTGAAGAAGTATCTGTCTTATCTTCTGTTTCCTCAACAGTCTGCTCTTCTTTTCCAGTTTCCTCTTCTGGCTTTTTAGCTGATTCTAAATAATCTTTTAAAGTAATGTATTTCTTATCTAAATTCTTAAAGATAATATAATCTTTTATCTTATCACGGAATTTTTCATCTTTGATACATCCAAATTTTACAAATGGATTGATATCATCCCAGTACTTTTCATAATTTTCTCGATCTACTTTGCACATACCACTTAACTTATCAGCTACCTTCTTTGTGATATAGTCGGAAATTTTCTTTACAAATCCATCATTTTGTAGAGCACTTCTGGAAACGTTAAGCGGCAGGTCTGGACAGTCAATCACACCTTTTAACAACATTAAAAATTCTGGAATAACTTCTTTAATATTATCTGCAATAAAGACTTGATTACTGTAGAGTTTAATCACACCTTCAATACTGTCATATTCGGTATTAATTTTAGGAAAATACAAAATTCCTTTTAAATTAAATGGATAATCCATATTTAGATGAATCCAAAATAGAGGTTCTTTATAATCGTGAAATACTGTTCGGAAAAATTCTTTATACTCTTCTTCTGTACAGTCATTTGGATGTTTCAACCAGAGTGGGTTTGTATTATTTAATGGCTTTGGTCCTTTCTTTTCTTCTTTTTTCTCTGTTTCTTTTGCTGTTCCATCTTCAGAAACTTCTGCATCAATTACTTCAGATTCGGAAGTTTCCTCTGTTTCATCAAAAGATTCTTCTTCCTCTTGTGAAGATTCCTCTTCGGCTGCATTTTCATTTTTAAAATAAATTGGTACTGGCATAAAGGAACAATATTTTTCAATGACCTCTTTTGCACGATATTCATTACAAAATTCATAACTGTCCTCATTTAGATAAACAGTAATTTTTGTTCCACGTTCTGACCAGTCACTATCTCCCATCATAAAGTCTACACCCTCGTCAGACTCCCAGTGTACTGCTTTTGCACCCTCCTGCCAAGAAAGAGTATCAATACAAACTTTATGAGCGACCATAAAAGCAGAATAAAATCCCAAACCAAAATGTCCTATGATCTGATCTTCATTCGCCTTATCCTTATATTTATTTAAGAAATCCGTTGCTCCAGAAAAGGCCACCTGATTAATGTATTCCTTTACCTCTTCAGCTGTCATTCCAATTCCGTTATCAATAAATGTAAGTGTTTTTTCTTCTGGATTGACATATACTTGAATTTTAAATTCATTATCTTCTGGAAGCGTGCACTCTCCTACCAACTCTAATTTTTTTAACTTTGTAATAGCATCACAACCATTAGAAACTAATTCACGAAAGAAAATATCATGATCCGAATACAGCCACTTTTTAATAATAGGAAAAATATTTTCAGAATTAATTGATAAACTGCCTTGTTCCATATTCATTTTAACCACTCCTTTTTATTTTTGATCCCGAATTTTGTATATCGGAACTTTTCGCTGATATTTACTATAATACCAGTTTGAAAACTTGTCAAGACAAAATTAGCACTCATTTGCCTAGAGTGCTGATTATTTTATAAAAAAACTATGAAATTTTTCTTATGACTATTTATTCTTGTTGTATTGCAATATCTGTGTTCTTTAAAAATGTCATTAACTCCTGCTCAAAAACCCGATCTAATGTTTTGTCTAATGTAAACATCGCTCTAGCAACCCCACTAGTAAGGATCAATTTTCCACTTTCAAAGCGAATATTTATATAAAGTGCAATAGAGTCTTCTAAATTGATTTCCGATCCACATAATTTTAAAATTTGTTTTGTTTGTTCTTCTCCAAATTGAAGTACCAAATTTAATGCAAGTGGTGTTCGATTTCCTTTAATAATCTGAAATATAAACGACTTTACCTCTTTCCAATAGACTTTTGGCTGTTGTTTTTTTATTTCCTGTTCTTCTAAAGAATAATATTCCATATTTCTTCTTCCATTAATAGAAAAATCAAAAAATGTCCGAACAGTTAGTTCTTTGACATAAAATTGATCAAAAATAGGCTGATAAAATAATTTTACCATAAATTGTTTTACATCTAAAACCTGTAATGCAAGCATTTTTTCCCTCATCTCTATAACTTTTTATTATGTAAAATATTGTATTTACATTGAAATTTTTAAAATGTATAATTTACTTTCTCTGGGATACACTAACGATTAGGACAGCGTGCCTAGATTATTGAATTATTAGGAGGAAAATTATGAGAGCTAGTACAAATACCTATGAAGATGTTGCCCAGAGATGTAGTGCATTTGTTGCAAAACAAGATTCTAATACCTTTAGTAATAGCACTTCTGAAAAAACCGTGTCCTGTACAAATTGCAAACATTTCAGTCAGGAAAAATATTGTGAACTCGATCTTTACGATCAAATCGTTGTAAATCACAATATAAAATAAAATCTTAGGCGGCTGGTGTCAATAGGGCAGACAGTCGCCTAAATTTTTTATTTTATGAGCATATGAAGTGTTCCTAAAACTGCAATATGTAGTGGATAGAACAGATAAAATACACGTTGTATTTTCTTCCCTTCCTCTCCATTATAAAACCATATCAAAAAAACTCCTATCATACCAAATAACTGAATGATACCTACTTCAAATAACAAAATTGCCGCCGCACAGGCTATCATCATCCACAGACGATTTTTATGAAACAGATACATAATAAAAATTAGTAAAACCCCATATACTGAATAATCTGTTCTTAGAAAAAATGAGGTCATTGTTCCACATAATAAAATTAATACACAATATAGATTACAAAGTATAGGTTGTGAGTGAAATCTTCGGACTATGGTATCATAAATGCAAACTGTAACTAAACCAATTAATAAAGTAAATACTACATTTTGTGCATACCAGAGAGTAAAGTTTTCCTTTAACTGTGCTCGAATCAGAATATAATCAAAAAATGGTTCCGAGATTATAGCCAAAACCGCCAGTCGAATGATATACTTTTTTAAATTAGAAGAATGAAAAAAACCTTCTATTAATAAAAAAGCAAATAAGGGGAATGAAATTCTTCCAATTATCCTTGAAAACATATATGCTTTACTTCCAAAATCTAAAAACAAAACTGCAAAATGATCGATTACCATAGTAATACATGCAATTAATTTTAGATTAAAACCGTTCAATTTACTATTTATTGTCATTTTAAATCTCCAATTAATTATATGTTAATAAAAATACTAAAAGAGCGAGGTCCAGCTAAATAGGTTCTTTGTTTAGATTTTTCTTGTATCATATCCTGATTTGCAATAGGATCGGAAGATTTTAACAATTTCCACTCATGACTGCCTCCAATGGAGGGAAGATCAAACCGGTGTGCTTCCCAGTGCATATTAAAAATCAAATAAAAACTATTATCTTCATCTCCATTTTCTTTTTGTGCATATTTTCCAAATAGAAGAATTCCCAGAGTTCGATTATAGTTTGAAAAATCAGGATACCATGCTTTTGTACCATGAAAAGAGATATCTGGACATCCAAAAGAATGATAATCCATTCCTCTTAACCGATTTTGATTATGAAATACTGGATGTTCTTTTCGAATCAAAATTAACTCTTTTACAAACTGGAGAAATCCCTGATTACTTTTTAATGCTTTCCAATCTGTCCAGCCAGTTGGATTATCTTGACAATATACGTTATTATTTCCATCTTGACTGTTTCCAAACTCATCTCCTGCTAATATCATAGGAGTTCCTTGACTAAACAGTAATGCTGCTACTGCATTTTTTTTCATACGAAGACGTAGTTCATTTATTTTCTTTTTCTTTGTTTTTCCTTCTATTCCACAATTCCAACTATCATTCCATTCCATCCCATCTCGATTTTGTTCCCCATTTGCTTCATTATGTTTGATCTCAAAAGTATACATATCCTGCAAATTAAATCCATTGTGATCTGCTAGATAGTTGATTGTGGCATCTACTCTTCCACAATAACGAAATCTATCTGCAAAGCTGCCTGCCTTTCCCTCGTCTCCTTTTAAAAATTTTCGAACTTCTCTTAAAAAGACATCATTACATTCCGCCAAATGATCTTGTCCAATAAGTTCTTCTCTCCATCCAGCAGAAAAAAGTTTTGTCTTTCCAAGAATTGGATCACGAGCTACTAATTCGTCAGAAAGAATAGAAGTATCTATGCGAAAACCATCTATATGATACATAATTACCCAATAACGAAGTATTTCTAACATCTGATCTTGCGAAATCTTTTTTGTAAAATTTATTTCCATATAAACTTCTATATTTGCTTGATGTAGTGTCTTTACCATCTTACAAAATTCATAAGGTGCTTGTTCTGGGCATGAGGCAAAAGACGCCTTTGGAGCAAAATAAAAATTCTTTTCAGCATATCCCCAATAGTTAATCCGATTAGGTCTTTCTCTTTTCTTTTCTTGTAAACATACTCTGTTATAAAAACGAATATCCCCTGCATATTTACCCTCTGAACCGTTCTCTTCTTCAAAAAATTCATCGAATTCCATGCAAGGCATTAATAAAACTGCATTGATCCCCAACTCTTTTAAATAATTTAACTTTTCTATTACTCCTAAATAGGTTCCTTTATGCTTTACCCCTGAATTTTCCTGTTTCGTAAATCCACGGATATGCAGCTTATAAATAACTAGATCAGAAAACGTATGTTCTAATGCTACATCCTCTCCCCAATCAAACGGTTCCAAAATAAAACCGCCTTTCGTGCTTGGCAGAGAACCATCCTCTAATATAGCTCCAAATTCTTCTCTACCGATAATACGTCCAGCACAGGGATCGGTAAATTCTATCCCATTTGCTTCATACTGATAACTGTCTGCCTGAAGTACCTGATTATTCACAACTGTAAAAAAAAGAGTTCCTATTCGTTCTGTCATGTGTACAATAAATATTTGTTTATTGTCACGATAGAGTTTGAGTATACACTCTTTTGCTTCTGGTACAGAAACAGCAAAATACAATAAATCCCCTCTTTTTCTTACCCCATAAAGAATTCTTGGTATGTTCTCTTTTTCCCCATTTTCTGTTCTCTTCTGTCTCACAAAAATCCTCCTGTCTGAACTAGTCATTTCCATTATTCTATCACATTCTTACTTTTCCTACAAGAGTATACACTCATACAATTTTAAGAAAATAATTGCTGTGCTATTAAAATAACCAACGGAAGGCTAATAATACTAAATATAGTAGTAATTGCAAATATATGTGAAGCATTATTAACATCTCTTTTAAATCGATTGGCAAATAACATTGCATTCGAAGCAGTTGGACAAGCTGAGGCGATTAAAATGGTAAGGCGTAGAGTTTCATCCATTGGAAGAAAATAAAAAACAAGTAAAACTGCTGCGGGTACAACAATACTTTTTAAAAATACAATATAGTAGATTCTTGGTATTTTTAATGCCGATAATAAATGACTTCGTGCTATATATACTCCTGAAACAACCATTGCTAATGGTGTATTCATAGAAGAAAGAAAGCGAATTGCCTGTCCTAATGGATGGGGAATTGCAATTCTTCCAAAATATAATAGTAACCCCAGAAAAATACTCAACATAGTCGGTGTCAAAAATGGTTTTAATCTCAATTTCCAGCTTATCTTTTTCTCATCTTTTGGTTTCATTAAAAATAGTCCATATGTCCAGACTACAAAATTAAATACTGTTAAATAAGCATTACAATAAAAGACTCCTATTTGACCAAAAAGAGCATCTAATAAAGGAATTGCCATAAAACCACAATTTGTAAAAATAACACAAAACTGTTCTGTCGGTAGTGTCTTTTGTGTAGATTTTATTTTTACTAAAAAAGAAACTAAAATAGATATTAACATACTAAGTACAGAAATGAAAAATCCAAATAAAAGTGTTTTTGCTTTATAGGGATCATATTCCATCTGATAGGTGTCCAAAATTAGACATGGCATAATGACATACAAAATCAGATTCGTCATTTGTGTATTTCCTACTTCATCTATTATTTTTTTTTGATAAAGAAAGAATCCAGTTCCTATTAGTAAAAACATAATAAAAATTTGATTGATTAAAATTTGACTATATTCCATATATCCTGCCTTCCTTTCAAAAAATAAAACTATTTGCAACAACAAATAGAAGCTGTTATAATATTTCCAGCCTTTTTATTTGGTATCCATTAAGAAAAATATAAAAATAGAAATGAGGTAGTTATGATTCGACTGATTGCATCTGACCTTGACGGAACTCTTTTACAAAATAAAAGTCAGATACTTACCAAACGAGCACTTATTTTAATTCAAAAACTTCAAGAACAGGGAATTATTTTTGCAGCAGCCAGTGGCAGACAATATCCTAATTTGTATCGTCTATTTGAACCTGCCAGCAAAGAAATGGCATTTCTGTGTGAAAATGGTGCTTTAGTTATGTATCATGAAAAAGTAATTGCAAAACATATGCTGGATCGTAGTGTTGCACTTGCTCTCATGAAAGATATCTATGAGCACGAAGGCTGTGAAGTATTACTTTCTGGTCAAAATACTTCTTACCTAAAACCAAAAGATCCCGCATATACTTATCGTATGGAGAAGATTGTACGCAATAATATCCAAATTGTCCAGTCTTTTGAGCAAGTAACAGAACCATTTTTAAAAGTTTCTGTCTATGAAAAAAGTGGAATTATGGATCATACAGGGCCATATTTTATTAATAAGTGGAAAGATCAATTAAAATGTACATTTTCTGGAGATGGATGGTTAGATTTTGTCTGTCCTGATGTCAATAAGGGAACAGCACTTACGGAATTACTTACCGAATTAAAGATTACTCCAGATCAGGTTATGGCATTTGGTGATCATTATAATGATCTCGAAATGCTTTCTGTAGCAGGTTATGGTTACTGTATGGAAAATGCTCCTAAAGAAATTAGAGAGCAGTATTTTTATCATACTTCGTCCGTAGAAGATACTTTAGAAAAACTTCTTCATCAGTTTCTTTTAAAAAATTAATTTAAAAATGGAGGTCTTTATGAACAATTTTACAACAATTACTGCCGAACAATGGAACTCAAATGTCTTTCAGGCAATCGGAAAAGAATGGATGCTAATTACCGCAAAAAATCAATCTCGTGTTAATACTATGACAGCTTCATGGGGAGGCGTTGGAATTTTGTGGGGTAAACCGGTTGCCTTTGTATTTATTCGCCAAAGCCGTTATACAAAAGAATTTATTGATGCTTCTGCTGCTTTTTCTTTAAGCTTTTTTTCAGAAAACTATAAAAAGGAACTAGGGTATTTGGGAAAAGTTTCAGGACGTAAAGAAGACAAGATTAAAAATACAGGTTTGACTGTTGCACAAGCCGATGAAATTCCTTATTTTGATGAAGCAAATGTAGTTTTACTATGTCGTAAAATGGCTTGTGTTCCTATTGAAAAAGAACATTTCTTAGATCCTGATATTGATACTTCTTGGTATAAAGATCAGGACTATCATACTATGTATGTTGCTGAAATCACTCAAATTTTAACTAGAAAATGATCGAAGTTTGGGCTGTTGTACTAAAGATCAAATACTTAGTACAACAGCCCAAACTTCTTAATTAAAGCCGTAGCCCTTCCATCTCTTTTGCCATTCTTGCTAGATCGTCGCGAATGGAAATTTTTTGTGGACACAAAGTTTCACATTTTCCGCACTTTTTACACTGATCTGCACGCACTTTTTCGTTCATTTCTTGAAAATAACGCCAGTTTACATTCCTTTTATTATGATACATCGCATACTCATTCCAAATAGAAAAGTTTCTAGGAATCTCTATGCCAAATGGACATGGCATACAGTAACGGCAGCCTGTACAGCCATTTTTTACTCTTGCTTTTACTTCTTTTACTACATTGGCAACTACTTGTTGTTCTTTTTCAGAAAGTGGTTCAAATGAATCAAAAGTAGCTAAGTTATCCTCTAATTGATCCATCGCAGACATTCCACTTAAAATCACTTTTACATTTGGAAATGTACCAACATAACGAAGTGCCCAAGATGCCAAAGATGCTCCTTGACGTTGCTCTTGAAATATCTGTACAATATCATCTGCAAAGGTAGTTAAAGAACCGCCTTTAATTGGTTCCATTACTATGATAGGAACTTTTCTTTCCTCTGCCAAACGATATCCCTTTAAACCAGCCTGAATTTCTGTATCCATATAATTAAATTGAATTTGGCAAAAATCCCAGTCTTTTTCATTTAACATAGTTTCAAATGTTTCATAGGAATCGTGAAAAGAAAATCCAAGATAGCGAATTTTACCTTCCTTTTTTAAACGCTCTAAAATCTCTACTGCACCAAGACTTTTCATTGTTTCCCAATGATTTTTATTCATTGCGTGCATTAAATAAAAGTCAATATAATCTGTCTGTAAACGTTCTAATTGCTCATTAAAATATTTTTCTACATCTGAAGTTTCTTTGACTAACCAAACAGGAAGTTTTGTAGCTAAATACAACTTACTTCTGTCATATTTCTTTAAAACTCTTCCTACAAATGGTTCACTCTTTCCATTATGATATGGATAGGCAGTATCAATATAAGTTACACCTGCTGTAATTGCCCGATCCAACATCTGCTCTGCCTTTTCTTCATTAATCTCTCCATTTGATAGGGTAGGAAACCTCATACATCCAAATCCAAGCATAGAAGGAGAAATCCCCAACTTTTCCATTTTACGATATTCCATATACTCATCCTTTCCTTAATTTTTTTACTTCTGCTCAGGTAAATGTGATATTTAGTATAGCATAAAACAGTATAGCAAACAATGTATAATCTTATAGAAATCCCTTGCAATTCTTTTTATTTAATGATAAAATATTATCAATTTCAATGAACACAACTCATGTATGACAAGAGAATTTTTTCTCTTATTATACATGGTTTTTTTTCGCTACAGCTACATATTATTTTTTCAGAAAAGGAGATATCTATGGATTTTCTTACCCTCGTTTTCTTAGCAGTTGGACTTGCTATGGATGCTTTTGCTGTTTCTATTACAAATGGCTTATGTTATCCTCATCTAAAAACGAAACATGCACTTTTTGATGGTCTTACATTTGGCTTTTTTCAAATGATTATGCCAATTATTGGATACTTCATTGGCAGCACGTTTAGTTTTGCAATTCGTGCTGTTGATCATTGGATTGCTTTAATTTTACTTTGCTTTATTGGAGGAAATATGGTTCGAGAAGCAGTTACCCAATTACGCCATCCAGAATGTCCAAGTAATAGAAGTGCCTTTAATGCAAAATTACTTTTCGTTCAGGGAATAGCCACCAGTATTGATGCCCTAGCCATCGGTGTCAGCTTTGCAGTAATGGATGTTTCTATCATCACTGCAGCTGCTCTAATTGGTATAATTACTTTTGGATTTAGTTTTGGTGGTATCTTTATTGGGAAAAAATTTGGTGGATTATTAAAGGAAAAAGCGGAAATAATAGGAGGGTTTATTCTTATTTTTATTGGAATCAAGATTTTTATTGAACATATGTTTTAAGTCAATAATTTCTTTGTAATTCTGGATATCCTTCTAAATGTGCAGCATCGTTAAAGCGTTCCAGTGTATATCGATGATTCTTTTTATTATAAGAAAGTTGTGTTATGCTGCTGTTTTCTAAAGTCACTCCAAGCAGCAGCTTTTTTGCCTGTGTCATTCCTAAAATTCCTGCAAGCAGGCAGCGAATGGTTCCACCATGCGTTACTATAACTGCACCCTCAATTTCCTGAGAAACAATTTCATCTAGGATAGGCATAGCTCTCAAAAAAACATCTCTTCCACATTCTCCCCCTGGAAAAGCTAGATCCTCTAAAAGCTCCTTCCTTTTGGATAAAAAATCTTTAAATCGAATATTATTTTCTTCATCTGTATTTCCTGTTAAAAGACCAAAATCCATCTCCTGAAGTTCTGAATAGATCTGATGTTTTAGATGTTTTGTGTTAATAATCTCTGCGGTTTGTACTGCACGCAATAGATCACTGGAATAAATTTTTTCAAAAGAATAATTTTGAAGCCGTTGTGCTAAAAGCTCTGCTTGACGAATTCCCTTTGAAGATAATTCCACATTTACATTACATAGTGGACTGTTTTGTCTTGCATGACGAATTAAATATAAATTCATTTTTTCCTCCATTAATAGATATGTGTGCGAGTTGCTATTTTTTTATCTCTACATAGTGTCTTTTTTTTACATTTAGGGCAATAGATCCGATACCCTTTACTTGCCCTATAAGGTAAACACAAGAATAATAAACTCTTTTTAGGTGCTTCAAATCGTAGATAGCACTCTTTACAAATCCAAATATGGGTAGAAGAAACATAGGATAAAAGACTTGTGATTCCCACTGCTACTCCTGCAATTCCAAAGAAGAAAAATTTTTTTTCGGAGGTAAACCCAAGACAGATCAGTAAAGCACCTGTGGATAAAAAGATCACTCCTATTCCTAGTAAAATCCATAAACGCTTCATTTATGCCTCCTTAACTTTTGTATCCTATCTTAATTTTTTATCTCTTTATTGTTGCAATATCTATCAGTGACAGGTCTTGTTTCATATTACTTTCTAAACTGGTCAAAAGTGCATTTGCCGTGTCTAGGGAGGTTAGACAAGGAACACCTGTTTCAATCGATATTCTACGGATTAAAAAACCGTCTCTGGACTTATCCCTTCCCTGTGTTGGTGTATCAATAACCAAATCAATTTCATGTCCAAGTAAAAGATCCATAATCGTTGGAGACTCTCCATCCACCTTTTTAACTGGAATGGCATCAATTCCATTTTGTTGTAATACCTTTGCTGTACTTCTAGTTGCATAAATTTCATATCCAAGTGCCTCAAATCTTTTTCCTACTTCTACGGCTTCTAATTTATCGGCATCTTTTACAGTAAGAATCATTTTTTTGTGCTTTGGAAGATGAATACCTGCTCCCAAAAATGCCTTATACAATGCTTCATTAAATGTTCTTGCAATACCTAAACATTCCCCTGTAGATTTCATTTCTGGACCTAATCCAATATCTGCACCACGTAATTTCTCAAAAGAGAATACTGGCATTTTTACTGCTATATACTCTGAGTTTTTAGCAAGACCTATTCCATATCCCAAATCTTTTAACTTCTTTCCAAGAATTACTTTTGAAGCGAGATCTACAATTGGAATTCCTGTAACTTTACTGATATATGGGACAGTACGACTTGATCTTGGATTCACTTCAATAACATAAACTTCATCCTGAAACACAATAAACTGAATATTAATTAAGCCAATCACCTGTAGTGAGCGTGCTAGTTTTTTTGTATAATCCACAATCACCTTCTGTAGTTTCTGACTAATTGTTTGAGAAGGATATACAGAAATACTATCCCCAGAATGAATTCCTGCTCTTTCTATATGCTCCATAATTCCCGGAATTAAAATTTCTTCTCCATCACATACAGCATCTACTTCAACTTCTTTTCCCATTAAATATTTATCGACTAAAATAGGATGTTCCTGTACATTTCGATTGATAATCTCCATAAATTCTGTTACATCTTGATCACTGATAGCTATTTGCATTCCTGCGCCACCTAAGACATAAGATGGACGTACTAAGACTGGATATCCTAATTCATTAGCAGCAGCTATTGCCTGCTCTGTAGTAAATACGGTTTTTCCTAGCGGTCTTGGAATACAGCACTGTTCCAAAATTTCATCAAATAGTTCCCTATCTTCTGCTGCATCTACATTTTCTGCTGATGTTCCTAAAATTGGAACGCCCATTTTTAATAGACTTTCTGTCAGTTTAATTGCTGTCTGTCCTCCAAATTGAACAACAGCACCATCTGGATGTTCTAAATCTACAATATTTTCTACATCTTCTGGGGTAAGCGGTTCAAAATATAGCTTGTCTGCAATATCAAAATCTGTGCTTACTGTTTCTGGATTATTATTAATAATAATTGTTTCATAACCACTTTGGTGAAGTGACCATGCTGCATGAACACAACAGTAATCAAATTCAATTCCCTGTCCAATTCGAATTGGACCAGAACCAAGTACAAGTACCTTCTTTTTTGCTCTTTGTACCGATACTTCTGTTTGACTGCCATAACAGGAATAATAATATGGTGTTTCTGCCTCAAATTCAGCCGCACAGGTATCTACTATCTGAAAAGCTGGATAAATTCGATAAATTTCTTTTCGAAGCTGTTTTACTTCGTTTAAACTCTTTCCAGATAATTGTGCAATGACACGATCTGGATATTCTAGTCGTTTTGCTTCAAGCATTAATTCCTTGGATAAAGGTTCTTTTTTCAGCCGTTGTTCCATCTCAACAAGAATTGCAATTTTATCAATAAACCAAAGATCAATTTTTGTGATATCTGCAATTTTAGACTTTTCTATATTTCTCCGAATCGCTTCTGCAATTACAAAAATTCTGCGGTCATCAATTCTTGCAAGCTTTTTTAAAATTTCTTCTTCCGTATTTTCTATATAGTTTCCATACTGCATACTATAAATATTTTGCTCTAAAGAACGAATGGCTTTCATTAATGCCCCTTCAAAGTTGTTACAAATGCTCATTACTTCTCCAGTCGCCTTCATCTGTGTCGTAAGTGTCCGTTTTGCCATAATAAATTTATCAAATGGCCATTTTGGAATCTTAACAACACAGTAATCTAGTGTAGGCTCAAAATCTGCAACGGTCTTTTTTGTGATCGCATTTTGGATTTCATCTAAAGTATAGCCAAGTGCAATCTTTGCTGCCACTTTTGCAATCGGATATCCTGTTGCCTTTGAAGCAAGAGCAGAAGAACGGCTGACTCTTGGGTTCACTTCAATCACACAGTATTCAAAACTATCTGGCTTTAGTGCATACTGAACATTACAGCCACCTGTAATATTTAACTCTGTAATAATACGAAATGCAGAAGTTCGAAGCATTTGATATTCTTTATCGGAAAGTGTCTGAGAAGGTGCTACAACAATACTATCTCCTGTATGTACACCAACTGGATCTAGATTTTCCATATTACATACTGTAATACAATTTCCCACTCCATCTCTCATCACTTCATATTCAATCTCTTTCCAACCTGCAATACATCGTTCAATTAAACACTGTCCGACTCTGCTTAATCGAAGTCCATTTGAACAGATATCAAAAAGTTCTTCTTTAAAATGAGCGATTCCGCCTCCTGATCCTCCCAATGTATAAGCTGGTCTTACAACAACTGGATATCCAATCACTTCTGCAAAAGAAATGGCTTCTTCTACTGTTGTTACAATCTTACTTGGAGCACATGGTTCTCCGATCTTTTCCATAGTATTTTTAAATTCCAATCGATCTTCTGCCTTTTTAATGGTAAGAGAAGTTGTTCCAATTAAATTTGTATCTGTCTCTTTCAAAAATCCAGATTCCTCTAATTCCATAGCAAGATTTAAAGCCGCTTGACCTCCTAAAGTTGGAAGAATACTGTCTGGTTTTTCTTTTAAAATAATCTTTTTTAATACCTGTACTGTCAATGGTTCAATATAGACAATATCTGCAATATCCTTATCTGTCATAATCGTTGCAGGATTAGAATTGACTAATACCACTGTCAGTCCCTCTTCTTTTAATGATCGACATGCCTGTGTTCCCGCATAGTCAAATTCAGCTGCTTGACCAATAATAATTGGCCCCGAACCTATTACTAATACTTTTTTTATTCTATCATTCCTTGGCATAGTAAGGAATCCTCCCTCTTTATTTACCTGATTTACTAAAAGCAATTAGATCCATAAATTCATCAAATAAAAATTCAGAATCTTTTGGGCCTGCACAAGCCTCAGGATGAAATTGAACGGTTATGACTGGATATTTTTTATATTTTAATCCTTCTATTGTTTTATCATTTGCATTTATAAACCAGACAGAAGCAATTTCTTTATCAATACTATCCTCAACTACAACATATCCATGATTTTGAGAAGATAAATAAACCCTTCCTGTACTTAAATCTTTGACAGGATGATTTGCTCCACGATGTCCATATTTCATCTTTTCTGTTCGAAATCCATTCGCTAATGCCATTAATTGATGCCCAAGGCAAATGGCAAAAATCGGAACTTTACTTTGATATAATTTTTGAAGTTCTGCTATAATTTCTATACATTCTGCAGGATCTCCCGGTCCATTGGAAAGCATAATTCCATCTGGAGATGTTTTTAAAATTTCTTCTGCCTTTGTATCTGCTGGGTAAATAGTAACTTCACATCCTCTTTTTAACAGACAATGTTCAATATTTTTCTTTGTTCCAAAATCCATAAGTGCAATCGTATAATGTCTTTTTACTGCGTTTTTATCATTTGAAAGCAATTTCAATTTTTCTATTCCTTCCATTCCCTGCATGGCATACATTGCAATTTCTCCGCTGCATACTCCTGCCTCTTTTGCCTGTTGAATTGCCTCTTTAAGCTGTGGTAAAGCCATATATGTCATTTTCGCCTGCTCAAAATCAGTTGGAATAAATGCTTCCTGATTGATGGTACGTTTTTGTTTTGTAGTTACTTTTTGAACTACTCCTGTAACTCTATATTTCTTTAACTTTTCTAAAACTTCGTTTAAACAAAATGATTCGTTTGTTGTAATCATTCCATTCATCGTACCGTTTTCTCGTAACAGTTTCGTCAATGCTCTTGTATCTAATCCTACAATACCTGTAACTTTATTTTGTTTTAAAAAATCATTCAGTCCTTGTGTCGACCTAAAATTACTTTCTTGTCTTGAAAGTTCTCTGACAATCAATCCATCTGGCCATGCCTGAACAGATTCCATATCATGATGACAGACTCCATAATTTCCAATCAGCGGATAGGTCATTACAACTGCTTGTCCTGCATAGGATGGATCTGTTAAAACCTCCAGATATCCCGTCATAGAAGTATTAAAAACAATTTCACTGATTACTTCTTTTTGTGAACCAATCGCTGTTCCAGTAAAGATATGCCCATCTTCTAATATTAGAAAAGCCTTCATACAAACCCTCCTATTTTCTTTTTTTATTATATCATATTTTTAAAATTATATATCGGTATACATAAAGAAAGATGTATCCAGTTATATAGTTTACGAGATACATCTTTGTGTCTGAAATTCTATTTATGTTCAAATTGCTACAATAATATCATAAGTAAGCTAAAAATACAAGTAAATATTTTTTAGTTTCCACGACAAACGCATAAATCTATTTTTATTTTATAAATAACCAAAAAGGAAATATACAAAAAATATATCTGTTTTTTTGTATATTTCCTTTTAATTTTAACTTTTTACTTTCTTGTATATTGTCTTAATGATGAAAATTTGACAGTATTATTTTCTGTAAATAATTTAATTGCCTTTCCACTTGCTCCATAGATTCTTACTGTAAGAGCTGCCATATCATCAATATAAAAAACTCCTACTGAACCTTCTTGTATATAGGTAAAAGAATACTCTTTCCCCTCAACGAGATTTATTTCTGTTTCTGCAATTAGAGTGCCTCCCTCATTAAAAGAAAGCTGTATTTTATTTTCTGCAGGTTTTATTGAAATCATTTTATATTTTTCTGTCCTGCCATTATAATCAAAACAAAGACCGAAGGAACCTTTTTCCAAAAAAGTAAAATTTCCTGTAAGCATAAAGCTTTCATAACAGGTAAAGGTATCAAAATAGCTGTAAATAGCCCCTGACTTAGCAAGTAAATTAGTCTGATCGATCTTTAAGGCTCGTCTTAGTGTGTATTGTTCGACTATAGTTTCCACAGGAGCAAGAATCAGATCTCCATTTTCTTTTTGAACAATTTTTTGAACAAGTAAATTTCCTGCCCATGCAGCAACATCTTGTGTAGAGGAAACCGACTCGGATCTTCTTGCCCAGCCTACCATATAAGAATTTTTTTCATCTTCCACATGTTTTGCTGCATAAAACAATTTTCCATCTAATCGTTTGGCTTCAGAATATGGTCCAAATTGATTGTCAGAAGAGGCATACCAAAGAGTATCATCTTGTGCAGAATAGGAAATATACCATTTTTCTCCTATTTTAAATGTATCACTACATTCCAGATTCCAAAAATCTCCGACCTGATTACTAAAAATAATACCATCATATTTTATATCGTTTAGATCCGAACTAAGTGTATATTTTAAAATTCTTGCTATATTATTTTGCGAAGCAGTAATTGTAAGCGAAATTGTTTTTTCTTCAGCATTATAATAAGCTTGGGGATCTCTAAAATCATTTTTTTGACCGAGTTCATCAGGAGGAGTAATTTCCCACTCCTTTAATTTATGAAAAGAAGTAAGATTATCACTTACTGCAACCATAATTTTTTCTTTATACTCTGCAACGGCCGAACCTGTATGTCCTGTATAAAAAAAATAATACTTATCATCTACTTTTACAACTGAGCCCGTACCAATCCAACTATCCTGACCACCTTCTCTATTTGCTTCCAATACTGGTTCATCTTGTTCTGAATACTTAACAAAGTCTGTTGTTGTCACCAGATAAATAGAATGATTAAACGAGTCACCGCCTTCTTTTAGATAGTAAATATAATAAGTACCATCTTCATAATAAGGCATAGTATCTCCAATATATGGCTGGCTTGTTCCATCTGCTGCCGGAAGAAAATAAGTAGAATATTCATAAGCTGATTCTTGACTTCCGGGAGTCTTCATTTTCGAAAAATCTTTATCATTTTCTGGATAAGTAATTTCATCATTCGTGTTGATATCCCATCCTGCATAAAGTGTAATATCAGATTTGACTTTATCCTTTTGAAAATCCCATTTCTGTGTCAATTCCTCATCTTTAAACCATCCAAGAAATGTATAACCTTCTCTGATTTTGCTATCGGGTTCTACAATCTTTTTTCCTGAATGAACGGTTTGTGTTATATTACTATCCTCTATGTCATAGTTGCTTTCAAAACTTACAGTATATACTATATCAGACTGGCTACAACCATAAAAAAAAGTACTTACTGTCAAGCAAGCTATAGACAAAAAAATATAAATCTTCTTTTTCACTATTCCCTCCCCCATTCACTTTTCAAAAACAGCCGTCTTATCTGGCATAGATGGAATTGCTCCCTTTTTTGTTACGACTATAGAAGCTGCTGTATTTGCATAAAAAAGATATTTTTGCAGATGTTCTTCCAAAAAAGAAACATCTGTTATATTATCTCTTAATATTTGAAATAAAAATGTTCCCGCAAAGCAATCTCCTGCACCTGTTGCGTCAACTTGTATCACCTTTTTAGACGGGACAGTACAAAAATAACCCCTTTTGGTATAAGCACTTGAACCGTGTTCTCCTTTTGTCAATAATATCAGTTTAACATTTCCATTAAAAAGTTTATTGATCGCCTCTTTTTCTTCTTTTATTTCAGTAATATCAAACAGTTCTTCTTCACTTACCTTTATTATATCTGCTAAAGGTATAAAATTTCTTACTGTATTTAATAATTCATTCTTTGTTTCCCAGAGGGAATATCTAAGATTTGGATCAAAACTAATGATAGCACCTGCTTTTCGAGCCAAGCAGATTGCATGTAAATGAGCCCTGCGAACAGGATAGTCCACTAAATCTACACTTCCAAAATGTAAAATATCACCTGACTGAAATATTTCTGGAATTTCATCTTCGTTTAAAAATAAATCTGCAGAAGGTTTACGATAAAACGTAAATTCTCTTTCCCCTGTTTCATCCAGTGCTACAAAAGCAAGTGCAGTATTTGCCTCTTTCGTCTGAAAAACAAAGGAGGTATCCACACAGTTTTCCTTTAATGTATCAATTAAAAAATCTCCAAAAGCATCCTTGCCAACTTTGGTAATAACTGCTGCATTACCGCCTAACTTTGCTGTGCAAACTGCAACATTTGCAGGTGCTCCACCCGGATTTTTTACAAATTCTTTTACTTCTTTTAAAGAACCAATTTTATTTGCAGTAAAATCAATTAACATTTCACCGATTGTATATAATTTTTTCATATCTGTCCTTTTATTTCAAAATTTTTTTCTGGCAAAGAAAGTTCATAAACTTCTGTTACCTCTGCATTTTCTATTTCAATAGACAATCTGTCACCGTCTATAAAATAACGCTGTGTAAATGTTTCTTTTCCACCTGCAATAAAGATTTCTATTGAAGAGCGATCTGACAAAACGCGAACTTCCACTGCCTTTTCATATATATACTTACATTTTCTCAAATCCATAGGCTGAAACTTTAGAGTAGAAAAATCAGCATAAAATCTCCCATTTTGTATTCCAAAGGAAAAAAACTCTTCGGATAGTTTTCCTTTTACTATAATCTTACTATCTTCTTTTAAACGCAAAGACATATCATAGCATATATAAAGATTTTTTAGATCAGCAGTCGAATTCATTCGATACTTTTCAATTCCCTTTGCAGGAGTTTGATAGAGAAAATGATCTTTTAAAGTTAAAATACGTGGATACGTTAATACACCACAGTAGCCATGTTGGTATGTATGTGTATAATATTCATCTTTTCCCCACATCTCCATCCATGCTAACATAATTCTTTTGCCATCTTCATCACAAGCTGTCTGGGGAGCATAAAAATCCATTCCACTGTCTAGTTCATCAAAATAATCTACAACAAATTCTCCTGTCTGGCGATTTAACTTTCCAACTATATAAAGAACCGAATTTATATTTTTAAACCTATATTCTTCGGAAGGAAGGTTTATTATAGAACATAATAAAACATCCTTCTCCCCCAATGTAAAAAAGTCTGGACATTCACACATCACTCCCATACAAGGTAGTTTTATCTTATTTAAATATTGAAATGATTTAAAATCTTTCGTTTTATAGATAAGAATACAGCCTTCATTTTCTATCGTTTTTGAACCAATAAAGACAGCATATTCCCCATTCTCCCATAGAACTGGATTTGGATCTCTAAACTCTTTTTGATTCACTTCTTCTGGTAAATTTTCTGCCCCAAGAACAACGGTTTCATCTTTTAAGAAGTGAATTCCATCTAAAGAACGTGCTACACTTTGTGTTTCACGTAATAATCCATCTTTTTCATAATGTTTTGTATAAATAAGAATAATTTCATCTTGATTAACGACAGCTCCACCCGAAAAACACGTTGTTTCATCATCACTATTAGGAGCAAGTGCGACAGGATAATGTGTAAATATACAATTATCTTCTGTTACTGCATGTCCCCAATACATATCACTCCAACTACTATCATATGGATTATATTGATAAAAAAAGTTTAACTTTCCTTTATAAAAACAGACGCCATTTGGATCATTCATCCATCCAATAGGCGGGGAAAAATGGTATTCAGGATAAAAACTTTTATTTATTTTTCCTGTCATTTCTTTTATATAATTATTTGCTGCTTCAACGGAATGTTTCATGATAACTGTTTCACCTTTCTGCAATTTTTTGAGTTATAGCCTAAAATTTTTAGATAACTCAAAAAATTGCATGAATTAATTTATGAAATACTTCTTTGTAAAATTTTAATATCAGAAATTTCGATTGTCACTTCTCCAAGACCTGCTGTTTCTTCTGAACCAAACTGGAAAAGCATTTCAAAATTCATATCCACAACAAAAGGATCGGTTGTTGTAAAAGAAAATGTCTGTTCTTTTGTCGTAATATCCAATTTTTCAGATAGTCTTGGTTCCCATGTGCCAAGTACATTTAAAAAGAATCCACAAGATATGTCTTTTGTCGCTTTAGCGGTAATTTCCACTGTATAGTAACTATCTGATTTTAAAACAAGTGGATTTTCGTTATATCCGCAAATGAGTTTATTATGCCAATCTGTTGTTCCGCCTTGATCAATACGGTAAAACAAACTTCCATTTTCTGTCCAGATAGTTCCTACGCCTCTTTCATTATCTTCATCTGTTCCATTATAAGTTGCCCAAGGATAATCTGGGTTTGTCGCATTATCGCTTCCATTTCCAAAAGCGATAAAAGAATCAATCGTTTTTGTTGTATCTAGATCACCTTCTACTTTTCCAAATACTACATCATCAATTACAATACTGTTTGCTGTTATACCATCAGAAGGAGCTCCAATTTGTAAACGAATTATTGGATCACTTATGGCGTTTTCTGCCGTAAATATACCTGTAACTACTTTCTCCTCATCAGCAGCTAATGAAAGACCATTAAAATGTACTCTGTTCTTATCATAGAGTGTAGCACTCTCTATTAAACACTCTCCTGATTGAGCATTTTGAGAGGTGATTTTAAAACTATAATAATACTTCTTACCTGCCTCGATTGTAACATCTGGAAGGGCGACTTCGCTTTTAATGCTCCATACTCCACCTTCTGTTGGATAAGAATTAATATCAATCTTAGCAGCACCATTTTCTATTGTAGCTGTGGCAGATGCACCATCGTCTGCTGACACACTAATCCCATCTGTAGAAGAAAAATCATTTGTGAAGATAGGTTTTTGTGTTTCTTCACCAACTGCTTCGATAATTTCAATTTTATCAATCGTTACTGTAAAGTTTTCAGGAGTAGTATCGGAAGGATTATCAGGGTTAGGTGTAATCTTGCCAAGATTAATCATTAACTCTGTACTACCTTCTTTATCAACAGAAAAATTCAATTCTAGTGGAGTAATTTCCTCCCCTATTACCACATTATAAGCCCCTCCGAAAGTAGACCACTCTTCTGTTCCTTCATTTCTTGCAATAATATGTGCATAGGTCTTAGCACTAGACTTTGCCCATACTTTCACTTTATAATCTGCTTCTTTAACTGGCAATCCTGCCTTTACTAATGCAATATCACCATCCCCATTTCCCGGAGAAACAATATCAAATACATATGCGCCCTGTTTAATTTCTCCCTTTGCTAAAACTCCTTCTGCTACCTTTGCATTCCAGCCTTTATTATCAACAGGATGTTGTGTGTCAAAATCAAAGTCCTTATAAATAACGGCTTCGCTTGTCTGTTTTGTAACAGTAAGTGTTGCATACTTTTCAACTGTAAGTCCACCTTTATCTGTAACAGAATACGTTAGCTCATAACTACCTGCCTTTTCTGGAACAGTTTTACCATTTGTAAAAGCAAGTGAAGGCGTTGACTCAATTTTAATTTTAGAAGTCAGATCTCCATCTTCTGTATCAGATGCCGTTATACCTTCCATAACATTAATTTCTGAACCTGCTTCAATCGTTTTATCACTTACACCCTTAATTTCTGGTTCTGTATTTTTCTTTTCACTACTATTAGAACAAGCTGTAGCAGTTGCCATAAATACAAGTGTAAGTATTCCTATCATAAATTTCTTGCGTGTTTTTTTCATTTTTTCCTCCATGCTGTAACTTTTTTAGGTGTCTAATTATCCTTATTTCCTGAAAAATATCTGTCATAAGCATCTTGATATACTTTTTGTACTGCTAAAAGATTTGTCTTTTCTGTCAACTCTTTTTGGAATGTTTTCCATGCGGAGTCTGTTACGCCACCTTTCATCAACCATTCAATCAAATTCATTCTGATATAGTCATTGATATTCGTTTCATAATTACTAAGCGTATTCAGTTCATCTAATGTAAACTGTAGATTTGGACAAGGTTTTACATTTTCAGGAACAAAAGGAACTGCATAGGCTTTTAGTCTTTCTAATCTTAATTTTGCTCTTGGCTCCATGTTCACAATATTATTCCATGCGTAGTCAGAAAGATAGATAATCCCTAAAGGTGCATTTTGGAGACGAAGTTCATCTGTAGTCATTCCATTTGTAATTTCTTTTTGTACCATCATTCCGTTTTCATCTTTTTCTTCCTCATAGACAATTCCTATTGGTCCATAATTTATTTGAGCAGAAATTTCAGGATCATAATAGCGATCAAAATAGGTAAGAAGTATTTCTACATTTGGACAGTCACTAAAAATAATTACTTCACCTGTACTTACTTCAGGATTATTAGAAACACATACTGTCTGTTCACCATTTGCTCCAATTAAAGGACTACATACAATATAATTTTCTGGATTAGAAACAACAGTTTCACTTTCCCACCAATAAAATGCCCCATATGTTTCTAAACCTTTTCCATTTGCTAAAAAGTTATCTTGTGACTGCTCAAAAGATACCTTATCAATAAGTCCCTGTGCAACCCAATCTGCAATAAAATTTGTTGCTTCTTTAAATCTGTCATCTAATACAATGTACGTAACCTTATTATCTACAATAACTCTGTGCTCAAGATTATCGTTTAACCCAAACATACCATATAAATCACACTGATTTCCCTGCCAGTTATTATATACAAAATTCATTGGGCGTTCATCTTGTGTATCACCATTGCCGTTCATATCATTTTCTTTAAAATAACGTAACATACTCTCCATTTGTGTTGCTGTAAGAGCAAGTCCATCTTTTAGATCGGAAACAGTAATATTTTCTACTACACCCGCCTCAATCGCCTTCTGTGCCCAAGCTTTATTTAAAAATAGCAGATTTGGATTTTGTAAAAGTCCCATCTCCTCAATACGAGGCAATGAATAAATTTTTCCGTCCTCTACATTAATTAACTGATTTTTAATATCTGGTCTTTCTTCCAAAATCTTAGAAAAGTTAGGCATATACTTTAGATAATCACTAATTGGCAGCAAGATCTTTCTCTTTGCATATTTAATAATTTCGCCAGAACTCATTCCTGCATGATAAATAGCATCAGGTCGATTCGATTCATTCCCTAAAATAAGATTTTTTTGTTGAGAATATACCGACTCAGATACATTTTCCCAACTTACATTTACATTTGTATTTTCAAATAGATCCTGCATAATTTTCATATCATTATAGTCAAGTGCAGAAGCATTTTTAGAAGAATAAATATTAAAAGAAATTTCATCAGCACCTTTTTCATTTAGAATAGGAGCAGAAGTATCTGTCCACTGATAAGAGTAGTCTGTAACAAGCTTATCTACATTACTGCTATCTCTGTTATCTGCTTTTTTACTGCTGCATCCTGTTATTGAAACTAAAGTTATACCAACAAGTAAAGTTAAAATCTTTTTTTTCATATTAATCCTCATTTCTTGTGTTATTCTTTTAGAGATCCCATCATGACACCTTGTGCAAAATATTTTTGCACAAAAGGATAGAGCATAATTACAGGTATACTTGATACGATAACGGAAACATATTTTAACTGATTTGCTAGACGATACTGCTCAAGTATTGTTTCGCCGCTTCCTCCAACTGTACTTTCAGAAGCAATCAAAATCTCTTTTAAGACAAGCTGCAGTGGATACAAACTTTCGTCTTGAAGAAAAATCATTGCATTAAAATAACTGTTCCATTGTCCTACCGCATAATATAATGCCATAACTGCTATAATTGCCTTAGAAAGTGGAAGAACAAGCTGAAAAAATATCTGAAAATGTCCTGCTCCATCAATTTTAGCAGCTTCTATCAAACCACTAGGAATACTTGTTTCAAAAAAAGTCTTTGTCATAAATAAATTCCATACTGACAAAACTGCCGGTAGAATAATTGCCCATATTGTATTGATAAGATTTAGTCGACTCATTACATTATAGAAGGGAATCAATCCACCTCCAAAAAACATTGGAATAATAAAGTAAATCATCCAAAACTTTTTTCCGGGAAGATTTTTTCTGCTTAATGCCCAGCCTGCCGGAATTGTAACCAGTAATGCCATTATAACTGTAAGAACTGTATAGATTATTGTATTAAGATAGCCTTTCCATACATCCATTCTCTCTATAATTTTTTGATAACCTGCAAATGTAACATCAACAGGATAAAAAACTACTTTTCCAGCAAGTACAGCATCTGCTTCCGAAAAAGAAGCAATGATAATAAAATATAGTGGATATAATACGATAAGAGCTAATAATCCTAAAATAACCGCATTTACTGTATAAAATACTCTATCTCCCATGTTACCTTTTGAAAAACTTTTTCTTTTTTTATTTATTATCATTGTTATGCTCTCCTTACCACAAAGAATTTTTTGAAAACTTCTTAGATGTTGTATTAGCGATAATAAGAAGAATTACATTAATTATAGAATTAAAAAGTCCAATTGCTGTAGCATAACCCTGATCAGGTACTCCTGTAAGACCTTTTTTATAGACATACGTAGCAATAATTTCACTTGTAGCAAGATTACCATCTGTTTGCATTAAAAGAACCTTTTCATATCCTACCCCCATAAGTCCCCCAATCGACATAATAAGCATAACACTTACAATTGGTAAAATAGCTGGGAAATCTACATGTAGAATTCTTTGGAAGCGGGAAGCACCATCGATAATAGCTGCTTCATGCTGTTGTGGATCTACATTCGATAAAGCTGCAATATAAATAATTGCACTCCATCCAAAATCTTGCCAATTACTCGATAGAATATAAAGTGGTCGAAATGCTCCTTTCTCTAAGAAATAAGAGTATCTTTCTGCTCCAAAATTAACAGCAATATTATTAATAAGACCATAACGACCAAAAAATAATGTCAACATACCTACCATAACAACTAAAGAAATAAAGTGAGGAGCTGTAAATATTGTCTGTAAAATCTTCCCTGCCTTTTTCCTTTTGAGTGCATTTAACATCAATGCAACGATAATTGGCAATGGAAATCCAATGATAAATCCTGTAATACACAAAAGGAAAGTATTCTTCATTAAAGTCCAAAATTGAACGTCTTTAAAAAATCTTGTAAAGTTACTAAATCCTACCCATATTGTTGTATCTGAAAAAATACTATCCCCTGGCATAAAATCTTGAAATGCTATTAACACACCATAAATTGGAAGATAACAAAATAGGAATACTACAACTACTGCTGGAAAAACCAGAATTAAGAATGGATAATTCTCTTTAAGATTTTTAAATCTTCCTTTTGCTGTCGTTTTATTATTCTTCTGTCTTTTCAATTTTTTCTCCTTTCTTTGTACAATTTTACTCTAATTCATTTTTGAGTAATGATTTTTTTGTGTAATTTTACTTTAATTCATTTCCTGAAGAATGTCAACATTTTGTTTGCATTTTAACAAATAAATGTGCATTTGCACATTTATAAATATTTTTTTGTGCATTTTATGGTGTTTATTTGACATTTTTCCTCATTCATTATATACTTATAATTGGATTTTGTTTTTACTTAAAGTATTGATTTTTTCAGGAGGAAAATACATGAAGAATTCTGTTACTATTCAAGATATTGCAAATGCACTACATCTGTCCAGAAACACTGTTTCCAAAGCTCTCAATGGTAAACATGTTCCAATTAAAACAAGAAATACTGTTATTAATACAGCAATTGAAATGGGATATAAAGGTTATAAGATAGTTGCAACAGTAGATATTACTCAAGGACATAAAAGAATTGTACTTTTATCTTCACGTTTACTTATGAATATCAAATATTATATTTATGTATTAAGTGGAATAGAAGAAAGTTTTTCTACTTATGATATTGATTTAATACAATTTAATCTTACCAACTTAGACTCTTTTTCGAAATTTAAGAATTATCTTTCTAATAATAAAGTAGATGGAATTATTTGTATTGAATTTTTCGAACCCAATTATATTGCCGAACTTTTAACACTTGACTATCCACTCATCTTTTTAGATTTTCCTATTATTAATTCTTCGTTAAAAGGAAAATATGATATTATTCTTCCTGAAAGCCAAAATGTAGTTAAAAATTTTTGTATTGATATGATTAAAGAAAAACAATGTTACTCTTTTGGTTTTGTAGGTGATTATATGCACTGTCGTTCGTTTTATGAAAGATTTACTGGAATGAGAGAAGCGCTTTTTCTTTCAGGGCTTCCAGTTGATTTGCAGTATTCTATCTTAAATGATGATTCTATGCCCTATGGAGTTCCTAAAGAATTAGCAAAAGAGATTAAAAAACTTCCCTCTTTACCTGACTGCTTTATCGCTGCAAATGATACAATTGCAATTTCTCTTTTAGATGCTCTAAAAAGTTTGAAAATACGTGTACCTAAAGATATAAAGGTAATTGGATTTGATAATATTGCAGCAACTAAAAGTACAAATCCTCCTCTTTCTACCTTTAATATAGATAAAACATTTTTAGGAAAAAGGCTTACTAGTATGATGTTAGAAAGAATCGCCAATCCAATGCAAACCAATCAAATTATTTATATATCCTCAAAATTAATTTTACGTTCTAGTACCTGAAACTTTTGTGTTATATAGATTGAAATTCATAAAACTTTTCTTTTGGCATAAACTTGAACTAAAGAAATTTATTTGAAAATGGGGATTGTAATGCCTATGCCAAAACGTTCTTTTGTCTATCCCGCCCAGACCGACACCCAATCAACAGGTGGTCTGGAAGTAGATGTTCTTTCTGCATCGGGAAATCGTCCAATTTCTGGTGCTACAATTGATATTGCCTACAAAGGAGATCCAGAACATATTTTAGAGGAAATTACAACGAATGAATCTGGTAGATCCGATTTAATTCAACTTCCTGCACCATCACTAAATTTAAGTTTAGAACCATCTGCAGAACAACCTTACTCAGAATATAATATCACTGTAAAAGCTCCCGGTTATGAACCTGTTATCATCAGTGGTACAGAAATTCTTCCTACTGTAAATGCAATTCAAAATATTACGCTAGATCCACTACCTAGTTCTGGAGAGGGAACAGCTGAATCTTTTGTCATTCCAGATCATACATTATATGGCGATTATCCTCCGAAAATTATTGAAGATGAAATCAAGCCAACAAACGAATCTGGAGAAATTGTATTAAATCGAGTAGTCATTCCAGAGTTTATTGTTGTTCATAATGGCCCTCCTTCTGATACATCAGCTCAAAATTATTATGTTCCCTATAGGGACTACATAAAAAATGTTGCCTCCAGTGAAATTTATGCAACGTGGCCACAGTCAACTATTTTTGCGAATGTATTAGCCATTCAATCTTTTACACTAAACAGAGTTTATACAGAATGGTATCGAAATAGGGGATATCCTTTCACAATTACTTCCTCTACTGCTTATGATCATAAATGGATTCCTGAACGCAATATCTTTGATACAATTAACTCTGCTGTAGATAGTATCTTTACAAATTTTCTTTCCCGTCCTAATATTCGTCAGCCAATTTTAACACAATACTGTGATGGTGAAAGAGTAACATGTCCGGGCTTAATGACACAGTGGGGTTCAAAAAGTCTTGGAGATCAAGGCTATTCTGCTTCGGAGATTTTAAAATATTTCTATGGAGATACCATTTATATTAATGAAACGACACAAGTTTCCGGAGTGCCTTCCTCTTTTCCGGGCTATGCTTTAACGATTGGTTCTTCTGGTGCACCTGTAAGACAACTTCAAGAACAGTTAAATGCTATTGCAGATGTTTATTACTCCATTCCAAATGTCGCTGTAGATGGTATCTATGGTTCTGGAACTGCTGCCTCTGTAAAAGCATTTCAGGAACAATTTCGGCTTCCTGCTAATGGAATTACAGACTTTCCAACTTGGTATAAAATTTCTGCGATCTATGTAGCTGTCACTCGAATTGCAGAATATTCCTAATACGAAGTATCTCATAAAAAAAGATACAAACTGCACACGAAAAATTCTATGTAACAGTCTGTATCTTTTTTTATAAATCTATTTTTTAATTTTTTCTTAACTGGAATTTATCTATCATATCATCTAATTCCTTTGCCTGACCGCTTTGGGCTTCACTGGTCGCTGCTGTTTCTTGTGAAGCTGCAGAGTTTCTTTCAACTGTCTGTGCAATTTGGTTCAGTCTTAATGTAATTTCCTCCATCTTTTCTACTTTATTTTTTGAAGACTGTGTAAGTTCCGCCATTCTATTAAATGTATGCTCTGCTCCTGTTTTTACTTCCTCAAGTTCTGCTGAGGTTTGTTCTGCTATCTGTGTTCCCTTTTGAATTAAAGCAATCGAATTTTGGATTAAATCTGTAGTTGTATTTGCAGCATCTGCAGAAGCACTTGCCAATTCTTTTACATGCTCTGCTACTACAGCAAAACCTCTTCCGGATTGCCCAGCACGAGCAGCTTCAATTGCTGCATTTAATGCTAAAAGATTTGTTTCGGTAGCAATAGAATTAATTGTATTAATAATTCCTCCAATTTGTTCGGAACTCTGATTAATTTCATAGATTGCTTCTTTTAATGCTTTCATTCGCTCGTCACTTTGTGCTAAAGAATTCTCTGTCTTTTTTGCTACTTGTGCAGATTCTTCTGCTGCTGTAGCATCCTCCATACAGACCTCTCTCATCTGATTGAGAGTCAATAAAATTTCATTTACCGCATCTGCCTGTTGTTGGGCTCCTTCTGCTAATTCTTCAGAAGCTACTGCTAACTGGCTTGCTCCTCCTGAAACTTTTTGTGTCGTTTTACGAATTCCATAAAAAGTCTCATTCAAATTATCTAAAATTTTTTCAAAGGAAGTACGAATTTCTGATAGCTCTCCAACATAAGTTTCTTTTATTGTTACATCAAACTTCTTATGTGCCATTTCCTCTAATACATAAGCAATTTCACGAATAATATTTCGCAGGATATTTTTTGTTTCAATAATTGCTCCTACTAAAACACCAACCTCAGATTCATCTCTTTTTAGTGCAAAAGGAGCAGAAAAATTTCCATTAGAGATTGCTTGCATCTGTTCTAGGACTAAAGGTAATGGAGTAATCAATTCTTTTTTTACAAATGAAACCAAATTAATTACAGATATTACCACAAGTACCACAGAAATACTACAAATAATATTGATAAAAAAAGCTATTTTGTTTGCTTTGGTAGTTTCATTTGACATACGAGTCGTTATTTCATCAACTAATTTTTGGGTAGTTTCATGAATTATAGTGAAAGAATCTTCATATGCTGTTCCATAAACAGCATCTAGTGCTTCTTGTAATTTAGATTCTAAGACATCTTTCATTGCCTGTTCCTCTAAAGGAACTAAATTATTTGATGTAGAAGAAATTAAATCAATATACTCTTGTTCTTTTTGCGTAATTCCAATCCGTTTCATTTCGGTTAAAGCAACATCTCTATTTTTGTCTTGATTTAGTTCATTATAATAATCATTATAATACTTAATATTTTTTGTAGCTGCATATCCTCTTACTGCATTCGTAAGATTTTCTGAACCTCTTTGATATTTTCTTGCAGCCTCTACTAAGTTATACTGATCATCATATTTTTTTCTTATTGATTTATTGCTAACAATCATCACTAAAAATAATACTACCAAGATTGCCATTAAAATAATACTACGAATTCCTATAATTCGTACTTTTTCAGATTGCTTTACCGTTTTTTTCATTGGATTCCTCCTATAACTTTTGCATAGTTTTAAGACTTTTTGCTTATTTATTTTTATTCTAACACATTTTTTCAAAATTGTAAACAAATCTTAAACAAATTGCAATCTCAGTTCCTTCTATATCTTATAATTATTTCCATGAAAATTGACAGGGGGTTCGATTATCTACTGTATCAAATGTATATCCTGCCTCTTTGATTTCTGAAATAATTTCAGGAAGTAGAGAAACTGTCAGCGAATTCTTTTCCGAATCGTGCATTAAAACAACAGGATAGTGAAATCTATTATAATCTTTTCGAATATTTTTCATAATGGAATAAGCTGTTGGTTTTCCAACAGAATCTTCAGCACTTACATTCCAATCATAAAAAGTAAAGCCTCGACGCTCCATCTCAATAATTACCTCTTGTTTTATCTTTTTAACAAAAGAATTTGTACTTCCCCCCGGAAATCTAAAAATATTCGGTTTTACTCCTGTAATTTCATAAATTAACTGATATAATTTATCATAATCTTCTAAGAATGATTCTACAGAAGAGTATAACTTTTTATAATTATGAGAATACGTATGTAGTCCAATTTTATGTCCATCTTCTACCATCTGTTTTAAACATTCTTTTCCTTTTTCTGTTATAGTTTCTCCAACTATAAAAAAGGTCGCCTTAATATTTGCTTTATCTAAAATGTCCAAAACCTCACAAGTACGATTACTTGGACCATCATCAAATGTTAAATATGCTGTTTTTGGACCATTCTCCTCCATTGTTGTTATCTCTAGTGGTTCTGCATACAAATTTGGATAAAGAGAAGCATAAGATGGTAAATTGCTGTTTGGATTTTCACTTATCTCTCTTACTGCTTCGTTTTCTAAATTTACAAAAACCTCTAAATCTTCTTCCCATTCTACAGTAATCTGCTGTTTTGATAATTCTTTTTCTTTATTTTGTATAAACAGAAGACGTCCGATTAAAACAGCAAGTAAAAGACACATCCCTATTTTTAAACTATGCAGTTTTTTTTGCTTCATCCTACACCTTCGTAATTTTATTGTTTTAATAAAAATGTATGCGATACCCCCTTTGTTATTCCGTTTCTAATATAGAAATGCCACAGAACTTTAATTTCAATTTGTTCTGTGGCATTTACTTTTTTATTTTACTTCTGTTACCCAACCTCTTGTATCAGGGATTCTTCCTAGTTGAATTCCTGTTACAGTATCATATAACTTTTGACTTAACTTTCCGATTCCTCCATCTTGAATCTGAATTACATGATCTTGAAATCTCAAATGTCCAACTGGAGAAATGACTGCTGCTGTTCCAGTTCCAAAAACTTCTTCCATATCTCCATTTTTGCTTGCCTCATACAATTCTTCTACACAGATACGACGTTCCTCTACTGGAAATCCCCACTCTTTACATAAAGCAATAACCGAATTTCTTGTAATTCCCGGAAGAATACTTCCATTTAACATTGGAGTTAAAACTGTTCCACGAATCTTAAAGAAAATATTCATTGCACCTACTTCTTCAATATACTTTCTTTCTACCCCATCTAACCAAAGTACTTGAGAATATCCTTCCTCATGAGCCTTTAACTGGGCAGCCATTGATGCTACATAATTCCCGCCTGTCTTTGCTTCTCCAATTCCTCCACGAACTGCACGCACATAGTCATCTTCAATCCAGATCTTTACTGGATTTAGACCTTCTGGATAATATGCTCCAACTGGAGAAAGAATAATCATAAATAAATAAGTATCTGATGGTCGAACTCCAAGGAATGGATCTGTCGCAATAATAAACGGTCGAATATAAAGGGATGTTTCTTTACGGTTTGGAATCCAAGCAGCATCTACTTTTACCAATTCTTTTACTGCCTGTACAAAATCTTCTTCTGGAATCTTTGGAATACAAAGACGTTCATTTGTATGATTGGTTCGCTTTGCATTCATATCTGGGCGAAACAGTAAAATCCTTCCGTCATCAGCACGATATGCTTTTAATCCTTCAAACATCTCCTGTCCATAGTGAAAGACCATTGCAGAAGGTTCTAGTACAACTGGCTGATAAGGAACAATTCTTGGATCATGCCATCCCTTTCCTGTCTCATAGTTCATAATAAACATATGATCTGTAAAAATTGTTCCAAATTTTAATGGATTTTCTGGTTCTGGAAGTGGTTTTGGATTTGTCGTCTTCTCTACTCTAATCGATAACATAGATTTTCCCTCTTTCTGTAATGTTTCATATATCTTAGTCCTATATCAGTGATTTTTCAAGTATTTTTTTTATAAACCAAAAAAAGGATCTGTCTATTATTCAGACAGATCCTTCTATTTTTTAAAATATTATTTTATTTGTTACTAATTTATAATAGTAATGCCTCTGAACGATTTCTTTCCGCAAACAGACGAATATCAGAAACATTGGCATATTTTTGAATTTCCCCATTTTGTCTTACAATTAAAGTTGGTGCCTGCATAATTCCATAAGCCATTGCACGCTCTGATTGTTCTTCTGCATCTACTGTCAGATAAGAAATACCATTTAGATATTGTTTTGCAAGCCTGCAGTTTGGACATGTTTTTGTGGTAAATAGATAAAGTCCATCTTCTTCTGAGCCTAAGTCAAGCGTAATTGGTTCTTTTTTAGGAAGTGATTCCTTTTGTTGTGCCTTAAAGCATCTCATCGCATCTACTTCATATTCTTTCCGGTTTTTAAACTCTTGAATCTTTCCTAAATTCCAATTTTTAATTGGACGATAATAACCTGTGATTCTACTGTAAACTTCTGTTTCCTCTCCACATTCTGGACAGGTCATTTGTTCTCCCGTCAAATATCCATGTGTTCTACAGATAGAATAGGTTGGAGAAAGGGTATAATATGGCAAGCTATAATTTTCCGCAATCGTATGTACCAATTTAGCCGCAGCCTGCCAGTCTGGAAGTTTTTCTCCTAAAAAGGCGTGAAATACAGTTCCCGAAGTATATAATGTCTGTAACTGATCTTGAATATCTAAAGCGGCAAAAATATCTTCTGTATAATCTACTGGCAAATGAGAGCTATTTGTATAATATGGAGTATCTCCTTCATTTCCCGCAGTAATAATATCTGGAAAACGTTCTTTATCATGTTTTGCAAATCGATAGGTAGTAGATTCTGCAGGGGTTGCTTCCAGATTATAAAGATCTCCATATTGTACTTGATATTGACTTAAACGTTCACGCATATGATTTAAGACTTTAACAGAAAATTCCTGTACCTGTTTATCTGTCATATCCTTACGAATCCATTTTGCATTCTTTCCAGCTTCATTCATTCCAATCAGTCCAATAGTTGAAAAATGATTATTAAAACTTCCAAGATAGCGTTTTGTATAAGGATATAGTCCTTCCTCTAATAATTTGCTAATTACATCCCGCTTTACTTTTAAAGAACGGGCAGCAACATCCATCATCCGATCTAAACGTTTAAAAAATTCTTTTTCATCTGCTGAAAGATAGGCGATTCTTGGCATATTGATAGTAACTACACCTACAGAACCTGTACTTTCTCCACTTCCAAAAAATCCTCCCATCTTTTTTCTAAGTTCACGCAAATCAAGACGAAGACGACAGCACATAGAACGTACATCACTTGGCTGCATATCACTGTTGATATAGTTTGAAAAATAAGGTGTTCCATATTTTGCAGTCATTTCAAATAATAGACGATTATTTTCTGTATCTGACCAATCAAAATCCTTTGTGATTGAATAAGTTGGAATCGGATACTGGAATCCCCTTCCGTTTGCATCTCCTTCAATCATAATTTCAATAAATGCCTTATTAATCATGTCCATTTCTTTTTTACAGTCTTTATATTTAAAATCTACTTCTTTTCCGCCAATAATACAGTTTTGCTCTGCTAAATCAGCAGGTACCGTCCAATCTAGGGTAATATTAGAAAATGGAGCCTGTGTTCCCCAGCGACTTGGTGTATTTACCCCATAAATAAAGCATTGAATACATTGTTTTACTTCGTGATAATTGAGATGATCTACCTTTACAAACGGAGCTAAATAGGTATCAAATGAAGAAAATGCCTGTGCACCAGCCCATTCATTTTGCATAATTCCTAAGAAATTAACCATCTGATTACAAAGTGTAGATAAATGTTTTGCTGGAGCAGAAGTAATTTTTCCCGGAATTCCACCTAGTCCTTCTTTAATTAACTGCCTTAATGACCATCCAGCACAATATCCTGTCAGCATAGAAAGATCATGGATATGGATGTCCCCATTGCGATGGGCAGAGGCAACCTCATCATCATAAATTTCGGACAACCAATAATTTGCTGTAATTGAGCCAGAATTATGTAAAATTAATCCTCCTACAGAGTAGGTTACTGTAGAATTTTCTTTAACTCTCCAGTCCTCTTCTTTTACGTAACTATTGACAATCTCTTTATAGTCTAAAATAGTTGATTTCATATTTCGTATCTTTTCCCGATTTTTCCGGTAAAGAATATATGCTTTTGCAACATCAGTATATCCAGACTGTTCTAATGTATGTTCTACACTATCTTGAATATCTTCTACAGAAACTTTTCCGTTTTTGGCTTTTGACTGAAAATCTGAAGTTACACGCAATGCCAACAGATTAATAATATCCTCATTATATAATTTTTCCGTTGCATTAAAAGCCTTTGAAATCGCATTCGTTATCTTTTGTAAATTAAATTCCGCAATTTCTCCATCTCGTTTGATTACTTCCATCATATCAACCTCGATTCCGGAGTTGTTGCATTAAAGAAATCAGATATAAGATGTAACCTTCTACTAATATCTTATATTGTATATTCACTCTTAGTGCGACAACTCCATAAATTTATTACGTTATGATTGTATCAGAAAAGAAGTCATTCGTCAACTAAAACTACTAGATATATTGCATATATTTAATTTTACCACTATATGTTGTGTAAAGCTGTCCTATATCTTATAGATTCTTTGAACTGATTTCAGACGATATAAATGGTTTTTATCTAATGCGTTTCAACTTAAATTACTCTTTGATTAATAACCGTAAACGAAAAAAAATCGTGAAAAATAGATCTTAATTTTTCCAATTTTCTTATTGAAAACCTGTCATTTTATCAAAAAAGTTTCGATTTTTATATCTTTCGTCTTTGATACAAATAGATATTCAATAAAATTTTCACTTACAGAGAACTTAAATCTTTTGGAACATAGGCACGCACAAAAATTCCGTCTTCTCGATATTCTTCTGTTAAGAGTTGTCCAAACTTTCTAATTTTAGAAAGTTTTGCTGTATCAGTATATGGAATAATCCATTCTACTAACTGCTTTTGTTCTTGTAATACCTTTGAAAAGAGTTCTAATAGCTGCGAAATTCCCTCTCCTGTCTTAGCAGACAATTTTACAACATAATCTGCCTTAAAATCTCTTATAATTGGATTTTCTGAAACAAGATCCTGTTTATTAAAAATTGTAATAATAGTTTTATTTTTAATTTCTAACTGTCTTAATGTTTCATAGACAACGTGCATTTGTAAATCTAAATTGGGATTAGATAAATCTACCACATGAAGAATAAAATCTGCATACTTTGCTTCCTCTAATGTTGAACGAAAAGCATCGACTAAATGGTGTGGAAGTTTTTGAATAAATCCTACTGTATCTGTTAAAAGAAGCTGCTGCCCATTTTCTAGTGTAAGATTTCGTGTTGTTGGATCTAATGTAGCAAATAACTTGTTCTCTTCTAAAACTCCTGCTTTAGTCAGCCGATTTAATAGAGTAGATTTTCCAGCATTCGTATATCCTACAATCGCAGCCACAGGAATTTGATTTTTCTCTCTTAATGCTCTTGCAACTTCTCTACTGCGTTTTACCTGTTCTAATTCTTTATTTAATTGAGAAATTCTATTGCGGATTAATCTTCGATCCATCTCCAACTTTTTTTCTCCTGGTCCTCTTGTTCCAATTCCTCCTCCTAATCTTGATAAAGCGGTTCCCATTCCAATCAGCCTTGTAGATTGATATTTTAACTGGGCTAACTCTACCTGAATTTTTCCCTCTTTTGTTACTGCATGTTGTGCAAAAATATCTAAAATCAACATAGTCCTATCCATTACTTTCATTTCCAATGCAATTTCTAAATTTTTCATCTGGGCAGGAGAAAGCTCATCATCGCAAATGATGCCAGTTGCATGATTTTCGACAGCAAGTGCTGCTACTTCCTCTATTTTTCCACTTCCAATATAAGTTCCCGGATGAATTTTTTCTCTATTTTGAATCACCATTCCTACACTTTCTGCTCCAGCAGTCTGTACTAATTCTGCCAATTCCTCCAAGGACTCTTTTGTAGCATCCTGTTCATTTAGTGCTACTCCAACTAAAATAACACGTTCTACTTCTTCTTTGATTTCAATTAATTCTGCCATAGTTCTCCTCTCTTTTCTATTGATAATCTCAATTAGAAGCGTCGTTACTTTCTTTTACACGGGTTTTTAAAAAAATAATATCATTTTTTGCCTGATCATCATCGGGATAGATCACTAAATACCTCTCCATCTTATCGAGTGCTTCTTCAAAGTTCCCCATATATTCTAAATAAGCAACTTCATTTCTTGCTAGTTCCTGACGGATTGAAGCATCACTCAATATCTTTGCTTTTTCTAAATATTCTCCCGCCGCATCTAAATCCCGTAATTGTAAACAGCACACCAATAATTGATTATACATAGTAGCCGTTCCCGGACGTCCACTGGAGATATATTCTTCCAGTAACGTTTTTGCTGTCTTAAAATCTCCTTCCTCTAACGCTAATTCTCCTAGAAAATATTTTGCCTGAACAAATCCCTTTTCTAAAACCTGTTCAAATTCTATTTTAGCAGATGTCCTATTTCCCTGATAGAAATGTACTTGTGCTAGATCAAATAGATCTGCATCACTGTTGACTGGCAATTCCTCTGCCCTTTTTAAAACCTCACTTGCCTCACCTTCTCTTTCTAATTCTTTTAAAGCAGCAAATTTACCTAAATAAGTTGAAAAATCTTTAGAAGACATAGAAATAGCCTTTTCATAATCCTCCAAACTCTTTTCATATTCTCCTTGTTTTCGGTATAAATTTCCCCTTGTTCTATAAAGTCCTGCTGTTTCAATTCCCTCTTTTAATAATTCTTCATAAATAGTTAACGCTTCCTCTAACCTCCCTAATAATTCTAATGCACTTGACTGATATAATAATAGATCGGTATTTAATTCTTCCTCCTGCTTAATTGCAAGTGCTTTTTCAAACTGTTCTAGCGCAAGTTCATACTGTCCGCTACAATACTCTACAATCCCAAGTCCCCGATATGCCTTTTTATTATTTCCCTGAACCATATCAATTTCTTTTTCTGAAATTACGCGTTGAAATTGCTCTTTTGCATGTTCAAACTCTTCTAATTGAATTAGTGTAAACCCATAATCCAAATAAAATTCTGTCTTATCTGGATTTTTTTCAATTGCCTCTTGAAATAGATCGGCGGCTGTTTCATATTCCTTTGCCTCATATGCCTCTAATGCCTTTGCATATCTACGGTTAGATGGTTTTAAACCACAACCTCCCAACACAGTTGTCATACTCAATACAAAAATTAAAACCTTCCAGTTCTTTATTTTTTTCATATAACATCTCCCATTTGTTTAATATTTTTCCAATATAAATTTAGTGTATCCGATCTGTTCTTTTATTGCAATCTCAATTTCATTTCTTCTTTAGCTCCCAACATCCCTTTTTATAAAATACATAAGATATCATCGCAGCAATCGCCCATCCAATCGGCCACGATAGCCAGATTCCTCTTGTACCATAAGGATCTGCTAATATAAATGCTAATATAACACGTAATGCCAAATCTAAAAAGGTTGCTATCATAAACTGTTTCATTGCCCCTGCACCACGTAGCACCCCATCCGCCATTAATTTTATTGAGATAACAAAATAAAAAGGAGAGATGATTTTTATAAATTCCTGTCCTGCTATCTTTGCCTGTTGACTTTCTTCTTTTAAAAACAGAGAAAGCATAGCATCAGGAAATAAAATAAAAAGAACTACAAACGGAATTGCTACTAAAAATGCCATCTGTACTCCTGCACGAAATCCTTTTTTTACTCTCTCTGGTTTCTCTGCTCCTAAATTTTGTGCTGTAAAGCTCGAAAGTCCATTTGATAATGTAGTAAAAGATGTAATTGCAAAAGTATTTAATTTAATTGCAGCGGAGTATCCTGCGATCACAGAAGAACCAAATCCATTAATTAATCTCTGAATAAAGATATTTCCTACGGAAATGAAACTTTGTTGTAAAATACTAGGAACTGCAATTTTCCCAATTTTTATTAACATCTTTCCTGAAAACCATTCTCTTTTTTCTTTTGTTTGAATTTTTTGAATTCTTTTTAATAATGTTATCAAAGCAAGTATACAGGCAACCCCCTGAGCTAAAAAGGTCGCCCATGCAACTCCGGCAACTCCCCACTGAAAATCCGCCACAAAAATATAGTCAAGAACAATATTTCCAATCGAAGATCCAATTAAAAAATAAAGTGGTGTTTTGGAGTCTCCTAAAGAAGTAAATACCCCAGTACAGACATTGTACAAAAATAGAAATAAAAATCCCCCAATATAAATTCTTAAATATAGTGCTCCATCGGAAAATATATTTTCTGGTGTACGAATCATTTTCATTAAGCCGCCTGTCCCAAACAGTCCCCCTATTGTCAGTAAAATAGACAATACTGCTGCCGATAAAAGTGTCGTTGATATAGCGGTCTTCATTTTATGGTACTGTTTTGCTCCAAACAAAGTAGAAATTACAACAGAACTTCCTATATTACTTCCAATGGCGATTGCCATAAAAATCATTGTAATCGGATAGGAAGCTCCAACGGCGGCAAGCGCGTCTTCTCCTGCAAACTTTCCTGCAATAACACTATCAGCAATATTATAGAGCTGTTGAAAGATAACACTGACAAACATCGGAATAGAAAACTTCCACAATACTATTTCTGGCTTTCCACTGGTTAGATCTTTCATCACTTTTAACCTCATTTCTGTACATAATCAGTAAAAAAGACGAGGAAGAAGCGATTGCTTTCTACCCGTCTTATTATAAAAAACTATTCTTCCTCTTCACATTCTATCTGCATTTCCATTCGGTAATAAATATTTATGTCTTGAATCATATCATCAATATCCGAATCATTAAGTTCAGAAATCCAAACTTTTAATTCGTTAATTGTTATAATTTCCTCTATAGCTCTTTCATATCGTTCTTTAATCACTCTCATACCATTAGAACGTTCATCTATATAAGTTTTAAGATCGTTCAAAACAACCTGTTTGTTATTAGTAGTCTTAATCACAAAAGAAATTGGAAAGTGCATAACTTTATCCATATCAAGAAGATACTTATCATATGTATTCACTTCTGTAACTTGGAAAAATCTTCCTATTGGCTGCATAACAAAATCAATCCCACCATCATTTGCATTTGTTCTTCCTGTTTTAAATAATTGCAGCTCCTTTTCCATTATTGTTTCTTTTGAATAACCAAAATAAACTTTTATATTTTTATAATGATTTTTTAAAATAGCATAACTAATAATTTCAAAAATTCTCGCCTCTGTATCCTCTACTAATAGGGCATTTATTTGTTCTCTTTTTTCAGTATAATCCGTTGATCTTTGTAATTTTTGTAAAATTTCAATTAAAGTATGATCTTTTCTATTCAACAAATCAATATATTTCTCTATGATTTTAATCGCAACTATACTTATATCTTGTGTACCTACATAAAGATAATCAATATGTAATAGATATCTTCCATTATCAATAATAATTAAATCATTTTTAACAGTTGAAAATTTATTCCTAAACTCACCATTAACTCGAGAATTAAGAGCATGATTTTGAAGTTTACTTCCACCATATAAACTACGATAATAATGAAATAATTTCATATAATCATAACCACCAAAATTTCGATATTTATCAGGCTGATTATAGAAATCATTTTGATAAAAATGAAGAATAGAATATATAGCATAAATATTTGCAAGACTTCTCCGAGTTTTACTGTCTCCATGAACTGCCTTCATTTTTTTGTCCAGATACTGTAATAATAAACTGGAATCATAAATACTTTGAAAATTTTCAGGATATTCTTCTTTAAGAATACTTTTTATAAATTCTTCTGTTATCTTCATATCCTAACCCCTTACATATTTGGACTTTGCACAAGTCTTTCGTACTTTTTCTTTTATAAGTGTTTTGCCTTTATATTCATTGGCAATTCCTGTTCTTCTAATTCCAATTTCAAAATATTCTTCATTCAAATCAATGCCTATCGCTTTTCGCTCTAATCTTACTGCAACACTTGATGTAGTAAAAGATCCTGAAAATGGATCGAGTATTATATCATTAATATTGGAAGATGCTTTTATAATTCGCTCCAATAATACTTCTGGTTTTTGTGTCGGATGGTTTTCATACTCTTTCATCTTAAAACGAACTCTGTTAAAATTCCATACATTCCCTGGTACTTTTTCGGTATTATAAGGTTGTGGAGGATCTTTTCGATAGTCAATTAATTTTCTAGTAGCTCCTGTTTTAGCTTCCACCATAATATCTTGATAATTAAAGGTATAGACTGCATTTTGATTTTTATTAATCATTAAAATAGGTTCATATAAAGAACCATATATTTTTTTTGATTGAACCCCTGAACTATCATAAGTCCATACAATTCGACATAGTACATTATATTTTTCAGATACATAAATGTCTAAATAAGACATATATTGCGTTGCAGTCATAAAATACATTGTACCATCATCTTTTAGAACACGCATACATTCATCAATCCATTGTTTACACCATTTAATATATTCTTCTTTATTTTCCCATTTATCTTGATTATTACCAAAGTCCTTACCAATATTGTATGGAGCATCTGCAAAAATTAATTTCACAGAATTATTTTTCATTTTTTTTAAAATATTAATACAATCTCCACAAATTACCATTGAGTTATTATTATGTTCTTCGATCACTCCATCTTTATTGTTAAATATATTATCAAACACAAGAGGCATTTCTTTTTGTGTATTTAAATTAAAACTTAACTGACTTGCTGTTTTCATATTTTCCCTTATTTCTATATGATATTTACAGATTTGATTTTATACTATTTATTTTATAAACAATTTTTATCTTACCAAAAATATAAAAACAATTCAACTCTATTTATATAAATTACGACGGGTTAAAAAATATATTTTCGTTATTTTTCTTAAAACTTCATCAAATTTAGTAGTGATTTTTTTTCATTTTTCTGTTATAATGTCTTTATGGCACTTTTCCTGTAAAGCAATTTGTATAAATCAATCGATTGCTTTTCTAATATAATTTACTTTTTAATCAAAGGAGGAAACAAAATGTCTGAAACATCCCTTCATCCGTTTAAGGGAACTCCCGCACAAAAACGTCAGTTGGAAGCAGTTATTGAACGGCACTTAAATCAGCCGGGTGGACTGATGCCAGTTCTTCAGGAAGCTCAAGAAATTTATGGCTATCTTCCGATTGAAGTTCAAAAGATGGTTGCTGATGGATTATCGATTTCTCTTTCTGAGGTTTATGGTGTAGCTACTTTTTATTCCCAATTTTCTCTGACACCAAAGGGTGAAAATCGAATTAGTGTCTGTCTTGGTACTGCTTGTTATGTAAAAGGTGCAGATAAAATTTTAGCTGCTGTTGAACAAAAACTTGGAATCAAATCCGGAGAATGTACCCCTGACGGTCTGTTCTCTTTAGATTCTACTCGTTGTGTAGGCGCATGTGGACTTGCTCCAGTCATTATGGTAAATGACGATGTATATGGCAAAGTGACACCTGAACAGATCGATAAAATTATCGATAGTTACGCTTCAAAGAAGGGGGGAAAGTCCTGATTATGATGACAATAGAAGAATTAAATCGGATCAAAGCTGCTAAAGAAGAACTTGTTATGGTTCGAAGTGTCATTCGTGAGCAAGGTGAAATTCTTGCTCAAAAGACTGGATACCGCAAACAGGTTTTAGTCTGCGGCGGTACAGGTTGTACCTCTTCCGGAAGCCGTAAAGTAATTGACGCATTAGAAAAAGCATTAAAAGAACATGAATTAGAAAAAGAAATTTTAGTTGTAAAAACTGGTTGTTTTGGATTATGTGCTCTAGGACCAATTATGATTGTCTATCCAGAAGGTGCCTTTTATAGCCAAGCAACTCCTGAAGGAGTTGCCCGTATCGTAGAAGAACATTTAAAGAATGGAAATGTTGTAACCGATCTTCTATATAAAGAAACCGTACATGAAGATGGAAGTATTATTTCTTTAAGTGAAACCCAGTTCTATAAAAAACAGCTTCGTGTAGCTTTACGTAACTGTGGTGTTATCGATCCAGAAAACATAGAGGAATATATTGCAAGAGATGGTTATCAGGCTTTGGCAAAAGTCGTAACCTCTATGACTGCCGATGATGTTATTAATGAATTAAATGGCTCTGGTCTTCGTGGAAGAGGTGGTGGTGGATTCCCAACCGGCAAAAAGTGGGCATTTGCAAAGGCCTCGGAAAGTGATGTGAAATATGTCTGCTGTAATGCTGACGAAGGAGATCCGGGTGCATTTATGGATCGTTCCATCCTAGAAGGAGATCCTCACAGTGTCATTGAAGCTATGGCTATTGCAGGATATACGATTGGAGCTTCTCAGGGCTATGTCTATATTCGTGCAGAATATCCGATTGCTGTACAGCGTTTAAAAATTGCTCTCGATCAGGCAAGAGCTTATGGTGTAATTGGAGAAGATATCTTTGGATCGGGATTTAACTTTGATATTGAGATTCGTTTGGGTGCAGGTGCGTTTGTGTGTGGTGAAGAAACCGCTCTTATGACTTCAATCGAAGGTCATCGCGGAGAACCAAGACCTCGTCCTCCATTTCCAGCGGTAAAGGGTCTTTTTGGTAAGCCAACCGTTTTAAATAACGTAGAAACCTATGCGAATATTGCACAGATTATTTTAAAGGGAGCATCTTGGTTTTCTTCTATGGGAACAGCTACTTCTAAAGGTACAAAGGTATTTGCACTTGGAGGTAAAATTACAAATGTGGGATTAGTAGAAATTCCAATGGGTACAACGCTTCGTGAAATCGTAGAAGAAATTGGAGGAGGAATTCCAAACGGAAAGAAGTTTAAAGCTGCTCAAACTGGCGGTCCTTCTGGTGGATGTATTCCTGCCTGTCATATTGACACTCCGATTGACTATGACAACTTAATTGCTTTAGGTTCTATGATGGGATCAGGCGGAATGATCATTTTGGATGAAGATACCTGTATGGTTGATATCTCAAAATTCTACTTAGAGTTTACTGTAGATGAATCCTGTGGAAAATGTACTCCTTGCCGAATTGGAACTAGACGTCTATTACAGTTCCTTGAAAAGATTACTTCTGGAAAAGGAGAAATGGAAGACTTAGAAAAGATTGAAGAGCTCGCTCTTCATATGAAATCTTCTTCCCTTTGTGCCCTTGGTCAGTCTGCACCAAATCCAGTTTTGTCAACAATGAAATATTTCAGAGATGAGTATATTGCTCATATTAAGGATAAAACTTGTCCTTCAGGAGTTTGTAAATCCTTACTCTCCTATGAGATCAATCCAGAGCTTTGTAAAGGCTGTACCAAATGTGCAAGAAATTGTCCGGTTGGTGCAATCAGCGGAACAGTTAAGCAAGCACATGTTATTGATAAAGAGAAATGTATCAAGTGCGGTATGTGCGTAAAGAACTGTAAATTTGGAGCTATTTTCAAAAAATAAAGGAGGAAATCATGGATACAGTACATTTGAAAGTCAACGGAATTCCAGTTGAAGTTCCTGCTGGTTCTACCATATTACAGGCAGCAAAAGCTGTCCAGATTGAGATTCCATCTCTTTGCTACTTAAAAGATATTAACTGTATCGGTGCGTGCCGTGTCTGTGTCGTTGAAATTAAAGGAAGAAAAGGACTGGTAGCATCTTGTGTCTATCCAGCCGAGGAAGGAATGGAAGTACTAACCAATACACCAAAAGTACGTGCTTCCAGAAAGACTACGATTGAATTAATTTTATCCAGTCATCATAAAAAATGTCTTTCCTGTGTGCGTGGAAATAACTGCGAGCTTCAAAAACTTGCATTTGACTATGGAGTTGATGAAGATCGTTTTAAAGGGGAAGACGTTGTCTATCCAGTTGATGATCTCTCTCCTTATATTGTACGTGACAATAATAAATGTATTCAATGTATGCGCTGTGTTGCTGCCTGCAAAAATGTACAGTCTGTTTCTGTTATTGGTCCGATTAAACGTGGATATAATGTCCATGTTGGATGTGCTTTTGAAAAGAGTCTTGCAGATTCCCCATGTGTTGGATGTGGTCAGTGTATCGTAGCTTGTCCAGTTGGTGCACTCAACGAAAAAAGCCAGATTGATGCAGTTTGGGATGCAATTTCCAATCCAGATAAAAAAGTTGTTTTCTTCACTGCTCCGAGTATTCGTGCAACTCTTGGAGAAAGTTTTGGAATGCCAATTGGTACAAACGTAGAGGGAAAAATGGTAGCTTCCATCCGTCGTCTTGGAGTAGATGCTGTTTTTAATATGGATGTTACCGCAGATTTAACGATTATGGAAGAAGCAACCGAATTAGTAGAACGTATTAAGAAAAAAGGAACTCTTCCTATGTTTACTTCCTGCTGTCCGGGCTGGATTAAGTTTGTAGAACACTACTATCCAGAGATGATTCCAAATTTATCTACATGTAAATCTCCTCAACAGATGTTTGGAGCTGTCTTAAAGAGTTACTACTGCCAGAAGATGGGAATTGATCCAAAGGATCTTTTTGTTGTCAGTGTCATTCCTTGTACTGCTAAGAAGTTTGAGGTGGGAAGAGAAGAACAACAGACCTTTGACTATCAGGATGTAGATGTAGCACTTACTACAAGAGAATTAGCAAAGATGATTAAAGGTGCTGGTATTAAGTTTACCGAAATTAAAGATGAAGGTTTCGACTCTCCATTTGAAACTGCCAGTGGCGGCGGTGCTATCTTTGGTGCAACCGGCGGAGTTATGGAAGCTGCTCTTCGTACTGCTGCGAGTATATTAGATGGCAACTTTAAAAAGGTCGATTTCCCAGAGGTACGTGGAACAGATCCGATTAAGGAAGCTGTTTATGAAGTTGCTGGAGTAGAAGTTCGAGTTGCTGTTACTTCTGGTCTTGGAAATGCCAGAAAGTTAATAGAGCAAATTAAGTCAGGTGAGAAAACCTATCATATGATAGAAGTTATGGCATGTCCTGGTGGCTGTATCAATGGAGGAGGCCAGCCAGTACAAAGCGATTCTGTCCGTAACTATACCAACTTAAAAGCACTTCGTTCCAAAGCACTTTATGACTATGATAAACGTTCTAAATTACGTAGTTCTCATAAGAGTCCAGTAATGAAACAGATCTATGACGAATTTTTTGATGCTCCGGGAAAACCAAGAGCGCATAAATTGCTTCATACAGAATATGTAAAACGCGGACAGTTTTAAAAAATGATATGATAAAAAGTGAGAGTTGTGACATTACTTCATTAATGTCACAACTCCCTTCTTTATTTGAAACTTTCTGCTCTGGCAATAACTAAAATGCGATCCCATCAATACAATTTTCATATAAAAACTGTTTTATCTCACTCATGTCATTCGATTCATAAAATTCTATTAACATCTTTGTAAAAGTTGGCTGTAACTCAATAGGAACAGAGAGAATACCACATCCATTAGAAATCATTATATGATTGCCTATTACCATCAAGAAACATCTGTTTACGTACAAGATATAGCATCATAGTAAGTGCCTTATCTGCATAATTTCTGCTATCTGTTCCTTGATTTGCGATTCGATTGGCATATCTGGTCTCCATGTTGTACCACCAATGCTAACTGGCATATTTCGTAGGTATCCTGCACGAATAATCAAGTTATCACCGCCTACATATCAATTAATTTTACAGATAAAAGGATAATCAATAGGGTAATCCAAAGTATCTAATATAAATTGCCATGCGTGTTTTAAATTATTGATTGCCACAATATCTGATACTTTAATCCCTTACACACTCATTCCGTTATAAATAGCCTCTGTATCCGAATATGTCACTGCTAGTCCTTCCAATTTTGCACTTTTCCAGATATAATCTATAATATTTCTCTTGGCAACAAAAATATTTTCGTCTCGTGTCATATGATATTTTGTCTTCATAGTTAGTCGCTCCTTTCTTTATAAATTAAGCATATTTATTATATATGATAAAATAAGTAGTTTTAACTTTAATAAACGAAATTTTCATAGAGTACATGGTAAAAATTTCTATAATATTTTTGTTACTAATCCATTTTTGTCTCCAATATATAAAAAGAAAGGAGCTGATATTTATCTTAGAAAACCCAAATGGAAAAAAATTAGATGAGTGGCAAATAGAAACTATACTGCAAGATGAATTGGATTATTTATTGAAACAGGAAACAAAAGAAAAAATTGATCCCAATACAATTTCTTCTTTAAAGTATTTAATCCAACTCTTTCATAAGTCAAACTTATCGGGTGAATCTAAAAATAATAATAATCCCAGTTCTCTTTTTGACATACATCAAGATCAAACACAACGGGAACAAAAGATTAAACAATTACAAAAAGTATTGGATATTTTATTTGAACAGACTTTAGAATCTCCCAGTTCTGATGCAAATACAATTTCCTCCTTACTGCATTTAATGAATGTATATTGTAAAAAAACTTCGCCAGAGGGATTTGGAGCGGAAGAATTTTTAAGTCGTTTCTATGAGAGACTTTCTCAAGAAAAGATTTCGCAGGAAAATGTTTCGCAGGGAAAGGATTCTCAAGAGATGTTATCTCAAGAGATAACATCTCATAGGATAACATCTCATAGGATAAAATCTCAAGAAGTAGACGCTCATAAAGACTTTGTTCCTTGGTATAAATCAGATGATCCCAAACTAAAATTTCTCAAGCGAAAAGCCTATCTTACCTCTTTTTTGTTTATGCTTTTTAGTATTAGTGTTTTTCATCATTCGATCTATGTAGAAGGAAAAAAAGAAGTATATCGAGTACAAAAGTATGCTGAAGATTCTATTTTATTTCAAAAAGGAAATTTCAATCTCTTCCAACATCCATTACAAACTTCCAATCAATTAGAAAAACCTATTCATTCAATCAAAATTCCCGAAAAATATCGAGGAACTATCTATTTGCCAATCAATCTTTTAAACAATTCATCAGATTATCAATTTTATGAGATGGAAAATAGTATTAAAAAAGAACTAATTATAAAGATTGTTTTTAATGATATAACCCAATGGATGGATCTGCTGATACAAACTACTTCTTCTATCCTAGAAATCAATTATAATTTAGGTGATAGTCATATTTTACAAGATGAGGTCTGCCGTTGGAATAATACCCATATTTATTTCAATAAACAGACTAAAATCACAAATATTTTATTTGAAATTGGTTCCGATTTTTATTCTGTCAGCAGCAATATACCAATGGAAGAATTAATCGAGATTGTAAATCAGATGGAGGAATACAAATGAAAAAACTTTTTGGACTGCTTATGCTCTCCTGTCTTTTGATCTTTGGTTCGAATACAGTGGCAAAAGCAGAAGAATTAAAGGAAGTTTTTATTGAAGGAGTCGAAGAAATGTCCCAAGAAGAGGCATCGGAATATATTGCCGATTATATTGGTCTTTCACAGCCTTTCAACTTAGATGAACTGACTGGTATGAATTCTATTGCATTTAACGAAGAAGGAATTGCCGTTTCATTTACTACAATATGTAATTTAGGATATGGAGAAAAAGTAGGAATTAAAGAAGTCTATCTTCAAAGAAGACCAGAGGGAAGCAATACCTATGGCAATATCCCTATCTGGGATTATTTTTGTGACTATGATACAAATACCTTTTCCTATCATGGAGGCTATGAAGTAAAAGATGCGGAAGAGGGATTATATTATAGGGGAAAGCAAAGACATTTTATTGTATATGAAGGTGTAGAATATTCTTACTACTCCTATACAGGAGAAATTCACTATGTATTTGACTAAACCTGTAGATTTATTTTAAAAGACAAGGAGTTGCCAAAACAAGTCTGACAACTCCTTATCTTTAAAGCTGAAATTCATTGATAATATTTTTTAGATTTTCGATACTTTCTCCACAATCTTTTAATCTTTGGTATCCATCTGTTGTTCTGATAACTACTTCTCCTGTTTTTTCAGCGATTTGAGAAACTCCTTTTGTGGATTGCTCTATCGTTTGATTCATTTCTTCTGTCGCCTCTGAGATCTCAGAAATTGTGTTATTTAATTCTACCATTGCGTCCTGTAAATTTCCCAAAATATTTCCAAAAAATCCAGCATCTTTTTGATATTCTTCTGCTGTCTTTTTAAAGGACTCATAATCAGCTAAAACAGTATGATCCAGAAAATAAACTGTATCTTCCAGACAGTGCGACAGACCAGAAACTGCCTCTGTAACATCTCCTACAATACGATTGATATCCTCTACAGTCTGAAAGGTCTGTGAAGCTAGTTGTCCAATTTCCTTTGCCACTACAGAAAAACCTCTTCCTGCCTCTCCAGCTCTTGCTGCTTCAATGTTGGCATTTAATGCTAACAGATTTGTCTGAGAAGAAATTTTTTGAATATTTCCGGTTAATACATGAATTTGTTCTACTGCCTTAGATTGTTCTACCGCCTTTGTAGACTGCTCTTTAATCGATTGATACATTGTAATTGTTTTATTACTAGATGTTTCTGCTATACTTCGTAATTGTGTTGCACGCTGCATGACTTCTTTTGAATTATCTTGTCCCTTTTGTACCAAATCTTTCATCTGGTGAGAACTTTGTGTTACATCACTTACATTTTCTGTAATACGTTGTGTATTTTCTGATGTCTCTTCCATACCCGCTGCAATTTGTTGAGTAGCTGCTGAATTATCTTCTGAAACTGCCTGATTTTCTTTCATTACAAGATTTAATCCATCCATCGACTCAGAAATTACTAAATTGGTCTTTTGAAGTGCCATTACCATATTGCTCAACTTTTGACGCATTTTTCCGACTTCTTTTGCCATGATTCCAGTTTCATCTTTTCTTTTTTCTAAGCCTTCTGTCTGTATACCTCCACGAAAATCCAAATCAGCAATTTTTCGAATAACACCAGTTAATTTTTTTACTGGTCTTGAAATACTAAATCCTATTATACTTCCTATCACTATAACAATTAAGGTTGCTGTTAACATTAAATATATAATATTTTTCTTTAATTGATTTGCACCTGCTGAGATTTCTTTATCAGGAGCAGAAAGGACAAAATACATATCATTTCCAATCGTTTTATAGAGTAAACTTTTTTTCTCTCCATAATAGGTATATTTAAAAGGAACTCCTTCATTTCCATCTGTCTTAAAGAAATTAGAAAGTTCTTTGAGCTCTCCATTTTCTCCTAAAGATGCGATTTCACTTCCTATTTCTAACTTATTGTGATACATAATCTCACTGTCTGAATTTGTCAAAAACGCATAACCAGTATCATAGATCTTTGTCTGATCTATAATATCTGTGATCTGAGAAAATTTAATATCCATTCCAATAATACCTACAGGAACTTCGTTTATATAGAGTGGTATTACATAGGAAATGATATGAATTTTAATATTATCATTCCAATAAGGTCCCATCCAAATGGAAGATTTATTTTGAATTGGAATATAATACCACCCCACGTGTTCTAAATCATCTTTTTCATAGATACTAAAGTCAGTAAGTTCTGCTGGCAAATAGTCCCTTTCTTGATCCGACCACATATAAAAAACTCCGGAAACAGGATTTGTAAATTCAGGATTATATCGAAGATATGCTGTAATTGCTCCTTCTGTATGTTCTGCAAATTCTAAAATAATAGGATCAATTTCTTTTGTATAGTTTGGCTCATATTCAGGATTTGTCATAATTTTATCAAGATCTAAATTTTTCACTATAATATTTGCTAATGTATCTACTGATTGTTCTATTCTTGCGATTAACGCATCGATCTCATCTGCTTTCGAAGTACAGGTCAATTCTAAAATCTGCTCGGAATCCTCATTGGTTATTGTACTGGCACTTTCTGTACTAAGAACTGCAATAATTGCTGCACATAAAATGGAACAAAATACAATTCCTATAATAATCTTGAATTTAATTGTCCTCATAAGTCACTCCTTTATGTATATTTTAATGTTTTCACCAACAAAAAAAGAAGAGAAAGAAAAGATAGCTTATCTATACAGCTATTATAGATCTCCCCTTTCTCCCCTTCATTTTTTAATTATTATTTATGTTCACATGTACAATTTTCTGAATCACAAGTATGTTCTTCTCCATGTACATGATCACAATTTGGTTCGGTACTGGTTTGTGCAGAACCATCCAGATAAGAAGCCACTGCTATATCAATATCTCCTGTCATTCCCGGAACTACTAAAATTCCTGCTTCCATCAATGCCTGCATTGCTCCAAAGCCAATTCCACCACAGATCAAAACCTGAATGTTATTTTCTTTCATAACACCAGCTAATGCCTCGTGACCATTTCCTTTTGTATCTAATTCTGACTTTCCAATGAGATCTCCCTCTTTGATCTCATAGACAGTAAACTTTTCACAATGTCCAAAATGTTGAAAGACTTTTTCATTCTCATCTGTTGTCACTGCAATTTTTACATTATTTTTTTTATCATCGAATACAGGAAGTAATTTCTCCAAAAAGTCTGATGCTTCATTTAACCAACTAGCTTCTAATTCCTCGACTTTTCCCTGATCCATACTCTTTGCAATATCTGGGTTTAAAGGAACTTTCGCAAGCGTTAAAAATCCATATTGATCAGCGATTTCCGAAATTTTGCTTTCTCCAAAGATAGAAATTTTTTCTCCACACTTTGTACATTCTACATAACTATAATTCTCGATCATTCCCAATACTGGAATGTTCATAGCATTTGCCATATTGACAGCCTTTTTTACAATCATAGAAACTAATTCTTGTGGACTTGTCACTAAAATAACACCATCTAATGGCAATGACTGAAAGACTGTTAAAGGTACATCTCCTGTTCCTGGAGGCATATCTACAAACATATAGTCGATATCTCCCCAAATAACATCTGTCCAGAATTGTTTTACTGTCCCTGCAATGATTGGCCCTCTCCAAACTACAGGCGTTTCTTCATCTTCTAATAATACATTGACAGACATTAGTTTAATGCCCTTTTCTGTCACAACTGGAAACAGTCCAGCTTCTCCTGCTTTTGCCTGCTCATGTATTCCGAATGCTTTTGGAATAGATGGTCCTGTAACATCGGCATCTAAAATAGCTGTCTTATAACCTTTTTTCTGCATTAATACTGCTAAATAGGAAGTTACAAAAGACTTTCCAACTCCGCCTTTTCCACTTACAACACCAATTACTTTTTTAACTTTGCTATATCGATTTAACGGAGCTAAAAATTCTTCTTTAGAGGGCTGTCTTGAACTACATGTCGAAGAACAACCCGAACAATCCCCGCTACAGCTACCTGTCTGCTCATATACTTCTTCACTCATGATAATCCTCCGTTTTCTATTATTTTTTTCTATGGAAAATCGTATCGATTGTTCCCTTAATTTCATTATACTAGTTCTTTCTGATTTGTCAACTAAGTTAATGACAGATAATTTATTCACAAATTTTTCATATCTACTACACACAATGTACACATTTTTCTCATATACTAAAAGTATAGATGAAATGAAACCGGCAGCAATATGTCAGAAGAACATCTGTTGTTGGTTTCGCCTAACAATAATTCCATTTACATAGATGATTTTAAAGTAAGTTTCACAAATATCTTCCCTCATAAAGAGTTGTTGGAGTATGAAAATGAACAAATACATTTGTTCATTTTCATACTCCAACAACTCTTTACCTTTTATGTTTAATTGTTATGCTGTTTTTTCAAATTGTGAGTTATAAAGTTCTGCATAGAATCCTTTTTGTTCTAATAATTGTTCATGTGTTCCCTGTTCTACGATATCCCCATCTTTCATTACTAAAATTAAATCGGCATCTCGAATTGTAGAAAGTCTATGGGCAATTACAAAACTGGTTCTTCCTTTCATTAAGTTATCCATTGCCTTTTGAATTCTAATTTCTGTTCTTGTATCTACAGAACTGGTTGCTTCATCTAAAATTAAAATTTTTGGATCAGCTAAAATAGCACGGGCAATTGTTAGAAGCTGTTTTTGTCCCTGAGAAACATTGCTTGCCTCTTCGTTTAATTCCATGTCATAGCCATCTGGAAGTGTTGTAACAAAATGATGGACATGTGCTGCCCTCGCGGCTTCTATTACTTCTTCATCTGTGGCATCTAACTTTCCATACCGAATATTTTCCCTGATTGTTCCATTAAACAGCCATGTATCTTGAAGTACCATTCCAAACATCTGACGCAGCTCACTGCGGTTAAAGTCTTTAACATTGTGTCCGCCTACCAAAATTTCTCCTGCATTGACATCATAAAATCGCATCAAAAGTTTTATCATTGTAGTTTTTCCTGCACCAGTTGGCCCAACTATTGCCACTTTTTGTCCGGGACTTATTTTAGCAGAAAAATCTTTGATAATTGTCTGTTCTGGAAGATAACCAAACTTTACATTTCTAAATTCAACACTTCCTATAAGTTCATCTGGATCAGCTGGGTTTTTTACTATAACATCTTCTTCCTCTTCTTCCATAAATTCAAAAACTCGTTCTGCTGCTGCTGCGGTCATTTGAAGTTGATTGGAAACTTGAGCAAGTTGTGTTACTGGTTGGTTAAAGTTTCGAACATATTGAATAAAGGACTGAATATTTCCAACCGTTATCTTTCCATTTACTGCAAGATAACCTCCAAAAATTGCAACTGCAACATAGCCAATATTTCCGACAAATGCCATGATAGGCTGCATCATTCCAGATAAAAATTGAGATTTCCATGCTGTTTCATAGAGTTTATTATTTGCCTGATCAAAGTCTTTTATTACTTTATCTTCTGCATTAAAAACTTTTACTACCGTGTGTCCACCATAAACTTCTTCTACTTGACCATTTACAACACCTAAATATTCCTGTTGAGACTTAAAGTATTTTTGAGAGTGTTTTACAATTACGGAAACAAAAATTAATGATACTGGAAGGCTTAATATTGCAATCAATGTCATAGAACCACTGATCGAAAGCATCATAATTAAAACTCCGATTAAAGTTGTAACAGAAGTAATAATTTGTGTAATACTCTGATTTAAACTCATGGCAAGAGTATCTACATCATTTGTAACACGTGAAAGAATTTCTCCATGTGTATTTTTATCAAAATATTTCATTGGCATTCTGTTGATCTTTTTGGAAATTTCATCTCTAAGCTGATAGCTAACTTTTTGGGAAACGCCTGTCATAATTATTCCCTGAATAAATGAAAAGACAGAGCTTGCAATATAAAGCAAAAACAAAATCAGTAAAATTCGTCCAATCGCTTCAAAATCAATTCCTCCTGAACCTGTAATTTTAGCTACCAGTCCATTAAAAACTTCTGTCGTTGCCTCTCCAAGTATCTTTGGACCTACCACATTAAAGACTGTACTACAGACTGCACTAATCATTACAACAAAAATCTGAATTTTATATTTACTGATATATCGAATTAATTTTGAAATTGTACCAGAAAAGTCTTTTGCCTTTTCTCCGCCTCCCATTGGACCATGTCCCATAGGTCCATGAGGTCTAGGGCGCATCCTTGCCTGATTTGTATTACTCATGTGCCACACCATCCCTTCTCTGTGCATTTAATTCCTTTTCAGAAAGCTGAGATATTGCAATTTGACGGTATACTTCACAGTGTTCCATCAGTTCTTGATGTGTACCTTTCCCTACAATTTTACCTTCATCTAATACTAAAATCTGTTCTGCATGTAAAATGGTACTAATTCGCTGTGCTACAATAATGACCGCTGCGTCGGTAGTTTCCTGTTTTAAACGTTTTCTAAGCTGTGCATCGGTTTTATAGTCTAGGGCAGAAAAACTATCGTCAAAGATATAAATTTCTGGATGTTTTGCAATGGCACGGGCAATGGAAAGTCTTTGCTTTTGACCACCGGAAACATTTCCTCCGCCTTGGGAAATTGGTTCTTCATACTGATCTTCTTTCGCCTCAATAAAATCCTGTGCCTGAGCAATTTGTGCAGCAAGTTCTATCTCTTCTTGTGAAGCATTTTCTTTTCCATAACGAATATTAGAAGCAATTGTACCCGTAAATAAAACTCCCTTTTGCGGTACAAATCCAATTCTTTCTCTTAGATCATGAATCGAAGTTTGATTGACTGGAACGCCATCTACTAATAACTTTCCCTGTGAAATGTCATAAAGTCTTGGAATTAAATGTACTAACGTAGATTTTCCGCTTCCAGTACTTCCTATAATAGCGGTGGTCTGTCCGGGCTTTGCTGTAAAAGTGATATCTTCTAATACATTTTCCTGTGCTCCCGGATACCGAAAAGATACATGTTCAAATTCTACTGTCCCTCTTTTTGATAGATCAAATGGTTTTGGCTTTTCTGGTTCTTCAATAGCAGCTTTTGTAGAGAGTACTTCTGCTACACGATTGCCGGCAACGGCTGCTCTTGGAAGCATAATAGACATCATACAAAGCATTAAAAATGACATAATAATCTGCATAGTATACTGCATAAATGCCATCATATCTCCTACCTGCATCTGTCCTTTATCAATTCCCTTTGCTCCAAACCAAATAATAAGTACCATAACCAAATTCATAATTAACATCATCAATGGCATCATAAATGTCATAACACGATTGACAAATAAACTGGTTTTTGTCAGATCTCTATTTGCCTTGTCAAATCGTTTTTCTTCATGCTTTTCTGTACTAAAAGCCCGAATAACAGAAAGTCCAGTTAAAATCTCACGAGTGACCAAATTTAATCGATCTACTAATTTCTGCATTATTTTAAACTTTGGCATTGCAATACTAAATAAAACAAAAACTAAGCCTACAATAAAAAGGACTGCTAGTGCAATAATCCAAGTCATAGAGGTATTTGTATTTAATACTTTTACAATACCACCCATTCCTAGAATTGGAGCATATAAAATCATTCTTAACATCATAATAATCAACATCTGAACTTGTTGAATATCATTTGTACTTCTTGTAATAAGGGAAGCAGTTGAAAATTTATCGAATTCACTGTTAGAAAAACCAACAACTTTTTGAAAAACTTCTCTTCTAACATCTCTACTAAAAGCAGAACCGATTCTTGAGGCTAATAATCCTATAAAAATGGCAACTACCATAGAAAGTAGAGCTAAAGCTAACATCTTTAATCCTGCATTTGTAATATATTTTGTTTGAATTTTATCTGTATCTAATCCAATTACTGTATATTCTTTTTGAACAGCACCAATCGCCGCCTGACTTAGAAACATTTCTGGCATCTGTGAAATCATTTCTGTTGGAGAAATCTCCATTTCGCTTTGTGAACTTATTCCCATAGACTCTAAATCAAAACTTCCAGATATCATTTCAAGCAATATCATCATCTGAATAAAATCGCTTTCGGATGCTTCTTTCTCTTTTTTATTTAACTTTTTTAGAACATAGATTGGTTCTGTTTCTAAAATGGGATACATTTTGACATATTCATTATACTCTTTTTTAGAAAGTTCTTCTTTGTCAAAACGATCCATTTTTTCTATCACACGTTTATAAAGTTCTGGATCGATTTCCTTTAATACATCCACTCTACCGGCACGAATTGCTTTTGGTATTGGACTTTCAATTCCGCCTTGTAAAATTCCATTGTCTACAATATCCGACGTATAACTTGGAAGTGACAGATCACAATAGGCTTGAATGATTAAAAAAATTACAATCAATATAATTGCACCTGCCGACTTTTTTAAATATTTCATTAATTGCAGCATTTTTTTCCTCCTTCACTTTATTATTTTCTTATAGCTATCTATGTAAATAGAGTATGTCAATTATTATATGCCAACATGAAATTCTGTCAACGCCTAAGATATGAATTTAAGAAAAGGATAAGGGCATTTATTATGATTTAATAATTGAAGTGAAATAATTTCCAAAAAACGGATAGCTTTTGTACAATTTGCACAAATTTTGATATTAATATTTTTCGAATAATTTCGAAAAGAGTCTTCAAATCTGTTTATTTTTATGGTATCATAAAAATATCGAAAGCAAATAATTAGGAGGAGGACTTATGAATTTCCAAAAACAAAAAAAGTTTGCGGCTATCTATGCACTTTTTTTAAGCTTTGTGCTGATATTCTCCCTAATTCAGCCAATCTTTGTTTCTGCCGCATCAGACACTACTTTAGTCATTCACTATCATCGATTTGATGAAGCTTATGACGGCTGGAATTTTTGGCTTTGGCCCGAAGGTGGCGAGGGTGCTGGATATCCATTGACTGGAACAGATGATTATGGTTCTTATGCAGAAGTTACTTTTTCTGGCTCACCTGCAACAGTAGGAATTATTGTACGATTAAATGAATGGGAAAAGAAAGATTTTGATGCAGATCGTTTTATCGATATGAGTAAGGCAGTTGATGGAACTGTTCATGTTTATCTATTACAGGGAAATGGAACTATTTATTATGATAAAAGCCAGGTCGATCTTTCTGCACAGTTTTTAAGTGCAACTTTTCCAACTGCGAAAGAAATTGAATTTACAGTAACAGTTCCTATCGATTCTTCTGCTGTGGATGAAGTAAGCCATTATCGAGTAACCGACGAGAAAGGAGTCGAATATCCAATTATGAAAATTTGGTCGAAAGATGGAGGACAGACTGCTACAGCCTCTGTTATTTTAGAAGAAAAAGTTGATCTAGGGCATACCTTTACGCTGGAACGTGACGGTTATGGTAGCATTTTAGTAGATGTAGGAAATGCGTTTTCTACTTCAGATTTTGAAGAAGCCTATACGTATCAAGGCAACGATTTAGGAGCAGTTTATACAAAAGAATCCACTTCATTTCGTGTTTGGGCTCCAACTGCTTCACAGGTATCTTTAAACCTATATGCCGAAGGGCTTGGTGGCGAAAAGCTTTCTGAAACACCAATGACAAAAGATGTGAATGGTACTTGGACTGTTTCTGTATCTGGAGACTTGAATGGAAAATATTATACGTATACTGCCGTAACTTCATTGGGTACGAATGAAGCTGTTGATCCCTATGCCCGATCTACTGGTGCAAATGGTCAGCGTGGTATGATTTTAGATCTTACTTCTACAAATCCAGATGGATGGGATAAAGACAAAAAACCAGAATTTCTTCAGATGACAGATGCAGTAATCTATGAACTTCATGTAAGGGATCTTTCCTCCAATTCCTCCTCTGGTATCTCTAATACTGGAAAGTTTTTAGAGTTTACGGAAACAGGAACGAAAAATGCAGATGGACTTTCTACTGGAATTGATCATTTAAAAGAGCTAGGAATTACCCATTTGCATCTCTTACCAAGTTTCGATTATGCTTCTGTTGATGAAACCAAGTTAGATACACCACAATTTAACTGGGGATATGATCCTCAAAACTATAACAGTCCTGAAGGCTCTTATTCTACCGATCCTTATCATGGTGAAGTACGTGTAAAAGAGATGAAGCAAGCCGTACAATCTCTCCATAAAAATGGAATTCGTGTCGTTATGGATGTTGTGTATAATCATACAGCAGCAACGGTTGACTCTAATTTTAATAAACTTGTTCCAAACTATTATTACCGTAAAGATGGAAGTGTATTTTCAAATGCTTCTGGCTGTGGAAATGAAACTGCTTCTGATCACTCTATGGTTCGCAAATTTATTGTAGATTCTGTTGTATATTGGGCAAAAGAATATCATATTGATGGATTCCGCTTTGACTTAATGGCAGTTCATGATATTGAAACGATGAATGCAGTTCGTGCAGCTTTAAATGAAGTAGATCCTAGTATCTTAATTTATGGTGAAGGCTGGACAGGAGGAACTAGTACACTTCCAGAAAGCAATCAGTCTTTAAAGAAAAATATTTCTTTTATTGATGGAGTTGCTGCCTTTTCTGATGATCTTAGAGATGGCATTAAAGGAAGTGTATTTGAAGCTATGGAAACAGGATTTGTCAGTGGAAGCACTGGTTTAGAAGAAAGTATTAAATTTGGTATTGTCGCTTCTACTAACCACCCACAGATAAATTATAGTCTGGTCAATTATTCCGATACTTATTGGGCAAAGAGTCCATCTCAATGTATTAACTATGCCTCTGCTCACGATAATTTAACTCTTTGGGATAAACTTGCTACTTCTAATAGTCAAGATTCCGAGGCAGATCGAATAGCAATGAATAAACTTTCTGCTTCCATTGTCCTTACCTCACAGGGAATTCCATTCTTTCAGGCAGGAGAAGAACTACTTCGTTCTAAAGTAAAAGAAGATGGTACATTTGATGAAAACAGCTATCAGTCTTCTGACATAGTCAATGGAATCAGATGGGAAAACAAAACGACATATCAAGATGTATTTGAATATTATAAAGGTCTGATCGCTTTCCGAAAAGCACATCCATCTCTTCGTATGACAACAACAGAAGAGATCGCTTCCAATCTTATCTTTACCGAAAATACTCCTGCTAATACTGTAGCTTATCAGATTAGTGGAAAGCCAAACAAAGAAAGTGCAGAGGGAATCTATGTGATTCACAATGCTAACCGCAATTCTGTTTCTATCGATCTTCCAAAAGGAAACTGGAATGTCTATGTAAATGGAGAAAAGGCAGGAACAAAGGTACTAGAAACAATTAAAAACGGTAAAGCAGAAGTTGCACCAATTTCAACGATGGTACTTGTTCAAGAAAGTTCTAATAGCTCCAAAACAGGAATCTTTGTTGCTATTGGTATCGTTGCTGTGGCTGCTGTAACTATTGGAGCATTTGCCACACGTAAAAAGACTGTTAAATAAAATAAAAAGGTTGCTGTAATATACTTACAGCAACCTTTTTATTTACTTACGATAAATTCCTCCTCTTTCTACTAAATACCCTTCTCTTACTCCATAACCACTTACTATTACTTCTGTCACATTATATTTTTTTACAATCAGCCAAAGTATCGTAAGTCCTGGTAATATAGTGTGAATTCTGTCTGGACAGACCTTTAAAATAACCTTCCACTTTCCTTCCTTTTTATCACTTAACATGGTATATAATTCACTTACTTCTTCTCCTGATATAATCTGGTTTGTGCTTTCTTTATGATAGATATAATTACACAACTTTAACAGAGCTCGAATTGTACCTCCTACTCCACAGATCTTTTGACGTTTTTCTGGTCGAAATGCTCCAAGTGTCTGTTCAATCTCATCTGCTGCAACTATTCGCATATTCTCTAACTCTTCTTTTTTAGGCAGAATTTTTTTTACATAGTTTGTATAAAGACTAAGTGAACCGATTGGTACACTGACTGCCATCACAGGACTTTTTTTATAAAATGGAACTAATTCTGTACTTCCGCCACCAATATCTACTAAAAGTCCATCTTTTAATTCTACTGTGTGCATTGCTCCAATAAAATCTAGTCTTGCCTCTTCCTCTCCAGAGATGACTTCAACTAAATATCCTGTTTGTTGTTCTATCACACTGACTGCCTCTTGTGTATTGCTGATATTTCGAAGGGAAGCAGTTGCAAAAATAAAAGTCTTTTCTACTCCCAAACTATCTACAATATTCTTAAATCCATTTAATACTTCACAAGCTGTTTTAATTCCAGAATCACTTAGTCTTTGGTCTTCTACATAACTGGCAAGTCCCACCATTTCTTTTTTATGAATCATAATGCGAAATTGTTGTGCTTCACACTGATAAATACTAAGTCGCATTGTATTTGAACCAATATCAATGATTCCCCATGTCTTTTTCATAGACATCTCCCTCCTTTATAAAAGTTTCCTGTGCATTTATTAGAATTTTTCCCCTTTTATCTATCTTTTCATACATACCATTTCCTTTTAAAATGTGTGCTTTCACTGTATCTTCAAGTTGAATCTGTAAAATATGCAGAACCTTTTGTTTAATCTGTTCATCTTCTATTGGAAATAAAATTTCTACTCGTTTATCTAAGTTTCGTGGCATCCAATCAGCACTTCCCATATAAATGTCTTCTATACCATCATGATAAAAATAATAAATCCTGCTGTGCTCTAAAAATGTTCCAACAATAGAACGTACCGTAATATTGTCATGTGTCTGTGGTAATCCTGTTTTTATACAACATATTCCACGAACAATGAGATCTATTTTTACTCCCGCCTCAGCTGCCTCATAGAGTTTTTTCATAATTTCTTTATCACACAAGGAGTTCATTTTGGCAATAATTCTAGCTGTTCTTCCCTCTTTTGCTGCTAACTGCTCCCGTTCAATAAAACTTAAAAAACGTTTTCTCATCCAAAGAGGGGCTAAAATCAGCCGATTCCATCGTTTTGGTTCAGAATATCCAGAAAGCATATTAAAGACTGCACTGGCATCTTCTCCTATTGCCTCTGAACATGTAAAAAGTCCCATATCTGTATAAAGTCTAGCAGTCGCATCATTATAATTTCCTGTTCCCAAATGGACATAACGGCAGATTCCTTCCTCTTCTTTTCGTACAACCAATGTAATTTTACAGTGAGTTTTTAAACCTACTAACCCATAAATGACATGACACCCTGCTTTCTCTAACATTTTAGCCCATAAAATATTATTTTCTTCATCAAATCTGGCTTTTAACTCTACTAAAACTGTCACTTGTTTTCCATTTTCTGCAGCTTGGGCTAATGCTTTTACAATCGGTGAATTTCCGCTGACTCGGTATAGTGTCTGTTTAATTGCCAAAACTTTTTCATCACAGGCAGCATTTCTAATAAACTCTACAACTGGTTCAAAAGACTGATATGGATGATGTAGTAAAATATCCTTTTTCTGAATTACTTCAAAAATATCCCTATCGGCTAACTCTAAAACTGGGTTGGGTTCAAAAACAGGATTTTTTAAAGTTTCTTTTTCTGTTAATCCATATAATTTCATTAAAAATCTCAGATCCATTGGCCCATTTATCATATAAAGATCTGGTTCCTTAATTGCAAATTCTTTTCTTAAAATCGAAAGAAGTCTTTTGTCCGCCCCTTCTTCTATTTCGAGTCTAAGCACTTCTCCCCACTGTCTACGTTTTAATTTCTTTTGAATTTCTTTAAGCAGATCTTCTGCATCCTCTTCATCTATTGTTAAATCTGCATTTCGCATAATTCGATACGTTGCGGAACAAATTACATCATAATTTAAAAATAGTTTATCTAAATTTCTTTCAATCAGTTCTTCTAATAATAAAATTTTAATATTTTCTTGTGTATTTTCTAAAAAGAAAAGTCTTGGTATAACTGCTGGAACTTGTACAGTTGCAAACGCAACCTCTTTTTTATTTTCTTTTTTTGCAATTAAAGCAGCAATATTAATGGTATTATTTCGTATTAAAGGAAATGGTCTGGAAGAATCCACTGCCATTGGAGTAAGTACAGGATAAACCATCTCTTTAAAATATTGATCTGCTACTTCTGCCTGTTGCTTTGACAGTTTTTCATGTGTTTTTATTATGTGGATTTTGTTGCCCTTTAATGCTGTTAAGAGTGAATGATTATAAAGAGAATACTGTTCCTTTACTAAGTGATGTACCATTTGACTAATCTCATCTAATTGTTGTTGTGCTGTTCTTCCAGAAATATCTTTCTTTTTATAATTAGCATGTACCATATCTTTTAAAGAGGCAATCCGAATCATGAAAAATTCGTCTAAATTAGAGGCAGAAATACTCAAAAACTTTAGGCGTTCTAATAGTGGTAAGGTTCGATCCTTTGCTTCTTCAAAAACTCTTTGATTAAATAAAAGCCAACTTAATTCTCGATTATAAAAATCATCCTTCCAATCCTTTTGTGTCATTTTTACCTACATTTCTGCGTGGCTTTTTGTATAATCAAGTCTGTGGATGCCACACAGACACAAACCTGATTTTTATATATAATAAATTTAATTATCATCTCTTTTCCAAATCAAAACTGGCTTTAACTGATAGATCTCTTCAAATTGACCTGCTGCTTTATGAAATAAATTTCGTTCTAGTCGATAATCTTGTTTTGTCTTTACGGTTAGCTTCAATTCTGTCTTTTCTTGTTTTAATCGAATTTCAAGTACCTTTTGTCTATGACTTAAATCCATAAAATCTGCAATACTTAATAGGGCAGACAGCTTTCGAATTCGAATTCCATCATCCATAAATTCTTCTTCTAATTCCATATCAAATGTTCTTTCTATTTTTAATGCACTCTGGCGAATAATCTCAGCAACTATTTTCCTTTCTTTATGTGATAGTCCAATCACCTCAGAGGCTAAAATAATATTGTAGGTACATTCTGCTGCCTTTACAATACTTACAAACTTACCACAATCATGTAAAATTACAGAAAGCTCTAATAAAAGACGATCCCGTTTGGTCAGACCATATTTCTTTTTTAATCCATCAAATAGTAAAATAGCTGTTTTTAAAACAAAACTGCTATGATTTCGATCACACTGATAACGTTCTGCCATATCCCAAGCGGCATTTAAAATATCTTCTTCAAAATTATGGTCATTTTCTAATAACCCTTTTTCCTGCATATACTCATAACAAAGTCCGTCGTTTAAATCAATCTCTGGTATGATTACCTTTTTTGCCTGTGTCATTGTTAAAAAACTCTCATAAATGATACTAGCTGCCTGTAATGTTTCTAAATTCTCTGCTCCTCCTAATCTTTGTTCTATCCATTCTTCCGATTTCTGTTTTAATTTATGACAACTCTCTAAAAATTCACCACTTTTTAAAATACATAATCCATTCGCACTATCTTTGAAAAATGCTCTTGCTCCTTCTCCAAATAAGACAATCTGTCCAATCGAATTTCCCTTTAAATAATATCGTTTAAACTCTCCAAGTCTATAATCCGCTAATTCTTTTATAAATTCTTCAAATTGCTCATATGTGTAATCATTTTTTTCTAGTTGCTCTTTTAATCTTTTAGCAGAAAGGGGAATATTTTGTGTTATAAGTGGTTTTCCTGCCTGAAATAGTGACAGTTGTAAACTTCCACTTCCTGCCTCTAGGATAGCTGTTCCAGACTGAATTAATTCTGAAAATCCTTTGATATTTAATGCAATCGCCTTATACTCCAAAAATCTTTGCTCGGAATTACTTAATACTAATGGTTTTAAACCTGTCTGAAGCCAAATTTGTTCTAAAATGATTGGAAGATTTTGTGCCTCTCTAACTGCTGTTGTTGCACAGATTCTTATACTATCTATAGGATATTCTTTTATTGTCTGTTGAAAACGCGAAAGTACCTCACAAAGTCTGCGAATCGTTGCATTTTGTAATCTTTTATAACGAAAAGTATCCTTTCCTAACTCTAAACGTTGCTTTGCACAACATAATTCCTTTCTTACATTCTTCTTTATCTCAAATAACTTTAATTCCATCTCATAAGATTCAATACAAATTGCCGCTAAAATCTTCATAAAAGGCTATTTTTTCCCTCCTGTACTAAACGTTTTGCAACGACTACTGCTTCTTTGGCATCTTTTGAATACCCATCCGCCCCAATTTCCTTACAATAACTTTGTGTAATCACTGCACCCCCAATCATAACTTTTGCTCTTAGTCCTGCTTCCCTTTTCAATCGCACAACTTCTTTCATTTCTAACATTGTCGTTGTCATCAGTGCAGAAAGGGCAATAATATCCGCATCTTCTTTTTTAGCCGTTTCTATAATCTCCTCTGATGGTACATCTTTTCCTAAGTCAATAACATGAAATCCATAATTTTTTAGCATCAATGCCACTAAATTTTTTCCGATATCATGGATATCCCCTGCTACGGTTGCAATGACTACTGTACCAGAATCAGAGGAGTCTTGCCTTTCTTTTAATAGAGGTTCTAGCCTTTCTAGTGCAATCTTCATCGTTTCTGCTGAGGAAATTAATTGAGGAAGAAAATAGATTCCCTTTTCAAATAATTTCCCTGTTTCATTGATAGCTGGAATAAGTTTCTCATCTAAAATTTCTTTTGCAGAAATATTTTTGGATAACTCTTCTTCTACTAATTCCCTAATTTTTTTCCGTTTTCCTGTAAGAACTGCCTCAAAAATAGCAGAATTTACTTTAAGAGAACCCTCTTCTTTTTGTATAGGCTTTAGCTCTTTTTCGGAAACTGCACTGATAGGATTATTAGAAACTCTCGTAATATACCGTTGTGCTGCTTCTTCTTTTCCTTGAAGAACTTCTGCTGCTAATACAGTATGAACTAATAATTCCTGACATGGATTTGAAATTGCCATATTAAGTCCTGCCTGTATTGCCATTGTTAAAAATACCGTATTAATCATGGCTCTCTCTGGCAGACCAAATGAAATATTAGAAAGACCACACACTGTTGCAAGTCCTAACTCTTCCCTACAGTATCGAATGGTTTCTATTGTTTCAAGTGCCGCTCTCGAATTTGCTCCTATTGTATTGACTAATCCATCTACAACAATATCCTCTTTTTTTAGTCCCTTCGCTTTTGCCTCTTTGATAATCGTATGGATAATCTCCTTTTTCTCCTTTAAATCTTTTGGAAGTCCTGTATCCGAAAGAGGAAGCAAAATAAACATTGCTCCATATTTTTTAGCAGTTGAAAGCAGTTTTTGCATCTTTTCTTTTTCCATTGAAATAGAATTAATTAATGCTCTTCCCGGATATATTCGAAGAGCTGCCTCTATAATATCTGTATGACTAGAATCAATAGAAAGTGGAAGATCGGAAACTGCCATCACTTCTTGTATTGCACAAAGCATCATTTCTTTTTCATCTATTCCGTTCATTCCCATATTCAAATCTAAAATTCCTGCCCCTGCTTTTGTCTGCTCTTGTGCCATAGTCGTAACTAAATCAAACTTTCCCTCTTTTAATTCCTGTTGTAAAGCCTTCTTTCCCGTTGGATTGATTCTCTCTCCAATAATTTGGAATGTACCGTCTAATGGTAAAAAAAGTGTTGTTCTTTCTGTTGTCAATGCTCGAACTGATTTTTTTTCTATGGCAGGCACATCAAATTCTTTTGTTATTTCTTTTAAATGGTGGATATGTTCTGGAGTCGTCCCACAACATCCTCCTAAAATTCCCGCTCCTGCTATAATTAACTCTTTAGATTTTTGTGCAAATTCCTCTGCTCCCATTTCATATATTGCCTGTTTACCACAAAGTTTTGGAAGTCCTGCATTTGGTTTTGCAATTAAAGGAATTCCTGCATACTGCTTCATTTCTGATATAATTTCAACCATATCTTCTGGTCCTGTAGAACAGTTTATACCAACTGCTGCTGCTCCCATTGCCTCTAATACAATAATAGCCGTTTTCGGATCTGTTCCATAGAGTGTTCTTTTATCTTGATTAAATGTCAAAGTAATCATTACTGGAAGATCACAACTTTCTTTTGCTGCGAGAAGAGCAGCACGACATTCTTGTAAACTCATCATGGTTTCTACTACTAATAGATCCACGCCTGCCTTAACTAAACTTTGGATTTGTTCTTTATATACCTCTATCAGTTCTTCAAACTGCAAAGTTCCCATAGGGGCAAGCTGTTTTCCTGTCATAGTAAGATCCCCAGCGAGATAAACTTTACGCTCTACAGATGTTTCTTCATAAAATCGCTTTACTGCCTCCTTAGAAAGGGCAACTAGTTTCTGATTTAGCTGTGCAGCCTGTCCCTCTAGTCCATATTCGGCTAATTTTAATCGATTGCCTGAAAAGGTAGGTGTATATAAAATATCTGTACCTGCTTTTAAATAGTTTATTTGAAGATTGATTAAAATGTTTGGATGTTCTAAAATCCATAATTCTGGACAGACTCCTGAAGGCATCCCATTTAAAAATAAATTACTTCCTGTTGCCCCATCTAAAAGAATTATATTTTGCCTTGTCCATTTATCCCATTCCTGTCTTGTCATTTTTTATCGTACCTTCCTGTGTTCTAAATTTCTTTCTTAGAATTGTTTCAATCCACTCGCGGCAGTTAAGAGCAAGACAATGATGTGGATTGCTTCATGGCAGTAGGGCATACCGCTTTCGCTGTGCCCGCTACTGCTGTTAATTGTTGAATTTTTTCCATAAAGCTTGCCCGATTAAATTGGAGCATCATATAATAGCCATCTGCAATATCTTCTAATTCTACTATAATTTCTTTAGCTATCCTAGCTCCTGTCCATTCTGCTTCTTCTCTTGTCATGTCCTGATGATATCTTTTAACAATCTCGTTTGGAATGTGAATTCCTGCAACTTCATTTTTTATAAAAACTGCATTTTTATAACTGGTAAGAGGCATAATTCCACATAAAATCTTTGTTGAAACTTTCTGTTTAATCTGTGCAATTCGTTCTATATCTTCTTTTGAATAGATTGGTTGAGTTAAAAAGAAAGAAGCCCCTGCTTCAATTTTTCTTTCCATCCGTTCTATGACCTTTTCTAAATTAGGAAAATTATAATTTAGTGCTCCTCCATAAATAAAAGGATCCTTTTCAAAATGTTCCCGGTTCATTTCTTTCACATAGTGCATCAATGGAATAGAATAATAATCAAAAACCCCTGTTGTTTTTGTCCGAGCATTTTGTGGTACAGGATCTCCTGTCACTAATAATAGATTGCGAATATCACTAACATATGCTCCAAGAAGGGTGGCTCTCATAGAGATCATATTTCGATCTCTGCAACATATATGTGGCATAACTGGCATCTGTGTTATATGATGTAATTTGCATGCCATAAGAATAGAATCAATTCGACTTTTTCCCATAGGAGAATCCGCAATTGTAATCATATCTACACTACATTGTTTTAATATTTTAGCAGCGGCTAGGATTTTAGAATCATCTGCATCATAAGGTGGATCTAGTTCACAGGCAATCACTTTTTTCCCCTCTGATAGTTTCTTATAAAAATCATTTTTCTTTGGTTGTTTTTCTTGTAATACTGACTGTTTTACTTGTGGTTTAAAATGGACTGTCATTTGCTTTTCATTCTTATTTATCTGTACTAGTTTCTTATTTAAGGCACGAATATATTCTGGGGTACTTCCACAACACGCTCCTATTATTGTGGCACCCATTTTACAAATCTGCTTCATATTATCTGCAAAATACTCTGCATTATTTACAAAAACCATTCTATTTTGAAGCTGTTCAGGATATCCAGCGTTTGGTACAACTACAAAATACTTTTCTTTTGACTGAATGGATTCTGGAAAAAGTAGCGTTTTTGTCAAAGTCAGCATATGTCCAGAACCAATTCCACAATTAAATCCTACTGCATCGGTTGCAGGATGTAATGCCATCTTTTCTAAAATTCTTTGTGCACTTAATCCATTTCCCGCATATCCATTTTGCTCTAATGCCACTTGTGTCATTACAAACATATCTGGATTTTTTTCTTTCACATATTGTGCAATCTTTAATGGAGTTTGTTCCTCTGAAAACGTTTCACATACAATAGCATCAACCCCTCTTGAAAGAAAAATATCTACAATTTCACAATATTCCTTCCATGCCTCTTTCTCTTTTTCTTCTGGAAGAGATCCTAAAATTGGCCCAATATCTCCCGCCAGAAAGGGAGATATTTTTGTTTGTTCTCTAAATTCTTTTATTGTCTGTTTTGCAATATTGAGTGCTGCCTCAATTCGTTTTGTTCTTTCCTTTCCAGAACTTTTTAGTGTAATCTTATTTGCCGCAAATGTATTTGTACGTATTAACATTGCACCAGCTTCTAAATACTGTCTATGAATTTTTGCAATGACTTCTGGTGCAGTAAGGTTTGCATCTTCTGGCAAACCTGTTGCTCCTTCCAAATTTAAGCCCGCATAATAAGTTCCCATTGCACCATCCGTCAAAAGATAATGTTTCTTTAAATACTCTCTTAATGTCAAGTAAAATCCTCCCTGTCTTTTTCACCTGTAAAATCTTTTTTTAAGTATAGCACATCCCTTACTTTTGTGTAAAGCATATGACTAATATCTCTATACTTGCTTTTTTTTAATAGTAGAGCTATACTAATATAAAAGGACGTGAATTACAAATGAATTTAAAACCTATTTTTTCAAATCGTTTCTCTCAACACCTGTTTTCTTTTTTTTCTGTGGATCATATGTTGCCTAAAGATATTTTAGGATCTGTCCCAAGTACAAAACAGGCATATACTACTTTTCTTTCTGTAGCTTGGCCATCTGCCCTAGAATCTTTATTAGTTGGGCTTGTTGGTTCTATTGATACTATGATGGTTGGATCATTAGGTCAGGGTGCTATTGCTGCTGTTGGAATTACAAATCAGCCTAAATTTATTTTACTTGCTATGATTTTTTCTTTAAATGTCGGTGTGACTGCTGTAGTTGCAAGACGAAAAGGACAAAATGATCAAGAGGGAGCAAATAAAACATTACGTACTGCTATTTTATTAAGTTTTATGATCTCTTTATTTACTTCTTTATTAGGTTTTATTTTTGCCAAAGAAATTATGTTGATTGCTGGGGCAGAGGAAAATTATTTACAAGATGCGATTCATTATTTTCAAATCTTAGTAATTGGTATTGTATTTACTTCGCTAAATTTAACAATCAATGCTGCCCAACGAGGATGTGGCAACACGAGAATTGCAATGAAAACCAATATTATTGCAAATGTTATTAATTTAATATTCAATTATCTATTGATTAATGGAGTTGGTCCATTTCCACGTATGGAAGTAAGAGGTGCTGCACTAGCTACTGTATTAGGCGCATTTGCTTCTTTAATTATCTCCATCCTCGCACTTTTAAAAAGGGATTCTTATGTAAACCTTTTCTATCGATGTAGTTGGAAATTTCGTCGGACAGTTCTTGCACCAGTAATGAAAGTCAGTAGTAGTGCATTAGTGGAACAGGTATTTATGCGAATTGGCTTTTTAGCATATGCTGCTATTGTTGCCAGACTTGGAACTACAGCGTATGCAACACATCTGATCTGTATGAATATTTTAAATCTCTCTTTTTGTTTTGGCGATGGATTTGGAATTGCCGCTTCTTCTTTAGTTGGACAAAACCTCGGTGCAACACGACCTGATATTGCCTCTATTTATGGAAAGATTGGACAGAGAGCAGCTTTTATTGCCTCTACTGTATTATTTTTAATTTTTATTTTTGCAAGACATCCTTTAATCTGGTTATTTAATAAAGATAGTGAAGTCATTTTATTAGGAGGACAGATTATGATCTTAATGGCACTCTCTACTCATTTTCAGACTTCACAGGTTGTTTTAAATGGCTGTCTGCGTGGAGCTGGAGATTCTGCCTATGTAGCAGTAACTTCTATGATTAGTATTGCCATTGTACGACCAATTTTAACATGGGTTTTATGTTTTCCAATGGGACTTGGACTTGCAGGAGCATGGATCTCTTTAATCATCGATCAAGGATTTCGCTTTTTAGCTTCTTTTATGCGGTTTAACAGTGGAAAATGGAGTAAAATAAATTTATAAAATAAAAATCTAAAAAGCAGATATCCAAAAAATGAATGTATTTTTGGATATCTGCTTTCCAATTTCTAGTAAAAATAAATTTCTGCGTTTGTTGTGTTAAAAATTCACGTATAGTATGAAACAGCTCTATTATTCCTGTTTTTCTTCTACTTCAATCTTTCTAATTGTTTTGTTGCGAATTTCTTCACAAACTGTATTGATAAAGTCAGACAATTTTTTCTGTCCCTCATCTCCTAAAAATCTGCTGCGTACTGCTACTAAGCCTTCTTCCTCTTCTTTTTGTCCTACTACTAACATATAAGGAATACGCTGTAATCTTGTTTCACGAATTTTATATCCTATTTTTTCTGCGCGGTTATCTACTGTTGCTAAAATTTTATTTTTGGTAAGTTCTGCTTTTACTTTTTCTGCATAGTCATTATATTTCTCTGAAATCGGAAGAACTCGAACTTGTTCTGGACAAAGCCATGTCGGAAATTTTCCTGCATATTTTTCAATCAGCCAAGCAAGTGTTCTTTCATAACATCCTATACTGGTTCTGTGAATAATAAATGGGCGGACTTTATTTCCATTTTGATCTACATAATACATATCAAATTGCTCTGCAAGTGCTAGGTCAAGCTGAATCGTTATCATAGTATCTTCTTTTCCATATACATTTTTTGCCTGAATGTCTAACTTTGGTCCATAAAATGCGGCTTCCCCATCTGCCTCTGTAAAATTTAAGTTTAATTCATGGAGAAATTCTCGCATCATTCCCTGTGTCTTTTCCCAATACTCTGGCGATCCAATATATTTTTCTCTATTATTGGAGTCCCATTTAGACAGTCGATACGTAACATCATCTTGAAGCCCTAATGTTGTCAGACAGTAAACAGCAAGTTCTACACAGCCTTTAAATTCTTCTCCAATTTGATCTGGACGTACAATTAAATGTGCCTCTGAAATTGTAAACTGGCGAACTCTTGTTAGACCGTGCATCTCTCCCGAATCTTCATTTCTAAATAAAGTTGAAGTTTCTCCATATCGAATTGGCAGATCTCTATAACTTTTTTGACTTGCTTTATAGACATAATATTGGAATGGACAGGTCATAGGGCGCAGTGCAAATACCTCGTCATCTTTTTCTTCCTCTCCAAGCACAAACATTCCCTCTTTATAGTGATCCCAGTGTCCTGAAATCTTATACAGATCACTCTTTGCCATCAATGGTGTTTTTGTTCTGACATAACCACGACTTTCTTCTTCATCTTCAATCCAGCGTTGAAGCGTTTGAATAATTTTTGTTCCCTTTGGCATCAAAAGAGGAAGTCCCTGACCAATTACATCTACTGTAGTAAATAACTCCATTTCACGTCCTAGTTTATTATGATCTCTTTTTTTGATATCCTCTAAATGTGCAAGATATTCTTCTAAATCTGCATTTTTCGTAAACGCTGTTCCATATACTCTGGTCAGCATCTTATTTTTTTCACTGCCTCTCCAATATGCTCCTGAGGAAGAAATCAGTTTAATTGCTTTAATTGGTTTTGTACTCATTAAGTGAGGACCTGCACACAGATCCACAAAATCCCCCTGCTGGTAGAAAGAGATTTCTTCATCCTCTGGTAGATCCTGAATTAATTCTACTTTATATGGTTCTTTTCTTTCTTCCATTAATTGAATTGCCTCTTGTCTTGGCAAAGTAAAGCGTTTTAATTCTTCTCCCTCTTTTATAATCTTTTTCATTTCCTTTTCTAATTCATCTAATGCTGCACGATCAAATGGTGGACAGTCAAAATCATAATAAAAACCAGTATCTATCGATGGCCCAATCGCAAGCTTTGTTTCTGGATATAGGCGTTTTACTGCCTGTGCAAGCACATGAGATGTTGTATGGCGGTACGCTGCTTTTCCTTCTTCATCATTAAAAGTTAAAATATTTAATTCACAGTCTGAATCTACTACAGTACGTAGATCCACTGTCTTTTGGTTGATTTCTCCTGCACAGGCTACTCGTGCCAGACCTTCACTGATATCTCTTGCAATCTCCAAAACCGTTTTTGAATCACTATATTCTTTTACTGATCCATCTTTTAATGTAATCTTCATTTTAATCTCCTCCATTAGAATAAAAAAAACTCGTTCCTTTCCTCTTTCGCTGTATCATAACAGACGAAAGGGAAAAGGGACGAGTATTGACTCGTGGTTCCACCCTCTTTGGCTTATATAAAACCCACTTCATTCGACGATAACGGAATCACCGGGCTGGATTAGAGCCACTCCGAGGTAGTATTCGGCAGGTTGTACAATGGAATATTTTCAGCAAATCATATTCCTCTCTGGAAAGTGTCCACTGCTTACTCTTCTCATCACTGCATTTTCCTAATTGATGGAATTAATTATAGCACCTGAAACTAAATTGTCAAGAGGAAAATTTTTTTCATATATTTAAGTTTCTAACTTATCAGCTTTAAGAATGTTGTTCTAATTTCTTGTGTAGTATCTAATTTAACTTTATAGCTTTCCATTTCTTCTATGTTCTTTTTCTCTACAGCCGCTGCATAATTAATTCTCCACTCTTTTGGCATGGTAATAAATTGAATAAGATAGTCTTCACAAAATTTCTTTTTTCGTTCTTCTGGTTTAATTGATTTGTTTAATGTTACTTTTAACATACTGGCATTTAACATTGTAGTAAAGATATCGTATACATCTAATTTCTCCATTTCCAGTTTTGCTGCTTTTTCATCTCCCTTTTGTTGCAACTCTTTTATCTGTCGCTGCATCTTTACTTTGCCCTGTGTTAAATAAGCTTCCATTTGTTGTTTTAATTCACTTACTTCCATAATAAACCTTCTCCACTCTCATAATAATTTATTATAATACTACCTTTTTCCATACAACTTGTCAATAACATATGTCAGCAATTCATCCCACGACTAAATGTTCATGTACGTTAAAGAAGAAAGAAACCGAAAACAAGAAATAGACCGTTAGCATCACACTATTTCGAACCCAAGAAAAAAGACTAAAAGAAAAGCATTGTGGAAATGTGCATAACAGGCTATGGAATCCCTCTCTTCCCTCATATCATTTAGGAAAGTTGTTTTTTATAGTTTATCCCCCATTCTTCCATAGCCATAATGATAGGGTACATAGACCGTCCTAAATCATTTAAGGCGTATTCCACACGAGGCGGCACTTCCGGGTAAACAGTACGGGTAATAATTTCGTCTGCTTCCATAGAGCGCAAACTATCCGTTAAAACTTTTTGGCTGATACCCTCTAAAGATTTTTTTAATTCATTGAAACGCCATGAACGCTGTAAAAGGTTACGCAAGATAAGTAATTTCCATTTACTTCCGATAAGCTGTACGGTTGTTGCTACTGGACATTCTGGCAGTTCTTCTTTTGTCAGCATAAAATAGCTCCTTTCAAAAGTTCAAAAAAGAATGTTGTACTCTAATTATAATATAACAATCGCTTCCGTTCAAGAGGAGTTACAAAAAGGTGACTAAGTAATAGATTTGTGCGTACTTTTTTTCGTTTTCATCACGTTGTACAATGTACTCAAGGAACAAGAAAGTTCCTAAATTCACAATGGAGGTATTGAAAAATGGCACTCTCAAATTTAACTGGCTGGAATGAAAAATCTGCTACATCTGCTTGTGGAGCTTCAGACAAGCCGGAAGAAAAACCCGCTGCTTGCGGTTCTGCTTGTGGGGCTTCAGACAAGCCAGAAGAAAAGCCTACTGCTTGCGGTTCTGCTTGTGGGGCTTCAGACAAACCGGAAGAAAAGCCTGCTGCTTGTGGAGCTTCGGACAAATAAGGAGTTTTAATTCCAACAATCTCCGGTGGAGCTGTTGTTCTATCGGAGATACCCTCAAATAAAATCCGATATTATCGGTTTTCAAATAAATATTAAATGGCTATCTAATGGAGGAAATAACATGAAACAATACTTTGCTTTTCAGTGGCATATTACGGACGAGTGCGACCAACGCTGTAAACACTGTTACATTTTTTCTGAGAATAATTGTAAAAAACCGGATGCAATGGATTGGGCGCAAATGCAGGAAACTTTTTATAACTGTCTTGATTTTTGTGAAGTTTATGGGAGGTTGCCCTATTTTTATATCACTGGCGGCGACCCTATTTTACACCAAGATTTTTGGCGGCTTCTTACTCTGATAAAAGAGCATGAAATCCCATTTACGATTTTAGGAAATCCGTTTCATTTGTCAAATGAGGTTTGTCAAAAATTGAAATCATATGGCTGTCAAAAATACCAGCTTTCCCTTGACGGAATGAAAGATACTCACGATTGGTTTCGTAAACCGGATTCTTTTGATTGTACTCTTGAAAAAATTGCTTGTATCAAAAAGGCGGGTATTCGTTCTGTCATTATGACTACAGTATCTGGTACGAACATTAAGGAAGTTCCCGATATAATTGATACTGTTGTTTCTGCTGGTGTTGATGTGTTTGCCTTTGCCCGTTACTGCCCCACCAGTGAAGAAAAAGACACGGGCATTTCTCCGCTTGAATACCGGGAATTGCTTGATATATGCTATAACAAATTTCAGAAATATGAAGCGGAGGGCTGTCACACCTATTTTAACAAAAAAGACCACCTTTGGACGCTTTATGAGTATGAAAAAGGGATTTTCAAAATCCCAGAAGACGTACAAGATAGCATGATATACGGCGGCTGTAATTGTGGTAACTGTCACATGACAATCTTACCAACGGGAGATATCTACGCCTGCCGCCGGGTACAAGGCAGTAAAGTCGGAAACGTATTTAATGACCGTCTTGCGGATATTTGGGTTTGTCAAATGGAAGCATATCGTGATTATACAAAATTTGAGAAATGTTCCAAGTGCGAGCTGCTTGCATTTTGCCGTGGCTGTCCCGCAGTAGCAAGTGGTAAAGACGGAAATTTTTATGCAGCTGATCCACAATGCTGGAAGGAGATTGTTTGATTATGAATGAAACAATGCAGACTATTTTACACCGCCGTGCAATCAGGCGTTTTGATGCAAGGCAGATAGATGAAGAACTTTTACAGCAAATATTACAAGCAGGACTTTATGCTCCAAGTGCGGGCGGGAAACAGGGAGTGATTTTTGTAGTATGCCAAGACAAAGAGGTGAATGAACGGTTAGGAAAAATCAAACGGGCAAACTCTAATCCCCATATGGCAACAGCACAAAATTACGTGTCCAAAGAACAGCCAAGTATTGCAGACGACCCTAAGCTGATAAATGCTTTTTATGACACACCGACCGTTATTACAATGTTTGCCCCGAAAAATTTTCTCTTTTCTGTAGATGATTGTGCAGTTGCTGCCGAAAATATGATGTTAGCAGCGGACTCTTTTGGGATTGGTTCTTGTTATATCGGGCAAGGCTGGACAGCTTTTGCAGATAGCTACGGACAGGAAATTTTGCGTAAATGGGAAATTCGCACAGATTATTATGCTGTCATGCAGGTCTTGTTAGGCTATCCAAAAGCAGACGACAAGCACCCCGTAGCGAAGGCACGCAAAAATGATAGAATTTTAAGATTTTAGTTGTCAGAAAGGCTATTATAATATAGTCGCCTTTCTGAATCACAAATACACCTATAAAATAACTATTTAACAGAAAGTATAAGAAGTTATATCTTTTTCTTGAAAAAGAATGTATACTAAAACTAATAACATTTTTAATTGAAAAGGAGAATAACAATATGCTAAGTCCGAAAGAAATAGTAAATAAATGGGTAGATGCCTTTAATGCTGGTGATGTAGACATGATTACCAACCTGTATGATAATAATGCAATAAATCATCAAGTTGCAAATGAACCTGTTATAGGGGTTGCGGCTATTAGAGAAATGTTTGTGAATGAGTTTTCAACTGCGAAAATGGTTTGTATTGTGGAAAATATCTTTGAAGACGGACAATGGGCTATCTTAGAATGGAAAGACCCATTAGGATTGCGTGGGTGCGGATTTTTCCATGTTGTAAATGAAAAAATATTATTCCAACGTGGATATTGGGATAAGCTTTCTTTCTTAAAGCAACATAACCTCCCTATAGAATAGTGATAAGAAAATAAGCATTTGAAATAACATAAAAATTGATGAAGCATTTACCATGAATGGATAAGGGGCAGTTATGAAATACAACAAAATAATAGTAATAAAAAATGGCATGGAATGTTGTTTGAGAAATGCAGACGAAAATGATGGACAACTTGTATTAGATAACTTTAATTTAACCCATGCTCAAACTGATTATTTACTTACATATCCTGACGAAAATAGCTTTGACGTAATACAAGAAAGTCAATTTCTAAAGGAAAAGACCGATAGTGAAAATGAAATCGAAATCATTGCTATAGTTAATGATACGATTATAGGAACTGCTGGAATCGAAGCTGTAGGCACGAAATATAAGGTGCGACATCGCGCTGAATTTGGTATTAGTGTTCTTAAAGAATTCTGGGGACTTGGTATTGGACAAGCATTGATGACTTCATGTATTGAATGTGCAAAATCAGCAGGATATAGCCAGCTTGAGCTGAATGTAGTTGCTGAAAATGTAAGAGCGTTATCTATGTATAAACAAGCAGGATTTGTTGAATATGGAAGAAATCCACAGGGTTTTAATTCTCGTATGACAGGATTTCAGGAAGTTGTTTATATGAGGTTGGAATTGTAATAATCATATGGATTTCGGTATAATTATAGCGACATGAAAATTGAATAACAGCCATACATACAAAACGGCACACCAAGACAGGAAATCTTTTCTTGATTTTCTGTCTTTTCGTGTTCATTTTTGGCATTTTGAAAAAACGTCAGTATTATGCCGTGCAAAGGGGAAGACGCCCGGTGTAAGGTAGATTTACAGCCTTTGCCTTACGGGAAACGGTTCGACCAAAAATAAAATTTTTTACACTTCTTTTACTTCTTTATCTCACATGAGCAAAGTTACGGGTGTTCTTGCATTATTCATAAAAATCATTTATAGTATAAAAGTTGATATTTTAACATAAATTTTTAGGAGGTAGTTATGAATTTAAAAAAACCAAATTTATTGGTACTTACTACTGGAGGAACGATTGCTTCTAAAGATAGTTCCGAAGGATTAATTCCTGCAATGAATGGCAGTAGTATGTTTTCTTCTATTAATGGAATTGCTAAAAATTATAATTTAACAGTAAAAGATATTCTTCATTTAGACAGTTCCAATATTCAACCAGAAGAATGGATCATGATTGCAAAACATATTTATGAAGCATATGGACATTATGATGGTATTGTTATCACACATGGAACGGATACTATGGCATATACCTCTTCTATTTTATCTTTTATGCTTCCAAATCCTCCTTTACCTATTGTACTGACAGGCTCTCAGCTTCCTTTATCCCATCCATTAACAGATGCTGCCGATAATCTACGGTATTCTTTAGCTATGGCATCTAGTGGTATTTGTGGTATTTTTCTTTCTTTTAATCGAAAGATTATTTTAGGTTGTCGTGCAGTAAAGGTTCGTACTACTGGTTTTGACGCATTTGAAAGTGTTAATTATCCATATATTGCTCAAATTGATTCCTCGGGATTAAATATTAATCACTCTGTTTTGCCTACTAATAACGGTAATCCTGCTTTTTTAGGCAATATATGTTCAGATGTTTTTCTAATTAAACTGACACCGGGATTAAATCCTAAAATATTTGATATGTTATTAGAAATGCAGTATAGAGGCATTATAATAGAGGCATTTGGAGCAGGAGGACTTCATTTTATCCATCGAGATTTAATTGCAAAACTTTCTAAATTAACGGAACTTGGACTTCCTATTGTAATTTCAAGTCAATGTCTTTATGAAAGAAGTGATCTCTCTATCTATCAGACTGGACAATTAGCTCTTCGTCAAGGAGTAATCAGTGCTTATGATATGACTACAGAAAGTGCTGTCACTAAACTGATTTGGGCATTGGGACAAGATCCTAGTTTATCCGCTGTTCGTAAAGTATTTGCTACAAATTATGCCGGTGAGATTACCTTATAAGTTTCTCACCGACATATACCTTTTTTAGAGCTCTTTTAGTTTTACTAAAGTATCCTGATAGTCTTTTTCTAATTGAATTTTTTGTTCTTTTGACAAATGCCTTTGACATAACTGACTATTTAGTCTTGCCAGTTGAAGTTCTAATACAATACGCTCTTGATGAGAAGAAGCTCTGTTTTTTCTTAAAGAATGAGAGTGTTTTTCCTCTTCCCATGCTTTTAATGAGCCATCAAAAGAAGTTAACTTACCATTTTCTAATTCTAAAACAGCATCTGCTGTTGCCTGTATAAACCATTTGTCATGGCTGACAAATAGGATCGCTCCCTGATAGTCTGAAATCATTTTTTGGAGTGCTGTCAGGGAAGGAAGATCTAAATAGTTGGTTGGCTCATCTAAAATTAATAAATTATGCTCTGAAACAAACAGTTTTGCTAAAGAGAGTTTTACTAATTCTCCTCCGCTTAAAATTCCAGCAGATTTAAAAAGGGCGTCTTCTGTAAATAAAAGACCTGCTAAAACATCAAATACTGTTTGATGGCTTTGTATGGCATCACAAAACGCATTTTCCCAAACGGTTTTCGTGCGATCAATATTTTTAAAATCCTGTTCTAAACAGCCAATACTAAGTCCAGAAACAAAAGAAATCTTTTCATTATCCTTTTTATTTCTTTCATTTCTTCTATCTTCATACTCTGAAAAAATCAAGTGTAGTAATGTTGTCTTTCCAGAACCATTTTTTCCTAGAAGAGCTGTTTTTTTTCGATTTGCTATATCAAAAGAAATATGATCTAAGACTTTTTTATCTCCATAGGAAAAGCTTATATCTTCACCCCGAATCAAAAAACGACTTTTTGGAGGGTTTGTTTTTTGATAATTAAATCGAATCACTTCTTGTTTTTTTGGCTTTTCTTTTACTTCAAGATGTTCCACTCTTTTTTGTACTGCCTCAGCTGCACGATTTAATCGTAATTCTTTTCCACTATAACTTCTAGTTGTATTTAAAAACTCCCTTAGTTTTGCCTCTCTTGGTGTCATATTTTTAGGCGTTTTTCGCATTTTAGCAGCTTCCGATTTCTTTTCCCGATAAATAGTAAGAAGACGTTGCTTTTCCTTTTGATAGGCTTCATATTCTTCTGTCTTTTTTCTCTCTTCTGCTTTTCTTTGTACTAGATACGCATCATAGTTTCCTGTATAGCTAAATAATTTTTGTTCTCTTAGTTCTACAATTCTAGTACATACCTCATTTAATAACTCTCTATCATGACTGACTAACAAAAAACTTTCAATCTGTTTTAAATTTCGTTGTAACAGTTTTTGATGTACTTGATCTAAATTGGCACTTGGTTCATCGAATACAGAAAGTAAAAAACGACTTTGAAATGTTTTTTTTAATTTCTCGTTAACTTTTTCTCCTCCACTATAGGCTTTGCTTTCTGTCTGATCTATTTCTTCTAACTGTTTGCAATATGATATCTCACCATATCGTTCTATTGTTCCTTCATCTATTTCTTCATATCCAGTAAAAATATTTAAAAGAGTTGTCTTTCCTGTTCCGTTGGCTCCAATCAGTCCAACTCGTTCTCCTGAATAAATGCTAAATTGTTCTATTTCAAATAAAAGTCGATCTCCAAAACTTTTTTTTCCGTGGTTTATCTGTAATAATAACATAAAATTCCTCCTAAAAACCGCCGGAAAGAGACCATATTTTTGCTGTGCAGGGCAAAAAAAGGGCAGGCAACATAAAAATGGATTCTTTATCCGGCAAACTGACATAAAAGTATAGAAAAGGACATACTTCTCCTATTTCTATCTTTCTTTTTACAGTCCGATTACCAAATAAACATCCTTTTATCACCTGCTAAGAGTATTCTCTTATTTCCTTTCTTCTTTTCTAATGTCAGTATAGTCTTTTCTTTCATTTGTGTCAAGAAATTTTTGTTAAGGTTTCTATTTACCTTGCAAACTGGCTTTGATATAATTCGCTATAGAATCCTTTCTTTTGTAGCAACTCCTTATGATTTCCCTGTTCAATAATATGTCCATCTTTCATAACCAAAATACTATCTGCTTCTTGAATAGTAGAAAGTCTATGTGCTACGATAAAACTAGTTCTTCCTTCCATAAGTTTTTCAAAAGCCTTTTGTATCATGACTTCTGTTCTGGTGTCAATAGAAGAAGTAGCTTCATCTAAAATTAACATGGGAGGTTGACATAACATTACTCTTGAAATACAAAGAAGCTGTTTTTGACCTTGAGATAATCCCCCTCCATCTTCACTGATCACAGTATCATATCCATTTTGCAGTCGCTTAATAAATCCATGAGCATGAGATGCTTTTGCTGCGGCAATCATTTCTTCTTCTGTAGCATCTGGCTTTCCCATACAGATATTTTCCCTGATTGTGCCTGCTTTTAACCATGTATCCTGTAATACCATACCAAATCCAGATCGTAGACTCTTTCTGGTAAGGTTGCGGATATCAACTCCATCTACCAAAATACTACCAGTATTTACATCATAAAAACGCATTAACAAATTAATTAGGGTTGTTTTTCCACAGCCTGTTGGACCAACAATCGCAATTCGTTTTCCCTGTGCTACCTCTAAATTTAATTGTTCAATAAGAGGTCTGTTTGATACATAAGAAAAGCCGACATCTTTTAAGCGGATTTCTCCTCTTACCCTTTCTAGTGAAACTGCATTAGAAGCTTCTGGAATCTGTGGTTTTTCCTCAATCAATTCAAAAATTCGTTCTGCACAGGCAAACGCATTTTGAAGTTCTGTAATAACCCCTGATATTTCGTTAAATGGCTTTGTATACTGATTTGCATAACTTAAAAGGCTGCTGAGTTTTCCAACATCAATTCTTCCATTTACCGCAGAAATTGCGCCCACAATTCCAACTCCTGTATACACTAAACTATTCACAAATCTTGTAGATGGATTTGTTAAAGAGGAAAAGAAAGTGGCTTGCAGAGAGTATTTTTCTAGTCTTTGATTGATTTCGTCAAACCGCTCCATTGCTTTATCTTCATAGCCATAGGCCTGTACTACCTTTTGATTTCCAATCATCTCATCAATCAGAGCCGTCTGCTCTCCTCTTGTTTCAGACTGTTTTTTAAACATCACATGTGTTTTTTTCGCGATAAATGCCGCAACAAATAAGGAAACAGGTGTAATACAGACAACCACAATCGTCACAGTCACATTAATAGAAAGCATAAATAATAATGTCCCTAAAATTGTCATAACTCCAGTAAATAATTGGGTAAATCCCATCAAAAGACCATCTGCAAATTGATCGACATCTGCAATTACTCTGCTGACAATATCACCATAAGAATGATTATCAATATAACTTAATGGCAGAATTTCAATTTTATGAAATGCCTCTGAACGTAGATCCCTGACTACATGATAAGTAATCTTATTGTTACAAATACTCATAATCCATTGAAATAAAGCGGTTAATATGACAACTACAATTATTTTTATAATAATAGAACCAAGTCCTTTAAAATCTACTGCTCCCTTTGTAACAATTTTATTGATAGCATCTCCTATTAAAATTGGAACATATAAAGTAAGAATTACTGTCACAGCCGCAAATAAAATTGATAAAAACACAAAAAACCAATACTTTTTTATTCGTTGTAAAATTTTATGAATGATTTCTTTTTGATTTCCTCTTGTCTTTTCCATAAATATCTCCTATTTTTTCTGGCTTTGCTGTGAATAATAAATTTCCTGATAGACACTACAGTTTTCTAACAACTGCTCATGAGTTCCAATTCCAACTAAAATACCATCATCTAATACTAAAATCTGATCAGAATGTAGAATAGAGGATGCCCTTTGGGATACCAAAAAGACAGTTGGCTGTTCTTTCATTTCACGGATTGCTCTTCTTAATTTTGCATCTGTGGCATAGTCTAAGGCAGAAGCACTGTCATCTAAAATTAAAATTTCTGGTTTTCGTACTAGAGCTCTTGCAATAGATAATCTCTGCTTTTGTCCCCCAGATAAATTTTTTCCACCCTGAGCAATGATGGCGTCTAATCTTCCTTCCTTTTGATCAACAAACTCTTTAGACTGGGATATGCTAAGTGCCTCTTCCATTTCTTCTTCTGAAGCTGTTAGATTTCCAAATTTTAAATTATCTCGAATTGTTCCTGAAAACAGAACTGCTTTTTGCATTACAATGCCAATTTTACTTCTTAATTCTTTAACAGAATATTCTTCTATCCCTTTTCCATTAATTAAAATTTTTCCTTTTGTAGTATCATAAAATCTTGGAATCAAATTGACTAAAGAGGATTTTCCAGAACCTGTACCTCCAATAATCCCTATTGTCTGTCCAGGTTTTGCACAAAAACTAATATCACTTAATGATTCTGCTCCTGCCATCTGATATTTTAGGCTTACATGTTCAAATTCTACTCGTGCACCCTTTATATCTTTCAAGGAAACACTTGAATTTGACTCTACAAAGTTTGGTTCCATTTCAAATATCTGTTCAATTCGGTTAGCACATGCTAAAGCTTTTGTCACTGTAATAATTAAGTTGGCAAGCTTTACTAATTCTACTAAGATCTGAGACATATAATTTACCAGTGCCCAAACCTCTCCTTGAGTTAAAATACCAGAGTCTACTTGCAGTGCTCCACTATATAATAGAGCTGTAATCGCTATATTGACAATTACATATGTGATAGGGTTCATCAGTGCTGATATTTGTCCTGCAAACATCTGTCGTTTATAAAGAGTATTATTTTTTTCTTCAAAATTTTTAACTTCTGACTCTTCTTTGTTAAATGCTCGAATAACCCTGATTCCTGTTAAATTTTGTCTTGTTGCTAATAATACCTGATCTAGTCCTGCTTGTACTCTTTTAAATAATGGCATAGAACCTAGCATTACCCCAAAGACAACAACTGACAATAGTGGAATTGTAACAACGAAAATTAAGGCAGCTTTTACATTAATGGAAAATGCCATTACCATTGCCCCAAAAACAACAAAAGGAGAACGTAAAAAAAGTCTTAAAACTAGATTCACTCCATTTTGTACCTGATTGATATCACTTGTCATTCTGGTAATTAAAGTAGATGTTCCAAGTTGATCCATCTTTGTAAATGATAGCTTTTGAATATGCGAAAATAGGGCATGTTTTAGTTTTGCAGCAAATCCCACTGCTGCCTTTGCTGCATAATATTGGGCAGTAATAGAACAAACTAAACCAATAATACCTAATGCAATCATATAAAGACACATTCTAATGATATAAGACCTATCCCCATTTTTAATTCCAGTGTCAATTACTGCTGCCATTACTAATGGTACAAGCAGTTCAAAGGAAGCTTCCAAAAGCTTAAATAATGGTCCTAAGATCGATTCCTTTCGATATTCCTTTAAATAGATTAAAAGTTTCTTCACAGCTAAAATCCTCTCCTATGGATAAAATTATAAAATCATACTCAAAGCAATTCTCTTTTTAGGGATATCGATACTTAATACCTTTACCTCTACAATATCTCCTACACTCACAACATCTAATGGATGTTTTACAAACTTTCCTTTTGCCATCTGAGAAATGTGTACCAGTCCATCTTGATGTACTCCAATATCTATAAAAGCCCCAAAATCAATTACATTACGTACTGTCCCTTTCAAAATCATGCCTTCTGTCAAATCCTTTAGTTCTAAAACATCGGTACGTAAAATTGGTTTTGGCATTTCTTCTCTCGGATCTCTTCCCGGTTTTTCTAATTCACGAATAATATCTTCTAATGTCATTTCTCCAATATGCAGTTCTTTTGCAAGTGCCTTTTTATCTGAAATCATGGAACCGAGTTTTGATAGCCCTTCTGATTTTAAATTTTCTTCTTTTTGTTGTTTCGTATTTTCTTTCATTGCTCCTAACAATGCCTGTGCCATTGCTGTATTTGTAGTTTTCAGATGTAATGTCTGTTGTTTGGATTTATTTTTCTTTTGTTTCTTATTCTGACTTTCCGAAACTTCTTTTCTATTCTTTCTTAATTCTTTAATATCTGCTGTAGTAAATCCCAGTCGTTGAAGCAGTTTTCGCGCAGCATCATAGGATTCTGGATGTACACTGGTACTATCAAGTGGATTTTCTCCGTCATTAATTCTTAAAAATCCGGCACATTGTTCAAAAGCTTTTGGTCCAAGTTTTGGTACTTTTAATAACTCAGCCCTACTTTTATACTTTCCGTTTGCTTCTCGATAAGTTACAATATTTTTGGCAATCGACTTAGAAATTCCTGAAATATATTCTAATAAAGAAGCGGATGCTGTATTTAAGTCCACTCCAACTTTATTTACACAATCCTCTACTACCCCTGTCAATGCTTCAGTCAGTTTTTTCTGATTCATATCATGTTGATATTGTCCAACTCCTATTGCCTTTGGTTCAATCTTTACCAGTTCCGCTAAAGGATCTTGAATTCTTCTGGCAATGGAAACTGCACTTCGCTGTGCCACATCATAATCTGGAAATTCTTCTGTTGCAAGACGACTTGCAGAATAGACAGAAGCTCCTGCTTCACTTACGATTACATACTGTACAGGAAGTTGTTCTTTTTTAATCAAATTGACCAAGAACTGCTCCGATTCTCTGGAAGCTGTTCCATTTCCGACAGAAATCAGGTTGACATGATATTTTTTTATTAAGTTTGTAACAATCTCTTCTGCTTTTTTAACTGCCCCTTCTGAACCAGCAGTTGCCATAACAACCGCTGTGTCTAATACCTTCCCTGTCGGATCTACAACAGCCAGTTTACAACCTGTTCGAAATCCCGGATCCCATCCTAACACGATTTGCCCCTCAATAGGAGGCTGCATTAATAGCTGCTTTAGATTTTGTCCAAAAATTTGAATCGCTCCATCTTCTGCCTTTTCTGTTAATTCATTTCGAATTTCCCGCTCAACTGCAGGGGCGATTAAACGTTCATAACTATCTTGTATCACTTCTTTCAAAATTTCTTTTGTATATGGATTTGGTTTTTTAATAATTTGTTCTTCCATCCAAGAAAAAATTTTATCGACAGGAGCAGTGACTTTTACAGAGAGAACTTTCTCATCCTCTGCTCGATTTAGAGCTAAAACTCGATGCCCTACTGTTTTGGAGAGTTTTTCTCCAAAATCATAATACATTTCATAGACTGATTCTTTGTCCTTATCCTTTGCTGTAGATACAATACTGCCCTCTTCCATTGTCATTTTTCGCAAATGAATTCGATAGTCTGCACAGTCTGAAATCATTTCTGCCATAATATCCTTTGCTCCAGCTAAGGCCTGTGTAGCATCTGCAACTTCCTTCTCTTTTGAAATATAGCCATCTGCTTCTTCTAGGGCAGGGCGTTTTAACGATTCTGATAAAATTAATTGTGCAAGTGGTTCTAATCCTTTTTCCTTTGCAATCGTTGCTCTTGTTCTTCGTTTTGGACGAAATGGGCGATAGAGATCTTCTACCACTACCATAGTAGTTGCTGCAAGAATCTGTTTTTTTAACTCACTGGTCAGTTTTCCCTGTTCTTCGATACTTGCAAGAACCTGCCGCTTTTTTTCTTCTAAATTTCTCAAATATTCTAAACGTTCATATAAATTCCTTAGTATCTCATCATTTAATGCCCCTGTTACTTCTTTTCGATACCTTGCAATAAATGGAATTGTATTCCCTTCATCAATCAGACGAACCGCTGCCTCTACCTGTAATGGTCGAATTTTTAATTCCTCTGATAATTGTTTTATAATATCCATTTCTTTTATCCTTCTTCTTTTAAATTTTTTTTAGGTTTATTAAAATGTAAATACCATCGTTTTAAGTATTTCCAAAGACGCTTTGGTATTACTTTCTTTAACTGTACTTTCCAGTATGGTGTAAACTTATGTCCTGCATACTGTTTAGATATATAGGCAAATCCATAGTCTTTGTAATCTTTCCAAAACTGTTCCCGGAATTCTGGACAATTCGATGGATGTCTCATATTTGTATGCCGATATGGATATCCTGTTGTATCTTGATAATAAACATTCTTTTTTACAACGTCAAATAACTGCTTTCCTCTATTAGAATTAATAAGCACCAAAGACACCCCTCTATTATCCTCATGAAATCCCGGCACTGCCTTTTCATGTCCCCAAAAATCTGCTAAAGTAATATCTCCCGGACGCTCTTTTTTTGTGTATCTGCATTGATAACAAGCTGGACGCAAAACTGCATTTTGATAAAAAAGCTTGGTATAAATTCTGGAATAATACTTCTTTTCATCTATCGTAACCGATTCATAATGAGCAGCCCATCCATAATCTTCTTTATCTCGAAAACTGACTCTATTAATTGAACCATGAAGTTCTTTCTCTCTCATATTCAAAAAATCTTCCCAAACTTTTGGACTAGGTGTTCCATGACAGACAAGATCTACTGTAAACAGATTATAATACCTTCTTTTGAGATATTTTCTTAAACCAGCTACCTGACAGGCAGTCCCAGAAAATAAGACTTTCTTTCCATCCTCTAAATCTTTCTTTACCTGGCGGAAACAATCTCCCATATCACTTTGTACATATTTTGAACCACGAAATTCATCTCTTTCTTCTTTGGTTTGCGCTCTTTTATGCAAAACAGCAAAGTGTTTTCCATAACCTGCACCATAAACTGTACCACCCTTTGATAAAATATAATCTGTCAAAGCTGTAAACATTCCTCCAGAACGACTTTGTTCTCTTATCTCTTCTTTTTTATGTCGAATCGCAAAACCTAAAGGTGGTTTAAAATCTTTTTTATTTTTAATTCCCCTTTGAAATGCACAAACTGTTGTACATTGTCCACAGGAAACACAAAGACTTTCATTGATATGTGGATATAAAAAACCTTCTTCATCTGGCTGCATAGAAATAGCATGTTTTCCGCAAATACTTGCACATGCAGAACATCCACAACAATCTTCTTTTTTTTGAAATAACTCCATTTTTGCCTTCTTTCAGTCCATTCCTTCTGCTTTGTTTTTAACTGCTTTACAAGTATATCACACTTTTTCCTAAAAATACATACCCTACTTCTGTAAACAAAAAGAGTTGTTACAAAATAAAATGTTCCAACTCTATTTTGCAACAACTCCTTTTAATTTTTATTCCTTTTTATTATTTTCCTGTTCTTTTTGTCTTGTAAAGTATGCTTCAAATGGGTCATCAGAAGAAGCTGTCTGAGCAAATGGATCATCTGCTGGTTGTTCTGTAAGATTGCTCTCTGTTTCTATTTCCTGTGAGAAACTTTCAGCACGATTATATCTTAAATCTAAGAAGGAATTAAAATCTTTGCGGAACATACGAGCTACTTCATCATCATAGCCAACTAAAATATTTGGAAATGTATTGACTAGGTATTCCAAAATGCTATTTGCACTTGCTTCATTACTAACTCCAATGTGGTGTGCCTTTTTGTCTTTATCATACATCATAACTTCATAGGAAGTTCCCGTCTTTATACCATTTGTTGTATGTGTGGTTTTATGTAGATATGCCCAAACGAGTTCTGCATTTTTAACAGCATACGTTTTGTTCTTATTCCAATAATATGTATAGATTTTTCCGATTTTAGTATCGTTAGCAAGTGCCTTGGCTGCGATATAATCTTTCTCTGCAATATCCATTGCACTTTCTCCATCTTTTTTAATCGCTTTAATCAAATGTTTTTGATTCTTGCCTGCACGAAGTCTTAAATAACGGAATAAACAGTATAATAATATAAGTACACCTGCAACTTCTGCTAGAATGACCAACTCAACTCTTTTATTTCCAACAAAGCCTTCTTTAATAAAATATGGAAGGAAATATGTTCTTAATTCTTCTTCTGTATATTCTGTATCTCTAAAGAAAGAGGTCATATTGTCATATCGCTTGTCTTCCATTTTTGTAATTGTTCCAGTATATACTTTTTCATAATCGTAGTTTTCAGGATAATTATCCATTAAAATCTGAAAAGAAGTATCAACTATAATTTCCATTGCTTCCTCTTCTTTTGCAGGTACCCGAAGTCCTATATAGGCAACCTGATTCATATCTTCTGTCTGAATAATATAGTAAAGCCAGTCTGTTCTTCTTTTATTTGTATTGGTATACTTTGTATAATCTTCTTCATAACAGCCAAGTGAAAACCATACTGTAGCTTTCACATATTTGTCAGCTGTAATCTCTTCATTCGTTAAACTTTCAAAAGCAGTTGGTCCTTTGATTAACATAATCGTTTCTTTTGCAAAAGCTACAATAAGAGCTACTCCAATAATAATGCAGATAATTTGACTAACCCTTTCTTTTTTAAGTGATTTTTTCCTCAACTCTTCTAACATCCTGCAACCTCCATTATACTTTCTTTTTAGCAAATACAAACTCCTGTTCGTATCGTAACATTCTGCTATAAAAATGTCAAGAACATTTTTTCGATTAGTGAACAAAATATTGAGCTTAAAAAAAATTCTGTCTGAGTTATAGATTACAGACAGAATTTTTATTTCTAATCATTATCTTGATAATCTTTTTGACATTTCATATAAGTAGGAATCTAAGTCTTTTTTCATTGCAAGGGCTTCATTGATATCATAATCTATAAATTGCCCATGTTTATATGCAACTACACGCATACTATCGCCATTACATAAAATATCTACTGCTTTTGCCCCCATAGCAGACGCATATACACGATCTTTACAAGTTGGGCTTCCACCTCTTTGAATATGTCCAATAATAGTTGCTCTTGTTTCCATTCCCGTGGCAGCTTCAATTCGCTTTGCCATTCCATAGGAATCTCCAATTCCTTCTGCATTTACAATAATATGATGCTTTTTCCCTCTTTTTTTCTTTTCTTTAATATTATTGATAATTCTTTCTTCATCACGGTCATACTTCTCTGTTGTCAAAATATCTTCTGCTCCATTGGCAATTCCACACCAAAGGGCAATATAACCTGCATTTCTTCCCATAACTTCTACAATACTGCATCGTTCATGAGAAGTAGAAGTATCCCGAATTTTATCAATTGCTTCCATTGCTGTATTTACTGCTGTATCAAAACCAATTGTATATTCTGTACAGGCAATATCTAAATCAATTGTTCCTGGAAGTCCTACTGTATTGATTCCACGGGCAGCAAGTTGTTTTGCACCTTGAAATGAACCGTCACCACCAATTACTACAAGTCCATCAATTCCATGTTTTCTGCAAATTGCCGCACCCTTATCTTGTCCTTCCTTTGTCATAAATTCAGGACACCTTGCTGTGTATAAAATAGTCCCGCCTTTTTGGATAATATCAGACACACTCTTTGCTTCCATGTCTATGATATCTTCCTCTAAAAGTCCTGTATATCCTCTTCGAATTCCTTTCACTTTTAGTCCATTGGCTAGGCCAGTTCTGACTACAGCACGGATCGCGGCATTCATGCCCGGTGCATCACCACCACTTGTTAAAACACCTATTGTCTTAAGTGCAGGCATTCCCGACGCATTTTCTACTTTGCTCGCTGTTGTACCCATATTCCTATACCTCCAAACCTTATAACTCTTAATCTGTGTAATCCTTTTTCCGAACCTAATACTTCCTTATTGTACCGCTTTTACATATGTTTTTCAATACTCTTTTCGACAATACGGATATTTAATTTTCCATAGACCTTATATAATTTAGATAAAATTTGGTCGTTTACTTGAATATTACGTTGACTTGGCAACCTTTTTATTACTTTTTCACTTTCGCAATAAATGACAATCGAATCGTTTCCGTCATATTCGCTTAACAAATCATACAACTTTTGTTCATTTTCCACAAAACTTCGTTTATTCGGATATTTTATCCATACCTCCTTTAAAATATCCGAGAATGGAATGATTTCCTGACAAATGAATTTTGCTGCACGATCTTCTTCCGCAGATACTCTTCCTCGGATAAAAACTTTATTATCCGGTTCTGTGAGAGTACGGTTTTTTTCAAAATCTCTTGAAAATAAAATGACTTCTACGGTTCCTGTCAAATCTTCTAATGTTAAAAATGCCATCATATTGTTATTTTTAGTCACTTTTAAACTTCTAGCTGTAATCATTCCACCAATGATCTGAAAACTTCCGTCTATTACACGGGCTCTGTTTGTTTCCTCTTCTAGTAAAAAGTCAACTGCAGAGGCTGTTGTATTCTTTTTTATTTGTTCTTCGTATTGTTCTAATGGATGTCCACTAATATAGATCCCAAGCACTTCCTTTTCAAATGCTAAAAGTTCTTCTTTGCTATATTCTTCCGCATGTAAAAAGACTTCTGTTTCCTGTTTGGATTGTGGCACTACAAGTTCAAATAAACTCAACTGTCCATCTATTGATCGTTTTCTTTCCTGTGCAATATCATCTAAAATTTTTATATATGTCTGCATCTTTTGTTTTCTTGTTCCTGGTAGTGTATCAAATGCCCCTGATTTAATAAAACTTTCCATGGTTCTTTTATTGACTTCTTTTCCAGAAAGCCTAGATGCAAAATCTCTAAGTCCCTGATAAGGACCATTCAATTCTCTTTCTTTTATCAAAGCGTCTATTACTGGTCGCCCTAATCCTTTAATTGCAGATAAACCATATCGAATATTTTTTCCGTCTACATTAAATCCCATCTCTCCAATATTAACATCAGGTGGTAAAATTTGAATTCCCATCTGACGGCAGGCAGCTATATATTCTGCTACTTTTGCTGGTGTATCAATTACAGAAGTCATAAGAGCAGCCATAAATTCAATTGGATAGTAATATTTTAAATATGCAGTCTGGTAGGAAATTACCGCATAGGCAGCCGCGTGTGATTTATTAAAAGCATATTTTGCAAAATCAATCATTTCATCATAAATATGATTTGCTATCTGTTCAGAAATTCCTTTTGCAATACATCCTGGAACTTTTTCTTCTTCATTTCCATAGACAAAGTTACGACGTTCTTTTTCCATTACAGAAGCCTTCTTTTTAGACATGGCACGACGTACTAAATCACTTCTTCCATAACTATATCCCGCCAAATCCCTTACAATCTGCATAACTTGTTCCTGATATACAATACATCCGTAAGTTGGTCTTAAAATTGGCTCTAGTTGTGGACATTCATATACAATATTTTCCTGATCATTTTTTCCCTGAATATATTTTGGAATAAAATCCATTGGTCCAGGGCGATATAGAGAAATTCCTGCAATCACATCTTCCAGACTATGTGGCTTTAATTCCTTTATGAAATTTTTCATACCAGTACTTTCTAGTTGAAATACACCTTCATTTTTTCCAGTACTAAGCATTTCATAAATTTTAGGATCGGAAAAATCAATTTTGTCGATATCTAAGGCAAGCTCGTTGTTTTGTTTTCTTCTTCTATTCACTAACTTTACTGCATTTTGGATTACAGTCAATGTTCGGAGACCTAAAAAATCCATTTTTAAAAGCCCTAATTCTTCTAAGGTAGTCATAGTAAACTGAGTTGTAATAGTATCATCTGTTGCCTTAGAAAGTGGCACATAGTCGTCGGCTGGTGCATTACTAATAACAACTCCCGCAGCGTGCATAGAAGTATGTCTAGGAAGTCCTTCTAATCGTTTTGACATATCAATTAAATTGTGAATTTCCTCATCATTTTCATAGATCTGTCGTAGTTCTGGATTCGAATTTAATGCCTTATTAATCGTAATTCCAAGTTCTGTTGGGATCATTTTGGCTATCACATCTACTTGAGAATAAGGCATATCTAGGGCACGTCCTACATCTCTGATTACAGCCTTTGCTGCCATTGTTCCAAAAGTAACAATTTGAACAACTCGATCCTTTCCATACTTTTCAACCACATAATCAATTACTTCTTGTCTACGTTCAAAGCAAAAGTCAATATCAATATCTGGCATAGTGAGTCGCTCTGGATTTAAAAATCGCTCAAACAAAAGATTATAACGAATTGGATCGATATTTGTGATACCTAATGTATATGAAACTAAACTTCCTGCTGCACTTCCTCTTCCCGGTCCTACTATAATTTCATGATCTCTTGCAAATTTAATAAAATCCCACACAATTAAAAAGTAATCTACAAAACCCATACTGTGAATAGTTTCCAATTCATAGCTCAGACGAGAGGAAAGTTCTTGTGCCTGTTCTTTTTCATAGCGTTTGTAAAGTCCTTCCCAGCACAATTTTTGAAGATATTCCCATGATGTAAAATTAGCAGGAACATCAAATTTTGGAAGCTTATAATGTCCAAACTCAATTTCTACTTCACATCGCATTGCTATCTTATGCGTATTTTCCAATGCCTCTTTCGCATATGGAAATAATTCTTCCATTTCATTTGGGGACTTAATATAATATTGTCCTCCTTCATATCGCATCCGATCTTGATCTCCTACCTTTTTTTGAGTTTGAATACAAAGTAAGATATCATGGGCGGCAGCGTCAGAAGCTAAGGTGTAATGAATATCATTTGTTGCCACTAAAGGGATTTTTGTTTCTCTGCTCATTCGAATCAAGCCCTGATTAACCAGTTTTTGTTCTGGAATTCCGTGATCTTGAAGTTCTAAGAAAAAGTTATTTTCTCCAAATACTTCTCTTAAATGAAGTGCGGCTTTTTTTGCCTCTTCATAAAATCCTCTGCGTAACTGAACCGCTACTTCACCAGCAAGACAGGCAGATAGTGCAATAATCCCTTCTTTATATTTTTCTAAAACCTCATAATCCACTCTTGGCTTATAATAAAAACCTTCCGTAAATCCACGCGATACTAACTTCATTAAATTAGAATATCCTATATTATTTTCTGCTAATAATACCAAATGATAATATTTTTCTTCTGATGCACCCCCTTCCTTATCAAAACGGGATTTAGGAGCTACATAGACTTCACATCCTAAGATCGGACGAATTTTCTGAGCTTTACAAGCACGGTAAAAATCAATCACTCCATACATAACCCCATGATCAGTGATAGCTAAACTATCCATACCTAATTCTTTTGTTCGTGCTACCATTTCCGAAATTTTTCCTGAACCATCTAGTAGACTGTATTCGGTATGCACATGTAAATGTGTAAAATTCATATTCTGCTCCATTTCTATTTCAGTTCCGGTCTTGCAGGATCGATAACTTTACTTAAATCAAAGAGATCTGCAAGACGTTCTGGAAACTGAAGCATTGCCTGACCGTCTAATGGTCTTCTTGTCATACGAATATAACTTTCTCTGACTTGAATCCAAGGTTCTTTAAAAACACCACAGTAAAAACGAAATCCTTTTTCAAAAAGTTGCTCAAATTTATAGCTTTTATATCCTGAAATGGTATTTTCAATATCAATACCGTATGGAAAGATATAAACATCGGTCTCTCCTACTAAAGAGCCTACATTTTCTAACCAATTATTTGTATCATATACCAAAAATTCATCTGTACAAGTTTGCATGTTTCGATGTCCATTACTATGGCAGGCAAATTCCCAACCCCATTCTTTCATAACTTTAGCAACTTCACGAACCGTTTCTTTATCCTGTTCGTAGGTTGGAGAATCTTTTGACGCTGGATCAGTACGATATCCTAAGGCACCCTCATAACCAGTTAATGCAATTAATCCTCTTGCACCACGATAAGAAAAATCAGGATGCGTTTCAAGAAATGTTTCTAAAACAGGAACCAAATCGTAATCTCCTATCACATAACTTCCATCTTCTAGTAACATCTTTGTAGAAGGACGCCCATTCTCGTCGATCACCATACAAGAAGCAAAACCGTCACCATCCATATAATCATAATAATTTACATCATCTTGCGATAATACAAATGGCTTTTTATCTGGAGGCAAAAGAATAGATCCCTCTTTATAAGCCATTGTACCATCCTCTTGTTCTACAAGTTGAACCACATCATGGATACTAACTAAAACATATCCTTGATCATACATTTGCTGCATCATTTCCTGAAACTCAGAAATTGTAGTCATATAATAATTATATCCATTGGAATCATAGTCATTGTCAAACGCTTTCGATGTATCTGCAATGAGCGAGTGAAAAAAGATATGATTTACTTGTGCTGAGGAAGAATATGCTCCAAATGGCACACATTCCGCCTTTTTTGCCTCTATTTCAGTTAATAAAGTCTGAAACTCACTATTTGCTTCATAACCATCATAAGACTGAATTAATTCTATAGCAGTATCATAATCATATCCAGCAGCAAGAAACTTCGCCTGTTCTAAAATTTTTTGTTCTTCTTGTTTTCGTCTTGCTATTTCCTCTTCTTGTTTTTGCTTAAGTAGTTGTTCTTCCTCTAATTTTTGTTCTCTTTCGCTTTCTTTTTCCTGCTCTTTCTCTTTTTCCTTCTCGTTTTCTGGCGTGCTGATTTGATTACTTTCCTGTTCATTTTCTATTCTGTTTTGTTTGCTATCTTGTGGTTGTGCCCTTTTTACCGCAGATACAATCAAAAGACATAATATTAAAGTAAGTAAGATTACTCCTTCTACTAAAATAATTTTACTTACTTTTTTTTCTTTTTTTATCTCTTTATTGTTTTTATTTTCTTTATTCATTTGCGTTCCTCCACTCTGTATTACTTATTCTTCCAAAAAAGGAGCTACTGCCTATTTTGGCTGTCAGCTCCCTGTCTTTGAGTTTTTCTACTTACCACATAAATATTTTTCAATATTCTCCATTGCCTCTTTTTCATCTGCTCCTTCTATTACAACTACGATTTCTTCTCCTTCTGGAAGCCCCATACTCATCATTCCCATAATACTTTTGGCATTTACTCTTTTTTTCCCACATTCAATATAAATAGTACTTTCAAATTGACTCGCTACTTGTACGAGTAATGCAACCGGTCTGGCTTCTAATCCTGCCGGAATTTGAATTGTGATCTTTTTTGTAATCATTTCACTTTTGCCCTCCTTTTCCCTCAAAACCTCTGCAATACTACACAACTTCTTTAATCGATGATTGACACCTGACTTTCCAACCTTTGGACAAAGCAAGTCCCCTAATTCCTTTAAGGTTGCATCTGGATAGTCAATTCTAAGCTGTGCAATTTCCTCTAAACCTTCTGTCAAATACTCTAAACCAACCGTATTTTTAATATAATTGATATCCTGAATTTGACGAGAAGCTGCTGTGACAGTCTTTTGGATATTGGCCGTTTCACAATTTACCTTTCGGTTGACGGAATTTCGTACCTCCTTTAATATTCTAACATTCTCCAATTCCATCAAAGCAACTGGTGCCTGCATAATATTTAATAGTTCTACAATCTGTGATCCCTCTTTTAAATATACAACGTAATAGTGTTTTCGAGAAATGATTTTTGCCTCTACTTCGAAAGAATTCATAATTGTTTGTAAGCGTTGTGCTAAAAAATCATTTAAAAATACCATTTCTAAATGATATGTTTTTTCTGGATCTGCAACAGAACCTACACTTAAAAAAGCTCCTCGAATAAATGCCCGTTTACAGCAGGTATTTTGTACAACAAGGTGATCTGTATAAAGAAATAAAGAACCGGAAGGTGATATTTGCTGTTTTAATTTTAAAGTTTGCATTATGATTTGTACTGTTTTTGTTCCTTCTAAAACTAAGATATAAACAAAAACTTTCTTTCTTCGACGTACTATAATTTTGGCAGAAATTCTGAAAATATTTTGAATTAGCCAAAATCCTCGTCTGCTGACAGAAATATTTTCTGTCTGTAATACTAGACATTCTAATTGTCCCTTCCTTTTTTCTATTCTTTCACTACAACATTCCATCATTGCCGCTAGTTCAGCAATATTACAATGTCTTCCAAAGGAATTGACTTTTTCCAGCTCTCTCTTTACTTTTTTTGAAAATGACACCATTTTTAACCTTCCTAAAGATATCTGCTATGTTTTTTCAATATCTCGATGTTCTGCTTTCACTCCATATTCTGTTTGCTTAAATCGTCGGACAAGTTCATTTGTAATCGTTACAGAACGATGTTTTCCACCAGTACATCCAATTCCTATAACTAATTGATTTTTTCCTTCTGCAATATAATTTGGAATCAGAAAATTTAACAGATCTTCTAACTTGTCCAAAAAGATTCCTGACTGAGGTGTATTGAGAACATAATCCCTCACAGTAATATGATTGCCTGTCTGTCGTTTTAATTCTGGCACATAATATGGATTGGCAAGAAAGCGTACATCAAATACTAAATCTGCATCAAGCAATATACCATACTTAAAACCAAAAGATACTACAGTAATAAAAAAGTTATGATAAGAACCATTTTCTACAAAGATATGATCAATTTCTGCCTTTAATTCCCGTACCAATAAATGACTTGTATCTAAAATATAATCTGCTTCTTCTTTTAAAAATTGGAGCTGTCTGCGTTCCTCTTCAATCCCTTTATCTACCCTTCCAGGACCTGCCACTGGATGAGTTCTACGAGTTTCTTTATAGCGTTTAACAAGAACCTCTGTTGAAGCATCTAAAAACAAAATTTCTCTATGAATTCCTTTTTCATCCATCTGTGCCATCACTGGACGAAACTCTTCTAATGTTTGACCATTTCGAATATCAATTCCAATTGCAACTTTACCGATTTGTTTATTTTGAGTCGTAAGATTTACAAATGTTAAAATTAATGGTACGGGCAGATTATCTACACAGAAATATCCCGCATCTTCTAACATTTTTAAAACAGAACTTTTTCCTGCACCAGACATTCCAGTTACTATTACAAGCCGCATTGCCCTCTCCCTTTTCATCTACCATGTTTCTGGAAATTCTCCCACCATTTTTATTTCTGGTTCAAGAAGAATACCTGATTGTTCTTTTACTCTTTGTTGTATCATTTGCATCAGACGAATTACATCTTGAGATGTAGCTTCTCCTGTATTAATAACAAAACCACAATGTTTTTCCGAAACTTGTGCTCCACCAACCTTAACGCCTTTTAATCCTGCTTCCATAATCAATTTTCCTGCATAATTACCTTCTGGGCGTTTAAATGTACTTCCAGCACTTGGATATTCTAATGGCTGTTTTTCCTTTCGCGTTTGGGCATATTGATTGATTTTAGCTTTGATCTGTTCTTTTTCCCCTTGTTTCAATAAAAATACTGCCCGTAGTACAACATCAGAAATGCTTTGAAATATACTGGTTCGATAGCCATATTGTAACTGCTGTTTTTGTAATGTCTTTTCCTGTCCAAACTCATCTAACACATCTACAGAAACTAAAAAATCTTTTATTTCACTGCCATAAGCACCTGCATTCATTACAACTGCTCCACCAAAACTTCCCGGAATTCCGGCAGCAAATTCTAGTCCTTCCAATCCTGCTTCTGCTGCAAATAGAGAAATTTTAGAAAGTGGCAGATCTGCATCGGCTGATAATAAGATTCCCCTTTTTTCTTCTTGTAACTTTGGTAAAGTTTTGAATTCATTATGAATAACTACTCCTCGAAATCCAAAATCAGAAACTAGTAGATTACTTCCATTTCCCAAAATCATATAGGGTACTTTCTCTTGTTTGCATAAAAGTAAGACGTCTTTTAACTCTCTCGTGCATGATGGTACTGCAAAATAATCTGCAGGACCACCGATTCGAAATGTAGTATGTCTGCTCAATGGTTCATTTTTCTGCACGCCTTTCGCCTTTAGAATACGTGTTAATTCTCGATAAAATAAATCCTCCATCTTTTTACTCCCATTCTTTATGGCAACTCCGCACAGATGCAGAACCGAAGCCTTTCTTAATACTTATAGCATGAATTTATGCAAATAGCTATATTTTGATGTTAGAATTTTCGTTTTTGCCATATTGTTTCAATTCACTGACTATTTACTATATGTATATCCTCTATATTTAGGGGATATTACTATTTCTTTGATAAAATTAATTTAGCACAACCATAAATTCCCGCATCATTTCCAAGTTCCGCTAAACGAAATTCTTTATTGGAGAGAGCAGATAAAATATTTTTATTATAATATTTTCGTATTACATCAATCAAAATTGCCCCTGCCTTTGAAACTCCACCACCAATAACAAATATTTGTGGATCCACTACTGCTGCTACATGGGAAAGTGCCAATGCTAAATATTGTCCAAGTTCTTCCACTAACTCCATAGCTACACTATCTCCATTTTTTGCAGTATCAAAAACATCTTTTGCAGTCAGATTTTCATATTTACGTAGAACCGATTCCTGAGCCTGTTCAGAAAGTAGTTTTTTTGCCATACGTACAATTCCGGTTGCCGAAGCATATTGTTCTAAATGTCCATGACCTCCACAGCCACATTGATCGGTTTCTGTTGGATTTACTATAATATGTCCTATTTCTCCACCTGCTCCATTACTACCAGCAACTACACAACCACCGACGATAACACCTCCCCCAACACCTGTTCCAAGTGTTACCATAATGATATTTTCATAGCCTTTTCCGCCTCCCTGCCACATTTCACCTAATGCTGCTACATTGGCATCATTGGCAGCTGCTACCTTTAGTCCTGTTAATGCACTCATTTTTTCGTTGACATTAAAAACACTCCATCCTAAATTTGCACATTTTAAAACGGTTCCATCTTGTGTAACTGGTCCTGGTACACCAATTCCAACTCCTATTACTTCCTCATTTTTTAAATCTTTTTCTTTTATTTTTTTGAGAATAGTATCTGCTACATCTTGAGGAACGGATTCTCCATGATTTTCTCTATTAGTTGGAATCTCCCACTTTTCTTTTAATTCTCCCTCTCTCGTAAAAAGTCCACATTTTATAGAAGTTCCCCCAATATCAATTCCAAAGCAATACTGTTGCATAGCTTACACTTCCTTTCTAATTTTTCTTCATCAAATTACTGGTAACTGTATTATATAACTCTTGAGCTGCATTATATCCCATCTTCTTTTGACGGAAGTTTACAGCTGCTGACTCACAAATCACCGCAAGATTTCTACCCGGACGGATTGGAATGTTATGGCAAACAACACGATTTCCTAAAAATTCAGTATACTGTTCCTCTAATCCTAAACGATCGTATTCCTTATCTTTTACCCATTCTTCTAATTTAATTACTAAATCAATAGACTGTGTATTTTTTACACTTTCTACTCCAAATAATGTTTTTACATTAATAATTCCAATTCCTCTAAGTTCAATAAAATGTCTTGTAATATCTGGTGCTGTGCCAATTAAAGTTTCATCACTGACTTTTTTTATTTCAACTACATCATCACTGACTAAACGGTGACCTCTTTTTATCAACTCTAGTGCTGCCTCACTTTTTCCAATCCCACTTTCTCCCATTATTAAAATACCTTCTCCATAGACATCTACTAAAACACCATGTATGGAAATTCTAGGAGCTAGTTCTACATTTAGCCATCTAATTACCTCTGCCATAAAAGAAGATGTTGTTTTATCTGTACGAAATAACGGCACTCCAACTTCTGTTGCAATTTTACGAATATCTTCTTTAATCTCAATTCCTCGGCAAAATACAATACAAGGCATTTTAAAACTCAGGAGTTTTTTCATAATTCCTGTTCCATGATCTTCCTCCATTTTTTGCAAATAAGCATATTCTACATTGCCAATTACCTGAACCCGATCGGAATCAAAATAATCAAAAAAACCCGTTAATTGTAATGCAGGACGATTTACATCTGGCTGTGTAATTTTGATATTACTGATATCTAATTCCGGTGTACAATTTTCAAGTTTCATTTTTTCGACTAATTTACTCAATTCAACAGTATACATTTCCTTCTCCTTTTTCTATCTAAATTCACGATACTATCTTTTACTGACTTATCTTATCATATTTTTGCTGCTTAATCAACTATTCTTCTTTAGCTGCTAAACCTTAAATTTAGACATTTCTTGCTCCATTTCTACAGAAACCAGAGATAAATTTTTTACACGTTCTGCCACAATACGAATTCCTTCATACTGTTCTTGTAAAGAAGAAAAGGAATCTTTTGTCAATTCAGCTGTATTTTTAGAAATATCACTGATTCTATTAATTGCAGATACAACAGAATTATTAATTTGATACATTTCATTTACCATTTTTTCTATTTCCTGTATAGAACTTGTAGTTTTAGAATTCATTTCCTCTAGTTTGTCAAATGTCTGGTCAACTATCATAACAGCCTTCATTTGACTTATCATCTTTTCCTGCATTTCTTTTATATTTTCTACTGTATTATCAATATCTCTACAAAATTCTTGAATAATTTGTTCAATATCTTTTGTAGCAATGGTAGAGTCTGATGCCAACTTACCAATGGACTTTGCTACAACAGCAAATCCTTGTTCTCCTGATCTAGCGGCTTCAATACTTGCATTAAGTGATAACAATTTTGTTTGAGAAGAAATTTTTTGAATTGTAGTGACAATCTCTGAAATCCTTTTTGACTGATCTTCTAGTTTTATAATCTTTTTATAAGAGTCTTTCATCATCTGAGTTGTTATTTCATTTTGTTTCCTTAATTGCTCTATATTTTGTATTCCCTGTTTCCTCATTTCTACCGATAATTTACTATCTGTTATTAATAATTCACTTCCTTCTTTTAATTGTGTAAATCTTTTTTCCATCTGTTCTGTATGTATTATTACCTGTTTTACATCTTGATTTTGGCTATCTGTTCCTTGAAAAATTTCATGAACTGATTCACGGATAAAACCAATCTTTTTTTCTATATCTACTAAATGGCTGGAACTTTGTATTACTTCTTTAGTGAATATAGTAATTCTACTTAAAATACCCGATATTTTTGTGGTCATACGATTAAAACTTTTTGATAAAGTTCCAAGCTCATTATTACTATTTTCCTCTGCTTGTATTGAAAAATCTCCCTCAGAAGCATTTTTTACTAATTTATTTAACGTTATAATTGGTTTTGTCAATTTTCGTGTCTGTATAATGATTATGATAATAGCTCCTGAAATTGCAACTAATACAATGAATACTAAAATGGAAATCATTCTGTTTACTACTGCTTTTGCAGTTGATTTTTCTTGAAGTGTAATAATAGACCAAGAATCAGACTCTCCTTTTAAAGTAATTGGTGCATAACTTATATAATAATCCTTTTCATGATCTGTAATCTCTTTTACCCCACTATTTCCAGTCATAACCTCTTTAATAATACCTTGATAATCTTTTGAAATTTCAAAACTTTGTTCCTCTGTTACAATATTTCCATTTATATCTGTACGTGTTTTTCCATCATTATCTTTAAGAGAAACTGTTTTAGTAAGTGTTTTATAATTGTATTGTTCTTGAATTTGAATACTTTCTGGATGTGCTACTACAGCACCCTCTCCATCAATAACAAAAGAAATTACTTTTCGTTTTGCATCCGAATATCTATCAATCATACTTTGTAGATAATCCAATTTTAAATCAGCAGCAAAAACGCCAACAAATTCATCCTCTTGATACATAGGGAAAAAGATCGAAGCACAGGGCATACCTGTGTTGACTGAATAATAAGAATGGGAAATAAATGCCTTTTTTTGTTCCATCATTTGAATAAACCACCAACGATTAGAACGATCTGCTAATGTTCCAGAAGAACGTCCTGTCTGCATACCATCTATTCCTTGTATATAAAGTAATTCTAAATAGGAATTTCGTTCTGTACAATCTTTTAAAATAGATGTTTGTATCTCTGTCTGCATAGTAAGAATACTTGGATTTGTCGCTAGTTCTTCTGTGATCATATATGCAGCATCTACAAATATTTTAATACTTTCTGCAATAAGTTCTGCCTGATCCCGATTTCTATTTTGAATTTCCTCTTCGTGAAGGGATGTAAAAAATATGGCTATAATGATAACCAATATTGTAGCAAGTAACATTACTATTGTAATCATCGGTATCAACATCTGTCTAAAAATACTTTTATTTTTCATAACTACTCTCCTTATGTATTCAAGAACGCTATTGGTATTCTTGCATTTTTTATTATAGCGTATCAAAATAAGGAGTGCAACGAAAAATTCATTCTAGTATATGGTAAACCTAGAAATAAAAATATATTCTGCGTTTCTCATACATTTTAAGGAACGATTTTAAGATAAATTCATAGATTAAAGCTAGGAATTAGTTGACACTTTTCTAAGTTTATGCTAGGATAATTTTTTAAATTAATAGAAAGGAGTGAAGGTTATGTGTGGTATTATCGGATTCGCTGGTTATAAAAATGCTCCAGAAGCTTTGTTAAATGGATTATCCGAATTAGAATATCGTGGGTATGACAGTGCTGGAATTGCCTGTTTTTCTGACGGAGTTATTAAAGTATTAAAGTCTGTAGGAAAAGTTTCCAATCTACGCAAAGAACTCCCACCTGATTTACTTTCCTTTTGTGGTATTGGTCATACACGTTGGGCAACTCATGGTGGTGTTTCTAAAGTAAATGCCCACCCACATACATTTGGTTGTGTCACCCTTATCCATAATGGAATTATTGAAAATTATCATGAATTAGAACTCATTTTAAAACAACAAGGAAAGTTTCCGATTTCTCAGACAGATAGTGAAATTGCGGCAATGTTAATAGATAGTTTTTATCAAGGGAATGCCTATACTGCTATTCGAGATGCCGTTTTACAGTTCTCTGGATCTTATGCGTTTTGTATTATGTTTTCTGATCAGCCAGAAACAATTTATTGTATTCGAAAAGGCAGTCCTCTTGTCTGTTGCTGTTCTGAACAGGGATCGATTGTAGCTTCTGATATGGTGGCATTATTACGTTATTCAAAAGATTATTTTGTGCTTCCAGAACTTCAGATTGCCAAAGTAACTAGAAATTCAATTTTAGTTACCGATTTAGAGGGACAAGAATGTACCCCAAAATTGCTTTCTATTACATGGGATTTATCTTCTGCACAAAAAAATGGATTTAAGCATTATATGTTAAAAGAAATTTATGAGCAGCCAGAATCTCTGCGCCGTACTATTATGCCAAGACTACGTAAAACAGATGATGATTCTGTCCTTTTGCTTCCTGATTTTACGGAAGATAATATTCCTGATTCTCTCTTTTCCAATATAAATCGTATTATTATTACTGCCTGTGGAACAGCTATGCACGCTGGATTGATTGGAAGAATTTTATTAGAACGTCTTCTTCGAATTCCTGTCAGTGTAGAAATTGCCTCTGAATTTCGCTATGAAAATCCAATCTTAGATAAATACACCCTTGTAATCACTGTTTCTCAGTCTGGGGAAACGGCTGATACCTTAGCTGCACTTCGGCTTGCCAAAAATTTAGGGGCAAAGACACTTTCTATTGTCAATGTAAAGGGTTCCTCGATAGCAAGAGAAAGTAACGCCGTATTTTATACTCATGCTGGTCCTGAAATTGCTGTTGCTAGTACCAAAGCCTATACATCCCAATTAGCTGCCTTTTATCTTATTGCATTTCGCTTTGCATATTTAACAAAACTTCAAACTGACACACAATGCTCTTTACTTTCCTCAAAACTTTTTCATATTATTCCAGACGTAGAACAAGTTTTAATGCTTGCAGATAAAGTTAAAAAAATCAGCCGAAATCTTATTTCTGCCACCGATCTTTTTTTTATTGGAAGAGGTCTCGACTATGCACTCTCTTGTGAGGGCTCCATTAAACTAAAAGAAATTACCTATATTCATTCCGAAGCCTATGCTGCTGGAGAGCTAAAACATGGGACACTTTCTCTTGTTACAGAAGGTGTTCCTGTTATTGCACTTGCCACTCAGCCTGACGTTTTTTCTAAAATGATTTCTAATATTAAAGAAGTACGTGCAAGGGGTGCATTTGTTATCTGCATTACCACACAGGACGCTGTTATTGATCCAACACTTTATGATCAAAAACTTATTTTACCGCCAATCGATCCTTTATTTGCACCATTTTGTACTGCTATTCTTTTGCAATTACTTGCTTATTATACTTCTCTTCTTCGTGGTTTAGATGTAGATCAGCCAAGGAACTTAGCAAAATCTGTAACTGTAGAATAATCCTATAACATAAAAAGAGTGGTTGTTTTATACCACTCTTTTACAGAAATTTTTTTATTTCACATTAAATTTATAGATTGTAGTGCTTCTAAACTCTTCCTTAGCAGCTAATCTTCCATTTGGCACATTTTCCATATTAATGGAGTTTGGATAGAATTGACTTTCAAAACAAATAGAAGACCTTGATGGATACTCACGACCACCTTTTCCATGATCTCCCTTTGGAAGAAAATTAGAAGAATAAAACTGTAATCCTGGAAGATCCGTAAATACTTCCATAAAACGACCGCTTTTTTCTTCCCATAACTCTGCTACTTTTTGTACTTCACCTTGTTTTGTATGAAGTACAAAATTTTGATCATACCCATTTCCATAGTGAAGAGCTGGGAAATCAGCATCAATCTCTTTTCCAATTTCCTTAAATTCTCTAAAATCTAATGGTGTCCCTGCAACATCTGCAAATATACCTGTTGGAATCAATTCAGAATCTGTTTCTGTGTACTGATCTGCAAAAATTCTCACTTTATGCTTTAATACACTTTCTGAGTCTTCTCCTTCCAAATTAAAATAACTATGGTTTGTAAAATTGATTACGGTATCTTTATCACTTACTGCAAAATATTCAATTTTTAGTTCATTTTTTTCTGTTAAAGAATATGTCACGGACACTTCTAAGTTTCCCGGAAATCCCTGTTCCATATCAGGACTTACTCTGGAAAATTTGACAAACCCACTATCTTCTCCTTCTTGATATTGTGTTTGATACATATATTTATTATAACTATGACTTCCACTATGTAAACAATTTTTCCCATCATTTTGTTCTAAATGATATTCTATTCCATTGACAACAAATTTTGCATTTGCAATTCGATTTGCATGACGTCCTAAAAAAGAACCATATGCAGGAGGATTTACTTCATATCCTGATACATCATCATATCCAAGTACAACATCTTTTAAAATTCCATGCTTATCTGGTACATAGATCTCGACAATATTTGCCCCATAATCTGTAAAAGACACCTTCATTCCATTTTGATTAGAAAGGGTATAAAGTGTTGCCTGTTTGTTATCCTTTGTTATACCAAATGGTCTCTTAGTTAGAAAACTCATCCTTTTATCTCCTTTTTGCTATAAAGAAAGGAGCTGTTGCAAAACAGCCCCTGCTAATCAATTTCGTTATTACAATATACTAATTCTGCATAATATAATATATCTATATATATAGAAAAAGGTACACTGAAAACTTCTTGATTATATTCTTGTTACGTTTGTTGCCTGTGGTCCCTTTGCTCCCTGAACAACTTCGAACTCTACTTCCTGACCCTCTTCTAAAGACTTAAAGCCTTCCATATTGAGTCCAGAGTAATGAACGAATACATCGTTGCCCTGTTCATCAGAGATGAAACCATAACCTTTTTGATTGTTAAACCATTTTACTGTACCTTTGTTCATGTGTAATTCCTCCAAAAAAAATATTATTTCTATGTTGTAACTTACAACACATTTATGATACCATCTTTATCCGAAAATGTCAAATCATATTTTCAATTTTTCAAGGAAATTCTTATCTTTTTTGCACTTTATGCGTTAAAAATTCTTTCCATATTTCTATCGAACGATTGATTACTAATTCTTCCGGAAACTGTATTTCTTTTAATAATTCTATTGCTCTTTTATGATTTCCAACATCAGTATCTATATGTGCATCACTATTTATTATAATATTAACCTGTTCTATTTTACAAAGGTTTAAATAATATAACATATTTTCTCTGACATTTTTTCTAAATGTATTTGGAGAAAGTGAACTATTATTTACTTCTATTAACACATGATTTTCTTTTGCAGCACGTACTATCTTTTCATAATCTAATTCAAATCTTCCATCGTCAGGATGTCCTAATATAGTCACATAGGGATTTTCGATTGCCTTTAAAACCGCATTTGTATTCTGTTGTTTTGTATGTTCTTTTGGAAAACAAGGTGGATGAATACTTGCAATACAGAGATCTAATTTTTTTAATACACTTTCTGGCAGATCGACTGAACCTTCAAAATCTAAAATATTTAATTCACTTCCAAATAATAATTCAACTCCATATCGTTTTCTTGGAATAACACTAAGATTTTGAAAATAAAATAACTGACAAGTTCCTGGTATTGTTGGAGCATGTTCTGTAATTCCTAAAATTTTAACTCCTTGTTTCGAAGCTGCCTTTGCCATTTCGGTAATGGTGCTATACGCATGACCACTCGCTAGTGTATGGGTATGCAGATCTAAAATATCAATCATTACTTTCCCTCATTTCTGTATCTTTGTTTTTATAATTCTTTTGTTCATTCTATATTATCAGAATCCAACATTCGATCTAAAACTGCTTTATAAATTAAAATAATTCGTGCATCTAAATAGCAATACTTATTTATAATAAATTCGTGTGTCTTTACCACAAAACAAATACTTAACAAAACTAAAGCAGTTATTGTAACTGCTGGATGTAATCCTTGTATAATCAAATAAAGTGAAGCAAATAGATATACTAAAAATAAAAGTAAATACGTTCGATTAATTCGATAAGCATATAGTAATGTTTCATCCAAACGTTTCTGCATTTTATTTAACATCTGCTCATCTCTACCTTCTAATTGTAAAACGATATCTTCAAAAACAGGTTTTGTATCAGGTTCAGGATTTTCTACATTTTTTCGGAAACAATCCAAATATTTTTTATAATTTGTTTCTCCAAACTCTTGTTTTATGAGTTTTTGAAATACATTTGCCATAAGATACTCCCTTCTATATATGGTTTTTCTTGTCTTAGTATTTGTCAAATTGAACAAGAAAACGAATGTAAAATCTTGAAAATCTTGAAATATTCACAAATTGTTCATAAGTTAGCCATAGTAATTCCATATCTATCTTTTATAATAAGTTTATCAAAAATGTTTACAAGATATTTTTTCATAAAACAAAGCCTGGCAGATATCCTCTCCCCCTTCTGTCAGGCTTCTCCTCTTTTTATCCTTCTACCTCTCCAGGAGAGAAATGTTTTGCAAGAAGACGAAACACAATTTCAATTAAGACAGTTAAAAATAGGTAAAACAAAAGTGAAAAGAAAATAGAAAAAAACGGATAACTTGTTCTTTGACCAATCCGCTCCATGACGTTAGAAAGATCATTTACTCCAATATATCCTGCAGTTACGGTCCACTGAAGTAAATGAATTGTTAAACGTTTTATAGAAAACCATGATTCTTCTATTGCCTGTGGAAATGCAATAGAGTAAAATAAATGTCCAAGCCTTGCCGTAACTGCCTCATCTTGTCTTCTTTGAGCATTTCGAATAGAATGGGAAATAATTTCTGCAAAATGTCCCGCTCCCCAACATCCTAACGCAACTCCAGCAATAAGTCCAGAACCCGAATGCGCTTTTTTCCATAAAACATAATAAAAAAATAGAATTAATAAAGGAGCAGGTCCACTGCGTAAAAGAAAACAAATTCCCCCTGTCAACCCAGAGAGCAGCCGTTTGCGATAACACATAAAGTAACTTAATAACCCTCCTAATAAAAAGGAAATCAGCCATGCAATTCCTGTAATCATAATTGTAACAAAAGCACTTTTTAGAATCAGATAATAGGCATTCCCTGAAATTAGGTTGCTAGATATCGCATCCAGTAGATTTCGTATCACACTCATTAGTATCCTCCTAGTTCAATGTAAGAAAGACATATTTTCTCATTGGATAATACCCTTCTGTTGTAATATATGACCTCTTTGTATCTATCGTTCCCGGATCTAGGGTAGACTCTCCAGAACCCCAGCAAAAAATGGCATCGACACGCCCACTCATTAAACTAGAAAATGCCGACTCATTTGAAAGAACAACAAATGTTACCTTCCTGTTCATAATTTGTCCAATTTCGTCCATGAAAGCAACGCAAAAACCATAGGGTCGATCTTGTGTATCTAATAGATCAATAGGAGGTGTCGCTCCAGTGACACCAATATAAATGGTATCTTTTGCACCAAACTGTTTTTGATTTACTTTCATATCCTCAGAGTAAAATGGTTCTAACTCGTTTCCTGTGGTCAAATAGGAAGCAATCAATTCATTTAACTGTCCATTTTGTTTTAATTCTAGTAGTGCTTTATTTAACTCATCTCTTAATTGCTCTTTCTCTGGCTTTAATGCCAGCGCAAATAAAAATCGTTCTTTTTGTGGATCAGGCGTCTTTAATTCTCTTAAATCTTTTTGATTACGAAGTAGCCAAGAAGCAGTGAGATCTGGAACCCAGATCGAAGAAACAGTTCCTGATCTCAGTGCATATAATACCTCATCCATTGTTTGAAAGGAACGATATCCATTTAGAGAAATTCCCAATAAACTCTCAAAAAATATTTTTGCGCTGGTATCAGGCATTTTTGTCTGTAATCCTCCTAACCATCGATTGGATAATTCGGATATCGCTTCAATTTTTTCTTCTGCCGTCAGTTTTTTTGGTTCAAACCATCCAAACGCTGTTGTAAGACAGCCAAAAAGAAGAAATAACAGGATAACTGTCATTTTCTTTTTTGTTGTAATGATATATCCCTTCATCCTAGCCTCCATGCTAATTTTTTATGAATTACTGAATTTCCACACCGATGATTTGTTCATTTCTTGTTCCAACTACTAAACGATTTCCAAAAATAGCTGGAGTTGCCTCAATTCCAGTACCAAAATTCATCTGATCAATAATCTCTCCTGTTTGTGCATCTATTAACAATAAATCACCATTTTGACAACCTTGAATCAAATAAGCTTCCCCATTTTCTGGATAAATTACTCCTCCAGAACTCCAAGAATACGTATCCAGTTTTCGCTCCCAAATTACTTCCCCTGTTTTAGTATCTAATGATACCAGATATCCGCTTCCAATGGAAGGAGTTTTTGAAACAGAATATAAAATAGTTCCAGAAATAGGACCATCTCCTAATATACCAGTAGACAAGATTCCACCTGCAAGTCCTGAAACAGTATGTACTTCATATGGTTTTTTCCAAATAATTGCTCCTGTCATAGCATTTAATTTATAAATTGCTGCCTCTCCCATAGAATGGCTTCCAATTTCAAATTTTAAAGTTGTTGCAACATAGAGATATTTATTTCCATCTTCATCGATTTCTAAAACGGGAGAGGAATTTACATCTTCTTTCACTTCCTGTGCCCATATCATTTTCATAGTATTCAAATCAATACAAAAAATTGTTCCACCATTATCTCCAAGAAAAATATAATTTCCCCAAACTGCACCACTACATTCACTTCCATATCTTTTGTCTTCATCATACTTTTTTTCTGTGAAAGTATAATTTACAATTTCGGAAGGGGCAACAGAAAGAGTTTTTGACGCTTTGTCATAAGTAGTATTTAATTTTAGAGTATATAAAACACCATTTTCCCCTGGATAGATTAAAGTATCTGTCGGAGTGTGAAAAATGGGGGAACTATCGTAAGCATGCCATATTCTTGGTGCAAAAGAATCATTTGCTCCAAATTCATATAGCTTACTTCCATCAATTAGACTATAAATATAGACTCTTGGACTGACACATTCTCCATATGGTCCTGTCTGTGCATCCCCAGATCCACAGATTAACATAGGAATTCCATCTGGATGTAGCGATGCTGTACCTTTAAAGGTCATTCCGACATTGATAGCATCTCTAGTGGGATTTCCAGTTTCAAAATCTAAAAAGTGGATCATTCCGTCCATTCCCGGATAAATTACTTCAATTAAATTTCTTTTCTTTTTACTTTCTTCATATAAATTCATAATCTGTTTTGTTTCTTCATCCCACTGAACAACAATTGGCTGTCCTGTCCATCCATTTCCTGACCAATAGTCTACTCCATTGCTTTTTAATACTTTTCCTGTTTTATAAGACCAATAATTTCGATTAAATTTTTTTTCTTTTATTTCTACTGTTCCATATACTGGGGCACTTCTCATATAATTTCCACGAAAGGTAAGCAGTCCAGGTAGATTTGAAAAATTAGAAAGCATTGTATTATCAAAATAAATCGGTTCACTTCGTTCATATTTTGTAGTTTCTGTTCCATTAACAGAAATTTTTTCTATAACAGACAATTCCGATGGTTCTGTTCCAGAAACTGGTTGAGCTATAACTAAATTTGCTCCAAACGCATTTTCTAAAGAATACTCTGTTGGAAGTCCGCCTGCAGTATTGTGCATATAATTATACAGATACTTTATGTTTCCCACTCGAACCATTAGTTTAAATAATGCTGCTGCTCCGATTAGAAAAACCAAAGCCAGTGCCAAAAGCACTAGCTTCCATCTGTGTCGTTTCATCAATTATTTTTCCTCCACTATTTCTTTGTGTTTCAACGATATTGTTTTGCGAGTGCTGCAAGTACCTGATAGTTTTTTTCAAAAATACTTTTAAATTCACTAGATGCAAGCGGAGCTGTTTTTGTACCAATTTCAATAGTCACAGAGGGAATCTTTTTTACCATCACTACCCAATCTCCATATCCTGCTGCATCTTGAGGATCTGTTTGTGCATCCTTTTTTTCATATCCTGTCACTGAATGAAGTAAATCCACTAGCGTTTCACAGGACTTTTTTAACTCTCCTGTCTGCCCATAATCCCAATATAAAACCGATCCGCTCGCATGATAGCTAATTGCAACAACTGGTTTTAACTGTTCTGTCAAAGAGATCAAGGCGGCTGTTTCTGGTTCAGAACCTGGAGAAATTCCTTTATACTTTTCTGCCGCCGGTTCAGCCACCCCTTTAAATTCCTTCCACCCATAATCAAAATTTCGATTTAGATCTACACCATTTGCATTTGCCTTAAATCGGAGTAGATAATCGGAAAATGAAGCAGTTGTAATACCATTTCCAAAATCTCTATCATACCATTCTTTTAGTTTATTTCTTGTCAGAGCACTATTGATCCCTGTACTTCCTAATTGACTGATTGTTACACCGTCAGGATTTACCATTGGAATAATATGAAATGCTACTGAATTTAAAAGTTCAGAATATGTTACACCCTCATAACTTTCTGTTTTTTCATTTGCCAGATAATATTCAATCTGTTTCATAACTAATTGTGCTGTCATATATTCTCTGGCATGTATAGAAGCTTGAATTAAAATATTTTTTGAAGAAGATGAATTTCCAAGCACAATGTCATATACATTTCTTCCATCTTTTGTTACTGTCAATTTACTAACAGTAAGCTTTCCGGGATAGGCTTTACTTAATGCCTGTAGATCTTCGCACATTTCTTCATAGGTATACTTTTGCTTTTCTACATCTACTATAGAAAGTCCGCTCATAGATCCCCCTCCCTTATTTCCTTCTTCTTTACTTTTAACTGGCTTTAAATACTGTGCAGAAGCATAGACTGTCTCTCCTTGATATAACAGTCTATCCCATCCTTTGTCACCCGTTGCAGTTCTTGTAAATTTATCTCCAGACTGAGCTAAAATCACAACATCGTAACTTGTCGCAGGTCCTTTTCTTAAATTTAATTTGGATGCACTGACATAGACCTCATCATCAACAGGAGTGAATGTCTGACCATCTACCACTGAAACAGATGGTTCTGTAGTTGGCGTTGGTATTGGTGTCGATGTCACTCCATCCTCTGGTTTTGGAGCCTGTGACGCTGGAGAATCTAAAATTTGATGTTCGTATTTTGTAATATCTTTGTTATCCTGTTTTGGTTTGGAACATCCACTGATTGCCAGACAAAGTATCCCGCAGATCGCAATGAAATGTATCCCTCTTTTGTTCAACTACTGTCGCCACCCTTCTTAAAAAAGGGCTTCGCAAAATATACGTAATGGAATGTATTTTGCAAAAGCCCTGAATATTCCTTCTGCTAAAAACTTTTTAATTCTAATTCTCTCATAAAAGAATCTCATAAATCCCTTCAATAAAGCCTCTTTGAATTGCAATTTCTTCTTCTATCCTGTGAACACAGGAAAGGGATTTTTCTTGTCCAAGCTTTAAACGTTGTAATACTTTAACCAATTCTTCTAACAGCGGCAATTCTTTCATCATCAAATTGCTATTTTGTAGATCTTGTGCATCTACTTCCAATCCAATAGTATCCATATGGGTAAGAACTTCGATTAACAGCTGCATACCATCTGTAATTGCTGCCAACTGCTTATCCTGCTGGTTAAACGCTTCGAATATAAGTGTCTCTATTTTTGTCTGAATCGTTTCTAACTGTCCAGCTAAATCCATCAGTTCTGTTTTTGCATTACTATCCATATGTTATACCTCTCTAATCCTTTTTTCTATAACAATTTAGCAAATTCCCGAACACTGCTGATTCCGAGAAGACGAATCTTTTTATCTCCTATTTTTTCTACATTTGCCTTTGGCAAAATACAAAGTTCATATCCCAATTTTTCAGCTTCTACTACTCGCTGTTGTGCTTGACTTACTCCTCGTACCTCTCCTGTCAAACCTACTTCACCAAAAACAATTGTTTTATCTTTAAGAGCATGATTTTTATAACTAGACAATAACGCTGCTACAATCGCCAAATCAAGAGCAGGTTCTCCAACTCGAATTCCACCTGCTACATTAAGATAGGCATCACAAAATGCCATCGAAATCCCAAGACGTTTTTCTAAAACTGCCATCAAAAGATTCATTCGGTTAAAATCTGTACCTGCTGCCGTTCTTCGTGGCATATTAAAATTTGTTTTACAGACTAATGCTTGTACTTCTACAAGCATTGGTCTAGTTCCTTCTAAAACAACAGATACCACTGAACCTGGCTCATCTTGTGGACGTCCCTTTAACATATAGTCAGATGGATTTAACACCTCTTTTAACCCGTCTGATTCCATTTCAAAGACACCTATTTCATTTGTCGAGCCAAAACGATTTTTTACTGCACGCAAAATACGGTAGGAAGCAGAATTTTCACCTTCAAAGTAAAGAACTGTATCCACCATATGTTCTAACAGACGTGGTCCTGCAACCATTCCTTCTTTTGTAACATGCCCGATAATAAAAACTGTAACTCCAAGCCCTTTTGCAATGCGCAACAGACCAGAAGTACACTCTTTTACCTGACTTACACTTCCGGGAGAAGCAGCAACATCTTCTTTATACATTGTCTGAATGGAATCGATCATAAGCACATCTGGATGAATTTGTTCTGTCTGACTTTCTATCGTATCTAAATTTGTTTCCGATAAAAGCATGATATCCCCTTCAAATGTTCCAAGTCGATCTGCACGCATTTTAATTTGGCGTAAAGACTCTTCTCCTGAAACATAAAGAATCTGCTTTTTCATTGCAGAGAGTTTTTTGCCTACTTGAAGCATTAATGTTGATTTTCCAATTCCGGGATCTCCACCAATTAAAACTAGTGATCCCTTGACAATCCCTCCACCTAACACTCTGTCAAACTCTGTAATTTTTGTCTTTGTACGAAGTTCTTCTTCTGTTTCTACTTCCGAAAGCTTCTTTGGTTTCATCATCTGTATACGATCTTGTCCTATCGTTAAACCAATAGTATTCTTTTTTGCTGCGGGTTCTTCTACAAAACTATTCCACTCTTTACAACCAGGACATTGCCCTAACCATTTTGAAGATTCGTATCCGCATGACTTACAAAAAAACACGGTCTTAATTTTTGCCATTTTCTGTATTCTTCCCCCTGCTAACGAAATCTTCTTTTAATACAAACTATTTCTTTTTAAATTTAGCATTTTACAACACGCACATTTGAAACACACTGAGGTTCTAATTCAACAGAAAATACTAGCTTTCCACCTAAGTTAGTCTTCATCTTTCCCACATTTGTATCATCAAGAAAGATCTTATACTCCTTTTCTGGCTCTAATTCTAGTGTAATCTGTGCATCTTCCTCTCCCTGTACAGAAAATCGAACTTCTTTATCTGTAATGAACAATCCACTGACACTAGTTCCTGGAACAGATTCATAGACAAATATACCATTCTTTTCTAATTTTGTAATCTCTTTAAATGTCTTTACTTTATATAAATCACCATTATGTTCAAAATCTGATACTTTTGTCTTTTGTGCAAGTGTATAATCCCCAAAGCTAATCGTCCCATCTGCTTCTTTTCTGATGATTGCTTCAAATAATGCCATGCCTATTATCCTCCTGTACTTGGCTAATTAATTTCACATTTACTGATAAAACAATTCTTACTGCTTTATTATATACTATCACAGACAAAAATTCTAGTAAATATTCAATGTTTTTTCTTTTTTATATGGAACACGACAAAGTATTATTTTATATTCCTTATGGATTACATTTTTTGCATGGGCTATAACCTTCTTCTTCCAGTTCTTTTTTACTTTTTTGTGAATCCTCTCGATTGACCTCTGGAACTAAACTACAATCTGGAAGATGAAATTTTTTTGTTTCTGTATTTAATACATATACCGTTTCTTTAGAAGGTTTTACCTTATCAGCTTTTGGAGTGGGACTGACACTGGACTTTGTAGCTTCCCCTACCTGCCATGTTTCAGATGGAGAGGCATTCCATGTAATTTCTTTTCCATCTGAAACAGCCAAAATCGTACCTTGTTCATCTGTACGATATACTTTTATTCCGCGATCTCGAAATTCATTTAACACTTTTGCATGTGGAAATCCATATGAATTTCCCTCTTTACAGCTTATTACAGAAAATTTTGGAGATACTGCATCTAATAAAATTTCACTTGATGCAGTTTTACTTCCATGATGTCCAGCATGATAAACATCTGCCTGTATAGAACGCCCTGACTCTACAATATCCTTTTCTGCCTCCTCTTCCGCATCTCCTGTAAATAAAAATGTTGTTTCTCCATTTTTTAATAGTAGAGCGATAGAAGCATTATTTGGATCGCTATATGTATTGATTGGTGCAAGAATCGTAAATTCTGCACTTCCTAAAGAATAAACTTCTCCAGGTATAGGAGTAAAATAATCTACCTTTTTATCATCCAATGCCTGTATTAACTTTTGATATGTTTTATTATCTTTCTCATAATTAGAAATAAAAGTAGTATCAATTTCGAACTTTGTTATAATAACTGCTGCACTTCCGATATGATCGGCATCTGGGTGAGTTAATACTAAATAATCTAACTTATCTACTCCATTTTTACTTAAATAATTTTGAATTGCTGTTCCTTGATCTGATGTACTGGTATCAATCACCATTGCGGCATCACCACATTTAATTAAAGTACAATCTCCCTGACCTACATCTAAAAAATGAACCTCCATTAAGTCATAGGTATTGTCTAATACTTCCTCTTGCTGTTTTGTCTGTACAGAATGATTATCTGCTTCTGTATCAATTTCTCCACAGCCTATAAGAGAAAATGCAAGCAACATAGAAAGCATACCAAGCAAAATTTTTCTTCGCTTCATTTTAACCGACCCTCCAAGTCTTTTTCTTTCATTTTTTAATTGTAGCATAAAAAAATAAAACTGCCAATCCTGTTTCCAGAATTGACAGTTGATAAATTATTTTGTTCTTTTTTTACGAATCGAAAGTTTTACCTCTTCATCCTTTGCGCTCAAAGATATGGTATCCCCTGGAGCAATTCTTCCCTCTAAAATCGATTCTGCCATTCGATCTTCTACCAGTGTCTGAATTGTACGTCTTAGTGGTCTTGCACCATATTTTTCATCAAAACCCTTTTGTACAATTAATTCGACAAATGGCTCGTCTGTTTTTACGTTTAATTCCATTTGTAACTTACAACGTTTTATAATTTCTTTTAACATAACTTGAACAATTTCATGAACTTCTTGTTTTCCAAGAGCATGAAAAACGATAATTTCATCAATGCGGTTTAAAAATTCTGGCTTAAAAATACGTTTTACCTCTTCCATTACATTGTCTTTCATACGTTTATAATCTGCTTGAGAATCTTCACTTGAAACAAATCCAAGCTTTTTTGGAGAAATAATATTTTGGGCACCTGCATTTGAAGTCATAATAATAATAGTATTTTTAAAGCTGACTTTTCTTCCCTGAGCATCTGTAATATGACCATCATCTAATACCTGTAAAAGGATATTAAAAACATCTGGATGTGCCTTTTCAATTTCATCGAATAAAATTACAGAATAAGGGTTTCTACGTACTTTTTCACTTAACTGACCCCCTTCTTCATATCCGACATATCCTGGCGGAGAACCGATCATTTTAGATACACTATGTTTCTCCATATATTCAGACATATCAACCCGAATCATTGCACTCTCTTTTCCAAACATCGCCTCCGCTAATGCTTTAGACAATTCTGTCTTTCCAACACCAGTTGGCCCAAGAAATAGAAAAGAACCTATTGGACGATTTGGATCTTTTAATCCTACTCTTCCTCTTCGAATTGCTCTTGCCACTGCTGTAACCGCTTCTTTTTGTCCAATCACTCGTTCATGTAGAATATCTTCTAACTTTAATAATCTCTCACTTTCTCCTTCTTCTAGCTTTTGAACTGGAATTTTTGTCCAGCCAGAAACAACATCTGCAATTTCTGTAGCTGTAACACTTAACTGTGCTTCCTCTCGCTCTTTTTCCTGTTCTAATTTCAAGCGGTTTAATGTATCTTTTAACTTTTGCTGTTTCTTTTTAATTTCCCCCGCCCTCTCAAAAGATTCGCTTTTTATTGCTTCCTCTTTTTCTTGTTCTAGGGCAGTAATCTTTTCTTCTAATTCTTTTGCCTTTGGAGAAACGATATACACACTAAGACGAACTTTAGAAGCTGCTTCGTCCATCACATCAATCGCTTTATCTGGTAAATAGCGATCATTAATATAACGACTGGAAAGTTTAACCGCCGCCTCTACTGCTTCATCTGTGATAGTCACACGATGGTGTGTTTCGTATCGTGGGCGAATTCCATGTAAAATCTGAATTGTCTCCTCTTCTGATGGCTCTTCTACTACTACAGGCTGAAATCTGCGCTCTAATGCTGCATCCTTTTCGATATATTTGCGGTATTCCTCTCTAGTTGTTGCTCCAATTAATTGAAGTTCTCCTCTTGCTAAAGATGGCTTTAAAATATTCGATGCGTCTATTGCCCCTTCTGCACCTCCTGCACCAATAATCGTATGCAGCTCATCAATAAAGAGAAGTACATTTCCATCATAGATCACTTCTGAGATTGCTTTTTTAATTCTCTCTTCAAATTCTCCCCGATATTTTGAACCTGCTACCATTCCTGATAAATCTAAGGTAAGCACTCTCTTATCCTTAATGGTATCAGGAACATCTCCCTGTACAATTTTTTGAGCTAAGCCTTCTGCTACCGCTGTTTTTCCAACTCCTGGTTCTCCAACTAAGCAAGGATTATTTTTTGTACGTCTACTTAAAATTTGAATTACCCTTTGAATTTCTTTTTCTCTTCCAATAACTGGATCCAATTTTTCTTCTCTTGCATAGGCAGTCAAATCTCTACTATATTGATCTAGGGTTGGCGTTTGACTTTTTCCACGTCCTTTTCCCTTACTCGCAGAATATTCATTTTTGGCTGTCCCTGAATCAATTCCCATAGCATTTAATAAATCAACATAGATCTTTTGAAGATTGACTCCCAATGTATTTAAAAGACGAACTGCAATACAATCCTGCATTTTTAATAATGCTAATAAAATATGCTCTGTACCAATAAATTCTGAGCCTGCCCTTTTTGCCTCTCTATCACTTTGCTGTAAAATTCCCTGTGCTCTTGGAGTTAATTTTCCCTCCTCCTCATATTCCGCAACGGTATTTGTTGATATAAGCTGACTGACTAACTCTAAAATTCGTTCTTCCTGAACGTTATTTTCCTTTAGAACACTTGCTGCTGCTCCATTTGTGTGAAGTAGTCCAAGTAAAAGATGTTCTGTTCCAATATAGCCATGTGCTAATTGTTTGGCAGCTTCTGCTGCCAGATTAATTGCCATTCTAGCATTCTCTGTAAATCGTTCTTTCATTTTTTGCCTCCATGCTGCAACTGTTTTTTAAGAATAACAAATGATTATATCAGTTCTGGTATTCGCTGATTTAGATACTCTGCTCTAACTCGATCCCTATCTCCATTTCCAATACTTTTTCCATAGTGACGTTGTATACTGGCAGGCTGAATTTCCATCATTACTTGGTGAAAATTTGTCTGACCTTTTAAGTTGATTAAGCCTGTATCCATTCCTAACTTTACTTGAGATAATAGAGTCATTGCATCTATGGTATTTAAAAGTTTCGCATATTTTAGTATTCCATAAGAACGGTATACCTTATCTGTAATTTCTTCTTTATTTACCATTAACATATATTCTCGATATTTTCGTTCTAATTTAATAATCTGATCTAAAATTTGTGCTAAATTTTCTAATATTTCTTGTTCCGAACTTCCAAGTGTCTTTTGATTAGAAATCTGATAAATAAATCCTAATGCTTTTGTTCCCTCTCCATAAATACCCCGAATTGTAATGCCATATTTTCTAACTTCCTCTGATAGACGCTCCACCTTTCCAGTCATAGTAAGTGCAGGAAGAAAAACCATATAGGAGGCTCGTAGTCCTGTTCCAGTATTAGTTGGACAAGTAGTTAGATATCCGAATTTTTCATCATAGGCAAATGGCATTTGACTACTTAATAAGTCGTCGATTTTATCTGCCTTTGCCAATGCCTGTTTCATCTTCATACCACCTGTTACTGTTTGAATTCGAAGATGATCTTCTTCATTTACCATAATACTGACATCTTCATCCTCTGAAAGTAAAAGTCCTGTCTTTTCCTGCTTTTTTGCTAATTGTGGACTGATAATATGCCATTCTACCAAAGCAGTTCGCTCAATTTCTGCCAATTTATTAATTTGACAATAATAATATTTTATATTCTCTTTCTCTCTAAGTAAGACAGTGCAATCTTTGACTGCTTGAAATAGTACCTTTGCTTCTTCGCTTGACATTCGATCTGCAAACCGTAGATTTTTTAAATTCCTTGCCAATCGAATTCGGCTAGAGATTACAACATCTCCAACATCTGTTGTTTCTTCATACCATTTTGCCATCCTCTTTTCCCTCCTTCGATGATCCAGTTCGCTTTACCTTTTGTTTCTGTTTTAAATCACGAATGATATCTCGAAGTCTTGCCGCTTCTTCAAATTCCTCTACTTCAACTGCCTGTTGTAATTGTAGTGTTAATCGTTCGATCTCTGAAAGATTAGATTCCTGAGTGTGATTTTCCTTTTGTGTAGATTCTATACTTAAATCATTTTTCTTTAGATGTTTTCCACAGTGACAGTCAGCTCCGTGAAGATTTTTAAGAAGTTTTTCTAAAAAGGGAGCAAACGTATGATAACACTGAGCACATCCAAATCTTCCCTGTTTTAAAAATTCTTCATATCCTAATCCGCAGACTGGACAGATTGTTTCTTTTTGTTTTTCTTGGTGTGTCCCTGCTGCACCAAGAAGTAGACCTGACAAAATTCCCCCCAGCCCAGAAACATTCTTTATGATTAAAGAAGGGGTGTACTCTGTTGCACACTCTTCACACAAATGTTGTTCTTGTTTTTCTCCATTTTTTATTTCTGTATAAAAAATTTTTGCTTCTCTTTTTTTACAGATATCACATAACATGGAAATTCCTCCCTCTACTCGGTATTCCAAATCATTTCCCATCTTCACAAAATTCCTGACAGATCGTATCTACGATTTGATGTATTTCGTCTACTGTTACATTTTTACAAATTGCTTGTGCTAAAATCACACGTAATCGTTCCCTTAATTGTATAAGTGTATGTTCTTTATTACAATCTACCGCAATGACAGCACCTTTACGTCGATCTAATTTTACATAGCCTTCCTGTTTTAATATAGTATATGCTTTATTTACTGTATGCATATTAATTCCAATATTTTCCGCCAATTCACGAACAGAAGGAAGATTATCTCCTTCCTGAATTTCTGACATTGCTATACTTAGTATGATCTGATTACGCAGTTGAATATACAAAGCCTCATCACTATTAAAATCAATGGTCACTATCATCTTATCCTCATTTCTGCGCCTATACTGTCTTTTTGCACATAGGTAACTTTTCAGTTCATCTCAAATTATATTCTATAAGAAAAATTAATTGCCTTCTGTTATACATATTATAGCACAGATTATTATATTTTCAATACCCTATTTAAAAAAACAGATAAGGAGCAGTTGCAAATACTGCAACTGCTCCTTATCACTTAATCGTCTAAATTTCTTCGACGAATAACAAGTGCTATGACACTGATCAATAAAATAAGACAAATACCCGCTGCTACTGCAAGTGCAAGACTTAATTTACTAATAGTTTGTTCATACCTCATTAAGTCCGAAGCATCCTGCAAAAACTCTTGTTCCTCTAAACTTTTACTTGTGCTTGAAATAACATTTTTTTCTTGTAGATATCGCTGAACTGTCTTTTCTACACGATCATACCGATATAATCCTGTTTCTCCTGCTTCATTTTCTAAAATTAACAACAAAAAATCCGAATCTGTATCTTCTGTATTTGTATATGCCCAAATAGTAACTCCATTCATAATAAAAGAGGTCTTTGTATAATCTGCTGGAATTGTAATTTGGGCATCCTTTTCTTTTACTGTATAAAAATATTGTCCAGTTAGTTTAGGAATTCCTCTCTCTTCATAAACTTCAAATCGCCATTCTGGTGCTTCTGTTTCTGGTATAGGTGTTGCACTTGGTGTAATTAGTGCCTCTTTTGCAACATGAATTGTATAGATTAACTCGTTGCCCGCTGGAGCCTTTACATGGATCTCAACTATATTATTTCCTTCTTTTAATTCACTATTTCCAGTAACCGACACTTTACACTCCAGATCTTCTGGCACTGCACTGACTGTCAATTTGATTGTATCGCTATCTACCACCGTGCTATATTCAAAAATTCCACTCTCAAAAGTTGGAGTTAAATTACCTGGACTAATTTTCATCGCTGCAAGTCTTGCATTGTCAGACTCTTGTGGAGCAGGTAAAATAGTAAATCCTAAAACTCCACTAGAAACAGACATTGCATTTTTTGTATCATATTCATAGGCAACTGGATTATTTGTCATTTCAAATTGGCATGTACCTTCTTGCAGTACCCGAAATGTCATTCGATAATTTCTCGCATCCCAGCTTGGTGAAGCACCTATATCAGAAATGGTTAATAATCCATTTTCTCCTGTAATACAGGAAGGACCAGATATATATTCTAATAGACTAGAACTATAAATAAGTGAACCTTCAAAATCTCCAAGTGTTGTATCTGAACCTACCATCATTTGAACTGAAATTTCTTCTCCAACATAGACCTCTTTTTCTGGTGCTTCAAACCAAATGGTTGCACTTGCAGCATATAAATTTTTATCTTTTGAAAACAAAATTCCTAATATAACAAGTCCCAGACAAATCCACCATTTTTTGTACTTGTTTTTCATCAGCTTCCTCCTTATTGTCCCGCATCCTTTCTAATAATATTGAGTTGATACTTTCTGGTATCTCCGTTTTCTGCTACAACAAAAAGACTGATCTGATTTGTTCCAACATTTAAATCATAATATGATGTTCCACTTACTACTGCTTTTTTGTTTACTGTTTCTGCTGCAATCTGGATAACATCACAAGAATTGTCTACAACTAAATAATATTCCTGATCTAATGTCATATCAAAGTCTGGTGTCATATTTAACTGTGCTCCAGATAGATCAAAAATCTTTAGTGTTTTTAGCCAATTATTTGGGTTGAGTTTTGTCTGTGGTATAGGAGATGCTGTTTCTGGCATATTTAAATAAACTGGAATAGAAAAAACAATTGGTAAATTTTCAACGTTTGTATATCCAGCATAGACTTTTCTTCCTTCTGAATAAGGTGCTTCCACATTTGCCATATATTGATGGGAATAGGTAGAAGAAGGTGTTACATTAAATTTTTGTAAATATATTGTATTTTGTCCTTTACTGATATAGGAATTTCCAATAATATATGCTCCGCCCACAATAGCACGATATCGATTTGTCCATGGAATTAATGAATTGGAATTCAATGTCGCATTGGTACTTCCATTTTTCGCATATTTTAAACCATTTGCAATTGCTCCACCTGCTGCTGTACTGTTATATGCTCCGATATTATAAAAATTATAATATCCTTCCCATCCTTTAAATGTTCCTGAAACACTGCTGCTCATTGTTGTTGCTCCAGTTACTACTTCTTGCTTTACTCTACTTGCCAGATGATATGGACTGACATTTGAATATTGGGCAGCTTGAATAAATGTTTCTCCATAAGTAATATTTTGTGATACTCCCTGTTCATCCTGATAAGTATAGGATGTCTGATACATTGGTGTGTATTGTAAAATATCCTCTACACCAGATAAATTTTGATAGGATGGTTCATAAGTTAATACTTCAAACTGAAAAATACTTTTTTCATCCAAAAAGTTTCTAGGATCCATATAGTAAGCAGTTGCTTCTTTGGAAGCAGTTACCCAAGTAGAGCCATCAAATACAATAAAACTATCTGTCTTCCAATTATATGCTCCATTTTCAAGTGACTTCCATTCAATACCTTTACTATTTGGAATTAAATTTTTTCCTGCAACACTTTCATTTTCTATTACTGTATTCCAATCCAAACCAGTATGATATGCGTGAAACTCCCATTTAGGATATTTTTGATGTAATTGTCGAAGTAATTTTTTATAATCTTCTGGAAAGCCCTGAGACGCCAATTTAGCTTCAAAATCGCCATAATCTGAAACTGGGGTTGGTGTTGGGGTTAACATAGGAGTTGGTGTTGGTAAAATAGGTTTCGTATTACCCTGACCATCATCTTGAAGCTCTAAAAATTCTTCTGCTATATATCCGGTATATGTTCCACTTTGCCATTGGAATTGTACTTGATACCAAAGCATTTCCTCTCCATTTACTACTTTTAGAAGTGTTACTGCAAATCCACTGCTCAATAAAATTGGTGAACCATGATTGTCACAGACTACACCACCAAAATATCCTGGTTCTGAACGAATAATTAAGGCTTGTGCATTCTTAATTATAGCTTTGGTTGTTGGTAAGACTGGGGTTGGTGTTGGCATAGGAGTTGGACTTGGTGTAGGGCTTGGACTTGGCTTTGGTGTAGGGCTTGGACTTGGTTTTGGTGTAGGAGTTGGACTTGGACTTAACGTGGGAGTTGGTGTTTCCTTCTCCCATGTTAAATCTACTTCACTCGCTGGAATATATCCCTGATAGGAATTTGTTCCATCTTCAAATTTTACCAAAAACCATTTTTGTTGTCCATCCGTTTTCTCTCCTAATAGTGTCAAAAATGTTCCTTTTTTTAATGAAAGAATATTTTTATCCTTATTTTTGACATAAGCAGCATCCTTTTCAATAGAAACTTTTAGGCGAATATTATTTCCAGTTAAGATGCCATAAACAGGAGAATTATAATCTAGTACAATATAAAGACTTAATGCGTATCCTGTTATCTTCTTTTTATTTACTACTGCTTCTATTTGATACCAAGTTCCATTCGAAGTATCTTCTTCTCCTATCACTGTAACCTTTGTCTTATTTGTTAAAGAGGCTAACTTTTCACTGTCTGTTGTTGCTTTACTTCTTAAATTAAGTGTTCCTGCACTAACTGTTGCAGGAAGTGAGAGTTTTTGATCTTGTGATGGGGTTGGGGTTGGACTTGGTGTCGTTACTGCTACTTTTTTTCCCAGTAACTCTACTTGATCTGCGGTAACATATCCTCTATAACTCGTTCCTGATATAGTAACTCCTACTCGAAACCACTTTTTCCCACCTACGGTTTTCTCATCAGAAATCCAAACTTGTCTTGGACCTAAGTTTAACTTAGAACCATCTGACATAGTAACTGCTTTATTTCCTCCAGCCGTTTCCAAAGGAGTGGTATTATCATTTAGTAATTTACCATAAAAACCGCTTCCAAACGTAATGGCAATATAATCACTTAATACATATCCTGAAATAGTTTTGCCACCAGATTTTGTATTGATCTGATACCAAAATTCTGAACCATTTTTCTTTCTTCCGATAATTGTAACTGTATCATCACGATGTAGTTCTGCTAACTTTTCATAAGAAGTTCCTGCACCTTTACGGACATTTAATGTAGAACCTGTTACCTTTGCAGATAATTTTAATTCCATTTCATATGTTTCAGGCTGTTCTGGTACAGTAGTTGGCTTTGGAGTAGGTTCTGTTTGAGATGTCTTGCTTCCTAACAATTTTAATGATTGTGCTGGAACATAACCATTGTATTCTTTTTCTGAGATTGTAAGAGTAACACAAAACCACTTCCCATCGTTTACATTTTCTTCATCAGACAAAAGTACCTGTTCATCATTTAAAACCATTTCTGAACCATCTTCTAATAATGTAGGCGTTGTTCCCCCTGCATAAGTGACTGCTGTAATATCCTCTTTTACTTCTGCATAAAATGGAGAATCAAACTGTAATTGAATATGTGTACTGTCTACATAACCAGTATAATTTTTTTTATCAACTTGTGCTGTAATATAATAAAATCTTTCTTCTTGTGTTTCTTTTACTCCTGTTACTGTAACCTGTGCCCCATTTAAAAGTAGTGCTAGGCTTTTAGAGTCCTCGTCTGCTTCTTGCCAGATATCGAGTTCACTAGCTGTTACAATTCCAGTAATATTCATCCGAAATCCTGGTGCATTGGTTGGTGTGGGCAAGGCACTAGAAGTCGGTGTTGGTGCTTTTGTAGGAGCCAAAGTTGGTGTTACTGTCGATGTTGTATTTTGTGTCTTTTTTATATATTGAACACTAGAATAGCCTTCAATCTCAGTTCCTAAGAATACTGCACGCAAATGATACCAACCATTTTCCTCTCCTAAAATAGTGATACTTTGTCCTTTTGTAAGATAAACTTCTGTATTATTTACTTTAATTTTATCATAGTTTAATCCCGGCCCTTTTCGAACCATAAGTGTATTTGCTGTACAGATTCCATTTTCATTGCTATTTGTTGTATCGGAAACAGTTTGAATGTATTTTGCCAAGGAATAACCTGTCACCTGCTTTCCCCGAAATTCAGCTTTTAAATGATACCAGCCATTTTTTGAATCTAAAATTTCCACTACTTGGTTTTTCGTTAAATATGCCTCTTCTTTATTTACCATAACACTGTCATATTCTGTTCCTGGACCAGTTCGAATCATTAACATATTTGCAGTACATACGCCCTTTCCTGCTGCCAATACCAAAACCTTTGGCATACCAATGACTTCAAGCAGGATACAAAGACACAGTAAAATGGACAATCTGCGGCTTTTTTTCCACTTTTGTATATTCATTTTAAATTCCTCATTTCCTGATCATTTTTGCAAATCATCTTAGAAGACACATATGGCAGTTATGTGGCAAAACTATGGTCATTCCGTGTGTAATCATCAAGAAACAAGAAAAACTGATTAGATCTCATCAATAGCCTTTCCAATGTCATGACGCATATATTGTTTTTCAAAGTGAATCCAATCAGTCGCCTCATAGGCATTTGCTCTTGCCTGTTTTAGAGTCTTACCTAAAGCGGTAACTCCAAGTACTCTTCCTCCGCTTGTTACCACCTCTCCATTTTCCTCTTTTGTTCCAGCATGAAATAGATAATATCCCTCTTTATCTTTGAAACATTTTAAACCATGAATGGGGAATCCCTTTTCATACTGTTCTGGATATCCTCCTGATGCAAGAACTACACAAACCGCCGCATTTTCTTCAAACTCTAATGTAATATCTGATAAACGACCATCAATACATGCTTCAAATACATCAACAATATCGTTTTTCATTCGAGGAAGTACTACTTGTGTTTCTGGATCTCCAAATCTTGCATTATACTCTAATACCTTTGGACCATCTTTCGTTAACATCAGTCCAACAAACAAAACTCCAGTAAAACTTCTTCCTTCCTTTTTCATTGCATCGATAGTTGGCTGATAAATATGGGTATGACAATATTCATCGATCTCTTTTGTATAAAACGGGCTAGGAGAAAATGTTCCCATACCTCCAGTATTTAAGCCCTCGTCATTATCTTTTGCACGTTTATGATCTTGGGCACTTGTCATAAGTTTAATTGTAGTACCATCACAAAAACAAAGCGCAGAAACCTCTGGTCCTGTTATAAATTCTTCAATTATAATCGTATTGCCTGCTGTTCCAAACTGTTTTTTTAGCATTAAAGAATTAACTCCATCTATTGCCTCTTGTAATGTATTACAGATTAAAACTCCCTTTCCAAGAGCAAGACCATCTGCTTTTAATACAACTGGATAGTTTATGGTATGTAAATAGGAAAGTGCCTCGTCTGCTTTATGAAATATTTCATATGCTGCAGTTGGAATATTATATTTTTTCATCAAATCTTTCGAAAATGCCTTTGAACTCTCGATTAAGGCTGCATTTTTACGAGGACCAAAAATTCGAAGTCCGTTTTGTTCAAAAACATCTACAATTCCAGCAGCTAATGGTTCATCCATTCCAACTACTGTTAGATCGATTCCCTTCTCTTTTGCAAACTCTGCTAACTGTTCAAATTCCATTGTACTAATTGGCACACATTCTGCAATCTCTGCAATTCCTGCATTTCCGGGAGCACAGTAAACTTTTTCCACTCGACTACTTTTTGCAATCTTAAAACAGATAGCATGTTCTCTACCGCCTCCACCAATGACTAATACCTTCATACTTTTCTCCATTTCTCTATTCCATAATTTCTGTCTGTTTTCCATTTACCCTTACTTTTCCCGCCGCAATCAGACGAATTGCCTCCGGAAGTAAAATCCATTCCGCTTCTTCCATTACTCTTTTTTGAAGTGTTTTTGGTGTGTCCATCTGGTGTACTTGTACCGCCTTTTGTAATAAGATTGGACCTGTATCTGTACCATCATCTACAAAATGCACTGTTGCGCCTGTCACTTTACAGCCACGCTCTAATACCATTTCGTGTACTTTTAACCCGTAACATCCTGCTCCACAAAAAGAAGGAATTAAGGAAGGATGAATATTTATAATCTTATTTTCATATTTTGTAATTAGTTCTTTTGGCAGAATAACAAGAAAACCTGCAAGTACAATTAAATCTGGCAAAAAGGCATCAACCTGTTTTATAAGTTCTTGATTAAATTCCTCTTTAACAGGAAAGTCTTTTTTGGATACACAAACAGCCGAAATTCCATATTTTTTAGCTCTTTCTAATGCGTAAGCATCTTTTTTGTTACTAATCACTCCAACTATCTGTACATCATTTAATGAACCATCTGTAACTCGATCTAAAATTGCCTGTAGATTTGTTCCACCTCCTGAAACCATGACTAAAATTTTTAGCATAATAAGATTCCTCTTTCTCCTTCTTTAATCTCTCCAATAATATAAGCTGCTTCTCCTGCCGCTTCTAATTGTTTCATAGCATCGTTCGCATCATTTTTATCTACTACAACCATCATACCGATTCCCATATTAAATGTATTATACATGACATGTTCTGCAATATCTCCGTCTTTTGAAAGCATATCAAAAATTGGAGGTATTGGATAACTTCCTTTATGAATGAATGCAGTTACACCTTCTTTTAACATTCTTGGTACGTTTTCATAAAAGCCACCGCCAGTAATATGACAACATGCTTTTACTTCTAAATTATTTTCCTTTAGTGTTTTAAGAGCCTTTACATAGATTTTTGTTGGCGTAAGTAAAGTTTCTCCTAAAGTTGATCCTAAACTTTCATAGTACATTTCCAGAGATTCTTTTTTCATACGAAATACTTTACGTACTAAAGAATATCCATTGCTGTGAATTCCAGAAGAAGCGATTCCTAAAATAACATCTCCTGCTGCTAAATTTTGTCCTGTAATCATCTTTGGTGCATCTACAATTCCAACAGCAAAACCTGCTAAATCATATTCATCTACTGGATAAAATCCTGGCATTTCCGCTGTTTCTCCACCAATTAGGGCAGCACCTGCCTGTTTACAGCCATTTGCTACTCCAGAAACGATTGTAGCAATTTTTTCTGGATCGTTTTTTCCACAGGCAATATAATCGAGGAAAAAGAGTGGCTCACCACCTGCACAGGCAATATCATTGACACACATGGCAACACAGTCAATTCCAATTGTATCATGCTTGTCTAAAAGGAAGGCAAGTTTTAACTTTGTTCCGACACCATCTGTTCCAGATACCAGTGTCGGTTTTTCCATTGTCATAAAACCTTCTAAGGAAAATGCACCTGAAAAACCACCTAATCCACCTAATACCTCACTTCTTGTCGTACTCTGTACATGCTTTTTCATTAATTCTACTGCCTTATATCCGGCTTCAATATCAACTCCTGCTTTTTTATAGTCCATAATCTTCCTCCTTTAATTGCAATTTCATTTTTATTATATCATCTCTCTTATTATTTGTCCTCTCTTTTTCCTACAAAATTTCTAATAATTTTAGCATTTCTTTTTATCAACAATATATTGCTATATAAAAAAAAGCCAGATAGATACTCTCCATCCTAGCTTTTTTATTTTCGTTTATTATACCATATTATAAAGTTGTTTTATTTGTTCATATGCCTTTGTATCTTCCAATTTAGCACAATCGATCCGCTTACTAAGTTGTTCTCTGACTGAACGGCTTGCGAAATTTTGCAGCATCTTTTCTGTATTATTCCAACTACCGATTAATGACATCATCTCTTCTGCAATACTACTTATTTTATTAAAATGATTTTTGATATTCTGACATAATCTTCTCTCTGTTTCTCCATACTTTTCAGATAATTCATCAAAATATTTTGCCGCCCATCTTCTGCCGTCACAAATACATACCATTGCATCATTTTGGACGATTAGTTTCGAAAACAGATCATCAAAACTAACACTTTTAAACCATTTCTCATCTAATAACATATCTCTCCATGCCTCATAGGCTTTGATTCCTTTTGTATAGGTCTCTTCCTCTCTTTCCCTCATGACATCAGTTGCCATTTTTATGACTTCTTTATCACTATAACAGGTATCTGTCATAGCACCAATACACATAACTGCCTGTGTATCTGTATTTTCCCACCAACTATCACATCGAAAATAGCCATTATCCATTGAACCAACTAAGGAAGAAAACTCAGGATCGTTTTGAAAAAAGTTCCATCCTATCATAACATCTCCGTCACAATCATATCCTGTAATAATACATGGTTCTGGTGGTCCAATAATTCCTAATGCAATTACTGGATAGCCCTTTTTTATATTTGATTTTATATAATTTTTAAAATCTTCTTTTGTTATATCCTTATCTCTTCCCAAGAAAGAAAATTCTCTTTTTAATGCTTTTGCCCCATACTGATAAATATCATTTGATTCATTTAAAGTATGGTATATATCAATATTGCTTAACTCCCATATTTCCCGATTCCATACTAAACGAAACGCTGCTCCGGTTGCTGCCATAATAAAGGCATAGGAAATATTATCCCCTAAATATTCTGATACTGCTTTTACACAAATCGGAAACATTGTGTTACTTTCATATGTTCCCTGTTCAATCTTTCGAATTCCATATAATATTGTATTTTCATGATCTTGTTTCATGATTAACTTATCACTCCTTTTTTCAATTAAGGATCGATTCAGGCGAAACTCACTTGGCGACATACCAAAAATTTTTCGGAAAGCTCTAGTATAGGATTCATGATTGGAAAATCCACACTCCAATGCAATATCAATTATTTTTTTATTAGAATGTAATACATCAAAAGCAGAAATAAGAAGACGTCTTCTTTTATAATACTGCATAATAGGCATATCTATATTCTTCAAAAACAGTTCTCGAATATAGATCTCTGAAAATCCAAAACTCTTTGACATCTCTTTAATATCAAAGTCTTTTATATAACTTTCTATATAACTAATCAAGGCATGTGCCATAGTTGAATAACCCATTTTATTTCCTTCTTTTCATCATGATGTAATAGTAGTATAACAATTTTTTCAAAGTATGTCTTGACTATTTTATGGTTTATATGTAAAAATGCGTTTTGAAAATATAGAACGGAAAAAACAGCAAGATTCGAAGAATATTTGTAGTTGTTTCTTAACTTCTCTCTGTTATAATAAAGGTATCCAAAAGATTGTACGAATAAAAATATACAGAAATGAGGCTTATATTATGAAAAAAGCAACGATTTGTATTGACAAAAATTTTGAAATATCCGATATTGACAAAAGAATTTATGGTTCTTTTATTGAACATTTAGGAAGGGCTGTTTATGAGGGAATTTATCAGCCAGACAGTCCATTAGCAGACGAATCAGGATTTCGCAAGGATGTTTTAAAATTGATTCAGCAATTAAATGTTCCTATTGTTCGGTATCCGGGTGGAAATTTTGTATCGGGATATCATTGGGAAGATGGAGTTGGTGAAAAACAAAAACGTCCTGAAAAGTTAGATTTAGCTTGGGAAGTTATTGAAACAAACCAATTTGGTTTAAATGAATTTATGGATTGGGTAAAGAAAGCAAATACCAGTGCTATGATGGCTGTCAATTTAGGAACTAGAGGGATTGAAGATGCAAAAAATATTGTAGAGTATTGTAATATCAAAGGTGGAAGCTATTACAGTGATCTTCGTAAGTCTCATGGTTATCAAGATCCTCATAACATTAAGCTTTGGTGTCTTGGTAATGAAATGGACGGACCTTGGCAAATGGGACATAAAACGGCTGCGGAATATGGAAAAACGGCTGCAGAAGCTGGTCGGCTTATGAAAATGGTAGATCCTACGATTGAATTAGTTGCCTGTGGCAGTTCCTCTCTGATGATGGACACCTTTGGAACTTGGGAAGATACGGTTCTTTCTGAATGTTATGATCAAGTAGATTATTTATCTCTACATCAATATTATGGAAATCAAGAAAATAATACACCTGAATTTCTTGCAAATACAGTTGCAATGGATAAATTTATCACTTCTGTTATTTCTATTTGTGATGCAGTAAAAGCAAAACAGAGAAAGAAAAAGTCGATCCATTTATCTTTTGATGAATGGAATGTATGGTATCACTCCAATGATCAGAAGATTGAACGTTGGTGTAAAGCTCCTCATCAATTAGAAGATATTTATAATTTTGAAGATGCTCTATTAGTCGCAGGTATGATGATTACATTACTACGTCATGCAGATCGTGTAAAAGTTGCCTGCCTGGCACAACTTGTCAATGTAATCGCTCCAATTATGACTTCTGATACTGGAGCATGGAAACAGACTATCTACTATCCATTTGAACTAATCAGTAATTATGGAAGAGGTACTGTACTTCAAACAGTTGTACAGTCTCCAGTCTACGAAAGTAAACAAGGTGATGCCCCTTATTTAGATGCTGTCTGTGTTAGAAATAAAGAAAAAGAAGAACTGGTAATTTTTGCTGTCAATAAAGATTTAGAAGATTCTATGGAATTGACTTGTGATCTGCGTCAATTTGAAGGATATCAGATAAAAGAACATCTCACCCTTACCAATCCAGATCTCAAAGCAGTCAATACACAAGAAAATCCAGATACTGTATCATTATCTACTGGCACTGGTGCAAAAATAGAAAATGGAGTTCTTCATGCAGTTTTATGTGATAAGAGTTTTCATATGATTCGATTAGGAAAATAATTATAAATATTAGAGCAGAAGAACCAAACTTTCTATCATTTTTGGTTTTTCTGCTCTTTCGATTTTCATTTTATAAAATGGGATTTATGCCTTTAAATATTCCTGATATCCTACCTTTTCTAATTTTTCTTTCTTCGCTACTACACCTTCCTTTAATTCTTCTTTATATGCTTTTATCTTTTCCAAAAGTTCTGGATCAGAAGCAGCTAAAATTTTTGCTGCTAAAATTCCGGCATTTGCACCTCCATCGATTGCGACCGTTGCAACTGGAATTCCAGAAGGCATTTGAACGATAGAATACAAAGAATCTACACCATTTAATGTCTTTGTATGAATTGGCACACCAATAACAGGAAGTGGAAAAATTGCTGCTGCCATTCCCGGAAGATGGGCTGCTCCGCCTGCTCCTGCAATAATTACCTTCCAGCCTTTTTTTTCTGCATTGTTTGCATACTCAAAAAAGATATCTGGCATTCGATGTGCAGAGATTACAGTCATCTCATATTCTATTCCAAATTTTTCAAGCATCTGAGCCGCTTTACTCATAACAGGAAGATCCGAATCACTTCCCATAACAATACCAACCTTAGCCATAGCTATTCCTTCCTTTCACTTTTTTAATTTTTTTATAATGGTTCATTCAGGATTTCTACTTCAGGAAGTACAAACCGACCATTTTGAATGATAAGAGTTTTTGTATTATCCTTTTGTACCGAAGCAATTTCTCCAATTTCATCGTATGGAATTGTAATATCTGTATGACAGTTAAAATAAGCTTTTTCTATCTCTGTCTTACGAAGAGCAGAACATTCATTTTCTCTTGCTATCATCTCTTTACCGTTTGGATTATACATTTTATGATCTTCACTCATCTTATAACAGGTATCACCTATTGCAAAATGAGGTCCTGTTTTTTCTGCAATTAAAATGGGAAGCTTGTCTTGAATTTGGTATTTTTGTGCCATCGCATAAGCAGTTGTATTTGTTCCAATCGCAAATTCTCCCATTGGCAGAGTATCATGTCCAAACATCAGATTTTCTTTTAAAAATGTTTGATTTTCTTCTTCTGATTCAAAATTTTTGCAATCATAAGAAATAATCATTCCATCTTTAAATACTAAGGATAAATCTCTATAATACAACCCCATTAAATATACTTTTTTAACATGGAGCAGTCCATTTGTCCCTTCCAAAAGGGGAGAAGTAAATACTTCCCCAACTGGAATATTCACATCTGCTGTACAATTTTCAAATTTTGTTTCTCTTTGTGGATCAGAAATAGATTGTAAATGAATGGTCAAATCCGTTTTATTTCCATTTTGTCCTTTTACTCTCACCCATTCCCCACAGTCCAAAACATCGATAAGGCATTGCCCAATCTTTTGATAAAGTGTATTATCTAATGTATTAATTTTAACGGTTTCTTTAAAAATTTCTTCAAAATCTTTTCCAATACTAGGAATAGGATAAGCAATCATTGTATAGGAAGTTTCTTCTGGATTAATATATTCTCTTTGTAAAAGATTAATATCTCTTTGTTGTTTTGTTATTAATTCTTGCTGTTTAACATTTCTTTGAATTGCCTGTGCTTTTAAATATGGAGTATATTCTGGCTCTCCAAAAGATTGTACTAGTGCTGGACCTGCAAAAAGGGCTGCTTTTTCCTTAAACTGTTCTAAGGCTGCTTTTCTTGCATTCCATGCAGTTTCTTTTAACCTTTTATCATATAACAGACCATCGTCAAAACGGTGATCATAATCATATTGTGGATTTGGAGTGGTTGAACAGTGTCCACCTCTTCTTCCCTGAATACGTCCAGCCAGTGATATAGCACGAATATTGATTGTTACTTCCTTTCCGATCTTTTCTAAACGTTTTATAGCAATCTGTATCATACGTTCAAATCCAATCGGATAGCGAATGGACACAATATTTTTCTTTTCAAAACTTAATCCCATTACTGAAAATCCACGAATATATCCCTCAACATAGGTATCTGCCATAGCAGAGAGCTGTTTTTCTGGTAAGGAATTTAAAAAGGCAGCCGTTCTTTTTTCATTTTCTGAAATGTATTCTCCATAAAAATATAGAATTTTACTATCTGTAGTATCTCCATTGATTAAAAGATTTCTAATAAAACAATCCTTTGAATCAAAATCTTCTTTTAAAAACTGAATCGTAAACTCTTCCATATAGTCATGAACATAATAATATAAAGCATTGTGAAATTCTTGATATAATTCTTCTGTATCCTCTATTGTTTGAAAATATTGATATATTTCTAAAAATAATTCAAATCCAACTGTTAATTCAAACAGTTGTCCTTTAAATGTTGGTGTAATTAAACTTCTTAGTTCTGCCGTAAGGCAAGAAATCTCTTTTCCAATTCGTTCTCCAAATAGTAAAACTGTATATTCTGGATTTGTATAGCTTGTCTGATATGCTTCTACAAGAATATCTTTATATAATTTATGATTATACTCTGATAATTCTTTTTCTGTCTTTTTATATAGAGAACCATCTCTTACCTGTTTTGAGATCTCTGCTAATAAAAGCAGAAAATTTGCCCCTTTTTTAAAATAATCTAAGTACTGTTCTGGAACTGTCTGCTCATTTGGAATCTGAGAAATTCTTTCAAGACTAAGTTCAAATCGTTCCTTTAATATTTCCATACTATTCCTCATTCTCTTTTTTTCCAATTGGAAGTCTTTTTTGTTCTACATTTTTATCAATTATATCCTTTGCATAATTCCAAAGTATTTCTGAACCCAAATGGGTATTTTGATTTCTCTGTAATACTTGTTCTAGTACTACTTCATGTTCTCTCCACGATCTTCCTTTGGTTTGATCATTTAATAAAAGAGGTTGCAGCTTATCTAAAGTAATCGCAAATCTAGCCTCTTTTGTTATTCCCTCTTCAAATTCATCCCATAAACTTCTAAGATATTCTGCCTGATCCTTTGGAAGCAAATGATAGATTCTTTCTGCCGCCGCTATCTCACGTACCTTTTTTGTTTTATTTGCAGCAGTATCATACGCATACGTATCTCCTGCATCAATTTCAATAATATCATGAATTAAAACCATTGTCATGGTTTTTAAAACATCAATCGGTTCATTGGAATATTCACTTAACAATACACACATCAATGCTAAATGCCAAGAATGTTCTGCATCATTTTCTTTTCTGCTTCCGTCTGCTAGATAAGTCTGTCTAATTATCTTCTTTACCTTATCTACTTCCATTAAAAAATTCATCTGCTGTTTTAACCGTTCCATTTTTTCTCCTCATTTCACATTTTTTATGACATAAAGCCAATAAAATATAAGCTTAAATATAAAATCATCAACAACCCATTTATAATGACACCCATTAGGGGCGCAATATAATAAATATCTTGTTCTTTAAAGCCAATATATCCTAAAATAAAACCAATAATAGAAAGAAAAAAGGATGAAAATCCTGTCAGTCCAATCCAAGAACCACTGTTTCCTCCTTGACTACCAGAGATTCCTACTGTAATGAAAAATAAGATCAAAACAAAACAACCAATTATTACAGAAAAATTTCCTCTTACTGAATGTTTCCGTCCTTTGAACTTAAAGCTCTCTCTTTTTCTAAACACTATTCTCCCCCTGTTTTCCCTCTTTTTGTTTTAGATTAGTATGACGTCTTAATATCCATCTACAAAATCGATAAGTAAGAAAACCTATAACCCCACCTATTGTATTTAAGAAAAGATCATCTACATCAAAACAGCCAATTTTATAAAATAGCTGAATACACTCGATTAATAAACTAAAACAAAATGTTGCTATTAAAACCCGAAATAATCGATTATCCTTACTACTTAACATTGGAAGACAAAAACCATAGGGTGCAAACGCCAAAACATTTCCAAAAATATTTACCAAAAAACCTTCCAACCCAATTTCTTTTCGATAGGTAATAAATCGGCGAATTTCTCGGAATAATACTAGATTATAACGATACTCTTCTGTATTTCCTGATCTTCCAAACCGTTCACTAAAAAACATAAAATAAGATATCCCAATTAAATATAAAATAAAAAGCAGCCAGCAAACTGCCCTTATGAGAGTACGAGTTTGTTTTTTCACTAAAAATCTCCAATCTAATTCATAGCTTTTCTTATTATACACTAGCCTAAAAAGAGTTGCAAGGGTTCTTTTAATCGATTCAAAAGAGCTGTTACAAAATATTGTTTTTCTATTTTGTAACAGCTCCTATACTACTTAAAAAGAAATGTTTTTATTGTACAGATACATACCTTGGTGTGTTTAAAGGAATATCTGCTTTATTGTTATAAATGTCATATAGCTCATTACTTGTGACAATATAATAAATATTAGTAGAAGAAGTTGGATTTACTAATGATATGTATAAAATTCCATCGTAAAGTACAGTAGAACAAGCAACTGGTACTCCATTGAGATAAACAATCACTTCACAGTTTCCTGTGATATTTTCTGAAAATTCTACTTCTATTGAAGAAGTTGAGGTAAGCCTTGAACGTTTAATATATGGTGTTACATTCTCTACCAATCCAAACTGTCCTGTATATTCTTGTAACGGTCCATAGGAACCGGCATATCCACTCACTCCTTTTAATACAAATGGATAACTTGTTGAATAAGGAAAAGCACCACTTGCAAAGGTCAGTTTGATCTGTGAATCCGTTTCGGTCTGGGAAACACATTCTGCACTAATTGGATAGGATTCTCCAAATTTATAGTTAGATAAATTTGTTATAGAAGTCAAATCTAACTTATTATTAAAATATAAATTTATGACACTTGGGTTAGTCAGATCCTGTTCAATTCTTGTTGGCTTTGGAAGCGTCATAGAAGAATCTCCTGTGCGGTTTGTTGCAACAGATTGCTGTTTTGAGAAGTTTTCAAACTTATCTATAACAAGCCCTTCTGGTAAAGTAAAGGTATAGACTCCGCCTTCTGTTCCCTCTCCTACATCAAAGGTAAGTACAACTTTAGAATCCCTAGAAGAAGCAGTATAGTGGAATGTTTTACTTAATATTGTTCCATCATTACCATGAACTTTAGCCGTAATTGTTCCTGTAATTGCACTGATTGTCACTGGTTCACTATAAGTTAAATTGAGTACTGTTTTGGATACGTTATTTTCAGTTGTCGTTCCCATCTCTGCTTTAATGACAGAAGGAGGCTGTGTATCCAGTGTAAAATTGATGTATCTAGTTTCATTTGCACTCTGGAAGGTATTTGCATTTACACTTGACCAATTAGTCAGACTTACCACCTGATTTCCTGTCAGATTTTTTAAGGTATCTGGAATGGTATAGTAGACAATTTTTTGATCCTTCTCATCAATAACGCCTTGAAGTTCTACATTATTTAACATAAGCCTTCCGCCATAAGTAATAGAACGATCAAATGTTGCCTGAAGTAAACTCTTTGAAGTTCTTTTAATCTCTATTAGTTTTGCTAATGGTTTTACCCCTGCGTCGGTATAGACATTGACACTTGTAATCCAAGGATCGGCAAGATTTCCAGCCATATCTTTAATTCCTGTCATTTGAACGGCCGCACCCATTTTTTCAACGCCGCCATAACTTAAATCAATTAAAATAGACTTTTTATCATCACTTAAACGATAATTTGTTTTCTCCTGAAGCAGATATTTTAATGTATCATTTAATGCACCATTAACACTGACAATTTGTAGTCCGCTTATATCCAATGCTTCATTAAATGTAATCGTATTCAGATATCCTGCATCATCAACCGTTGTTTTAACATAGTTTGGCCCTGTTTTATCTTTTAATTCACATTGTTTTGTATATGCAGCAATACTTCTACCATCTACTGTCTTTACATTTTCTGATATCGTTATAATATAGGTTCCGTTAAATTGTTCTGTCGTTGTCAGATAAAGTTTTGTTTTATCTTTACTTATCTTAGGAACAATCGTTCCTACAGATGCTGCGTTACTTAATCCAGTCACAAACACCGTTCCTGAAATGAGACGTTCTGTTCCATCAATAACTGAAGTATCATCAATCGGAGTACTAAAAGCAATCTCTAACTCTCTGGAACTATTTAATTGAATAGCAAGTACTTGAGGTGCTATATTCGGTGTTGGGGTTGGAGTTGGAGTCAAAATTGGTACACCTGTTGGAATTGGGGTTGGTGTAATGTTTGGAGTAGGAGTAATAGGTATACCCGATGGAACTGGTGTTGGGGTTGGAGTGTATATTGGCGTTGGGGTTGGAGTTGTAACGTTTCCTTCCTTTGGCAAGATTAATAAAAATACGGAATCAACTGCTTTATTTCCATCTCTTTCTGAATCACTTTGATTTACTCCAAGACGTACCCAAAGTTTTGTTACTCCGGGTTTTAATGCTGTCACTACACCAGAACTTGAAACTTTTGCATATTCTGTATCCTCTACAGAAAAATACGCATAATCTGTTGTATTAGAAGGTGATTTTTGCCATGTCGTAGTAAATTTTTCTCCGACAGAGAGCACTTGTGCATTCATTTCTGAAATATCCAAATTTTTAAATTGAATCGATGTTCCTTCTACCCGTTTTTTTACTGTAACATTACAAGAGAGCGTTTTTGTTGAATTATCACTAAATGTCAACTTACATTTTACTACTGCCTTTCCTGCTGCAACCGCTGTTATAACCCCTCTGCTGCTTACAGTACAAATAGATTTTTTAGACGACGACCAGACCATAGAAACAGCACTGGAAGCATCATTTACTGTAAGGGTTGCAGTTCTTCCTACCACAATACTAAGCTTTGTCTTATTAAATGCAGGGTCATTAGCAGCATATATTGATGTTGGTGCTGAAAATAACACTGTAGTTATAAGAAGCAATAGGGCAAGTACGAGGGAAAATACTCGAAAACACTTTTTCTTCATTTCTAACCTCATTTCTTTGCTGTACACAAACTTGATTTTTTCTCTGCCTTTATGACAGAATGTTATAAAATTCCTTTTCTTCCTATCTTTTCTTTTAAATCATATTCAGCATATATGTCAAAAGTATGATAAAATTCTTTCAATCTTATGATCTCTGTTACAAAAAGGGGATGTCGCACTAAGGAAACCATATATAAGATATTGTAAATTTTAATATTAATACTATATCTTATATGTTTAACGCTTATTGTGACATCCCTTTGTAATTATTGTCTTAGTTCAATTCCAAGCTCTGACAATCCTTTTAAAATCTTATTCATTGTTGCAGTGATTTCCTTCTCCTCTAAAGTCTTATCTTTCGCCCGAAAACAGATAGAATACGCCATAGACTTATATCCTTGTTGAATTTGTTCTCCCTCATAAATATCAAACAAATGATAACTTTCCATATGTTTTCCGCCCTGCCTGCGAATGACTTCTTCAATTTGACCTGCTAAAATCTCTTTCTTTACTAGCATACTAATATCTCTTGTCACTGCTGGAAATTTTGCAATACCCATATATTTAATTTCAAAATTTGCCAGTTCTGTAACCTTTGGCATATCTAAAACAGCAATATAGACCTTTTCTCCAATTTCATAACGGTCAAGTACTTCTGGATGTACCTCTCCTAAATATCCTATTGACTCTTGCTCATAGTAAATCTCTGCACGACGTCCCGGATGGAAATAGTTGCGGTTTATATTTGGCTGATAGGTTAAAGGTTTCTTTATTCCTATTTTCTCTAAAAACTCTTCTACTACTCCCTTTAAATCATAGAAATCTCCCTTTCCATACATTCCAAGAATAAACTGCATCCTTTCATCTGGAAGTTTTGTACTATCTTCTTTTGGTAGATAGATATTTGCCAGTTCATAAAGTCTTACGTCTTTATTTCTACGGTTGTAATTGGTTGCTAAAGAAGATAACATTCCATTGAGTGGAAGAGTTCTCATAATGCTATAGTCTTCTCCTAAAGGATTTGAAATTACGATAGTTTGTCTTAATGGATCGTTAGGCTCTAATAAAAGTTTATCAAATACCTTTGGACTTTCAAATGAATAAGTCTGTGCTTCTGAAAATCCAAACTGTTGTGCTAAATCTCTTGCCATACTCTCTAAACGCAGTTTAAAAGAAAGTCTGCCTGTCATGGCTTCTCCACTTGGCAAAGTAACAGGTATTTTATCATAGCCATAAAATCTGGCTACCTCTTCATCTAAATCTGCCTGACAGGCAATATCTTGTCTCCATGTTGGAACTATGACTTCATCTGTAGCTTCGTCATATTCTAAATCGATCTTTTTGAAATAAGAAATCATTTCTTCTTTTGGAATATCTGTTCCAAGAAGACGATTTGCATGGGTATAATCAAACTTTACACGAGTTTTTTCTCTTTTGTTTGGATAAATATCTACTGCTCCACCGACTACTTCTCCAGCATTTAATTCTTCAATAAGCTGACAGGCACGGTTCATCGCTTCCATTGCGGTATTTGGATCTAATCCTTTTTCAAATTTTGCTTGAGCATCTGTTCTCATTCCAAGTTTCTTTCCAGACAGACGAATATTAGTTCCATCAAAACAAGCAGCTTCGAATAAAAGTGTTTTAACATCATCTGTTACTTTTGAATTTTCTCCACCCATAATTCCAGCAATTCCAATCGGTTTTTGGGCATCACAGATCATAAGAATAGAAGAATCCAATGTTCTCATCTGTCCATCTAATGTCTGAAATTGTTCTCCCTCATTACTGCGTCGAACAATAATCTTTCTACCTTCAATCTGATCTAAATCATAGGCGTGCATAGGCTGAGAGTATTCTTCCATCACATAATTTGTAATATCTACAATATTATTGATTGGACGAATTCCATTTGCTGCAAGTCTTCTCTGCATCCAAGCAGGGGATGGTGCAAGTTTAATATTTTTTACTACCCTTGCTACATATCTACTGCAAAGATCAGGATCTTTTATTTCTGCTGAAATATAATCAGATACATTCTCTGAATTACCCGTTTCTTTTATAACAGGAGGTATAAATTCTTTTTTAAATGTAGCGGCAGCCTCTCTTGCAATACCAAGAACTCCAAAACAATCTACTCGATTTGAAGTAATTTCATATTCGAATACAATATCGTCTAAACCTAAAGCAGAAATAGCAGAAGAACCCAACTTTAATTCTTGATAAACAGGATTATCACTAAAAATATAGATTCCATTTTCAGGAGCATCTGGATATAATTCTCTTGAAGAACCTAACTCTTCGATAGAACAAAGCATTCCATTTGATTCCACTCCCCTTAATTTTCCCTTTTTAATTTTTACTCCACCGGATACTTTCTCTCCGTCATGTCCTCCTGCAACACGTCCTCCATCTAATACAACTGGAACAACATCTCCCTCTTTGACATTGGGAGCACCTGTCACAATCTGGACACTCGCTCCTTCTTCGTCAATTTGTACCTGACAGATAACTAATTTATCTGCATCAGGATGTTTTTCTATTTTATTGATTCTTCCTACAATAATCTGATCTAAATCTGCATCAAGTTTCTCATATCCTTCAACTTTTGTTCCTGTCAAAGTCATAGCATCCATATATTCTTGCGCATTACAATCTAAATCTGGCACATAGGCACGAATCCAAGAAAGTGGTGTATTCATAATTTCCCTCATTTCTGCATTGTGTTTTCATCTAAAATTGTTTCAAAAATCTAGTATCATTTTCATATAACAATCTCATATCATCAATTTCATATTTTAATAATGCAATTCGCTCTAAACCGACGCCAAATGCAAAGCCAGAGTATTCTTTTGGATCAATTCCGCTCATTTCTAATACTCTTGGATGCACCATTCCACAGCCTAAAATTTCAATCCATCCTGAACCTTTACAGAATCTGCATCCACTTCCTCCACATTTAAAGCAGGTAACATCTACTTCCGCAGATGGTTCTGTAAATGGGAAATGATGCGGTCGAAATTTTACTTTTGTTTCTTGTCCAAATAACTCTTTAGCAATCTGAGCAAGTGTTCCTTTTAAATCAGCAAACGTGATATTTTTATCAATAACCAAGCCTTCGATCTGATGAAAGCTTGGTGAGTGTGTAGCATCTACTTCATCTGAACGAAAAACACGACCTGGCGCAATGATACGAATAGGAGGCTTCTTTTGTTCCATCACCCGCACCTGAACAGGTGAAGTCTGAGTACGAAGTAAAATACTATCTGTAATATAAAACGTATCCTGTTCATCTCTGGCAGGATGATTTTTTGGAATATTTAATGCCTCAAAATTATAGTAATCGTATTCAATTTCCGGTCCTTCTACTACTTCATAGCCCATTCCAACAAAAATTCGCTCTACTTCTTCTAGCGCAATCGTATTGGGATGTCTGTGTCCCAACATTGGTTTTCTGGCAGGCAAAGTAACATCTATTGTTTCTGCCTTCATTTTCTCTTCTCTAAGTTTCTTTTCTAATGTACGCTTTTTTTCTTCTAATTTTTCTTCGATCATAGATCTTGCATCATTGACTAACTGTCCAAAAGCAGGTCGTTCCTGCGGTGCTACTTCTTTTAATGATTTTAATACTGAGGTTATCTCTCCTTTTTTTCCAAGAAAAGCTACTCGAATTTCATTTAGTTTATCCAAGCCCCCAGCCGTATTAATTTGTGAAAGTGCAGCCTCTTTTAATGTCTGAAGCTTTTCCTTCATATGCTTTCCTCCATTTCCGGCAGAACCTAGCCGCCACCGATTCTTTATTTTCTTTGGATAAAGGGCAAAAAAACTCCATCCCTTCACCCTGAAGGGACGGAGTTAGTTGTATCATCCGTGGTACCACCCTACTTTTTGTATATAAAGATAGCAACATGTCTTTATACACAAACACTCTTTAGCTGATAACGTATGCTAAACGTCATCTCCTACTTACCGAAAAATTCGGTTTCAAAGATGCAGCTCTGGTGGGAAAATTCAGTGATATTCTGAACGTAACGAGGCTTTCAGCCAATGACCTCATCTCTCTGAACGAAGTATATTACCTAGAAAACACCTTCATCGCCTTTGATATGTTTTTTATTTTAACATAAAATACAATCTTGTCAAGAATATATTTCGTGAGAAACATATGAAGAAAACTTTTATAAAGAAAATGTTTAAAAAGCAAACGATTCACTCGTTTCTTGTGAAATATAGCTACTTTTTGTCGTATTTACAGTAAATGAAATAAGAATAGATAAATAACAGTAAAACCCCTAAAAGAAACCATACAAATGTAGCTATATATATTTGTTTGTTTCCTAAAATACCTCCTAAACAAAGAAGTAGTCCTAAAGTTACAAATAGATATCCTCCTAATCGGTTTGTTTTTTTCCAACTTATCTCTCCTTGTAATGTGAAAGGAGTTCGTATACCTAAAAAATAATTCTTTCTAACGATAGGAAGGTAGTTTCCAAGTAATATAAGACAAAGACCAAAAAAGAAAGGAAATATTTGAAATCTTTCTGTATTTTTTATATGTTCCTCAAAGGAAAAATATATTGTAACCCAGTTCATACCTAAAAATAAAAGGGAGAGTATAGATATTAAAATATCATAAACATAGATATTTTTCCTTAAATCTGTCTTCATTGGTTCAATTCTTTTCAAAAACTTTCCAGAAAGATAACATAGTAAAGGTGAACTTCCTATCAGAAAAATCCATTCTTTGTTTGTATATCTATCTGGTTGAAAATCAATATCAAAGTGGATTGGTATTTGTTCTGGAAGATAAAAATAACTGATACAGGTCGCAAGTAAAGAAATAATACAAATTCCTAAAATTATTATTGTTTGTCGTTTCATTCTTACCCTCCATACTAATTATCTTTTTTGGTAAAGTCAAAAAACCATTTTACTAAATCTTGAAACACTGTCATATTGAGAGAGTAAATAATATTTTGTCCCTGTCGCTCATCTATCACCAGATCTGCATTTTTTAAAATACTTAAATGATGGCTTATCGACGGCTTACTGATTTTAAAATAGTCTGCGATCTCCCCTGCATTTTTATCCCCTTCGGACAAAAGCTCTAGTATTTTTCGTCTTGTTGGGTCTGCTAAAGCTTTAAATGCGTTATTCAATCGTTTTTCTGCTCCTTTCCTCTTTTTTTAATTTTTTTCTTTTTCTATAATCTATATAACTTGACTATAATTTCTCTATGTGTTAAAATTCATTGCATGGAGGTGATTATATGGCTATTTCCAAAGACAAGACGGGTGTTCTTATAAATATGGACAAAACATTAAAAACCGAATTAGAACGTCTTGCAAAAGAAGATAATCGTTCTTTAACTGGTTATATTATTAATATTTTAAAAAAACATGTTGATGAAATTAATAAAAAATCAGGTGTATTATAGGGACTCAAATCTCTTTATGCCCCATGTTATTAATAGTTTCCAAAACAGTAATATAAGCAGTCCAACAACAAGTGCTGTCCCTGCAAAGATCCATTTTGCAGGGATTGAAAAAATCGTTAAAAGTAAAATCGGAATAATACCACACAACATTCCCCCTAAAGAAGTGAGCATGGATGCAGCACTCTGTTTAATGACTACGGTTTCATTCGTCCAAGTCAATAGCGGAAATTTTAAATTGAGTAAAAGTCCACCAATGGAAACTAAGCCTGAGTACAATACAGGAATAAAAAAGGTAACAGCAAACTCTAAGATAGAAAGCTCAAAAAAAACTCCAATTAAAATTGTATTTATGGTCAAAAGCGGAAGTACCAAAATTAAATTGACTGCAATTTTACTTTTAAAAATTGTTTTAACATCTACTGGAACAGAGCGCAAAATCCATAAACTTTTTCCCTCTAGGGAAATAGAACAGGCAGCCGAAAAAGTCATTCCTACTAAGATTGCAAATAAAAAAGGCATCATCTGTTTTATTAAAGACATCATCTTTGGAACTTGCAATATTTGTATCATTTGCTCTGGTTTTACTATTATTACAACCAATACAGCTATTGTCATAAGTATCATACTGATACAGGAATTTAAAAAATATATAGTAGATGAAAATACTCGTTTAATTTCTTTAAAAAATAAAGCTCGAAATGGAGTTGTTTTTTTGTATTCTTTTATTTTATAATTACTTTTTGTACTTACACCAGTAATTGAAGTATTTAGCTTTAAAAATAGTTTTCCTATAATTACACAAAAGACTACAAACGCACTTCCTGAGATTGCTAAAAATGCTCCTAATTGTATGAAGTTGCCCTCTACAACTCCATGTATATACATTCCAGCTAATGGATACATTCTTTCTATTTGTCTTGTCAATACATCACCTAATACAGCAATCTGTCCTTCTTGCTGCATTTGAAATGATACGCTAAAGATGAAAAGAATTAAGATTAAGAATAGTATTGTATTTACTAAGTTACTGTGTCGGAACTTCGATGCTATTGCTGCTGCCAATATACCAAATACACATGCCAAAATCATAGGTACTAATGGTACAAAAGCTAAAGCAAAGAAAAATCTAAGATAAAATCCAAATGGAGGTCTTGCCAGATATCCATATATTATCATATTCGGAATCGCAAGTATAGCTGTAAAAAAGAAATTAATACAATAGAGCAGCAAAATTCGACTGGCTACTATATAGGCGGTTGGCACAGGAAGCGACATTAAAATATCATAATCCTTTGTTCCAAATAAGGTTCCTTTTACCTTATAAATTGTCATTGTTAGAGTAACGATACAGACTACTGCCATCATAAACCCTGGCAATAATGTAAGTTGCCCTGCCATTTGAAAAGATAATCCAAAAATATAACTGTATGCTCCAGATATTAGAGCAAATAAAATTCCAGTCATTAAAAAAATAAGAGAAACACTTTTATTTTTTGGTTTTGTATTTTTTTTTCGGAAAAGTGAAATAAAATCTAATGCAGAACCTAGCTGAACTTTTGTCAGCCTTAAAATCATTTTCATACTTGCCCTCTGCTTTCTGTTATTTAAAATCTTCAATTAATTCCATAAAAACTTCTTCTAAACTTTGATTTCCCTTTACTTCTTCTGTTGTTCCATCTGCAATCAATTTTCCCCCCTTAATTACTGCAATCTTATTACATAACTTTTCTGCTACTTCTAAAACGTGTGTAGAAAAGAAAATTGCACTTCCCTCATTACATAATTCTGCCATAAATCCTTTTAGAAGATGAGCTGCCTTTGGATCTAACCCCACAAATGGCTCGTCTAATAACATTAACTTTGGCTTGTGAATCAAAGCTGAGATCACTGCAAGTTTCTGTTTCATTCCATGTGAATAGGAACCAATCGAGTCACCAAGATTTTTTGTCAATTCAAATGCGTCTGCATATTTAGAAATTTGTTCTGATCGCTGTTGTTTATCTACCTGAAATAAATCCGCAATAAAATTTAAGTATTGAATTCCTGACAGATGTTCATAGAGGTCTGGATTATCTGGAATATATGCCATAACCTGTTTACATGCGATTGGTTTTTCATGGATTGATTTTTGATCTATAAAAATTTCTCCTTCTTCAAAGTCCAAAACTCCTGCAATAGCACGTAATGTTGTTGTCTTTCCTGCTCCATTGTGACCAATAAATCCATAGATATCTCCAGCTTCTACCGTAAGATTTAACTTATCTACCGCTTTCTTTCCTCCTTTATATACTTTAGAAAAATTTTTAATTTTTAACATTGACATCTTTATCCTCTTTTCTTTATTTGATGTTGAAAAGCAATTAATAGATATTTAGATAATTATCTAAATATCTATCTATAGTCTACCATATCTATACTTTTATGTAAAGTAAAATTTTTATAATAGGAGCTGTTATACTAAGAACTAAATATACAATATCTTGTATCTAATTTTCTTAGTATAACAGCTCCTTATTTTGTTTTACTTTGTATCATGTTGTACTTCGATTTTTTCTCCATCGCAGCTTAAAAATAAAGTTCCATCTCCAGTATAATATAATTCAATCTCTTTTTCCTTTAACATTGGTTCAATTCTTCCAAAGTTATTTGCTTTATCCTGTGCTTGTTTTTTTTCACAGGTAATAATTGCTAACTTTGGTGCAACAGTTTCTAAAAAAGCTTCTGTTGTTGCATCATTAAATCCATGATGTCCAACTTTTAAAACATCTGCTTGAATTTCATAACCTTTTTTTAAAATTTCTGCTTCAGATTCTTTTAGAGCATCTCCCATGAATAAGAAATTTCGAGAACCAAATGTAATGTAGAGTACCAAAGAAGAATTATTCGTTTGACCATCTGCTAATGCCGCTGTTCCTGGTGCAAGAATCTTTATTTTTGCATTTCCAAAAGAAAATTCCGAAGGAACTTTTGGAACAATGATTTTAGTCTGTCTCTTTTTGGCACGTCCAATCATTGCCTGATAGTCTTTGTTACTTTCATTTTTAGGAGAAATGAAAAGAGTTTCTACTTGAAATTTTCTCAAGACCTCTTCCATTCCTCCAACGTGATCTTCATCTCCATGTGTTGCCACTACATAGTCTAATCGTTTTATTCCCTGTTTCTTTAAATAGTCTGTCACCTGTCTTTTGGTATCCTTCCAACCAGCATCAATAAGCATTGCCTTCTTTCCAGTTCGGATTAAAATACAATCTGCCTTTTTAAGAGATAAAAAATGAAGTTCTAAAACATCATCTTCTATAACTCTTTCTGTATTTTGTCCCTTTAAAAACAGTGTACATCCAATTAATAGCAACAGATAGAGAATGACTGTAATCAGTTTTCTTTTGGCCTTTTTCTGGTATTGATCCTGCATATATCAGCTCCCAGTATTCTTTTCTTTATTTTATTCCAGAAAAAAGGAGCTTACGATCAAAAGACCAACCTATCTATTTTAGGAATCCATTTACAATCTGTGCCTCTGCTTCTGCTTCTGTCAAACCTAATGTCATTAATTTAATAATTTGTTCTCCTGCAATTTTACCAATTGCTGCCTCATGAATTAAACTTGCATCAAGATGATTTGCAGTAAGTTGTGGAATAGCACTGACACTTCCCTGATCCATTAAAATAGCATCACATTCTGTATGTCCCATACATTTATTATTGCCATTAATTTTTGAAAGAAAGATCTGGTGGGAATTTTCTTTTGCAACTGAGCGAGAAATTACGTCTGCTCCACAATCTACTCCATTGAGATCGACCTCAAAATCTGTCTTTGCAAGCTGTTTTCCATGAGTTAAAATTTTTTCCTTAATTACTAAAGTTGCCTTATCTGCCAAATCTGCTTTTGTAGTGCGAACTGTCGAATCAATTCCCTTAATCTGTACAGTATCCATCTGCATAGAACCCCCCTCTTCAATATGAATAATTGTTTGAGGGTTCATAATACGCTCTCCATTTCCATCTCCACTGCCATAATGTTTTTCTACATAGCGTACTTTTGCATTTTTTCCAATATAAAATGTATGAATTCCATCGTGTTTAGATGCTTGATCTCCGGCATTATGAATTCCACATCCTGCTATAATTGTAACATCTGCATCTTCACCGATATAAAAATCATTATAGACCATATCACTTAATCCTGTTTGGCTTAACAACACTGGAATGTGTACACTTTCATTTTTTGTTCCTGGTTTAATTATAATATCAATTCCCTGTTTATCTGTTTTAGTAACAATGTCGATATGTTCGGTGGTATTTCTTCCCGTTCCTTCGCCATTTACTCTTAAATTGTAAGCTCCCTGAGGTACTTCATGAAGCCCTGCAATTTCTTCTAATAATTGCTTTTGAATTGAGTCCATTTTAACATCCCCTTTCTTTTTGTTGTGTGATTCCCGTCTGTGCTGCTACAACTCCAGAACCTCCTTTATAGGGACATCCCGCAGATTCGGAAAGGACATTAGAAAGCACTTCTTCTTTTCCTCCTTGTTGTACAATTTCTCCATTTGCAATTACTACAATCCGATCTGCAATATTTAAAATTCGTTCTTGATGAGAAATAATTACAATAGAACCTGCAATCTCTTCGTGCATTTTTTCAAATACACGAATTAAATTACTAAAGCTCCAAAGATCGATTCCTGCTTCTGGTTCATCAAATACAGAAAGTTTTGAACGTCTTGCAATAATGGTAGCAATTTCAATTCGTTTTAACTCTCCTCCTGATAGACTAGAATTGACTTCACGATTAATATAATCTCTTGCACAAAGTCCAACTTCCGATAACAGATCACAAGCTCCTGAATTACTAAGTCCCTTTCCAGCAGCAAGAAGAAGCAGATCCTTTACTGTAATTCCTTTGAAACGAACTGGTTGTTGAAATGCAAAAGCAATTCCTGCCTTTGCTCTATCTGTAATACTCATCTGTGTAATATCTTGTCCATCAAGAAAAATTTGTCCACTGGTAGGTTGTTCAATTCCTACAATAATTTTTGCTAGAGTAGATTTTCCCCCGCCATTTGGTCCAGTAATCGCAAGAAATTGATTTTGTTCTATTGTAAGATTGATATTTCGTATAATTTCTTTTCGTCCAGAATGATCCGGAACATCAAATGATATATTTCTTAATTCCAGCATGGTTTTTGTTTCCTTTCTAAGTTCTTTTTAGCCAAGCAATCGCTAAATCTATCCATCCAGCACATTCTGGCTGATAGCCTGTGCCGTCAGCAAGCATGGTTTCTTTTGTGGCTAATGTTAATCCATGTTCTCCTACAGGATACATATGAAATTCAGTTGGAATGGAATGTTTTCTAAGTGCCATAACCAATAGAAGTGAATTTTCTACAGGTACTATTGAATCTGTATACGTATGCCATAGAAATATTGGCGGAACTTGATCATTTACCCTTTTTTCTAGTGAAAGATCATCTTTTAATTCCTCATATTGATTGCCTAGAAGTTGTATAAAAGAATCTTTATGAGCATATTCTCCTGAAGTAATGACAGGATAAGAAAGAATACATCCATTTGGACGAATCATTTCCTTTGTTGTCTTTAATTTTTCTGAAAGCCAGTCTTGTGCCCAAAAAAGGGCATGACAACAGGCAAGATGTCCTCCAGCAGAAAAACCTATAGTAAAAATTTTGTTTGGATCAATCGACCATTCTTTTGCATGTTCCCGAATATATTTTATACTTTCACAAAGATCAAATAATGCTGTTGGATATTTTGCTGGAGCGACGTGATAGCGTAGTACAAAAGCTGAAATTCCATTGGCAATCATCTGAAGTGCAATCGGTTCTGCTTCTCTATCAGATGTGAAACAATATCCACCGCCTGGACAGATAATAACTGCCGGACGAAGCCTCTTTTGATCTGTGGTATCAGAAATCAAATAGGTAAATAATTTTGCTGGTGTTGTATTTTCTTCACCAGCAGAAATAATATCTATACACTCATGTAACATAGTATACCTCCTTTCTGAATGTTCCTTTTGGCATTATAACATACTAATCCTACTTTTACCATAGGTAATTAAAATTTCTTTAAAAAAACTCCGAAAAGTTATATCATATCTTTTCGGAGCTTTTTTCTATCCCTGTAAAAGCGGTTGTATTTGTTTTTCTTCTGAACGAAACTCTAAAATCTGTAAAATTGCTTCTGTCACACGATAACATAATTCTACAATATATCTACAATCTGCTTTCACTGCACGTACTGTCTGCAAATAACATTCGTGCATCCGTTTAATGAACTCACAGATTTCTTCTACTGTCTGAAAAGTTTTATTTTCATTGCGGAATCGTTTTGCCTCTTCACTATTGACATAGGCACGAAATGTATGTTTCAATTCTTCTTCATAATTGCAATGTTCTCGTAATGTTCCTGTAAATTCTGCATTATGAGGAAATGTAAAATAGTCTGCAATATAATGAGTAATTACTCCTAAATGTCTACAAAAATAAGTATTAATTCCTTTTTCTGTATCAAACTTTTCGGTTACTTTATATAATTCCTTTTCTAATATCGAAAATGTTTCTTCTATATTATGCTTTCTAGTTAAAAAAGAAGGCATACAGTCTGGCAGGATACTCCCAAACATAAATGCTTTTTTATGCAAAATTAGGTCATCTTCCTCCAAGTTGCTCATTAGATATTTCGCCAATGAAATATGGGATTTCTTTCTCAATTTACATCCTCCTTGTGAACCCACTCGCAGTAATAAGGAGTATCCCGTTTGTGATAACTCCTTATTATAATCAATCATATTGAAATAGATTCTCATTTACAAATCTGATTCTACACCCTTCTTTTTAAAAAATCAACAGGAATTTTTTATTCATACAAAAATTCATATTTCATTCACAGTTCGTTCATAATTTATACTTTCAAATTTTTTAACATTTTCTTTATGAATGTAATATTGACATTTCTGTAGATTACCGTGTACTATATACATATCGTTTCTAAAATATGACATGGAACTATTTTTTAATGGAATGGAGTTTTTTATGAATCTAAAAGATAAATTTCTTCGTTTTATGCAAGGTTGCTATGGTATCGATTCATTTTCTCGATTTCTTACCACATTTGGATTAATTTTATTGCTTGTTTCTATCTTATTTAGATTGCCCTTTTTAAACCTACTAGGCTTTTTATGTGTAATTTATTGCTATGTTCGTATGTTTTCTAAAAATACGCAAAAACGATTTGCAGAAAATCAAAAATTTTTACAGTTTACAAATAAGATCAGGACAACCTTTCAACGGGAAGCTTCTTTGATGAGTCAACGAAAAACACATCATATCTATACTTGCCCTTCCTGTAAACAAAAAATCCGTATTCCGCGTGGACGTGGCAAGATTGAGATTAGCTGTCCGAAATGTCATACTAAATTTATTCGGAAAAGCTGAAAGAATGAGGTTTACGGTCTATATGTTTGGTTATATTACAATTAATAAAGCAGAACTAAAATTTCGAGAATTTGATCTTTATCAGGCATATTACTGCGGATTATGTGAAGAGTTAAAAAAAAGATATGGAAGAATCGGTCAAGCTACACTAACTTATGATATGACTTTTTTACTGTTGCTATTTACTGGTCTATATGAACCAAAAGAAATAACAAGTCATTGTCGATGTCTTATTCATCCAATACACAAACATCCCGTCCTAACAAATGAATTTACTGCTTATGTTGCAGATATGAATATTGTTCTTAGTTATTATAAATGTAAAGATGATTGGATGGATGAACATAATTTTAAAAAACGTGCAGCGGGACAATTACTGAAAAGACATTTTCATCAAATTCAGATGCGTTATCCAAAAAAAGTTTCTGTCATCCAAGATGCTCTTTCTCATATTGCCGATTATGAAAAAAAGAAAGAAACTAATCTCGATCTGCTCTCTGGATGCTTTGGAACTTTAATGGCAGAAATTTTCGTCTATCATACTGACGAATGGGAAGAAAGTTTACGAAATATTGGGTATTATCTTGGAAAATTTGTCTATCTCTTAGATGCCTATGAAGATATTGAACAAGATCAAAAAAAGGGAGCTTTTAATCCTTTACTGTCCCTTTTTAAAACTTCTCAATTCGAATCTTTTTGTCAAACTATGTTGACTATGATGATGGCAGAATGTTCCCGTCTATTTGAGCAACTCCCTATTTTAAATTATGCGTCAATCTTGCGGAATATTTTATATTCTGGAGTTTGGCAAAAGTATGAAGCTGTCAAAAAACAGAGATCTTCTTTGTCACAACAAGAAAAAGGCAGGTGAATCAAAATGCTTGATCCATATCAGACTCTTGGTGTTTCTCGAAATGCTTCTGATGATGAAATTAAAAAAGCATATCGAACATTAAGTCGAAAATATCATCCAGACTCTAATATTAATAATCCAAATAAAGAAATGGCAGAGGCAAAATTTAAAGAAATTCAACAGGCATATCAACAAATTATGAAAGAACGTACCAGAGGATATTCTGATTCTGACTTTACTGGTGAACAAACTTCTGGAGATCCATTTGGAGGCTTTTGGGGTTTTGGAACATGGGGACAACAGCGTACCCAACAAAATACAGATAATTCTGATCCAGAACTTATTCGACTTAATGCTGCAATGAATTATATTAATAATGGCTATTATCAAGAAGCATTAAGAACTCTCTCTGACATTTCCAATCGTAGTGCACGTTGGTATTATTTAAGTGCCATTGCAAATCTTGGTATTCGAAATAATATGACTGCTCTAGAACATGCTAAGATGGCTCAACATTTAGAACCCGGCAATCCTGAATATCAACGTTTAGTCTATCAAATTCAGTCCGGTGGAGCTTGGTATCAAACTCAAAAAGACCCCTATGGAACAAATCCATTTGAAGGCAATAATCTCTGTTTGAGATTGTGTATGCTCCAACTTGCTTGTAATGTATGTTGTGGAGGAAGAATTTTCTTTTGTTGACATAATAGCAAAAAAACGATATAATAGTAATGTATATACCCTTTTAATGGTATAATCAAATATTTTAATTTTAGGAGATGATATATTTGGACCCCAGTGTCGCCACAAAGTTAATCATTTTACTTTTTCTGTTGCTTTTATCTGGATTTTTTTCTTCTGCAGAAACTTCACTTACCACTCTAAATAAACTTCGTATCCGAAGTATGGTTGAAGAGGGAGTAAAGGGTGCAGCTACTGTCAGCAAACTAATTGAGGATCCGTCAAAGATGTTAAGTGCAATTTTGATCGGTAATAATGTTGTCAATTTGTCGGCCTCTTCTTTAACAACTTCTCTTTCGATTGCAATTTGGGGAAATACTGCTGCTGGTATTGCAACTGGTATTCTTACACTACTCATTTTAATTTTTGGAGAAATTACACCAAAGACACTTGCTACAATTTATTCTGAAAGATTGGCATTTGCTTTTGCACCAGTGATCTATCTATTGACTAAAGTGTTGACACCTGTTATTTATATTGTAAATAAACTTTCTACTGGTGTTATGTTTCTATTCCATATTAATCCAAATGAAAAGCATACTACAATGACAGAAAATGAACTTCGTACTATTGTAGATGTCAGTCATGAAGAAGGCGTAATTGAGAGTGAAGAGCGTAAAATGATTACGAATGTAGTGGATTTTGGAGATTCTCTTGCAAAAGATATTATGATTCCAAGAATCGATATGGCTTTTGCAAGTTCTGATATGACTTATGATGAACTGTTAGAAACTTTTCGAAAGGAACGTTATACCCGACTTCCAGTTTATCAAGATACCAGAGATAATGTAATTGGAATTATCAACTTAAAGGATTTATTTTTTTATTCTGATGCAAAAGACTCTTTTCATATAAAGGACTTTTTACGTACTCCTTATTTTACTTATGAATTTAAAAAAACTTCCGAACTTCTCAATGAAATTCGGAAAGAATCGTTTTCTATGGTTATTGTCCTAGATGAATATGGTGCAACTGCTGGATTAATCACTCTTGAAGATCTTGTAGAAGAAATTGTCGGAGAAATTCGAGATGAATATGATGATGATGAGGTCGATGTTGTTCGTCGAATTGGGCCAAATGAATATATGGCAGAAGGATCGGCAAAGTTGGAAGAAATTAATGAAGTAGTTGGGCTTAATTTAGAATCCGATGATTACGACTCAATCGCTGGACATATTATTCATCTTTTAGATCATCTTCCTGTACAGGGTGAACAGATTACAGATGAACATGTCACTTTTCAGGTTATGTCTGTAAAAAAGAACCGAATTAACAAGGTACATATTCTTGTAGAAGAGGTTTCAGAAGACGATAATTTAGAAGTGTAAAAAAGTGTTGGGCACTAAAAATTAGTGCCCAACACTTTTTTTATTGACATCCTTTACAATTTTTACAATTTCCTCCACATTGAATTGATTTTCCTTCTCGTTTTTGATGTAACATATCCTTTATAATGAAAAATACGATTCCTCCTACGATTAATCCTATTATCATTGTTCCCATATAATCTCCCCTTTATCATTTTATTGTCATACGATTAATCCTTAATTTCATGGTTTCTCTTTCTTTATTTTGTCGAAGTAATAAATATAAAAATCCAGAAGTGAATAGTATCGCCATTACAGTTCCAATTCCAAAACTTTTTGTTGTAAAGAAGACAGTAAATTGATAAATACAAAGGGATACAATATAAGCAAGTATTGTCTGATAACTAATTGCAAACCAAAACCATCTGCGATTATTCATTTCTCTTTTTATTGCTCCCATTGCTGCAAAGCAAGGAGCACAAAGTAAATTAAAAACAAGAAAAGAATATGCTGATACTGCACTCATACTTTCAGCTAAAGTCCCCCAGATTTCTGCTCCATCTTCTGATACTTCTGCAAATCCATATAATATTCCAAACGTTCCAACTACATTTTCTTTTGCAATTAAACCAGTAACCGCGGCAACTGTGGATCTCCATTCACCCCAGCCAAGTGGCGTAAAAATTGGTACAATCACATTTCCAATAGAAGCAAGAATACTATTATCTAATTCTTCAGCCTTTAACATTTTAAACTGTCCGTCTATCCATCCAAAACGCATTAAAAACCAAAGTATAATAGTCGATAACAAAATAATCGTTCCTGCTTTTTTAATAAATGACCACCCACGTTCCCACATACTTCGAAGCACATTACCGGCAGTCGGCATATGATAAGCTGGAAGTTCCATAACAAACGGAGCTGGATCTCCTGCAAATAATTTGGTTTTCTTTAAAATAATTCCTGAGCAGATAATTGCTGCAATTCCAACAAAATAAGCACTTGGAGCTACCCACCATGCACCGTTAAATAAAGCTCCTGCAATTAAAGCAATAATCGGAAGTTTTGCCCCACATGGGATAAAGGTTGTTGTCATAATTGTCATTTTGCGATCTCTGTCATTTTCAATGGTACGAGAAGCCATAATTCCTGGCACACCACAACCACTTCCAATTAGCATAGGGATAAATGATTTTCCAGAAAGTCCAAACTTACGAAAAATACGATCCATAATAAATGCGATTCTTGCCATATACCCACAGGCTTCTAAAAATGCCAAAAAGAGAAATAAGACTAACATTTGAGGAACAAAGCCCAAAACTGCACCAACACCCGCTATAATTCCATCTAAAATCAGTCCACTAAGCCAGTCAGCACAGTGAATTGCCTCAAGTCCATTTCTAATCAAAACTGGAATTCCCAAAATCCATGCTCCAAATTCACTTGAATCTGGTTCTCCTTTTTCTAAATCTTCTGCTGCCTGCTGTAAAATGGTATCTGTCAAAGTTACAGTTTCTATCACTTCTCCTTCTTCATCACAAATATCGACAGTTGTTATTGTATTATCTTCTTCTAATGCTTCTACAATCTGTTCTGCTTTTGTATATTCTTTTTCCGCTTTTTCATAGGCAGAAGATCCAATACCTAAAAAGTGCCAGCCATCTCCAAAAACTTTATCATTTGCCCAATCTGTTGCCCATGTTCCCACTGTAGTTACTGAAATAAAGTAGACCAAAAACATCACTGCTGCAAAAATTGGAAGTGCCAGCCATCTGTTTGTTACAATACGATCAATTTTATCAGAAATACTAATAGCATTTTTCTTACTTTTTGTACGACATTCTTCTATAATAGAAGAAATATACACATATCGTTCATTTGTAATAATACTTTCTGTATCATCATCAAATTTTTCTTCTAATTCTTTTATTTCTTTTGTAGTATCAGGAATCTGCTTTATTTGTTCTTTTATCTTACTGTCTTTTTCAAGAAGCTTAATGGCAAAAAAGCGTTTTTGTTCCTCTAAAATATCTTCTGGTAGCTTTTCTTGTACTGATTCAATGATCTCTTCTACTTCTTTTGTAAAAGTATGCACTGGTAAAAAAGAATTTTTTTGCTTTGCTAATGTAACAATACTTTCTGCTGCCTGTGAAATACCTGTTCCTTTCAGTGCAGAAATTTTTACTACTTTGCAGCCTAATTTCTTACTGAGTTTATCAATATGTATCTGATCTCCTGTCTTTTCTACAATGTCTATCATATTGACTGCCATTACAACTGGAATTCCCAGCTCTAAAAGCTGAGTAGAAAGATAGAGATTTCGTTCTAAATTCGTTCCGTCTACTATGTTTAAGACTGCATCTGGTTTTTCTGAAATTAAATAATTTCTCGCAACTACTTCTTCTAAGGTATATGGAGAAAGGGAATAAATACCCGGCAGATCTATTAAAATAATATCTTTTTCTCCTTTTAATCTGCCCTCTTTTTTTTCTACCGTAACGCCCGGCCAGTTTCCAACAAACTGGTTTGCACCTGTTAAAGCATTAAATAATGTGGTTTTTCCGCAGTTTGGATTTCCCGCTAATGCTATTTTAATCGCCATACTCTACTCCTCTACTTCAATCATTTCTGCATCTGCTTTTCGAATTGAAAGTTCATATCCCCGAACAGTAATTTCAATGGGATCTCCAAGTGGTGCAACTTTTCTTACAAATACAGGGATGCCTTTTGTAATTCCCATATCCATAATTCTTCGTTTAACAGGTCCTTCTCCATTGAGCCGCTTTACTTTTACTGTCTTCCCGCAGGCAATTTCTTTTAATGTCTTCAAATCAATTTCCTCCCCTTTTCTATATTAAACAATAATCTTACTTGCCATATCCTTTCCAATGGCAATCCTAGAATCTTTTATGTTGACAATTAAATTTCCTCCGATTGCCGATATTACAATTACACTCCCTCCAATAATAAAACCTAGACTTTCTAAAAATTTTTTCGTTTCCTCTTTTCCTCCTACTCGCTTAATTATATTTGTTTCTCCTTGTTTTGCTAAAGTTAATGGCATCCTCCTTCACCCTCCTTGTATTATTCTATTGGTTAGTATATTCTAACTCAAAATAATTGTCAATAGATGATATTGATAATCTTTATCAATAAAGAATCATTAAGAATAAAAGGAAAAAAGAGCAAGAATATCAGAAAAGAATTACTGTCTTTTAAATAGAGGTTATGTTATACTTAGAAAATTAAAGTTAGAATAAAAAGGAGAATCTAAAAAAATTATGCCATATCTATTTGTACATTTTAGAGAAAAAACAACTCCTGATGGAGAACAAGTTTATTTTGGAGTTAGTAAAGATGGATTTTACTGGGAAGAAATAAATCGTGGTTTACCAGTGCTTTGGGCATATTATGGAGATAAAGGAGTAAGAGATTTCACAATTACTCGATGTAAACAAACAGGAACTTTTTATATTTTTGCCACAGATCTTAGTCTTTCTTATGGAATGAGAAATCAATATCACCATTCTTGGGACGAGATTGGAGAACATGGGAGTAAATTCTTTTCTGTTTGGGAATCAAACGATCTCCTTCATTGGTCAGAACAAAAATTAATTTCTATTGGGAATACAAAATTTGGATGTATGTGGGCACCTGATATAATCTATGATAAAAAAGAAGAAAACTATATACTTCACTGGTCATCTCCTCAGCCAGAAGAAAAACATCATCAAAAAGGAATTTATTATAGTCGTACCAAAGACTTTTCTTATTTTTCTGAACCAAAATTATTATATCATAAAGAAGATAGTGGAGTTATTGATTCAGCAATGTACGAAGAAGATGGAATTTATTATTTATTTGTAAAAAGTGAAAAAAATCCTGCTAAAATTATTCTGTTATATTCTGAAAAAATAGAAGGTCCTTTCAAACGGGTAGAAGCATTTGATGAAAGTATGAAAAAATTAGAAAGTGGACTTTATGAAGCACCAACCGCTGTAAGATTAGAAGATGGAACATGGTGTCTGTTTTTAGACTTTTACGGAGCTTCTGGATCAAAACAGGGATATATTCCATTTCACGGAAAAAGTTTAAAAGAAGGAAAATTTAGTCCTGCCGATCAGGAATTTCATTTTCCATACCGCTATAAACATGGAACTATTTTAACTATTACCCAAGAAGAATATGAAAAGCTTAAAAATCATAATTGGGAACAGGAAGATACCAGATAGAAAAAATAAATAGGCTGCTATAAATCTGCGGCAGCCTATTATAAATCAAATTTTACTTTTCACTGTAAATAGATTTCATTTTAGCTATATACAGGTCATCTAAAATAACATCTCCGTCTGAAAACAACTCTACTTTTTGAGCATCATATGCAGCATAGCTACGCATACTAATAGATTTTGTATCATTAAAAAATGCCTCTACTAAGGATCTGTCAATATAAATTTCCATCGTTAATTTACCATTTTCTAAAGAAAGTTCTCCAGATACATTATTTGTTGAAGCAGCACTTCCTTTATTCTTTGTATTGCCAAAAATCTTTCCTTCCTTTACGCTGTAAGTAAAATAAGTCATATTTCTGTTTCCGTCTGATTTTAAACGAATACCAAATTCTTTATCATCATTTGGTGTAAATATTGCTTTAATATAGAGTAAATCACCTTCTGCTTTTTGTAATATATCATTTGCCTGTTGTACTGTAAGATTTTGTTTATTTATTAAAACATCTTCTTCTAATGTATGTAGTGCAGTAATTGGACTCATTTTAACATCTGTTCCGTCATCATTTAACCATATTTTTCTGGTCAGACCTACGCAATGTGCCCATCCAGCTGAACCTTCTTCAGCTCCATTTCTCTGATCCTGCATGATACTAAATACATATACATCCCCATTTAAAGGATCCGTTAATACACTTGGTCCAGTAAATACATTACATCCATAATCTAATAATGCAGGTTTATTATCAAAACTCTTATCTGGTGTAAACTTGCCCGTTTTTATATCAAAATCACCTAAAAAATAATAAACCTTATTGTCAGCAATAGATGCTGGTGCAGGAGAAATCATAAAAATATATTTACGTATTGTTCCTGTTTCATTTTTTAATGGAATTAAAATAGGCAGCTCCCAGCTTGTACCATAGGTAATAGACTGATTTTCCATTTCATAGACAGGTCCTATATACTCCCAATCCATATCTATTGTACCATCTGACTTTAACTCTAAAGTTTTTGTTTCATATAAAAGAGCACTCCCGCCATTTGATTGTGTACTTCCTGAGCATACAAGCATACACCATATATCATCTTCTTTCCAAATATGAGAATCTCTAAACTCTCCGCTTCTGCCCTGTCCTTCTATCTGTTGTACTGCTAGTTTATCATAAATTATCCAATCTGTTAAATAGGGATCTGAAAGATTCGCTGGATAAGCAACACCAATATTTTGATTTGAAATCAGACCATCTTTTGCAAAACTATCATTACCTGCTGTAAAAAATAAAAGGGGAACTCCATTTATATCTGTTGTCGCCCCTCCAGACCATACTCCATCTGGTACAACAGAATTCTCCTTTGGCGTAATTGCCTCTTTTATCGGTTTCCAGTTTACCATATCTTCACTTATCAAATGTCCCCAACAAATATTACGCCAATATGTTCCTACCATATTACTTTGATAAAATAAATGGTACATACCATTATAATATACTGGTCCATGAGGCTCATTCATCCAATACTGATATGGTCCTCCATGATACTGTGTTTTATAAATATCTTCTGTCAGAATATTTTCCAGCCAGATATCCTTAAATGCAATCTCTGGTATATCCTGAGCAGTAATTTCTTCTTCACTTATCACGCAACTATATAATTCTAATTCGTCCATCATTCCTGCAAACATATTATAAGTACCAGCAGCAATCTGTTCCGCTTCAGAATTTTTACCAATAAAAAGTTTTTCTTCTGTTGTAGGACTGATCTTTGAATTTTTTTCTATCTGTGTAGAACCTATCTGATTTTCATTCAAATACAACTTCATCTGTCCATTTTTCCCATCAAATATTGCAGTTACCAAATTCCATTCATATTTTTTTAAATTTTCGTTATCGCCCCAAAGTGTAACCCATTCATCCCCAGTTCCAACTTGAAAACATAACTTTCCAAACCGCTGATATCCTAAAATAAAGCCCTGTTTCTTTGCTTTATCATACTGACTGGCTATTGCAGTCAGATGTGGCGTTCCTGCGGCTGCAGCATTTGGATCATCCCATTCAAAAGCTCTAGGAGCAATCCAAACACGAATAGTAAAAGAATCTCCTGATATACAAATATCTTTCGAATCATACTCAAGATAAGTAGAGCATCCGTCAAATAATAAAGAGCCTTCTTTAACACCTGTATTTCTCCACTCTGGTTCTCGATTATTCATATATGCCGCATGTGTATACTGGTAATGTACTTGTGTATCTTTTACTTTTCTGGCACTATCTGCTGCTGTAGTCCCAGTTTTTTCATTAAAAGCAAGATGCAGCAACAAATTCGAATTTTTATCGTTCTTACAGCCAGTACATATCACTATTATTATCATCAAAACAGTCATTAAAGTGAGACTTTTATTTTTTATCCTATAGCACAAAATAATTCCCCCTTATCTGTTATAAGACAAAACTATATGTTCAATCTCTTCTTTGGAAGGCATCACTTTTAATGCACCTTTTTTTGTTGTGATGAAAGATGCAGCACAATTCGAAAATACTAACATTTCCCGAAGGATATTTTCATTTAAATCTTCTAAGCCATATTTTAATATATAGTGGAGGATACATCCACAAAAGGTATCTCCAGCACCTGTTGTATCAGTTGTATCTTTTGTTAAAAATGGTGCTGCCTCCACCATTTTCCCTTGATAATAAGCACGACTTCCCTGTTTTCCAAGTGACAGAAGAATGAGTGGAATATGATATCTGTTATTGATTACATTTACACACTCTGTATAATCTGATTTTTTAGTAAACCATTGAATTTCATTATCTGAAATTTTCAAAATATTGCAGTTTTCTAATCCATATATCATCTGTTCTCTTACTTCATTTAAGTCTTCCCAAAGCGGCAGACGCAAATTAGGATCAAAAGAAATCATCGTTCCTGCTTCTTTTGCAATACTAACCGCCTTTTTTGTTGCTTGTCGTACCTGTTTATGAGTCATGGAAAGTGTGCCAAAATGAAAAATTTTTGAATTTTGAATAAGTTCTTTTGATACTTCGTCTTCTGTCAGCATCATATCGGCACCCGGATTGCGATAAAAGGAAAACTCTCTGTCCCCGTCTGGAAAGTTATGTACCATTGCTAAAGTAGTATGTACTTTATTATCCATATATAAAAAGTCTGACAAAATACCTGCTTCTTCCATAGCTGCTTTTAACTGCTTTCCCAAAAAATCGTTTCCCACTTTTCCTATAAAAGCTGTTTTATGTCCTAGCTTTGTAAGCATTGCCAACACATTACAGGGTGCTCCTCCGGGATTTGCTTCAAATAATAAATTTCCCTGTTCACTTACTCCATTTTCCGTAAAATCAATAAGCAATTCCCCCAATGCTGTCACATCAATTTTTTCCATATACATCCTCCGCAATTAAATCATATTTTACTACATCCATGGTAACTAAGCCGTCTGCAAAAAAGGAAATATTATCTGCCTTTAAATCTGTATATATGGTTGTAGAAAGTACTTGTTCTCCATCATTTACAAAAACCTCTACACTAAAATTATCTAAAATAATTCTCAATTTAATCTTTCCATTTTCATTTCTTACTAGACTGCGACGCTGATGAATAATCGCTCTTCTTGAACCTGAAAACTTTCGATCTATTTTTATAATGGATTCATAAGGTCTAAAACTAACAGAAGTTTGATATGTGTCATTTTGTGCAAAACGGACTGCAAATTTTCGGTATATATTTTGTTCATCGCTTGACTCAATCGTTAATTCCATATCTATTTTTCGTCCTTTAATGCCCTCTAACTTTATTATATCTGTAAAAGTAATATTTTCATACCTTACTTCATTTTTACGTATATTCTCCAGTTCTTTTATAGGTTTTTGAATTAAACGTCCATTTTTTATAGAAAGTTCTCTTGGAAGGCTCATCTGTCCAAACCAAGGCTGTTCAGAAGAATTCATATTACAGGTGTCCCAATTCTGCATCCATCCAATCATAATTCTTCTGCCGTCTGGAGCAAGAACTGTCTGAGCTGCATAAAAATCAATTCCATAATCGACAGCCTGAGTATGTTCTTCCTGAAACATATTGCTTTCTTCATCATATTTGCCAATCATACAAACTGTTCCATTTCCATTATGATATTCAAATCCTTGCGGCATCATATCCTGTGGACTGATAATTAAGACTTGTTTTCCATCTAAAGGAAAAAAGTCTGGACATTCCCACATTTTTCCAAAACGTTCTTTATTAGCTTCTAATATCTTTTCAAACTTCCAGTCAAATCCGTCTAAACTGCTGTAAAGCAGTATTTGACCATCTTTTTTACTATCGCAACTTCCTATTACACATCCAAACGATCCATCTGATTTTTGGAAAATTTTTGGATCGCGAAAATCATATCTGCTTGCACCCTCTGGTAGATCTTTCTCACTTAATACTGGATTCTTTAAATATTTTTCATAGTCGATACCATCTCCTACTGCGATACATTGTGTCTGTATATCACAGGTACTTCCATCTGGCTGTGTTTCTTTTGCAACTCCAGTATACATCAATAACTGTCTGCCATCTGGCAATGTAGTGGCACTTCCTGAAAAACATCCATCTCTGTCATAGGCAGTATCTGGTGCTAATGCCGCCGGAAGGTATTCCCAATGTAAAAGATCTTTACTTACTGCATGTCCCCAATACATCAGTCCCCAATGAGAACTATACGGATGATATTGATAAAATAAATGATATTCTCCTTTATAAAAAGAAAAACCATTTGGATCATTCATCCATCCTACACGGGTAGATAAATGAAATTCCGGTCTTATTGTATCTGAAGTTATTTTCTCTGTAGTTTCTTCATATTTTCGTGCATCACGCAAAATTTGACTTATCATAACAAATCTCCTACTCCTATATTTTATATATTATAATATCGGAGCAGATACTTTTTTTCTACTCCGATATTTTTTACTTTTATTATAAAATGTTTTAAACTGTTATTTTATTCAGTTGCTTTTTTAGCTTGTGCATAACGGTTATAAGCCTCTTGATATACTTCTAAAAGTTCATCCATACCACAGCTTCTCTTTAACGTACTTACATAACTGTCCCACTCACTGTCGGTTGGTCCGCCGTTTTTCAGCCAAAGACCTTCCTGCTCAGCCACTGTGCTTTCAAAATCTGCTTTATACTGGTCAATAATATCAAGTTCGTCTTTTGTAAATACACAGTCTACTGGATAAGTAATACTGCTGTTTACATATGGCATCCAATAATTATTCAGATCTGTCAACCGTTCAATAGCACGATCTTCCATTTTAAATGTATTACTATAATATTCGCTTAAAATAAGTTTTGGTCCCCATACTTCATACTGACTCTTTAACTCTCCAGCACCTTTATTATATTTTTGTCTTGCCTCTTCATCTGTAATACTCTGCCATATACTATTTTCATCTTTCTTTGTAAAATAAACATCTATTGGCCCATACTGAAGCTGCATAACTGCTTCTCCATCATACCACTGATCATAAAATTTTAAAAGATTTGCAGGACTTTTGCAGGCTTTTGTAATACTTAAATTACCGCTGTTTGTTCCGCCGCCAGTTCGTACTGTTACGTTATGAGAACCATCTGGTCCGTTAAGGATCGGCAAAAATACATAATCTTTTGCATACTCACCCATAACTTCTTCAATATACCACCATGTAGCAACTCCAACATAGCCTTGAGAACATTTTGAAATTAACTGTGTATCAGATTGACTAAACATTTCCAAATCCATCAGTCCTTCTTTATACCAGTCATGAAAATAGGTCATTGCTTTACGGTATTGATCGGATATACAAATAAATTCAACCGTTCCATCATCTCTTAAAACTAAATCGTTACAAACATCATTTGGCCAGTTTGTAAATCCAAATCCTGCATAAAAAATATTTTGTCCCCAACACCACTGATCAAAACCAGTACTCATCGGAATGGTACTTCCCGGATCGTTTCCATAATATTTTGCACTCATATCATTATCTTTAAATGCTTTTAGTACTGTATGAAGTTCATCCAGAGTAGATGGTATTTCCAGTCCTAAATCGTCCAGCCATGTTTTATTAATCATAGAAAATTGAGGAATGGTATAAATGCTGTAATCTTTTTCTGCTCCAATACCGGCTGTTCCCATCTGTTCACCGGCCGGAAGTCCATAAATACGACCATCATTCATTGTGATTGCACTGCGAATCTCTGGATGTTCCTTTAGTATCTTAGCTAAATTTGGCATATATTCTTCTGTTAAATATGGCGTTAAATCAATAAAAGTACCATCTGCACCATAATTGGATAGATCATAATTACTAAATCCTACTGCCATAAAGGCATCTGGAAGATCTCCTCCTCCAATACGAATATTCACCTGCTCTCCTAATGAATCACTCATTGTGATCCATTCAATATTAACTCCTGCATTTTCCTGCATCTTTTTTAGAACAATGTTATCATCATATCCGCCACTTAACGCACTCATTCCCCCCATAACAGTAAATTTTGTCTGAGAAGTATTTGTGTTTGCAACATTAGGTTCTGTTGAATGATTCTCCTCTTTTGTGCTACATCCTGTCATAGAGAATACAAGATTTGCAGCTAATATACATGAAAGTACTTTCTTCCATAATTTTATTTTTCTCATGATTTTCTCTCCTTTATTTTATTTAACTTTAACCTTTCACTGCACCTGCCATAAATCCCTTTTCAAAATATTTTTGTACAAAAGGATAAATAATTAACATTGGAAGAGCTGCTACAATAATAGATGAAAATTTAAGCATCTCTGTCATTTTATTTAATTCTGCATATCCTCCGGAAATCATACTCGATTGAGTAGCACTGGCAGAGCTTTTAATTAATATTCCTCTTAAAACTAAAGGCAATGGTGCATGTGCATCTCCCGGATAGTAAATCATTGCTGTAAACCAATCATTCCAATATGCAACCATACTAAACACAACCATAACTGCCATAATAGAACGGCTAAGAGGAATTACAATATGGAGAAAACTTTTCCACTTGGATGCACCGTCAATTTCTGCTGCTTCAATCATTTCTTTTGGAATACTATTTTCAAAAAAGTTTCTTAAAATAATCATATTTCCAACTCCCACACCTCCCGGGAGGAAAAGAGACCACATAGTACCAGTAAGTCCTGTCTGCTTTACTACTAAGTAAGTAGGAATTAACCCGCCTCCAAAATACATAGTAATAATGAAAAAGATACTAAAAAATTTTCTGCCCGGCAGATTCTTAATACTGAGTGGATATGCTGTCATATAAAGCATAACAACGGAAAATACTGTACCAATCACTGTATATTTAATACTGTTTAAATAACCTGTAATAATACCATCATCTGCAAATACTGCTTTATATCCTTCCCAAGTAAACTGACTTGGGAAAAGAAAGGTCTTCCCTGCATAAACATCATACGGATTTGAAACAGAAGCAATTAATACATAATACAATGGATATGCCACAATAAACAGAATAACCGCACAGAGGAGAACCAAAATAATATCACTGGCTTTTTCAGAAAGCCCTGTTTTTTTCGATCTTGTTTTTACTTTCATGGTATACCTCCTTATACAAAGCTGACATCCGACATTTTTTTGGCTATCTTATTAACTACAATTAATAAAATAAGATTTACGGCTGTATTAAACAGACCAATTGCAGTAGAATAACTATACTTTGCTCCTTCAATTCCCTGTTGATAGACATATACGGAAATGACATCACTTGTCGCTTTATTCAATTCTGTCTGCAAAAGCCATACTTTTTCAAATCCTACATTCATAATACCGCCGGCACTCATAATTAACTGTAGTACCATAATTGGTATTAATTCTGGTATATCAATATTGCGGATTCTCTGGAACATAGAAGCACCATCAATTTTAGCTGCTTCATATTGAGAAGTATCAATATTAGATAATGTAGCCATATAAACGATAATTCCCCAGCCTGCGTCCTGCCAAATGCCAGAGGCAATAAAAATAGTACGAAATGCACTTGACTCTGTTAAAAAATCAATACTAGTACCTGCAATTAGATTAATTAAACCGCCGGAAGGACTTAAAAAAATACGAATCATACCACAGACAACCATAATAGATATAAAATGTGGTGCATAAAGTACAGTCTGTGTCACTCTCTTAAACCGCTGAAATCTTAACTGGTTAATCATCAGTGCAAGAATAACTGGAATTGGAAATCCCCATAATAATCCATAAAAATTCAGCACTAAAGTATTTTTTATCATTCGAAAACAATTTGGTGAAGAAAAGAAGCGTTTAAACCACTTTAGCCCTACCCATTGTGCCTTCCACATAGAACCAGTTTTAAAATCCCGAAATGCAATCTGTATGCCATACATAGGTATGTACTTATAGATAATTGTAAGTAATACAGGTATTAAAAGCATTACATATAGCTGCCAATTATCTTGCAGACGCTGCCTTAACGACTTATGTGTTCCAAAATTTACTGGATTCACAGCCGCCGATTTGCTTTTTTTCATAATTTCTCTCCTTTCCCTCTGCCTTGCATTTTAATTTCATGAAATTATCAGCATAATTTTCGTTTCACATTGTGCACTTTTAGTGAAACGTTATTTTAATTACTTGTTAAAATATATCATTTTTCTTTTATGAAGTCAATAGTTTTTTTATATTTTATTGACTAATATGATAATTTTAGTTATTATTAATAAAAATTTATTAGTAATTTTGTTCATATTTTTATAGTTATATTTCATATAACGTTTCATGAAATTTTCTTTCAATATATCTTTACAATTTATATCTATAGGAGTATAATGAAAAAGCAAAGGAATATTTCATGAAATTATACCATTATGAAAGGAGAGCTATATGAAAAAAGAAAATTCTGCACCGACAATGAAAGATGTTGCTTATGAAGCTGGAGTTGCTCTTGGCACCGTATCTAAAGTTGTAAATGGTCTTCCAGTTGGTGATTCTTATCGAATTCGTGTAGAGGATGCTATCAAAAAATTAAATTATCAAGTAAACAGTTATGCACAGGGACTTAAAGCAAATAAAACTTATACTGTTGCTTTTCTAATCCCCAATACACAGGAATCTTTTTTTGCATCCCTTACTTATTATATTAATCTTGCACTTGTAAAACGAAAATATCGAATGTTGCTTTGTTGTACTGATTTTGATCTGAATCAAGAACAAGAATATGTCACAATGGCACAGCAAAATAAAGTAGATGGAATCATTGGTCTTACTTATAATCCCAATCTGGTGGTAGAGGAAAATACACCTTTTGTTGCTATCGACCGCTCTATGGGACCTAAAATTCCCTGTGTTGCTAGTGATAATTTTGCAGGTGGGCAACTTGCTGCTGAAAAATTAGCCGATTTTGGATGTAAAAATGTTGCTTTTTTACGGATTGGTTCTTCATTAAGTAACGAACCTAATAAACGAAAAGCTGGATTTGAAAATGGTTGTCTTTCTCGTGGACTTAATTATGAAATGAAAATTTTAAATGATGGAGATTCTTATGAAGAATTTGAAGAATTTCTTTCTAGCCATATATCTGGTACAAAATTGTCCTTTGACGGAATTTTTTGTGTAACAGACGGGTTAGCCTATTCTATATTAAAAACACTAAAAAGCCTTGGTCAGAAAGTTCCAGAAGATGTACAAGTAATCGGTTTTGATGGTACACGCTTTTTTGGAAATAAAGATTATGTATGTTCTACTATTGTACAGCCCCTTCCTGAAATCGCTGAAATGTGTGTAGAACTACTTCTTCAGGAAAATATGCCTTCAAAACCACCTCTTGTCTGTCTGCCTGTTTCTTATTGTTACGGTGGAACTACTTTAGAAGTTTTATCTGGGAGGGGTAAATAATGAAAATATACTATTTTTTACTTTTTATTTGTATTATATTATTAACTGGTTGTTCTTTTTCTTCCTTGTCAGAAGATTCCTCTCATCTTACTATAGGTAACAGTATGGAAGTAAATACTATTGATAGTGATTTAATTCTTTTAGACAATATGGATACTCTGGCAACAGATGGTCTGTATTATGCTTCATGGGGAATTGGTGAAAAAGAACCTTACGAAACCAGTGAAGGCAAGACAATCGACTTATATGATGCCCAGATCTATCTTTTATTAGGCGAGTATGCAAATGACGAAACGGCACAGCAAAATATGAATTCTTGGTTTACTGGTGCAAAAGCAAATTATGAAGTTTTAAATGAAGAAACAATAACCTATAACGATCAGACGTATTCTCTTATTACTTATACTTTTAAAAACAAAAACAACCCATTTATTCAAGGAATATCCGTATTTACTGTTTCAAATAATAGTACTATATGTATTGAACTTACATGTGGTAAGAACTTTAAAGAAGATTTAAAGACTGTATTACTTGATTTTTTAAATAAATGTTCCTATGTGAAAGACTAAAAAAAAGATGGAGCTAAATACTCCATCTTTTTTGATTAAAAAAAGTGTTCTTGTGGATTTTCATCCTCAAAATCAAACACGCAACGTTCATAAGCATTAATAATATGTGTATTCATATATTTATCATATCGTTTATGAATTCTTCCATAACTTAAATGTACGTGTCCATGAAGAAAATATTTGGGCTGATATTTTTCAAGTAATGTCCGAAATACCTGAAATCCCTGATGTGGCAGATCTCTTCCATCATTTAACTGGTACGCAGGTGCATGTGTCACTAAAATATCAAAGCCTCGCTTTCTGAATAATTGAAACCATAATTTTGCGACTCTTTGTTTCATTTCCTTTTCTGTATACTGATAAGCCCCTGGTTTATAGCGCATCGAACCACCTAGTCCTAAAATTCGGATTCCCTTATAAACATAAATCTGATCCTCAATACAAATACATCCTTCTGGTGGGATCTGATTATACTTTTCGTCGTGATTTCCATGTACATATAACACTGGTCCTGAGAACAGAGTCACTAAGAAAGATAGATATCTTGGATCTAAATCCCCACAGGAAATAATCAGATCGATTCCCTCTAGTTTACTTTTATCAAAGTAGTCCCATAGAGATTTTGACTCTTCATCTGCAATCGTTAGTATTCTCATAAGGTTATCCTTCCTTTTTCTTTATTCCCTGTTGTCTAACTACTGGTTCTGCCTGTTCTTTTAACTCCTCCTTTTTTGGAATTGTTCCAATTACATTTTCTGCAAGCCAATCCATAGTCATAATTTCCTCTGGTGAAAGACTTCGATCTGGATCATCTTGGGCTATACCAGTCTGGGAATATAAAATACCAGAAAATGGATTAAAAACCTCAGAGCTGATTGTTGCCTTTAGCAATTCAATTAAACGTTTTGTTCCGATTGGAAGATGTTGAGAACAAATTACGTCTATTACCCCTGAGGACATTCCCCACCAATAATTAATTGCCTTGGTGCTAGATGGATCATCATCATATTTCCATGTTCCATCCATGATTGTTCGTATTAATTGCTCATAAAATTTTCCCCAATGGCATAGTGGCATCGCAAGATTTCTTGGATTTTCTCCTTCCATATGGTAAATACCAAAGAAACGGGAAGCCTCTTCTGGAATTGTCATATCTCTTCCAGAAATACATGAAGAACCTGTAATTTTAATTTTTTCCTCAATATCTATTTCCTTCATTGTAGACCATTCCAGATAAACCTCCGCCCGTGGATTAATCATTTTCGCTCCTAATGCAAAAGCATTGATATTTGCAATTGAACCATAGATTGGATAATCTGCAATATACGTCAGCTTATTATTTTCCGCCATAGCTCCAGCAATCGCACCCATCAAAAACTTTGCCTCGTGCATTCTTGAATAGTATGTGCGGATATAGCGATGGGAAGTATTTAAAGAACAATTTAAAATTTTAACCTCTGGATTTGCAATCGCTGCCTTTACACTTGCCTGTACAAAAGATGGTGTGGTAGTAAAAATTAAATTACAACCTGAACTTATGGCATCTTCTATTAAGTTATCTATATTTTCCTGTGTTCCATTTTCATAGCAAACTGTATTGACTTGCTCTGGAAATGTCTGTTCTAAATAAAGTCTACCTAATTCATGAGCATAAGTCCATGCAGAAGTTCCTGCTGTCTTTTCATAAATAAATGCGATCTTTTGCTTTGGTGAACTAATTGGAAATAATATATTTTTTAATGATTTTTTTTCTTGAGTAGGCTTCATTTTCAGATCAATTTCTTGTTCTTCTTGTAAAAGTAAAAATTCTTCCCAATTCTTAGCAACTAAACTTTTTAATTCACTTGTAGTCTTTTCATCAATTGTCTTATATCCATATAAAGTAATAAATGCTAAAAACGCATCTCCCGGTGTAATTTTGAGTCTATTTCCGCCATTTGCCTGATATTCAGCTACAAATCTAGTATAAATAGCACTAAAACTAATTAATTCCTCTTGTGTCCATTCTTCATCTGGCTTTTTTCCCATTGCCTCCTGTAATTTTGTAAAGCTTCCTTCACGGGAAAACCAAATATAATTAATTGGTGCAACTCGGTAAAAATCTAAATATTCATAATAAATCTTATTTTCTATTTCATCTGTACGCTTTGGTATAATACGGGTTACATTTCCTAAAATAGAATCTGCTCCAAAGTATTTCATAACACTGACCCGCTTATTTCCCTCTTCCACATAAAACTTATTCATATATTCATAAGCCTTGATGGGCTCTCGAATTCCCTCTTCTATATGGCTGGTACTTAACTTTGCCCATTTAGAAGCAAATTCTGTATTTTCACGTAATAATGGCATAAAATTTCCCGAAAATGAATTACTTCTTCCCTCATTCTTTGTTCCTACAATCTGATCAATAGGAATTTGCACCAAACCAAGCGGTACTTCTGAATAAGAGCCCTTCTCCGGCAAAATATCATCTAAAACCTGCAAAGTTGGTTTCATTCCACGTATCATACGTAGCTGATAATCCTTCTTTGCTAATCTAAATGCTTTGCCGTAATCTTCCTTTCCCATATATACCTCCTAAAACTATAATCCTCCGGATTTTCAATAACATTATATAGAAGCAATACTAAAAAAGCAAGAAAAAGAAAGTTATATAAACCACCTTTTTTTTATACAATATCATAAAAGAAAAATTTGTGTTTATAAGAGGTTATAATGGAAGATGGAAGGATAGATAATCAGTTAAATTTAGCATTGACGTTACCAAAAGAACAATTAGAAAAAAGTGAGGAATTAAGTGTTGGATATAATCCAGAAGAAAAAAGCTGGGAGGTGATTGTAAAATATAATAGTAGTTTGGATCGAATTCGTGAAGAGTTAGGAGCTAGAGTTACAGAGCTTTTAAATGAATATGCCGTTATTGTCATAGAAGAGAATAAGATTGAACAACTATCTAATTATCCTGAAATTGAATTTATAGAAAAACCCAAAAGTCTGTATTTTGAAGTAACCGAGGGAATCGCCGCTTCTTGTGTCCCTCCTCTTTGGGAAGCTCCTAACAAATTAAGTGGAAAGAATGTATTAGTAGCCATTATTGATTCTGGAATTGACTATAGTCATCCAGATTTTCGAAATGAAGATGGAACCACCAGAATTTTATATTTATGGGATCAGACAGGAATTACTGCCTCTAAAGAATCCTCTGAGCCTTTAGAAGTAGAATCAGGGATACTTTATACATCGGAGGACATTAATCGAGCACTTTTAGCTGGAAATAGAATGGAACAGTTAAGAATTGTCGATGAAATCGATCCTAGTGGACATGGAACTCATGTGGCAGGAATCGCATGTGGAAATGGTAGAGCATCAAGAGGGATCAACCGTGGTGTAGCATATGAGAGTACAATGTTAATTGTTAAACTTGGTTCTTCTGTAAGTGGATCTTTTCCAAAAACAACACAGTTAATGACAGCCGTAGACTTTTCTATACGAATAGCAATCAAAGAACGGTTACCACTTGTAATCAATATCAGTTTTGGCAACAATTATGGTTCTCATGACGGAAACTCTTTATTAGAACAATATTTAAACAGCGTGGCAAATTTATGGGAAGTCAGTATTGTAGTAGGAACTGGAAATGAGGGTGCTGAGCGAGGCCATGCTGCTGGAAAACTTTCTATGTCACCACAGGGAAATCCACTGCCTCAAACAATAGAACTTTCTGTTGGAGGAGGAGAAACTTCTATTAATGTACAACTTTGGAAAAATTTTTATGATGAATTTGATGTGGAAGTGATTGCACCAGACGGACAAAGTACAGGACCACTTCGAATATTACCTGGAAAACAAGAATATAGTATTGGGCGTACTCAATTAGCTGTATTCTATGGAGAACCTAAACCCATTAACCGTGCCCAAGAACTTTTTTTTGTATTTTTGCCAAAAGATCTTACAATGGATTCTGGAGTTTGGCAATTTCGGCTAACACCAAGACAGATTGTCAGTGGAGAATATCAATTTTGGCTGCCTACGGCTGGTGCATTAAATGAATCAACTGGATTTTTAAGAGCAAATGTAGTCAATACAATAACCATTCCCTCTACAGCTGGACGTGTTATATCGGTTGGAGCTTATGACGCAAGAACAGATAGTTATGCTTATTTTTCAGGACGTGGTGTTGAAACTTTAAATCGACAGATTAAACCAGAATTAGTTGCTCCGGGAGTAGATATTATATCAGCAGCTCCAGGTGGAGGATATGATACTAGAACAGGAACTTCTATGGCAACCCCTTTTGTTACTGGTACTGCTGCCTTACTAATGCAGTGGGGAATTGTACAAGGAAGAGATCCTTATCTATATGGGGAAAAATTAAAGGCATACCTAATTCGGGGTGCAAGACACCTTCCAGGATTTACACAATACCCTAATCCACAGGTGGGTTTTGGGGCATTATGTGCAAAAAATAGTCTTCCAGTATCATAAAATAGATAGGGGCTGTCGCAATAAGCGTTAAACATACAAGATATAGTATTAAATTATTATTAAAATTTACAATATCTTGTATATAATTTTCTTAGTGTGACATCCCCTTATATCTACTATTTTTTATTAAGAACTAAGTGCTGTGGAAGACCATTTACCATAAAAGGCTGATAGTCACCCTGAATTAATGGTTCGATGTAATTAATAAATTCATCTGTAATATAATTTCCCTCTTTGTTGACCCAATCTCTAGGAACTAACTTTTCATTATTCGCAATACGGTGTACATCATAAATACCTGCAGCACTCATATAAGGATCATCTGCAACACGATCAATGACAACCATCTTGCCAGTATCACCCTCATCTGCCGCTTTTACAGCTGCACCACCTACCATGAACGCCTCATCGATATCTACACGAGATGCCATATGGGAAGCACTTCTTTGAAGAGTAGAAAATTCAATACTTCTGGTTTTGCAGTTTAATTCTGCACCGAGAAAACTAGCTAAATATGCCGCTGTTCCTTGAAGCTGTTTATGACCGAAAGCATCTACATAATCTGCACCACCAGATAATTCACAGACATATCGACCATCTGATAACTTAATTCCTTCTGAAACAGCGATAACAACAGAATTTTTCTTCTTTAAAAGTTCTCCTACCTTCTTTAAAAAGTGATCAATATCAAAGATAACCTCTGGAAGATAAATCAGATCTGGACCTTCACACTCTTCTGTTTTAGCAAGAGCAGTTGCCCCAGTCAACCATCCAGCATTACGCCCCATAATTTCTAAAATGGTAATATTTTTCTTATTATAAGAAAGCCCCAACGCGTCGCGGATAATCTCTTTTGTAGAAGCTGCAATATACTTTGCTGCACTTCCAAATCCCGGAGTATGATCCGTTAAAGCAAGATCATTATCAATTGTTTTAGGAACACCTAAAAACTTTTGAGTATGTCCTTTAATAATAGCATAATCCGACAACTTCTTAATCGTATCCATAGAATCATTGCCACCGATATAGATAAAGGCTTCAATCTCTAATTTATCTAGGATACAGAAAATCTTTTCATAGATTTCTGGATCTTCATGAATTTCTGGGAGCTTATACCGGCAAGAGCCCAAAAATGCAGATGGAGTTCTCTTTAATAGCTCAATATCCATATCCGAATGGATCTGTGTAGACAGATCTACATATTGTTCATCTAAAAAGCCTTGGATTCCATAGCGCATACCATATATTGTATGAAAACCACGCTCTTTTGCAGTCTTGTATACACCCGCAAGACTGGAGTTAATTACAGAGGTAGGACCGCCGGATTGTCCTACAATAATATTACGTCTTTTAGTTTTAATCGTACCGCGTTTTTTTGCCATAATAATACCTCCTTTATAATATTGATTCATTTAATAATACTACGATTAGACTTTGATTTCCACTGTTTTTATAATTTTATATAAAAAGCCATGAAAGGATATAAATTACACATTGTATCCCCTAATAGCCTTTGTTATAATCAAAATCATACGAAAATTTTTATTAAAGGTGTGTTTGAAATGATTTTGATTGATTATTGTGGATATCATACACATAATTCAGATCAGGACTTGATTTTTCGACCTTCAGGTACAAAAAGTTATTTGTTTTTATTGGTTTTATCTCCGATGATCTTTCATTTTACTAATCAAACCTGTATTCAGGCAAAATCTGGAGCTTGTATATTATATTCTCCTGGCACATGTCAATATTATCAAGCAGAAAAGGAATTTTTTAATAGTTATGTGCACTTTTTTTGTAAAGAAGAACAGATGAAAACGTATCAAATTCGGCTTAATGAACTCTTTTATCCCAAAAATTTAGAAGAATTAAACTGGCTGATTAAAAAGATCTATCAGGAACATTTAAATGGATTTGAAAGTTCAAAAGAAATGCTCGATCTATATATTAGACAACTACTAATTTTAATAAGGCGTGCTCAAATTCAACAGTCCATTCCCAATAAACAAAATCAAGATCTTTATTCAGAGTTTTTTTCGGTACGTGCTCATATACTTTCTAACTGTGAACAACTTTGGACTATTGAACAGATGTGTCAAATGTTAAATATAGGAAAAAGTCAATTCTATAAATATTATAAACGGTTTTTTCACAGTACACCTAAAGAAGAAATTATTCAAGCTAGACTTCAAAAAGCCAAATATTTAATGACAAATGAAGCAGTAACTATTCAACAAGCTGCTTATAAGTCTGGTTTCCCTAATATCTGGCATTTTAATCGTCTGTTTAAAAACCAATATAACTGTACTCCATCACAGTACCGAAAAAAACTTATCCCTTAACTTTGGAGTTACGTAAAATTTTATATTTTTTATAGTAACTCCTCTTTCACAAATTTTTTATAGTTTCCGAAATCTTTGATATCTCATTTTTATCAGTTCTTCTATCGTTTTATTTTTATATTGATGAAGAAATTCTAGTATTTGTATTCTCATTTCTTTTGCTAAAGAATCCATATTTTCTATAGTTAATTCAGTAGGTAAAAGAACTGTTTGAGCTTCTAGTGTTTCACCTTCCTGATTTTCTTCTATTTTTTCTGAAATGGTTTCTGGAATTACTTTTTCAATAATTTTCATATCCTTTAAATCTTTTGCTGTGATCTTCATAATCTCAGCGGCTTCCCCTGCACGTTTACTGTCTTTCCAAAGAATAGAAGCAAATCCTTCTGGTGAAAGAATCGAATAGGTTGCATTTTCAAGCATCCAAACTTCATCTGCTACTGCCATTGCTAAAGCTCCTCCACTACCTCCTTCTCCAATTACGATTGAAAGAATAGGTGTTTTTAAGGAAGAGAGTTCCATTAAATTTTTTGCAATCGCTTCTGCCTGTCCTCTTTCTTCTGCTTCCATTCCACAAAAAGCACCTGGGGTATCTACAAAACATATAATTGGACGTTTAAATTTTTCTGCCTGCTTCATAAGCCGAAGTGCTTTTCGATATCCTTCTGGATTTGGCATACCAAAATTACGTTTCATATTCTGTTTTATGGTTCGTCCCTTTTGATGACCTATTATAGTAACGGGAATATTCTCTATTTCTGCGATTCCTCCAACTACTGCGCCATCATCTCCATATACTCTGTCACCATGCAGTTCCAAAAATTTATCAAAAATTTTTCCTATATAATCCAAACTGGTTGGTCTTGTATTTCCTCTGGCTATTTTTACCCGTTCCCAAGCTGTTATTTCTTCGCCCATATCTATCTCCATTCTGGCATTTAATCTACATCCTCTTCATTAAACAGTGCCTCATTTTCTTCGAGCTTTTTTTCTCCACAGCTTGCAACTAAAAAAGAAAGCACTGCTCGCATCCGGCTTCTCTTTACAATCTTATCAATAAAGCCATGTTCCAATAAAAATTCTGAACGCTGAAATCCTTCTGGAAGTTTTTGCCCAATTGTCTGTTCAATTACTCTAGGACCTGCAAAGCCAGCTAATACTCCAGGTTCTGCCAAAATAACATCACCTAACATTGCAAAACTTGCCATTACTCCACCTGTTGTTGGATCGGTCAAAACAGAAATGTATAATAAGCCTGCTTCATCATGTCTTTTTAAGGCCCCTGCTGTTTTTGCCATCTGCATAAGAGAAACAATTCCTTCCTGCATTCTTGCTCCTCCAGAACAAGAAAAGACAATCAAAGGCAGACGACGTTTTGTTGCACCCTCAATCAATCTTGTCAATTTTTCTCCAACGACTTCTCCCATACTTCCCATTAAAAAATCCGAAGCCATCACTCCAATTGCTACTGATATTCCATTGAGTTTTCCCTCACCAGTAATCACAGCTTCATCTAAATTAGAAGCTGCCCGCAGCCTTTCTAATTTTGTTATATATCCTGGAAAATTCAACGGATCACTGATTGGCAGATCTTTATCCCATTCCTGAAAGCTTCCTTCATCTAAAACCATACTTAATCTTGTTCTTGGTGAAACTCTGAAATAGTTATTACAATTTGGACAGATGTGATAATTAGCAATAATATCTTCTGTATAAATAATTTCATTGCATTTGCTGCATTTTTGGAACAGACCTTCTGGAACCTGTGGCTGTTGATTCATAATATCTTTTGCTTTCTCATTTCGTTTTGTTTCCTTTGCGGTAAACGGCATCGCCATTCCCCCTTTTCTACTTTAAGAACTGTTCTATAAAACCAGTATCCATTTCTCCTGACAAAAATGTTTCATTTGATAATAAAGTTCTTAGAAAATTTTGATTGGTAGTAACTCCCTCTATTACCAGTTCCTTTAGTGCTCCATCCATCTTTTGAATTGCCCCTTTACGGTCTCTATCCCAGACCATCACCTTAGCAATAAGAGAATCATACAAAGGAGGAATTGTATACCCATTATACAATGCAGTATCTATTCGTACTCCATTTCCTCCAGGCAGATGCAGTTTTGTTATCGTTCCGGGACATGGCATAAAGTTTTTCTCTGGACATTCTGCATTAATTCTGCACTCTATAGCGTGTCCACGAATGGCAACCTCTTTTTGAGAAAAAGACAGTGTTTCTCCAGCTGCAATTCGAATCTGTTCTTTAATTAGATCAATTCCTGTCACTAATTCTGTTATCCCATGCTCTACCTGAATTCTTGTATTCATCTCTATAAAATAAAAATTTTTTTGTTCGTCAAGAATAAATTCAACTGTTCCTGCACTGACATAGTTTGCCGCTCTTGCTGCTGCTCTCGCTGCTTCTCCCATCCTTTCTCTAAGTGTTTCATCTAATGCTTTTGATGGCGATTCCTCAATTACTTTTTGATGTCTTCTTTGTGCGGAACAATCTCTTTCTCCTAAATGTATTATATTTTTATTATGATCTGCTAGAATCTGAAATTCTATATGTTTTGCATGTTCTATATATTTTTCCAGATACATACTCGGATCTCCAAAAGAATTTTTAGCCTCTTGTTGTGCCATTTCAAAAAGACGGATAAACTCTTCTTTGCTGTGACAAATCCTCATTCCTTTGCCGCCGCCACCTGCACAGGCTTTGATCATCACTGGATATCCAATGGAATCTGCAAAATTTTTTCCCTGTCTTGCATCCAAAATTGGATCTTTTGTTCCCGGAATAACTGGTACACCCGCAGAGAGCATTGTATTTCTTGCCTCTGATTTATTTCCCATTTTTTCTATCATTTCACCCGATGGGCCAATAAATACCAAATTACACTTTGCACAAAGATCAGCAAATTTTGAATTTTCCGACAAAAATCCAAATCCGGGATGAATTGCTTCTGCTCCAGAGGCAAGAGTTGCACTTAAAATCCTCTCCATTCTAAGATAGCTCTCTTTTGCAGGTGCAGGCCCAATACAAACCGCTTCATCTGCTAGTTGTACATGAAGAGCATCCCGATCTGCCTGCGAATAAACTGCTACTGTTTGGATTCCCATTTCTCTACATGCACGAATAATCCGAACGGCAATCTCCCCCCGATTGGCAATCAAAATCTTTTTAAACATAGTAACTTCTCCTTCGATTATCCAATCATAAATGTTATCTCTGCTTCTGCATAAACTAAATTCTCCCCATTGGTTGCCTTTGCTGTTGCAATTCCAACTGGTCCTTTGCATTTAATTAACTCTACTTCTAGTGTTAAAACATCACCTGGAACTACCTTATGACGAAATCTCGCTCTGTTAATTCCTCCAAAATAGGCTGTTTTTCCACGATGTTTTTCCATAGAAAGACAGATTACACAACCAACCTGAGCTAATGCCTCAATAATTAATGCACCTGGCATTACAGGTTCTTTTGGAAAATGTCCAACAAAATAAGGTTCATTATAAGAAACACATTTCTTTCCAATAGCCTTTACTCCTGGCTCTAGTTCTTCAATCTGATCTACTAAAAGAAATGGACTCCGATGTGGTATAATTTCCATAATCTCCTTTGTTGATAACTTCATTTTTAGCCTCCATCTTGCTACCCAAAATATTACATTTTCAAATATTAACGAAGTCGGATTAACACTTGTCCAAATCCGACCATCTCTTTATTTTCAGCAATAATTTCCTCTACGACTCCATCATAAGGAGATTCGATCTCATTAATTAATTTCATCGCTTCTACAATTCCAACAACCTGTCCCTTTTTTACAGAATCCCCCACACAAACATATGGTTCTGCACCCTCGGAAGGTGCTGTATAAAAGGTCCCAACCATTGGAGAAGTAATTTGTTTTCCACGTTCTTTTTCAGCGGCTGTATCTAAACTCGATTGAATTGCAATTTTCTCAGAAGAAATATTTGTATTTTGACATGACTGTGTTTCACAGATTGTTTTATTCTCCTGTGATTGATCTTTTTTCTTTAGGAAAAGCTTTACGCCATTTTCTTCATAAGAAAATTCGGTAAGTTTGGAATCCGAAACGGTTTGTATTAAAGTTATCATCTCCTGTAACTGCATTTATACTTGCCCCCTTATCTATTCCCACTTTTTTATGAGTAATGACGCATTATGTCCGCCAAAACCTAAAGAATTACTCATTGCATACGTTATTATTCTATCTGTTCGTGGTTCCTTTGTATAGTTTAAATCCAACTCTGGTTCAGATTCTGATAGACCGACTGTAGCATGAATATAATTTTCTTGAACAGATTTTACTGTTGTAATAAATTCAACTGCTCCTGCTGCTCCAAGTAGATGTCCTATCATAGATTTTGTAGAATTGATATTTACTTCTTTTGCTGCCTCTTTTAATGCTTTCTTAATTGCAAATGTTTCACAACGGTCATTAATTTGTGTACTTGTTCCATGTGCATTAATATAATCTAATTGTTCTGGAGAAATATCTGCCTGTCGCATTGCTTCTTGCATTGCTCTTGCTGCCCCTTCCCCATCTTCACAAGGTGCTGTAATATGATACGCATCTTCTGTGGCACCATATCCTACAACTTCAGCTAAAATCTTTGCTCCCCGTTTTTTTGCATGTTCATAAGATTCTAGTATCACAATTCCTGCTCCCTCTCCCATAACAAAACCATTGCGTTCTTTATCAAATGGGATGGAGGCTCTATTTGGATCTGATGTATCTGATAATGCAGTCAATGCACTAAAACCTGCAATACTAAGTGGAGTAATGGCAGCTTCTGTTCCTCCACATACCATAACATCTGCCTCTTCCCATTGAATTGCCCGATAAGCTTCTCCAATCGAATGTGTTCCTGTAGCACAAGCAGTAACAATATTAAGACACTTTCCTTTTAAGCCAAATATAATAGAAACATTTCCTGCTGCCATATTGGGGATCATTAATGGTACTAACAGTGGATTCACTCTTTTTGGCCCTTTTTCTAAAAGCTTTTTATGCTCTCTTTCAATCGCTTGTAATCCTCCAATACCAGAACCAATACTTACTCCAATTCTAGTAAGATCTTCTTTTGGAAGATCTAGCCTGGCATCTAAAATTGCCTGTGAAGTCGCCGCCACTGCATATTGACAAAATGCCTCCATTCGCTTTGCCGCTTTTGTATCCATATAATCTGTAGCACAAAAATCTTTTACTTGTGCTGCTAATTTTACTTTATACTCGGAAGTGTCAAAATACGTAATCTCTCCAATACCAACTGTTCCTTGTTTTACATTATTCCAAAAAGTAGGAACATCATTGCCGATTGGAGAGATAAGTCCCATTCCAGTAACAACTACCCGCTTCATTGTTCTATCTTCTCCTTTCTACATTCCCATGCCGCCATCTATCTGAATGGTCTGACCAGTGATATAAGCCGCTTCTTCTGATGCTAAAAATGCTACGGCTGCCGCTATCTCTTTTGCATCTCCAAAACGTTTTAGAGGAATTTTTTCTAAAAGATCTTGTCTAATTTGTTCTGGCAGTTTATCTGTCATTTCTGTGGTAATAAATCCGGGGGCTACTGCATTTACTGTAATTCCCCTAGATCCTAGTTCTCTCGCCAAAGATTTTGTCATTCCAATCACTCCTGCTTTTGCTGCACAGTAATTGATCTGTCCTGCATTTCCTATCACACCACTAATAGAAGAAATATTGATAATTCTGCCACTTTTTTGTTTTAACATCTGCTTTGCGGCATGTTTTAAACAGTGATATACACCATATAAATTTGTATTAATTACTGTATCAAATTCTTCTTCTTTCATTTTTAAGATCAAATTATCTTTTGTAATGCCTGCGTTATTTACTAAAATATCCAGTCTTTTATACTCTTGTAAAATTTCATCAAACATTTTAGAAACTGCATCTGCATCTGCAACATCTGCTTGAATAGCTTTTGCCCTTCCACCTAATGCTTTAATCTCTTCTACTGTTTCTTCTGCCTTTTGTTTTGAACCACAATAATTTACAAAAACAAAGGCGTTACAGGAAGCTAATTTTTTTGCAATTTCCCTTCCAATTCCACGACTCGCACCTGTTACTAATGCGATTTTATTTTCTAACATCTTAAACCTCCGTTTACTTATCTATTTCTAATCTGATCTAGTCTTTCTAAATCTGTCACTTTTTCTATAGAAAGAACCGTCACTTCTCTGTTTATCTTTTTTGCAAATCCAGATAGTGTCCGCCCTGGTCCAATCTCTAAAAATGTGGTTACACCATCTGCAATCATAGCTTCCATACTCTGCTGCCATCGTACAGAAGATGCCACCTGTTTTGCTAAAAGAGGTTTGACTTGATTAGAATCTGTGATATATGTTCCTGTCACATTTGCCACATAGGGAACTTTTAATGAATGGATTGTAATATCTTCTAATTCTTCCTTTAGTTTTTCTCCTGCCTGTTCTAACATTGGAGAATGGAATGGTCCACTTACCTTTAATGGAACAACCCTCTTTGCTCCACTTTCCATTAAACACTCTCCTGCCAATTTGACAGCTTCTTCTTCTCCCGAAATTACAATTTGCCCCGGACAATTATAATTTGCTACTGTTACAAGACCTTTTGTTTTTTCGCAAATACTTTCTACTAAATCAGCAGAAATTCCTAACACTGCTGCCATTGCCCCACCATATGGAACTGCCTCCTGCATTAAAATTCCTCTTTTTCGAACCAGTCGGATAGCATCTAAAGGATCGATTGCTCCACAAGCAGTTAATGCTGCATACTCTCCTAAACTTAACCCTGCACATACATCTGCATATATTCCCTGCATACTAATAGGAATTAGCATAGCAAGCATTGTCGTCATCATTGCCGCCTGAGTATATTCTGTCTGGTTTAATCTTTCATCTGGCTCAAAGCAAAGTTTTTTCATATCTATGTCAAGCATTTGTTTTGTCTGCTCAAAAATCTCTTTACATTCTTTAAAATTATCATAAAAATCTTTTCCCATTCCTGTATATTGAGCTCCCTGTCCCGGAAAAAGAAATGCCAGTTTTCCCATTTTTATCCTCCATCCTTAGCATCTATAGATAGAAAAAATCTGCCGATAAGCTTTTTTTCCGGCGGCTCTTTTTTACTAATAGAAAGAAACCGCCGGTTTTACGGCTTTTGGCAGACTGCATTTTTGCTTTTAATTGGTCTTATTCTTCAATTCCTTTATTCTTTAAATAATTAATTACATCTTCTACCGTATTGACATCGGTTAAATCCTCAGAAGGAATCTCAAGTTCATATTCTTCCTCTAACGCCATTACTACTTGGAATAAATCCAAAGAATCTGCACCTAAATCATCTCTTAGGGAAGAATCCATCATAATACTGTCCTGATCCACATTCAACTGTTCTGCAATGATTTCTTTAATTCTGTCAAACATTGTTACTCTCCTTTTTTCATGTTAATTTTATATATAGAACACCCTGTTTACAACACGGCGAACTTTGCTCCCTTTTTACGGAGAAAGAGCATAGCCAAACTGGTAATTACCACGACCATCGCTGCGATTCCTGAAAGAATTCCAGTCAGACGGTTCACCCTTTTTTTGATCTTTTGAACCGATCCCGTAAGTTTTGCTTCAATGGACTTTAAATCACGTTCTAACCAATCATTCTCCAGTAAGGATAGATCAATATCCCCCATTAAGTCAACTAGCATTTGCTCATTCACCTAAATTCCTCCTTTCCTCTGATTCCAGTTCGTCGAAGGAACGCTTCATTTTTATTCGAAGACGTGACAGCTTACTATCTACTGCATTTATAGTCATATCCATCGCCTTTGCAATTGTTTTTGAAGACTGTAAGTAAAAATATCGGCGCAATACCAATTCCCTGTCCCTTCTGGATAATGCTATGATCACCTCATTCAAATGCTTTGTCTGTTCTTTTCCTGTTATCTGATTTTCAATGTTCTGATTACAATCGGCATAGGCAGCGGCGATATCAGAGAAATCTTCAATATGAAGATTTTCTTCATGTTTTTTGATATCTCTCAAACGGTTTAGTGCGGTATTTCTGACAATGACTTTTAACCATGTTCTAAGAGATGCCTTCTTCATATCATAGTGTTCGATATTTCTCCAAAGCTTGAGATAGGTATCATTCACACATTCTTCGATATCTCTAATTCTATTTCCAAGGATGGCTGTTGCAATATAAATAAGTAATTTTTCATATTTTTCTGCTAGCATAGACAGTCCAGTTTCATTTTGCTGAAGAATCAATTCAACTATTTCTTCATCTGTCATGCTGTTTCCCTCCTCGAACACGCACATTGATCTATACCCAAATATAATCGACATCTTGCACGTAATTTAAAAATTGTCCTTTTGGCACACACATCGTATCATAAAATTCAACAATGTGCAAGTACTGTCCGGTAAAAATTGCTACTACTTAAAAATTATTCCTCATCTGCCTTCCATGGCGATTCATAGTACTGTCCAGTATTCGGCTTTGGTGTGGGAGTTGCATCTGGTCTTGGGGTTGGCGTTGGTATTGGAGTCGGCGTTGGACGGTGTAAAAACGCATAATCTGCATCTTCCTCTGTCATTAACGCTCCTTCGGTATAATTCATCGCCGCATTCCAGAGTAACCATTGCTCATATCCTGCGTCGTAAACCGCCTCAATTTGGGTTCTTACTTCTTTACTTCCATAAACAATATAGTGTTTTAACCATGAAGCAGTAAAATCCTGAAGCCATGGTCTAACATTTGCTTTATGTTTTCCTTCTTCAATAGCACTTAATACCTTTTTCGAATCAGAAAGAGCGTGAAACATTAATTCATAGGGTTTTGTATCTGGATAGTCAATTCCATAATATCCATTGGCATAATGGGAAGGATAGATCATCGGACAGATATAATCCAAATACTTTGATAGCTCCACATAGTCCTGACCGACATTTCTTTGATCCACAGCACTGGTAATAATACCACCAAACACATCTGCAGAAACGTAAATTCCCATTGGTTTTATCTGTTCACACAAATACTTTACTGCTTCTGTAATTCCATCTATTTTTGTTTTTTCTCCGGCTTCCTCGCCTAAATCAATCTCTCCAATCTTTCCATCTGTTGGAAAGCGGACATAGTCAAAATTAACCTCATCAAATCCTGCTTTTGCACATTCAGATGCAATTTCTACTAAATACTGCCATACTTCTTTTTTAAATGGATTAAGCCAGGTAAGCTTACTATAGTCATAATAGATCGATCCATCTTTTTTATGCAGTACTAAGTCAGGACGGGTTCTCCCAAGCAGTGGATCTTTAAATGCCACAACTCTTGCAACTACATAGATATTATGTTCTTTTAATTTAGAAATCATTGCTTTAATATCTGGAATAAAGTTTCTGGCTGTACCAAATTCATCTATTTTTTCTCCATTCATTGCAAAAGTGATACGACCATCATCGTCTTTGATATCAATTATCATCGTGTTAAGTTCTGTACGATCTAAAAGTCCTATCAGGCGATCTAAACTTTTAACTACCGCATCTGAAGTCATATAAATTCCTTTCACTTTTACCGGAGTTCTAGTATCCACAAAGTCTGCCATCCACTCTTCTTTTGGTTCTTCTTGTTCAGGTTCTATTATCTGTGTTTCTTCTGGTACACTCCAAAGACCAAACGGACCTGCCTCGCTATTTTGTTGAGCTATTAATAACTTTTGTTGTGTCCTTTCATGTTGTAATTCAGATTCTTTCATATCCTTTGTAAAATGATAAGTGGCAAAAAATGTTCCGACTCCTGCTAAAATAGCCAACATAAAAATCCATAGGACAGCCCTAATACGGCGTTTTTCTTTTGGGAAACGCTTTTGTTTAAATTTTAGCTTTTTTTTCCCTGATTTAAAATCAAGATACATATCTTTTTTTCCCATATGCTATGCTTTTCCTCCTACAATTTTACTTTTTATGTCTGGCAATAAATATAATCTGTTCCATTTGTTTTTCTGCTCGATCATAGTCCTTCTTTCTAAGATCTAATTCCAGTCGGAATATACTCTGTTTTAGCTTCTCATCTTGTGTTGCTATTTTATGTTTTATGATACCTGCTAAAGTTTCTGCATTTTTCCATTCTTTTAATTCTATATATCTTTTTAACTGTTCTAACTGTTTATTTTCTTTTCTTTCGCTTATTACTTTATTCTTATCCCTGTACCATTGTTTCGAATCACTGTCTTGTTTGTTTTTACTGAAACCAAAGTTTACAGAAAAGAAAAATTTACTTCCCTTTCCACTTTGACTTTCTACTCCTATTGTCCCATTCATTAATTCTACTAACTGTTTACTAATGATAAGTCCTAATCCAGTCCCTCCAAACTCTCTCGCAATCGAATCATTGGCTTGAGAAAAATCCTGAAAAAGACAATCACATTCCTTTTTAGACATTCCAATTCCACTATCTTCTATTTCAAATAAAAGTTCAATTTCCTTTTCTGAGCTCTTAATCTTTTCTATTCTAAAATAGATATATCCTTTCAGAGTGAATTTAATTGCATTAGAAAACAGATTATTTAAAATCTGTCCTAATCTTAATTTATCTCCAATTAAGTGAGAGGGTATTCCTTCTCCAATACAGATAACCAATTCTAATCCTTTTGCCTGTATCTGCTTTTTAAATATTATAATAATTTCCTTTAAAAACTGACGAAAATCAAATTCCTGTTTTTCTAAAATTAGTTTATCCGCTTCTATTTTAGAAAAATCTAAGAAATTGTCAATCAGTTTTGCCATATTTACACAATAATGAAGGATGAACTCTAAGTCTTCTTTTTGAAATGGGGTTATATCTGTCTTTAATAATTCTTCTGTCAATTCTAAAATTCCATTAACTGGAGTTTTTAATTCATGTACTATTTTTGCCATCCATTCTTTTTTTATCTGCTTTTCTTCCAATTTTTCCTCCATCTCTAATTACTATCATCATACTTGAATGAATTGACTTTGTCAATCAATCTCTTTCTTTCTGTTCTTCACGAATTAGCAAGTTTTTTTCAATAATAGTGGCTTAAAAAATAGTTTTTGTGTTGTTTTTTTATATTCTTCACCTTTTCTGTTGACATTTTATCTAAAACAGGTATATAATATATAATATCTATTAATATACGATCACTCAGACAAATGAGGAGGCAGACAAATGAATTTTAATGTACGATTAAAACAGCTAAGACAAAAGCATAAACTGACACAAAGTGAACTAGCAGACATTTTAGGATTAAAGCCTACGGCAATTTCTAATTATGAATCCAAACGTAATGAACCGTCTTTTGAAAAACTGATCGCACTTTCGAAGTATTTTGATGTGTCTTGTGACTATTTACTTGGTATCACCGATGCTTATCTTCCTGTTGGCGGAGAAGTATTAGATAAAGAAATTGTAGATTTTTTCAATCTTTATCAACAGTTAGATGAAGAAAGTGCAGCACAGGCACGTAAATACATAGATTATCTGCTCTATCGGCAAGAAAAAGAAAATAGAATGTAAGAATTATTATATAAGCGACCTGTGGCAGTCTATCAGTCCTAACCACAGGTCGTAAACATTTCTCTGAGTGTTTTTAATTTATGCGTTTTTTCCACAACAGAATTTATACTTCTTTCCGCTTCCGCATGGACATGGATCGTTTCTTCCAATCTTTTTTTCTTTAACGATTGTTCCAGATTTTCTTTGTTTTAGATATAGTTCTTTTCTTTTTTCTTCAGATAAAAGCTTATTCCATGCAGGAAGATGATATAACCATTCTGCCTCTGCTTCTACCATATTATAATAGAGTTTTTCTTTGTCAAATCCTAAATTTACTGTTGTTTGTTGTGTCATCTCTTCAATCGGATTTGGATGGATTAAACTGTCATTAATTCCATCCAAAAATCCAACCATAATTTTAAGTTCAACATCATACCGTTTTGCTAACTCCTCTACTGTTCCTTCTATTACAACCTCTGGATTGTCAAGAAGCTGTTCATATATTCCCTTTTCAATATCAAAATAGTTCTGCCAAAACTGCTTCCCTTCTTTTGTTTTCATATCTTTGGAATACGCTTCATTTCTCCAATCTTCTAATAAGCTCATCTGTTTCATCCTTTCTAACTATCATTTCTAAAAATTTTTATTTTGTCATGAATAAATTCATTTATTCTGCCAATACTATGATTAATCTAATCTTCTTCCAGTCTTTTACTGACTTACACCAGTGACTAGAAGAGAATTAGGGATGGTAAGCTCTTTCAATCGTTGGACCCCCCTCCAATGAAAAGCGAACTACGAAAGATAACATTATTACTTATCCTCCCCTTTTTATAGAGGAAGTTCACTGATATTAAAGTGAATTTCCCCTTTTTAATTATATAGAGAAACAACTATTTGTCAAGGTCTTTTCTATCCTTGTTTTCCCTAGAATCCTCCTTTTGAAAATCCTGTTTTTCATATTCTTTATTTTGTCTTTTTAAATCTTTTAAACTTACTGAAGTTTTTTCATCTCGATGTACATAGCGATACACAATTAAAAATCCATACATCAAAATTGGAATTACTATTGTACAAAAAATACTTGCCATAAATAATCCAGACGCATAGGGTTTATTAAAAATCGCTGATATAAAAGAAACCAAATAAAGGGCAAGTAATATAATCACTCCTACTATTGCAAAAATACGTTTCACTTTGTATCCTCATTCTTTCTAAGAGTTGTATTTTTTTTGTTTTTCGATTACACTATAAAAAAATGTCTGCGGTAGTTTTTTAATCGTGGCGGAAAGGAAAATAGATGCAGCTTCCACAAGATCCTGTTATTTTACTTAGTTATATCAATACACAACTTCGTGATTTTTATTCTTCTTTAGAAGAATTATGTTCTACTTTTGAATTACAGCCAGAAGAAATTATTCAGAAATTGAATCAGATGGGTTATTTTTATGACGCTTCGCTGAATAAATTTGTGTAGCTAAATAAAAAAAGGCGGCTCCTAAGACTGCTCCTGCTCCATCAATCATAACGTCAGAAAGCTGTCCGCTTCTTCCTGGAACAAAAAGCTGATGAAACTCGTCTGTTGCCGCATATCCAATAGAAGCAGCAGACGAAATTCCAAACAATTTCCATCCAGAGACTTTACAGACTTTCAAATGAAATGCAATTAACATTGCTAATATTCCATATTCTGTCATATGTGCTGCTTTTCGGACTAGGTGATGAATAAAAGAAAACTTATTTTCTTGAAGTAAATTATTTCCAAATAACCCCTCATATGCTCTTAAAGCTGTTTCCGCAAATGGAGAAGAAGCTGCATTGGATTGTTCTGCATTTTTAGAAGAAAAAATAAAAATAACTGTCATCATTCCCAAGGCAGGAAGTGCAGATAAAATTGCTCTTTTTCTTCTTTTCTTTTTTTCATCTTTATTTTGTATCTTATTCATTTTTATCCTCCATATGGAAATTCTAAAGTTTTTTTCTCGATTCTTACAAATTCTTACTTGCGGGAATCTCCTCTCATTGTTATAATTGATACAGTTTCATAGTAAGTTACAATGAAGCATTTGTCAAGATGGGTGAAAGCTAGACAAAATGGAAATACTAGATTAAGGAAAGGAATTTGGAATGAACGGTTGTTATAAAATCATTTATCGTGGCGGAGAAGGTGAAATTACAGAAAAAAGATCTCGTTTTATTGCTACAATCCGTCCAATTTCCACAGAAGAGGAAGCACTTGCTTTCCTAGAGGAAATGAAAAAAAAATACTGGGATGCCTCCCATAACTGTTCTGCTTATGTCCTTGGAAAAAATCAAGAACTTGTTCGTTGTAGTGATGATGGAGAACCAAGTCAAACTGCTGGAAGACCAATGCTTGAGGTATTATTAAAAGAAGAACTTCATAATACCTGTGCTGTTGTCACCAGATATTTTGGAGGAACACTTCTTGGAACAGGCGGATTAGTAAGAGCTTATCAAAGTGCTCTAAAATCAGGATTAAAAAATTGTACTATCCTAACTTTACAGCTTGGAAAAAAGTATACCATTTCTACTGACTATACTGGTATTGGAAAACTGACTTATCTTGCAAACCAGATGGAGCTTTCTATTCTAGCAACCGAATATACACATCAAGTCACAACCAGTTTGATTCTGTCACCAGAACAGGAAAAACGATTTTTGGATAAGCTTACAGAAGCTACTGCTGGGCGTTCCGTTTTTACTTTAGAAGAAGAATTATATTTTTCAAAGCTTGACGGAAAAACTCTATTATTTCCATAATAATTGTATTAGGAAGGAGGAATTTTATGGATTTTAGTAAAAAAGGAGTAATTAAAAAACAGCATAAGATAAAATCTTTTTCTAAGCGAATGACAACAAAATTTCGTGTACTTTTATTTCGTCTTAGTCTTGTCTGTGTTGTATTTCTTATTATAATAGGATGCTTTGCTGGATATGGTGCTGCTAGAGGAATGATTGACAATGCCCCTGAACTTTCACACATCAGTATTGATCCAGAAGGGTTTACAACACACATTTATTATAGTGATGGGACACTTTCTGGTACATGGGTTGGTGCAGAATCCAATCGTGTCTATACTTCTATCGAAAAAATTCCAGAATGTGTAAAGTACGCCTTTATTGCAGCAGAAGATGAACGATTTTATAAGCACGATGGAATTGATATTAGAGGAATTTTACGTGCTGGTGTTTCCGTGTTAAATACAAAAGGTTTAGGATATGGTGGAAGTACTATTACACAACAGTTACTTAAAAATAAAGTATTTAACGGAGGAAATGAGAAAAACGCGATTGATAAAATTACAAGAAAGATACAAGAACAATATCTTGCAATTCAATTAGAAGATCAATATACGAAAGAACAGATTTTAGAGGCATACCTAAATAATATCTATCTTGGAAATCGTTCCTTTGGAGTTGAAGTTGCTGCTCAGAATTACTTTGGAAAAGATGTATGGGATTTAAACTTATCCGAGGCAACTGTACTTGCTGCCCTTGCTCTTTCTCCAACTTATCAAAATCCAATCAACTATCCAGAGGAAAATAAAAAGCGCCGTGAAAGTACATTGAACTTAATGTTAGAAAACGGTTTCTGTTCTCAAGCTGCCTATGATGAAGCAATCGCAGATACCGCAGATGTTTATACAAGAGTAAAAGTGCAGTCAGAGCAAATGACACAATCTTCTTACTATTCTTATTTTACAGATGCCTTATATAATAATTTAATGGAAGATCTGCAAAAAGAACGTGGAATGAGTAAAGAACAGGCATCCGATCTTCTCTATTCGGGTGGTCTTCAGATCTTTACGACACAAGATCCGGCTATTCAGGCAATCGTAGATAAATATTTTACAAATGAAGAGAACTTTCCGGCTGTTGGTCAGGGATCTTATTATGAACTAACTTATGCCCTTTCTATTAAAAAAGCAGATGGTTCGTTTGTTCACTATCAAGATCATGATCTATATAATTATTTTGCAGATTATAAGGATACTAATCGTCTTTATTATCATGCTAAAGGTTCAACCGGAATCAGTCAATATACGATTGATCCAGATGATATAAAAGAAAAATGTAATATTTTTAAAGAGGCTATGTTAGAAGAAGGGGACTTGGTAGATGGAGAAAAGCTGAATCTGACACTACAGCCACAGTGTTCTATCTCTATTGTTGAACAATCTACAGGAGCTGTAGTAGCAGTTTATGGAGGTCGTGGAGAAAAAGTGACCAATCGTGGTCTAAATCGTGCTACTGACTCAAAACGTCAAGTTGGATCGACTTTTAAGGTCCTTGCTTCTTTTCTTCCTGCCCTAGATACTTCTGGTATGACATTGGCTACTGTAGCAGACGATTCCGAATATTATTATCCTGGTACAAATAGTAAAGTGGAAAACTGGAATCGTGGAGTTTATAAAGGTTTAAAATCTATTCGAGAGGGAATTTATAATTCTATGAACATTGTTGCCTGTCGAATTATGGAACGGGTTACTCCAAGGATCGGATTTGAATATCTACAAAAACTTGGATTTTCCACCTTAGTAGAATCCAGAACGGATCAAAATGGAAAAGTCTATTCTGATATTAATGTTTCTCTTGCACTTGGAGGTTTGACAGATGGAGTTTCTAACTTAGAAATTACTGCTGCCTATGGAACAATTGCCAATAATGGTATTTATAATAAACCTATTTTATATACTAAAGTTCTTGACCGTAATGGCAAAGTCTTACTTGAGAACAAACCTAATCCAACACAGGTAATTAAGACTTCTACTTCCTTTTTGTTGACCAGTGCTATGCAGGATACGATTAAAATTGGTACTGGTTCAAGACTTGGCTTTAAAAATTATAAAATGCCGGTTGCAGGAAAGACAGGAACTTCTACGAAAAATAATGATCTTTGGTTTGTCGGCTATACTCCATATTATACTGCTGGTATTTGGACAGGGTATGATAATAATTTTGATCAAGCTAAAAATAAAACTTACCATCAAAATCTCTGGCGTAATATTATGGAAGAAATCCATTCTAGTAAACAGTTAGAAAATGTTGCTTTCCCAATGCCAGATTCTATTGTAACTGCAACTGTTTGTACAAAATGTGGAAACTTAGCTGTACCGGGACTTTGTGAAAATGCAGTAGGCGATTATGGTGCAAAGGTAAAGACAGAATATTTTGCAAAAGGAACAGTTCCAACCCAAAAATGTACCTGTCATATTAAAGTTTCTGTCTGCAAGGGATCTGGAAAGCTTGCCAATCCAAACTGTCCATCCGATCAGGTTAAAGAAGTAGTGTACCTCACGAAAGAAGAAACTTCTCCAACATGGGATACACCAAATATTCTTCCTTCAGGAGAAAATTCAGTCTGTACAATTCATTCTGAAGTAGCACCTACTCCAGAAGAAGTGGAACCTGATGATCCAATAGATGATGATAATTCTCATCTAAAACCTCCTGTTGTTGTATATCCTCCAGAAATGGACGATCCTGTTGAACCAACAACACCTGTTGAACCAACTACACCTCCACAAGAAGACGAAAATGAATCTGATGAGGAATAATGAAAAAAGAAAGTTCTCTTTTAAAAAGAGAGCTTTCTTTTTTTACACAAGAATATCTGCTTTGAGAATCCTAATAAGAATACTTTCATATGTCCTTATTTTTTCATTTTTGGAGAAAAGATCAGAGAAGATAAATATCCAAAGATTAAAGCAGCTGAGATTCCAACCGCAGAAGCAGTAAATCCACCTTTAAATAATCCTATCATTCCTTCTTCATTAATTGCTTTTTTCATTCCTTTTGCCAAAGTGTTTCCAAATCCAACTAAAGGAACACTTGCTCCTGCTCCTGCCCATTCAGCAAAAGGTTCATAAATACCTAAAAACCCAAGTAGTGTTCCAAGACAGACTAAAATAACCATAATTCTTCCCGGCATCAGTTTTGTGTTATCCATTAAAATCTGTACTGCGGCACAGATTGCTCCACCAACTAAAAATGCTATCAAATAATCCATAAACTCCTCCTATACTGCCTCCAAAACGACTGCATGTGCAATTCCCGGAACACTTTGTCCTTCATTAAAGCTTACGGGAGAAAGTAATGCTCCTGTAGGTACAAATAAGATTCTTTTCCATTTGCCCTCTTTTAAATGATTCATTAAATACCCACAAAGCGTTGCTGCACTACACCCGCAACCACTACCGCCAGAATGGGTATCTTGAACTTCTGGATCATAGATCTCAATCCCACAATCCATATGGTTTTTAGAAATATCATATCCTTCTTGTCGCATTAAATCGAGTAGAATATCTTTTCCTACACTTCCTAAATCGCCTGTTACAATTTTATCATAATATGCTGGAATTAAATTAAAATCTCTTAAATGCGTAGCAATCACACTTGAAGCGGCAGGAGCCATACAGGCCCCCATATTCATAGAGTCTTTGACACCATAATCCACAATCTTTCCAAAGGTCACAGCTCGAACAAGTACTTTATGACCAGAATATAAAACAGTATTCGTTTCATCGCCTAAAATTACTGCTCCACTTCCAGTCACAGTCCAAGTTGCAGCAAGTGGTCTTTGGTTTCCATAGGCAAGTGGAAATCGAAATTGTTTTTCTGCACCTGCAAAGTGACTTGAGGTGATTGCCATTGCTCTATCGGCATATCCTCCATCGACTAAAACAGATGCTACTGCCAAAGATTCTCCCATCGTTGAACATGCACCATACACTCCGATTAAAGGAATTTCTAAACTTTCTACTCCAAATGAAGTGGCAATTAATTGTCCTAATAGATCTCCGCCAACTAAATAACGAATATTTTTACTTTCTAACTTCGCCTTTTTTAAGGCTAAATTTGCTGTTCGAAACATCATTTTGCTTTCTGCATCTTCCCATGTTTTTCCTCCAAACATAGGATCTTCTTCTATTTGATCAAAATAAGCTCCTAATGGTCCTTCCCCTTCTTTCTTTCCTACAACGCAAGCTGTTGATAAAATAACCGGAGGATTTGTAAATTCTAAACTCTGACTTCCTTTTCTTTTATTTAATCTTTTTTCCATTTCTAACCTCCATGTTGTAATTAGCTGTAAGCTTTCTTATTTTATTGAAATAATGTCCAAATCCAATAAATAACTCCTAACAACCACGAAGAAAAAATTCCATATAAAATTACAGGTCCAGCAATATTAAATATTTTACATCCAATTCCAAAGACCTGTCCTTCTTTCTTAAATTCAATGGCAGGTGCTGCAACAGAATTAGCAAAACCAGTAATTGGTACAACACTTCCTGCACCTGCAAATTTTGCTAATCTCTGATACCATCCAAAGCCAGTAAAAATAATAGCAAGTAAAATTAGACAAATAGTAGTATAAGAAGCTGCCTGATCCTTTTGCATATCTTGTGATATAAACAGATTTGTAAGTGCCTGTCCAAGTACACAGATCAGCCCTCCCACTAACCATGCTCTACACAAATTTTTAAACCAACTGTGTTTTGGTGTCATCTGTCCAACATATTGATTATATAAAGCCTTTTTCTTCTCTGACTCTGTTTCCTGTGAAACTTGCGCTGCTGTTACCTTTTTTAAATCCTTTTCCATGAAAATCCTCCTTTCATTTCCAATTAAAATATAACTGCCACAGTGCTCCAAGTCCTTTTCCAATTGCCAAAATAAGAATAATCAGAGAAAGTCCTACTTTTAACTGAATTCGTTTTGCAAAAATGGGTATCACTTTTAATGCTTCTGCAAGTGCAATTGCCTGACATCCAATGTAAATTCCTGAAAATAGACCAAACAGACATAATAGCCATGCACCTACAGAAATTTTCCATTCAAATATTGTCATTATATTTCCCAATGTACCCCCGAGAACTACCATATCTTCATATAGCATGACGTGTTTTACTGTTTTTGTTCGTGCTGCCATTCGGGTTACTACTCCAATTAATGTAATAAAAGCAAAGACTCCTGCTGCTACCATACTTCCCGCCATTAGACCAATAAAACCCAGTAAAATCTTTTGCGCTATCATGTATCATTTCCTTCCTTTTATCACTCTCAATTTACATCGATTGTCTTTTTCTCTCTGGAAGCATTTTTAATAATTGCAGTATTTTCATCCTCTTCATAAAGTCTAAGCTGCACTTGTAATGGCGTTGGATCAGAATTCATTTTAATCTTAGAAAAATGATTAAAAAATACAATAATTCCAATAGGAATTCCAATTGAATAAGAGATTTCTAAAATACTTCCTCCTGTTGCTGGATTTCCCATAACTAATTCATAGAAAAGATCAAACACTTTTGTTGTACTGACATCTTCATTAAAAGTCATAATAGTAAATGCCCCTCCAAAAAAGACTGCTAAACATACAAAGATAGTCTTAATCCATTCTAAAACCATATTCTTTTTACTTGGAGGAATATATTCCACAATTATATCAGTTTCTCCAAGATTCGTTACTGTCAAATTTGGATGCTGTTTTTGTAACAACTCAATAATCTTTAAAATTGAAAATATATATTTTTTTTTCTTTTCTTCTGTTACTACCATAAGAACTTCGTTTGATAATTCCTTTACTAACTTTTTATCTGAACCATAAATTGTTACAACATCTTCTAAGAAAACTTTTTTATTTGTTACAACGCTACATTGTTCTGCTTTAATATAAACTGTCTGTTGTGTCATTGCAGCCCCCTATTTCTAAAAGTTAAATTCGAGCTCCTGCATTTACCAATGTTCCTTCCATTACCTGTTTCGTTTCCTGATTATAAAAGCAGCATAAACCAATTACAAGAACAACTGCTGCCAAAATTGCCACCACAAAAATAACATTTTTTTGTTTTATCATACTAGAACCTTCCTTTCTATCTGGTTTATTCCTAGTATGTTTCCTTTTGGCTTGACTATTCTTCCAATTTATACATCAATGAAATAATTTGAATGAAATAATTTGAATGAAATAATTTTAAGAAAAAAAGAAATATAGAAATGAGATTTTTTATTTTACAATTTCTAAAGCTTTAAAGACAGCCCAAATATAAGGTGCACCAAAACAGTTAAGTGCCTTTGGACCTGTAATTTTATGTTCTGTATCTTCTTTTATTTTTTTATAAGCTCTTTCAAACGTAGCTTTTGTAATCGATTTTTTTTTACGCTCTGTAAAAAATTCTCCCCCTTTTATTTGATAAACAAAAGGAAGCTGTTTTGCTGTATAAAACGTTTCTCCTTGATGTTTTGTTATTATCTGCCACAAATTTTCTTCTGTAATATATTCCATACTTTTTCTCCTAGTTACTGTTTCATCTTATAACAAGAAGCTGCCGTATTAAGAATAGAAGATACAAGATATAGTCTTAAATTTCACAATATCTTATATCTGGTTTTCCTAGTTCGACAGCTTCAAAATTATTCGTTACAATTAATTTTTCAACACACCTTCTAAGGCTAAGGCTAACTGTTCTTTTGTCATTGGTTTTACAACATAATCGGAAGCTCCCGCTTTAATGGCCTCTAAAATCTTACTCTTTTGTCCTGCAGCAGTAACCATAATCACTTTGGCACTTGGATCAATCGCTATGATCTGCTTTAATGCGTCAATTCCATCTAGGATAGGCATTGTAATATCCAATGTTACAATATCTGGCTGATAATCTTTAAAACAAACTACCGCTTCTTGTCCATTGGTTGCTTCACCGATTACCTCATGTCCTAACCCTTGTAACATTTCTCTTAACATCCGCCTAGATGTTCTAGAATCATCCACAATTAATATCTTTGCCATAACCCTTCTCATCTCCTTTGTTCAATCTTTCGCTGCAAACTCTGCCTATTTTTAATATTACTCTTCTTTGCTTAGACACTGCGGATATCCCCCTAACCCTTTAACTCGGTTGGCTCTTCACATTTTGGATCAATTATATCATATGCGATATCAATCGCAACTACTAGATCGACTTCCTTGTCATCAAAATAGAGGGGTACAACATAAAACTGATTTTTGGAACTTAAGATTCGGTTTTGATACCAACAAGGAACACATATTTCTAAGTCTATGTTTCTTCCACTCAAGTTAGAAGCAAACATTCCATTAATACAGTTTATAAACTCACAAACTGCATCAAAAGCATCATCGTTTACTTCTTCAAATTTCTCTCTTGCAAAATTTTCTGCTATAACAAGTAAATTATTGTCTTTACCAGACAATCCGGCAAATAAATCATGAGCACCTTTTAACTCTTGAACTCCCATACACTCAATTTCATATTCCGTTTGCTTTCTTACCTTTCCGAAATAAAATGGTATATGTAAAATTCTGCTAATCATACGAAATGTAAGAGTAATATACTCAAAATATAGTACATGCCAATCTGGAATAAAAAGTGGAGCAATTCTATCTACATCGCCACTTTTTAATGCCTCCATATCTGTCATAGTAAAACCGTTCTCTTCTTGGTAATTCGCAAGTTCCGCTTCCACCTCCTCAACAGTCATAAATCCTGCTTCAGTTATACTCTGCACAAAGCAAAGATATGGATTGCCTTGTAGGTTTAATAAATGCTCTACCTGCTTGGCAGTCAGAAATCCCTTATCTACGGCAATATCCCCAAAGCGCCGATCTAATCTACCTTGAATTTCATTTACCTCTTCTGCTTCTTGTGCTGTCAAAAGTTTTTCTGCTACGGCGATCAGTCCAAGTTTGGCTCTGGTCTCCTTTTGCCTTTGTATTACCCGGTTTAGTTCTTCTTTTGACAATTTCCCTCTCCCAACCAGGTAATTCCCAAAAAATTGTTCGAACATAATACCTCCAATCCTTCGCCGCTATCGGCAATTCAAACTCTTTTTTACCCCTTCTTTTTTATTATACAACATTATACACAAAAAAAACAGATATTTTTTCTTTTGTTTTAGAACAAGCTAATCTTATAGTTTTTATAGCTATTATTTTTCAGACTATTAAATACACCTAAAATACATATATATTTTAACATATGTATTTTAAAATGTACAGGATATACTATATTTTTGTCACGATAAACGCATGAATAAAATATCGAAAAATCAACGGATTTTTGAATTGTTTGCTTTCACATTATAACATAGCATTTAAGAGTTGTTTTGTATACTCATTTTCAGGTTGTCCAAAAAGCACTTCTGTCTTTTTACTTTCCACAATTTTTCCTTCATACATAACACAGATTCTATCACAAAATCTACGAATCACAGATAAATCATGGGAGATAAACAGATACGTTAGATTAAATTCTTCTCTTAGTTTCGCAAGTAAGCTTAAAATTTGCTCCTGAACTGTTACATCTAAAGCAGAAACAGGTTCGTCTAAAATAAGAAATTCTGGTTTTGTCATCAATGCCATTGCTATCGCTGTACGCTGTCGCTGTCCACCACTTAATGCCTTTGGATACCTTTCATAAAATTCTATAGGAAGTCCTGTTCTTTGAAGCATTTGTTCTGCCTGCTGTCTATTATATTGATTTGAACCTGATTTTTTTTGTAAACGTAGTGGCTCTTCTAATAACCATCCAATCGATTTTGAAGGATTTAGGCTTCCATAAGGATCTTGAAATACCATTCGTGGCTGTAATTTTTCTCTGCCATGATAGATAATCTCTCCTGTACAATCTGTAAGTAGTCCCGACAAAGCTTTGGCAAGAGTGGATTTTCCGCTTCCACTCTCTCCTACAATCCCCAATGTTTCTCCTTGATATAGTTCAAAGGAAACTCCATTCACTACTTGTTTTTTTGTCTTTTTTGAAAAAAATGTTTTCGTCTGCTTTGGATAAAATACACTTAAATTTTTTACAGACAGTAAAACAGAATCTTTTTGTTTACTTACCTTATAATCTCTTCCAACAGATGCACTTAATAATTGTTTTGTATATTCCTGTTTTGGATGGATAAATAATTCTTCTGTCATTCCCTGTTCTACACATTTACCTTGATAGAGAATAAAAGCCCTTTTACATAACTTTTTTATAACACCCAAATCATGGGAAATAAATAATACTGCTGTTTTATATTCTCGATTGAGTTTTTGAATTAACTCTAATATTTTTGACTGTAATGTAACATCTAAGGCAGTTGTCGGCTCATCTGCAATCAAAAGCTTTGGTCTACAAAGCATGGCTGTGGCTAACATAACCCTCTGCCTCATTCCGCCAGAAAGTTGATGAGGGTACTTGTCATATAACGATTCTCCCTGTGTTAATCCTGTTTTTTCAAATAATTCTAACACTTTTTGCTTTCGTTTTATTGGATCACTTTTTGTGTCATGTAATAGTAACATTTCCTCTGCCTGACTTCCAATGGTAAGAACAGGATTTAAAGAAGTCATTGGCTCTTGAAAGACCATAGCCATCTGTCCTCCACGTAGGTTTTCATATTCCTTTTGTGAACAACCATTTAGTTCTTTCCCTAAAAATTGAATACTTCCTGATAAAATACGTGCTTTTTTTTCTAAAAGTCCCATAATTGCTAATGCTGTCACACTTTTTCCAGAACCTGACTCTCCTACCAATCCAAGAATTTCTCCTTCCTTTAATTGAAATGAGATTCGATCGGTTACTTGTAATAATCCTTTTTTTGTTTCAAACCCAATCGATAAGTCTTTTATTGTAAGAATTGTCTTATCACTTTCCATTTTAATTGCTCCCCCAAGTTCTGCCTAACAATCCAAATCCAAGTACCATAACAATAATTACAATTCCCGGTATAATTGCAAGCCATGGAGCTCCTAGCAAATAACTTTGAGATTCTGAAAGCATCCTTCCAAGACTTGCATCTGGTGGTTGTACTCCAAGACTTAAATAACTCATTCCTGCCTCTGCTAAAACAGCATTATTAAATCCAATCGCAAAAGCTGGAAGTAATACATTTTTTGTATTGGGAAGAATATGCACAAAAATAATCCGAAATATCCCTGCCCCCATTAATTTGGCATTTCTTACATAGTCTAGTTCTCTTTGTACAAGGAATTCACTTCTCATTATTCTTGCAAAACTTGGTATAAAAATAATACTAAGTGCTAAAATAATATTATATTTTCCCGGTCCTATTACCCCAACAAGAATAAGAGCAAGTAAAATACTAGGAAATGCTGTAACTCCATCATTGATCCGCATAAGCAGTTCATCGATAAATCCGCCTAAATATCCTGTTACTGCACCTATTATCGTACCAATTCCACCGCCGATCAATACAGTTAAAAGACTAATAAAAAATGTTGCTTTTGTCCCCACCATAACCCTACTTAAAATATCCCTTCCCAGATAGTCCGTTCCAAAGGGATGAAGAAGAGTAGGAGGATGATTTTTAAGAGCTGCATTTATCGCATCAGGATCATAAGGAGTATAAAACAGTCCTACGATCACAAAAACAAGAATCAAACCAGCCAAAATCATACCTGTCGTTTGTTCAAAACTATATTTGCTTTGCTGTTTTTGTTTTATATCTGCTGTCATTTTCGCCTCCATACTGCGGCTGTTTTTAGAAATAGCTAATCTATTTTCTATCAATCTGTAATTTGAATTCTAGGATCTAATTTTTGATATGCTAAGTCTACAAAGAAATTAATTAATATCACAACCACAGCAATATATAAAACGGCTGCCTCTACTACTGGAAAATCACGATATGAAATTGCTGTAATTAACATTCTTCCTATCCCCGGTAAATTAAACACTTGTTCCACTACAATACTTCCGGCTAATACATCTGCTGCTGTCATTGCAAAAAATGTAACAGAGGGAATCAGAGCATTTTTTAATACATGATGAAATAAAATTCTTTTTCTGGAATTTCCTTTACTTTTTGCAGTTCTTACATAATCTTGCTTCATCTGTGCTAAAACAGAACTCTGCATAAAATTAACTGTCATTGCAATTTTTGGAAGTGCTACAGCTATGGCGGGAAAGATCATATATCTCAAAAATTTTCCAAACATCTCTGTTCCCGGATAACTTCCGGGAACAAATAGTTTCATCCATATTCCAAAAATGAGAGAAAATAACATTCCTAAAAAGAATGGTGGAACTGCCATAATAATCTGATTGGAAAATGTAATAATTCGATGTAGTTTCCCATTTTTGCTTTCTATTCCAACTAGACTAAGTGGCAGAGAAACAAGTAAAATAAGCAACATAGATAGCCCTGCTAACCATATAGTAACAGGAAGTCTTTCTGACATTAACTGTATTACTGGAACTTTATACTGGATGGAAACTCCAAAATCTCCACAGACTGCTCCTAAAATAAAACGAAAAAATCTATATAGAACCGTTTGATTTAATCCAAGCTGTTCTCTTAGTGCTTCAATATCCGCCTGTTCTGCATCAATTCCAAGCCTTGTTAAAGCGGCATCTCCCGGAATTATTTCAAATGCCAGAAAAGTAAGCAGTGCAACGAAAAAAAGCGTAATAATGAGAGTAAAAAACCGCCGAATAAAAAATTTCATGCCTGCTCCTTTCTTTTATTACTGTGCATTTTTATAATATACTGTCGCCATATCCTGAACATATACAGGATAAAAAGTATATCCGGAAAGTTTTTTATTTACTGCCACAAGCAAAGGCGGATCTTGAAGATAAACAGAAGCTGCATCTTCATTTAAAATGCGTTGTAAGTCTTTATAAAATGTCACTTTTTCTTCATCAGATATCGTGGCAACTGCTTTGGCAAAAACTTCATCAAACTCTGAATTTTCATAATTTAAAAAATTATTTGATGCTTTAGAACAATAACGCTTTAATACATCGCTTGGTGCAAGATTTGCGTCTAATCCTACGATTGTAGCCTCATAATTTCTTGCTTTATAAACATCCGACAGCCAACTTGACCATTCGATTAACTGAATTTTTGCTGTAATGCCAACTTGTTTTAATTGTTCTACAATTACCTGGGCTGTATCAATATGATACTGATAATTAGAAGGTACTTGAATTGTAAAACTAAATCCATCTGGATATCCTGCCTGTTTTAATAATTCCTTTGCTTTTTCTATATTATAAGAATATGTCATATCTAGTTGTGTATTATAATATTTACTAAAACTAGAAAACATATTAGTTCGAATTATATTACCTGCACCGCCTCCGACCATTTCTAAAATCTGCTTGGCATCGATGGCATAAAATAGTGCTTGCCTTACTTGCTTTTGATCGAAAGGTGCCTTTTTATTATTCAAAAATAATCCTTGCACTAAATTCATTGTTCCTGTTTTTACCTCAAACGTATCTGGAATCTGGTTTGCCTGCTCACTTGTTAAATATGGAAAAATATCAATTCCTCCAGCAGATAATTCCAAAAAAGCAGAATCCGTATTTGCGGAAATCTTAAATGTCACTTCATCTAAATAAGGAACTCCTTCTAAATAGTAATCCTTATTTTTTTCTATGACAAACTTTTGCAATGGTGTGTAGGAAACAAAGCGAAATGGTCCTGTTCCAATCGGATTTTGTTCCAAATCTTTTATATGTTCTGGAACGATGGCACAGGTAAAATAGCAGATTAACTCCGTATTTGGTTCGTTTAATGTAATTTGAATCTGATCTTTTTGTCCTTCCCCTTTTAGGGCTTCAACCTCCTTAATACAAGAAAGTGCTGAAACTGTTATAACCTCCGGATCGGAAGTTTCAAGCAGTCCAGCACAACGTTTGATCGAGTATATTACATCTTCTGCGGTCACAGATGTGCCATCATGAAATTTAATATTTTCTCTTAAAGAGAAAGTATATATCGTTCCATCCTCTGACATCGTATAACTTTCTGCGACTGCTGGGACTAAATTTCCATCCCTGTCAGGCTTTACAAGCCCTTCATAAATGTTGAATAAAACCTCTTCCGTTCCTGCCGCTACTGCTTTGTGTGGGTCAAGACTGTCAAGATCTTGTGTGATTCCTACAATTACCGAACCGCCGTAGACTTTCGTTTCAGTCGATGAATCTTCACCGCTGCCTTCTGTCTGCGTCTGAGAGTTAGATTCTTTCTCTTGTGTTTTGTTGTCTCCTTCTTTCCTGCTGCCACATCCACATAGTACAACGGAAATCACAAGAGCCAACAAAAAAAACTTGCTCTTTTTCATAGCATCCTCATTTCTGCGTTAAAACGCCCTTTTTGATTGAACTATTCTCTCATTATTATGTAATTGTATACAGGTTCTCATGCACGTTTTTTGTTTTACAAAACCTGCATTTTTAATCATACTCTATCATAAATAAAAATGCAAGTACTGATTTTAAATTAATACAATTAATGTATCACTCAGACGTAGAATTTAATATTCTATCAATCTCTGCAAGTAGTTTATCTTTGATTGCGGGTTTTAGAAAATACCCCGCAGGTTTTAACTTTAATACTGCTTCAATATTAGCTCTGTCGTTTACAGCTGTCAAAAAAATAACTGGAATACTCTTCATATCCTCGTCTGCTCGTATCATTTCAAGCGTCATCTTTCCATCACAAACTGGCATTTCATAATCTAATAAAATTAAGTCTGGGCGTTTTTTACCAATAGAGGTCATTGCCTGTGCTCCTGAAATCGCTATCGTCACTTCATAATATTCTTCTAACATAGCTTTCATTGTACGAAGTGTAGTACCGTTATCATCTACTACTAAAATTCTTTTCTTACCAACTTTTTTTTCTTTTTCCTCTGTTATATCCTCTTCTATTTCTTTTTTATCCAAACCAAGTCTTTTGCATACTGCTTCCATAATTACTGTATTTTCTACTGGGCGAATCAAATTTTCAAACTGAGTATCCTCATAATACTTAAAAAAAGTATTACTTTCTTCCCTTGTCCCAATAGTTAAAACTGGAATTTTTTTATATTGGTCACTTAATATAAAAAATATAGATGTGTCAATATCATATGCACCAATTAAACTAATTAGGATCAAATCAGGATTTACAATTTTCAACATTCCTTTTAAAACGTTTACATTCTCCGAACAAAGTTGTACATGAAAATACTGCGATAAAAATTTATTTGTTTCCTTTACTATATTATTAAGTTTTCCTATCAATAAAATTTTTTTCATCTCTTTCTCCCTCAAACACTAATTTATCTGTCCAATCAGTTGCTCTGCAATATGCTCTACTTTTTCTGAATCTAAATTTGTCACTGCCTCCTCAAGTTTTTGTATATTTTGTGCTATTTCATCTGAATATTCATATTCTCTTAATTGTCCCACCAACTGATCTACTTGATCAATATCCATCTCCTGCATACTAATTCGTAACATTTCCACAAGAGCCCGTATAAGTGAATAATCTGTCACTTCTTTCTTCACAGTTCCTATATCAAATACCCCTTGTAATTTCTTATGGTAACTGCGCCACTCCTTTAAAAATGTTGTTGTCATAGACATAATTACATCTATTTTATTATCTTTTGCTGCGTATTCTAATACTTTTGCCATACCAGCTAATGGTATAATTCCAATCGTCGCTGCAAGACTTTTCATAGCATGTACTTGAATTCGATACGAATCTAGTTGTTCTACTTTCGTAATTTGTTCATAAGCTTTTTCCAGATTATCTGCGGAAGATAAAATTTGGGCATAAAATTCTTTTATTGTATATTCTAATAAGTCCCTATCTGGTAGATGCAGCCAAGCATAATTCCAATCTAATCCATCTATCTGTGGAAGTTCTTCTAAAAATAGATCTGATATATCTGTCTTTGTTTCAACTTGTTTTGGATTGCTGATAGCTTCCTCTAACAATTCTTTTGGCAATATTTTTTTAATCATATTTTCCAACTTTTCTGGAACAATCGGTTTAGATAAAAAATCGTCAAACCCTTCTGATAAATATTTTTCTTTTGCTCCTGACACTGCATTTGCAGTCAATATAACAACTGGAGTATCCCTACATAGAGAATTAGAAAGTGTCCTCATACGATGTAGTGTTTCTATTCCATCCATTTCAGGCATCATATGATCTAGAAAAATCAAATCATAATGGTTTTTTTGTACCAATTCCAAACACTCTATACCCCGCTTGGCATCTGTTACTTGAATCTTTGTTTCCTTTAAAAGATTTCGTAATACTTTCAGATTGACAATATTGTCATCTACAATAAGTATCTTTGCATCTGGTGCATAAAATTTAGTATTATAGCTATAATCTTGTGCAATCTGATGTACCCTAGACTCAAAATCTCCAATTGGTGTAGGATCAATTATTTTTTGCTCCAGCTCAAAATAGAACTTTGAACCTTTTCCATAGGCACTTTCAACTTGCAACCTGCTACCAAGTAGTGCCAAAAGCTGAATGGTAATACTCATACCAAGACCGCTTCCTTCAATATTGCGATTCCTATTTTCTTCTATTCGTTCAAATTCCGCAGAAAGTCTAGGCAAATCTTCCTCTTTTATTCCTATCCCTGTATCCTCTACTTCAAATTTGAGTACAACCATTTCATCCGTTTTGTGACTTTTAACCCTTAACCATACCATTCCTTCTTGTGTATATTTAACTGCATTAGTAAGAATATTGGTAAGTATCTGGCGGATACGTACATCATCTCCAAATAGACGAGCTGGAATTTCATCATCGACTTCTACTTCAAGCTTAATATTTTTATCTTTTACTCGTTGTATAGTCATATTGATCAGATCATGTATCAAACTACTAATATCATATTCTACTGGTACAATCTCCATTTTACCAGAATCAATCTTAGAAAAGTCTAAAATATCATTAATTAGTGACAGTAACGTTTGACCTGCCGTATAAATATCCATCGCATACTCTTTTATATTTTGTTCTTTTGATTCACGTAGGATCATCTCGTCCATACCAAGTACCGCATTAATTGGTGTACGAATTTCATGAGACATATGTGCTAAAAATTTACCCTTCGCCTCATTTGCTGCCAAAGCCTCATGCCTTGCTGCATCTGCCTCTTTTTTCGCTTGAATCAGTTGTATATTTTGCTGCTCTGTTACTTTTACTTTTTCCTCTGCACTTATTCGATATTCTTTTGACAGTTGTAAAGTATGTATAACAGCTATCATAATACTAAATATTGTCACACTATACTGACTCACTATACTACCATAAACATTGGCAGTAATATTCATAATTAAATTTATAAATACTCCTAATAATAATACAAATATAGATAGGACTGAAAATATTGTTTGATATAATTTGTTTCGGTAATCAAACTGTATTAGACTTATAATAGCAACTATACAAACCACAATTATTATAGCTAAGGATATATTGATTATATTTTCTGTAGTCTGTACGCCTAGCATTTGTAACAAAATTTGAATTAGGGAATAAATACACACACAACATAATAATACAGAAAAACGACGCGGATATACTATATATAGATTTCGTTCAAAATATAGTGTTAAAAATAATGGAAGCAATAAAACTAAATACTCTTGTATCGCATATGCTTCTTGTATATTATAAAATAAATTTAATGTATCTGTATCAATAAAGTAATAGATTCCTGTTGTCAATCCAATTAGTGCTAAAAATAGTTCTCCTCGTGTTGGTTGACATGTATATCGTCGTATTAGTGTAAGTACAAACATGATAATTGCCATAATGATAATTAGCAGACAACAACCGATATCCGTAATATGATTTCCTATTACTCCTATCATTATCATACCACGTGTTTCGATTTTAATATTATCCAATGTTGCCGCTACATCTGGATAAGGAGATGTTAGTTCAATCCATATTTCTCCTTCTTGAATCACATTTGGAATATTCACCAAATGCTCGTCGTATCCAAACATTCTTTTAGATATATCATCTTCAAAATAAGACTGATAGATAATTTTACCATCCAAAATTACACATATCATAGTGTCTATAGAAGAAAATTTTAATGCTAAACCTGCAAACTCTTTTGGTAAGGTATTTTTAAATACAATAATATCGCCCACTTCACTCTTTCCTGTATATGGAAGACTTACTTTCTGATATTTTTCTTCTTTTAGTGTTTCTTTTATCAACTCTTGTACTTTAGGATCAGATACCTCTGCACCAGATACCTTTGTACTATCTAATGAAAGCATAAGCCAGTTTTCATTAAAATAATATTCAGACTGCTCTGGCAATAGAGGGATCTCCTCTTCTCTTTGAAATTGAAATAGTACAATAAGCATAAAAATAAATATAAGCAGGATTGAAACTCTTCCTAATTTTCGTAAACTCTTCATTTTTACTTTTCACATCTGCTTTCTAATATTATTTATTCTTTAATAGTATCACAACTGTTTTCATTCCTCAATACTTAGTTCAGCTTATTCATGACAAAGAGCTGCCGTAATAAGAATTGAATATACAAGATAAGATACCAACATAATATTGATTCCCGTAATTATCTTATATCCAATTTTCTTAGTACGACAGCTTCCTGTTATGCTTTACTATATAATTAATTCTTTTCTGTATTTTGCATCTCTAATTGTGCAGTAACTAAACCATAGTAAATTCCTTTCTTTTCCATGAGTTCATTATGTGTTCCGACTTCTGCAATCTCATGTCCATCAATTACTACCAGACGATCTGCATCTTTTAAAGTTGAAAGACGATGGGCAATCGCAAAAGTTGTTCTACCAGCTCTTAATCGTTCTAGTGCTTTTTGAATTAAATATTCACTTTCTGTATCCAAACTTGCAGTTGCCTCATCTAAGATTAAAAGTCTTGGCTCATTTAAAATTGCCCTTGCAATCGCTAATCTCTGACGTTCTCCTCCAGATAAGTTAAATCCTCTTTCTCCTACATATGTATTATAACCATCTGGTGTTCGACAGATAAAATCATGAGCATTTGCCATTTTTGCAGCACGGATTACTTCTTCATATGTTGCATCTGGTCTGGCGAATCGAATATTGTTTAAAATCGTTCCAGAAAATAAAAAAGTTTCTTGTAATACTACACCGATCTGTGCATGATAATTTGCCAACTGAATTTCTCTAATATCTTTTCCATCTACTAAAAGTTGTCCATCATCTGCCTCATATAAGTGCATAATCAAATTGATCATAGTAGATTTCCCTGTTCCAGATGCTCCAACTAACCCTATCATCTCTCCCGGTTTTACTTTTAAATTAATATGTTCTAATACAGGCTGGTAGACCTTATAGCCAAAAGAAACATTCTGAAACTCAATTTCTCCCTTTACTTCTAATTTTGAAGCATTTTTTCTGTCATAAATCTGTGGCTCTTGAGACATGACATCGCCTATTCGCTGTATACTTGTAACCAGATTCATTAACTGCCTTGGTAGATTAGTAATCCAATTTAAATACATATAAAGTAAAGAAGTATAATTTACAAATTGTAAAAGTTCTCCTGCTGTCATATTTCCATAAATAACATCTTTACCACCAAAATAGAGAATCAGAAAGACCCCAGCACCTATAATAAAAGAAAGTGTTGGATAAAAAATCGCCCAAAATACTTCGTTGTGGCTTTGAATTACAGCAAATTCCTCTGAACTTTTATCAAATCGCTGTGATTCTTCTCCTTCTTTTCCATAAGATTTTACAATAGACATTCCGGAAATGACATCTTGAAGTTGACTATAAATATCATCATTCTTTACCCATTGTCTATGAAATCTACGATGAATATTTTTCCAAAATGCAACTGATACAAAAACCGAAATCGGTGTAAACATAAAAGCTAAAATTGCGAGTTTTACATCTAATATCAACATATATATAACATCGCAAATAAAGATAATAACAACAGTAAACAGGTTACAAAAGATATCTTCCATAAATTCTCTAACCCTTCCTGTATCATTAATAATTCGGTTCATTAATTCTCCAGGTCTTCTGTCATTGATAAAAGAAAGGGTTAAAATTTGTATCTTTTCATATAACCTTTTTCTTAGATCCATACTGATAGTAGAACCTAATCTAGCACATAAATAGCTCTTCGAAATATTTACAATAATAATTCCAATACTTAAAGAAAACATGATTCCCAAACATATAAATGCTTGAGTAAGAGTTCCATTTTCTGCATTAAGTATATCATCAATTAAATATTTTTGAATCTCTGGATTTAATAGTGTAATCGTTGATGCTGCAAGCATCAACAGGAAAATGACAATCATTTGGATCTTATAAGGACGTAGCATAAGGAATAGTTCATGTAATACCCCTGCCTTTTTTCCCTCGCAGTGTGGACATTGTTTTGTACCCGGAAGTGCTCTCCCGCAGATAGGACATGTTGTTTCATATTCCTTACTTTCTATTCTTTGTGTCTTTCCCCTCTTTAACAACATTGCACCCCTGGCGGCATAAGAAAATCTCGCCAGATGTTTAGAAGAAAATCGACCTAAAAGTTCTTCCTTACCATTTCTTATTATAAATAAAATTCCACATGCAATCTGTGGTTCACTTTTTATTTCTTCACAATCGGTAAGTGCATACTTCTTTTTTCGTATGCCATTTTCCAAAACAGAGATTGTCCGATTCGTAATCACGACATAAGAATTTTTTAAATAATTCCCCACATGATCTAAATCCAGAGGAAGAGTATAATAAATTTCTTCTCCCTGTGTCAGTTCAAGTAACTGACGATCTTTTTCAGACAATTCAAAATTTAATATCACGGCTGCCTCCTATAAAAACAAATCTAATTTTTTGCGCTCTCCTGCCGTTAATTGATCGACATCTGGAATTTCAAATCGGTTTTCATCAATATCTGAAATTAAAATCCGAGTATCCGAAAGATGAACAATAGAACTGCCGCCCATATGTATTGTAAAGCGACATGCACCCCTATCTGTTAAAACATCAAAATAGGCATATCCATATTCCTCTTTAATAGATATAATTTTTTGGATTATAGGTGTAAAATATCTTAAATTCATCTGTTCTTCTAACATATTTCTTGTATCTTTATTTAGTTTTCCTATATCCTCAATAATTCCTATTTCTCTTGAGCGTTCTTCTGGGGTACGAATCGAAATGTAGTGTTGTGGATCGGTAAAAGGAAACATTCGTACTACATGAACTCTTGAATAAACTTCCTCCCCCACAGTTAAACTGACAAAACCTCCTTCTGTTCTGGAAAATGTCGCATTTTCTTCTGTCAAAAATCGAACTTTTAACATTTCTTCTGTTTCTTGCTCCATTTGTTCTAAGTCAAACTCTTCGCCCTGCATCCTAAATCCTCCCATTTGGTTTTACAATTTATCTGTCTATTCTAAACCTTTCATTGCAAGTGCTTTCTTTTGAAGTTCCATTAACTTATAATATGTTCCTCTTTGCTCTTCTAATTGTTTATGTGTTCCTCTTTCTGTAATTTCTCCATTATCAATAACAATTAAAAAGTCTGCATCTTTTAACGTAGAAAGTCTATGTGCAATCGAAATCGTAGTTCTGCCCCGAACTAGATAGTTTAAAGATGTTTGAATTGCTCTCTCTGTTTCAGTATCCACAGAAGCCGTGGCTTCATCGAGAATTAAGATCTTTGGATTTGCTAAAATTGCTCTTGCTATTGAAATTCGTTGACGTTCTCCACCGGAAAGTTCTCTTCCTGATGATCCAATTTTAGTATCGTATCCATCTGGCATCCGTAAAATAAATTCATGAGCACTGGCTAAAACTGCTGCCCGAATCACCTCTGCTTTTGTTGCTGATGGTCTAGCATATTTAATATTCTCTTCTACTGTCCCCATAAAAATGTATGTTTCCTGTGACACCATCGCTACATTACGTCTAAGATCATGAAAGGAAAGTTCCTTTATATTCTTTCCATCCAAAAAAATTGCTCCTTCTTGTGGATCGTACATTCTTGAAATCAAATTAACTAAGGTTGTCTTTCCTGCTCCTGATCTTCCTACGATTCCAAGCATGGAGCCCTCAGGAATATGAACGCTAATATCCTTTAATATTGGTTTATTGGCTTCATATCCAAAAGTAATATTCTTTAATTCAATTTCCCCGTGAGGCTCTTTCAGTGGAAGAGGACTTTCTGCCTCAACTACTTCTGGAACAGCATCTAAAATTTCAAACATACGCTGTGCACTATTCATACTATTTGACCACCAATGAAAAACTCTCGCCAAAAAATTCATTGGTCCGGCAAGTTGTCCAACATATCCTACAAATGTAATTAAAAGACCAACTGGCATGGAACCATCTTTCATTAAAAAAGTAACACCTATTATCCAGATAATAATATTGGTGAGCTCTTGTGTTGTTGTATAAAGAGCCGCAAAGTAATTATTAAATTTTACAATCGATAATTCTGCATTTTTTAATTTTGAATTATTTCTTGAAAATCTAGTGATTTCTCTTCTTTCTTGTCCAAATGCCTTTACTACTCTAGCACCAGTTAAATTATCATTAACCTGACTGTTGACAGAACGTTCTGCACGATGTCTTCTTCCAAATAGACTAAATAGTCTTGGGCGTAAATAAAAACTGATTGCTAAAGAAATTGGCAAAAGTAAACAGGCAACTAATGCCATCTGCCAGCGAATTGTAAACATTACTACAACTGTAGAAAACATAGTAAATGCACTGATCAAAAGAGAAGGTGCTCCATCAATAAAAAAACCTGTAATTCGATCGGCATCACTTAAAACTCTAGTCATTAAATTTCCTGTTTGACGGCTTTTAAAAAAGCTGATGGAAAGTTGTCCCATTGCTTTAAAAATATCCTTTTTCATATCACAGACTACTTGTGCTACAATTTTTGCGGTAAAAACTCCCTGCAAAATACTGAATGCTACGATTGTCAATTTTGCCAAAAGCATCATTCCAATTACAAGAACTAATGCTGTAATAAATTTTCCGCCTCCTAATCCAAGTTTGCTAAGAAATTTTTCATTTTTGGCAAGCACTCTATCATAGAGTATTGTTCCGCTTAAATATGGCCATACTAAATTTAATGCAGCCGTTGCTATATAACATAATAACATCACTATCATTTTTCCGGTATAAGGTCGGAAATATTTCATAATACGTAAAAAAATTGAACCTCGATCCATACATTTTGGACAGATCTTTCGATCTGGATTTGGATACATTCTTCCACAGTTAGGACAATATTCTTCCTTCTCCTCTTTTTCCTCTTTCAAAAAATCTGGTTTTGGCTCGGACAGATGTTCAAAAGTACGAACTAGTTCGTGCATTTTTTTCTTATAGAGATTAGAAAATGCTGTAAGACGAAAAGTCTGTTCTTGTATCTGTGCCACTAAGATTCCACAGGCTACCTGCCGTTCCACTTCTATTTTTTGTATTGAGCTAAGTTCATAAACTTTAATTGCCCAATCTTTATCCTTTTCCATCTCCAACTCATCTTTGAATGAACATCCCTTAAAATGACGGACAACATTTAACTCTGGAGCAGAAAGTAAGATCACTAATTTAGAAGCAGTTAAAATGACAAATCCATCTGCATATTCACACTCCGTTGTCATATCTGTAGCAGAGATTTTTAAAATATGTTCTGGTTCTATTCCATGTCCCTGCAGCATAGAAAGTACCTTTTTTGGTAACTTAATCCTCTCCATAATCCCCTCCAATCATAGACTGTGCTTCATTATATCTGATTTCTTTTGAAGCTACAATGTCTATTCTACTTTCTTTTTTGTGCTATCTTGCAAAAAGAATAAAAATCTAATTTTAAGAAATCTTTAAGCAGAATCTTTCTTTCGTTTCATTGACATACCATTTTAAATCACGTATAATGAAGCTGTCAGCATATGAATATAAAATTAAGTAGAAAAGGAGGCGTATACTGATATGAAATATTGTAAAAAGTGTGGTAACTTACTTGATGAAACTGCTATCTCTTGTCCTTTCTGTGGTGCTAAAATAGAAGATTCTTCCGAAACAAAACCAGAAGAACCAGTTAGTTTTATTATGCCACAGACACAAGAATCCGTTTCTTCTGATTTTATTTCAGAAGCTGTTCCAGAAAAGAAGAAACCTCACAAAAAGAAAATCCTTGCAGCAATTATTGCAGTATTTCTCGTAATTGTTGGAACAGGTGCTATTGTCTATGCTTCTTCAGATTCTTTTAAAAATAGTATGAAGCAGGCAATGATGAAACCATCTGAGTATCTGCAAAGTATTTTTGAAAATTCCTTTGCAGAAATTGCCGAAGATGTTTCTGAACAGTATTCTACTTTTTTAGCTCCCATTACAAATCTCACCTCTGATAAGCAAGAATTGAACTGTTTAGCTTCTGTAGATCTTAAGCTCAATCAAGAATTTCTTGCACCACTTTTGGAATCGGCAGGATTATCAGATGTAAAATTTGAAAATCTATCTGCTAATATCGTTTCAAACTCCAAAGATGGAAAAGTAGGAGGTAATGTATTACTTTCTGTTAATGGTCAAAGTTTAGTATCTCTAAATTTGGCAGGAGATAACAAAGAAAATACTTTCTATTTACAAATTCCTGAACTTTCTTCTGCTTATTTAAAAATCGATGCTCATAACTTTGTACAACAAAGTACCTCTAGTTCACAACAATTAGGACAGATGATAAGCAGTATTTTTAATGAGTCTATGTTAAGTCCTGACGATGTAAAACGGATTTTAACCGACTATTCTTCTTTGTTTGTGGATATGTTAACTGAGGTTGATGTAGAAAAAGACCTAACCGTTGAAGCATCTGGTGTAAAAACTTCTTATGACAAGTATATTGTTTCCATCAATGAAAAGCAGTTAAAGGACTTTTTGATTGCATTCTTAACAAAGGCAAAAAATGATGAGAAACTTCTTGGATTTTTAGAAAATATGCTACAGGTTATTTCAAAGTATAGTGAAACAGAATTGGATATTCCTTCTTTTTCTTCTGATATTGATAAATCTTTAAAAGAGATAGAAGCAATAAAAGCAGACGAAACTGTTATTGTTGCAAATCTTTCATTTTGGATCAATGAAAAAGGTGAGATTAAGGGAGAAGAACTCAATGCAAAAAACTACTCTTTGGGATTTCTCTCTACTGAAAAGAAAAATCAACATGGATTTTCTCTTTGGTTAAAAAATGACTCTACTTCTATCTTTAGTCTAGATGCAGATTCTTTGGAAAAAGATGATAAGTATTCTGGTTCTGCAAAATTTACAGTTTCCTCTGAGAATTTATATACACAAACAATGCAGACAAATACTATTACATTTGATTTTACTGATGTTACTACCAAAGATACCTTTACTGGAACTTTTACAGCCACTTCTTCTCTGATTCCAGGTGGTAGTCTTACTTTAACTCTTACTGGGAAATCGAAAGAAAGAGAAGCGGTATTAGGAATTAATTATATGGGAATGTCTATCGCTACATTAACATTCCGTGTATCTAATAGCCAAAAAGCAGATGAAATCATCTTCCCATCTAAATCAGATAAAATCTATATAATTGAAGCAGACGGTGAAGCACTTTATGAATATCTTGAAGAGTGTAATATAGAAGAACTTCTTAAAAGATTAGAAAATAGTATTGGCATTGATTTAAGCTCTTCTCTTCTTCAATAATTAACAGCAATTCCACCCCTACCTAAGAGGAAGGGGTGGAATTACTAGGAACAATTATAACCGCAGTAGCGGGCGTGTATCCCCTACTTCCATGAAGCAATCCACATCATTGTCTTGCTCTTAACTGCCGCGAGTGGATTGAAAGAAACAATAACAAAAAATCTCTATTAAAAATAGGATAGGCAAAACGCTTCTTATTTAAAGTTTCATAAGAAGCGTTTTTATTTTTGTTTATATTTTATAATATTTTAGAAATAGTTTCTTTCTTTCAATAGTGTATTGTGATACACTAATACTAATTTAGAAAGGAGACTGTTATGGAAATCAAGGATACTAGACTTGACGACAGTGCAGAAATTTATAAAAAACGCTCTGATAAACCCGAACGTCATAAGTTAAAAGAATTGCACGGTAAAGAGAAATTGCAATATTTTTCTGACTATTATTTAAAAATTGTATTAGTTGCTGTACTTGTTATAGCTCTTTCTATATATTTTATATATTCAGTCTGGATTGCCCAAAGAGTAGAAACAATACTTAATGTTGCAATCGCTGATTATGTATTTTCATCTGAGGCTTTAGAAGATGCAAGTAATCGTTTCGGAGAATATATTAAGATAGATAGCGAAAGTCAAAAAGTTTTATTAGACAATAGTTATTATATTTCTGTTGGAGATTATTCTTCTACCCAAAAACTGAGCACTTATATTTTAGTAGGAGAAGTCGATATTATTATTACAAAAGAATCTATCTTTCAAAGTTATGTTTTAAATGGTTCTTTATCCTCTCTTACTGATACCCTACCGACAGATCTCTATTCAACACTTTCGGATCATTTCTATTATGGAAGAATACGTGAAAATCCAGAAGAAACACTTGAAACAGCGACTGGATCCCTTGAAACATATGGAATTTATTTAGATCAATGTCCAATGTTTCAATCACAGAGCACTCCAGAAGATCGACCAGTTTTAGGAATTGTAGCAACTGGAAAGCATATAGAAAATAGTTTTGATTTTATTCGTTTTTTATTTCAAGAATATCAGCCACCAACAAATCCAAACCAAATGATTACTCCATAGATATAAAAAGCTGCCCAAAACTTTGGACAGCTTTTTATATCTATTTTGTGGTTAAATATCCCTGTGCTTTTAAAAGTTCTGCAATTAAAACAGCTCCACCAGCAGCCCCACGTTTTGTATTATGAGATAATCCAATAAATTTATAATCATAAATAGTATCTTCTCTTAAACGCCCTGCACATACGCCCATTCCATTTTCTGTATCGCGATCTAGAGCTGTCTGTGGACGATTATCCTCTTCAAAATACGTAATAAACTGTTTTGGAGCACTTGGCAGCTCTAACTTTTGAGGAAGTCCTTTAAATTCTTTCCATGCTTTTAAAATTTCCTCTTTTGTTGGCTTTTTCTCAAAGGAAACAAATACTGCTGCTGTATGTCCATCTGTCACTGGAACTCGTATACACTGACATGTAATCAAAGGACTTTCTGCTTTTACAATCTGCCCATTTTCTACATGTCCCCAGATTCTTAAAGGTTCTTGTTCACTCTTTTCTTCCTCACCACCGATATAAGGAATTACATTATCCATCATTTCTGGCCAGTCTTTAAAAGTCTTACCTGCCCCTGAAATTGCCTGATAAGTGGTTGCTACAACAACCTTTGGTTGATATTGTCTTAGTGCATGAAGCATTGGTGTATAACTTTGAATAGAACAATTTGGTTTTACAACAATAAATCCACGCTTTGTCCCAAGTCTTTGCTTTTGAGCTTCAATCACCTCTAAATGTTCTGGATTTAATTCTGGTACTACCATAGGAACATCAAAAGTCCATCGATGAGCACTGTTATTAGATACAACTGGTGTTTCTGTCTTTGCATATGCCTCTTCAATCGCTTTAATCTCTTCTTTTGTCATATCTACAGCACTAAATACAAAATCCACATTAGATGCTACCTTTTCCACATCGTTGACATTTAAAACGATAAGATTTTTAACTGCTTCTGGCATTGGGGTGGTCATCTTCCAACGATCTGCAACTGCTTGTTCATAGGACTTTCCGGCACTTCTTGGACTAGCAGCTACCGTTACTACCTCAAACCACGGATGATTTTCCAACAAAGAAATAAATCTTTGTCCTACCATACCAGTTGCCCCCAAAATTCCCACTCTTAATTTACTCATAAATTCCTCCTTATACAAATTGTCTATTTGATTTTTATAAAATTATGTCTTTGTACAATATACATTTGTATTTTTTAAATATAATATACTCTTTCTTTTTGTTTCAATCCACTTGTAGCAGTTAAGAGCAAGACAATGATGTGGATTGCTTCATATACTTGTTCCTAGCAATTCCTCTTACTGTTAATTGTTGAAATGCAACTCTTTTCTTTATTACTTTTTTCGTTCTCTTACCTTTGTTTCACCTGTATTTCCAATATAGTGCATTTTCCCCTGTTTCATCTTAGGAACTTCTCCAATTTCATATTCATCCATACGCATTGCACCCTCAAAATCTTTTGAAAGTTTTGCAGCACATTCTTTGCAATATCTTCCTGAACGAATATCACAATGACAGGATTCACATTTAATATAGATTGGAGAATTTTCTGGAATCTCTAAACGCCCTTCTCGAAGATATTGTTGAATCTGACGGATAGGTATAGATGTTGCTGCCTCTATCTCTATCATAGTCGCCGTTCCATGTGCTTCAATATATTCTCTGGCTCTTCCAAATACTTCATCATCTATTCTTTTACATTCTGAACAAAGTCTATGACCAAATCCAAGATATGTAAACTTTCGTTTACATCGATTACATGTCGCAGTTTCTCCTATCTTAAACATATAATCTATCTCGCCTCCTTATTAAAAATTCTAGTTGATTTTTATTTAGAGTATGACTCTACAAATTCTATAAATTTTTCTATCAAATAAAGGAATTCTTCTTTCGTTTCAACTGTATTGATTTCACATCGGAGTTTTGCACTGCAGGGAAAACCTGTTATATAACTTACAGCATGTCTACGCATCTCTCGTATAGCAATATATTCTCCCTTTTGGGCAATCTCCATATCGATATGACGACGCATTACCTTTACTACCTCATATATAGAAGGTTTTGGCAATAAAATTCCACTTTTTAGATATTCTTTTGTTTGTGAAAATAACCAAGGATTTCCACAGGCAGCTCTTGCTATCATTACAGCATCACAGCCTGTTTTTTCTAACATTTTCTTAGCATGTTGTGGTGTAAAGATATCTCCATTTCCAATTACAGGAATGGAGACTGCCTCTTTTACCTTTTGAATAATTTCCCAGTCAGCTCTGCCACTATAATATTGTTGTCTTGTCCTTCCATGTATCGCAATAGCAGCCGCTCCTGCCTCTTGTGCAATTTTAGCACATTCTACCGCATTTTTATTTTCCGGTGTAAATCCTGCACGTATCTTTACCGTCACCGGCTTTTGAATGGCTCTGGAAACAGCACGAATAATCTCTTCTATTCTTTTGGGCTGTTTCATAAGAGCTGAACCCTCTCCATGATTGACTACCTTTGGTACAGGACATCCCATATTAATATCTAATATATCAAAATTTCTCTCTTCAATTCGCTTTGCCTGCTCACTCATAATGACAGGATCTTCTCCAAATAACTGTACTGCAATGGGACGTTCTGCTTCTTGTATCTGAAGAAGCTGCTTGGTTGCTTTATTTTCGTAGAGAATTCCCTTTGCACTGACCATTTCTGTATAACTATAATCTGCTCCATACTCTCTACAAATTAAACGAAATATAGAGTCTGTTATTCCTGCCATTGGCCCTAATACTAAATTTCCTTCTATAAAAACTTTTCCAATAAAGAATCCATTGCATTTTTCCATTATGTCCTCTGTCCTCTACACTTTTGATAGATAAAGTAAAGACCTTTCATCGTCAACATAGGATCATAATAATCAATCAATGAGGACTCTTCTGCAATAATTTTTCCAAGTCCCCCTGTTGCAATTACCTTCATTGTTGAAAGCTTTGCTTCTTCCCTGACACGCTTGATAATATACTCTGTTTGTCCAATACAGCCAAATACCAAACCTGCCTGCATACTACTGACAGTATCCTTTGCTAAAATTGTATCTGGCTTGCGAATTTCAATTTCAGGAAGCTTTGCTGTATCCTTCCAAAGTGCATTTGCACTAATTTGAATTCCCGGAGCTGTAATTCCAGACTGAAAAGTTCCATCTTCTAAAATTAAATCATATGTCGTTGCTGTTCCAAAATCAATTACCATTAATGGACCACCATATAATTCATATCCCGCAACTGCGTCTACTACGCGATCTGCACCAATCTCTTTTGGATTTGCAGTATTAATTTTGATTCCTGTTTTTGTTCCAGCTCCAACAATAATTGGTGTCTTATGAATATACTTTGTAATCCCTCTTGTAAAAGAATACATCATTCCCGGAACAACAGAGGCAATAATTACATCTTCTAAACAGTTAGGATCGATTCCTCTGGTTCTTAATAGATCGCAAAGCAGTAAACCATATTCATCAGAAGTTCTTGCTATCTTTGTTGTCAAACGAAAATTTGCTGCTAGATCTTCTCTCTGAAATACACCAATCGTAATATTAGTGTTTCCAACATCAATTGCCAGAAGCATATACTTTCCCCCTTCTATCTAAAATTTTATTCACTTACTGATTCTTCTAAAAAAAATGTTCGATAATATAGTTCTAGTGATTCTAATAACTCCCTCTTTTGCTCTCTGATTTGTTTTATCTTTAAAATACTTCCAATCTCGTCAAACAATAGATCTCCCTCATCATGTTCCACATGAAACATAAGTGTTCCATCTTGTTCATACTCTAAAGTTAAAATTCCCCCTATATCTTCTGTATATAATACACATAAAATCTTTAATTCATCCCGAATAGATTGTGGTAACCCAAAAAAATCTTCATTTAAATAAAATTTCTTTTCATAGGCACTACTTGCACATAATACCACATTTTCTTGGTACATTCTATATTCTCCTCTAAATTTTTAACAAACCAAAAAAACGAGATCTCCGTTCTTACGGAAACCCCGTTTTTGAACTCTATTTATATTTTACATCAATACCACCTAAAACACAAGTTCCATTAATATAAATTGTTGGAAAAAATCCACCTGCAGGAATAGAAGTTGTCTTATCATCTATTCCACCTAAAATTGGTGTACAATTAATTACCACTCTAACGTCTCTTGGTACTAAAATATCAATTCCTCCACAAAGCACTTTTGTTTCAATTACAACAGAATCTCGAATAATTGCATTTCTCAAATCCAAATCCATTCCACCAAGTACACAAGAAAACATTCCATTGGATATATACTGATTATCAAATTTGACAGTTTTTCCAGATAATATTGAACTTCCTGCAAATCTGCCACTGGAATTATTATTATATGATGTTCCTTCATATCCTGTATTTCTGTACTGATTTTCATTAAATGGTTCCTGTTGGTAAGTTTGATAATCCTGTTGTCCATTCTGAAATTCTGAATCATATCCTTGATTCATTTCTTCATAGGTTTGGGAATAGGCTTCATTCCAATTATTTTGCTGTGCTCCAAAAGAAGTCTGTTGATCCCAATTATCTCCCGTATAATACTGTGTTTTTGATTCCTTTTGATTTTTTGTATCACTTTTTAAAAACTTCATTCCTGTATAAATAAGAAATCCTGCACAGGCTAATGGAAAAATCAATTTCGAAGGAAACATTCCATTAGAAGAAAGTAATAGTAAAAAACCAATTCCCAATCCAATTAAATTAGAACTTCGATTTTGTTTTGAACTATTGATTAATCCAATAAAACTTGGAATAATAATAAATAGTGTCCACCATCCTCGAAAGAACAGAGAAAAGGAAAAAAATCCAAAACTTTTTCCAGCAATAAAGATTCCAAATAAAATTAAAATAACGCCCCACATAGAACCTGTTTTCTTCTTCATATAATCCCGCCTTCCTTCTGGTTTTTCGTTTCTATCTTTATCATAACTTCTAACCATTCAGAAATCAAATTATAATTTCATTAGAAACCCTTTAGCTGTTTTTAAGAAACAAGTTTCTTCGTTTTCTATTCTCCAAGTGTTGCTACCATAACTGCTTTAATTGTGTGCATCCGATTTTCTGCCTCATCGAAAATCACATCTGCGTATTTTTCAAATATTTCTTCGGTTACTTCATTTCCTTTCACTGCTGGAAGACAGTGTAGTAAAATAGAACTATCCTTTCCTGTTTTTTGCATTAAATCTTTATTTACTTGGAATGGGCGTAACAGTGCAACTCGTTCTGCTGCTTTATCCTCTTCTCCCATAGAACACCAAACATCTGTATAGAGAGCATCTGCTCCCTGTACTTCTTCTAAGTTAGACGTAATTGTGATGAAACTGCCGGACTCTTTAGCATACTGTTCACATTCTCTTACTAATTCTTTGTCTGGATAAAGAGCTTCTGGTGCTAAAATAACAAAAGATACTCCCATCTTTGCACACCCAATCATTAAACTATTTGCCATATTATTTCTTCCATCGCCTACAAATACCAGTTTTAATCCTTTTAAATGTCCAAACTGTTCTTGTAATGTTAAAAAGTCTGCTAAAATCTGTGTTGGATGATATGTATCTGTAAGTCCATTCCAGACTGGAACTTTGCTATATTTCGCAAGTTTTTCTACAGTTTCTTGAGAAAATCCTCTAAACTCGATTCCATCAAACATTCTTCCAAGTACTCTTGCAGTATCTTCTACACTCTCTTTATAACCAAGCTGAATATCATCTCTGCCTAAATATTCCGGATGTCCTCCTTCATCAATACAACCAATTGTAAAAGAACATCTAGTTCTAGTAGAAGGTTTCTCAAAGATTAGTGCAATATTCTTTCCTTTTAAACGATTTCCTGTAATTCCTTTTTTCTTTTTTGCCTTTAAATCAGCAGCTAATTCCAACAAATAGGAAATTTCTTCTTGAGTAAAATCTTTTAATGTCAAAAATGATCTTCCTTTTAAATTCATATATTCTGTACCCTTTCTTTTTTCAAATTGAATATTATCCAATTTGAAATATTATTCAATTTGTTGATTGTTTATTCAAATTATAACGTTCTATTTTATCCTTGTCAAGTAAAATTATTCTCAGTCTGAGGAATCGTCACCATTTTCAAAATTAATTCGATTAATGGAGGAAAGGATAGATCAAAGTGATTTCTCTTCCAGATAGTATAGCGTTTCTGAATAGTATCTTTTAATTCCTCTTCTGTATAAATATGATATTTCTGAACTCGTAGATTTTTTGCACAAAGTTCAAGTAGAGAAAGATATAGTTCATGATAAGTCCAATTTTTGTCTAATTTCAGTTCTCCGGCTAAGGCAGGAAAAACTTTCTCAAAAAGTTTTCTTGTATAAATATTCGGATTATCATAAGATTCTCCAAAATACTCCAATAGTGCCATTTGGACCGCATTATGACACCCGACTAATCGAACTATACTTTCTTCTTCTCCTAATTCTGTATTAATATAATACATTCTTCCCTTTAAAGATCGAAAACAGCGAAGACCATCAAAATATCCGAGCCTCATATTTTTTCGACTGTTCTCAGAATTAAAGTCTAGGATATTTCCAAGATCAGTACGTGGTGCAATCTCAATTACTGTTACTTCATCTGGAAGTTTTACATTTTTAATAATTCCCAATCCAAAAATACGAACTACTAAAATATCTTTATAACCCCGTTTAATTAACATATCAATAGGAAGATTATTTATTACTCCACCATCCATATATTTTTTTCCATGTAAGGGTTCATTTCTAAATGCAGGAAAATAGGCACTTGCAAGTAAATAGTCCTTTAATTCTCCCTCTTGTGTCTGTGCAGCAGTAATCTCAAGTTGTTTTAATTCATCCATTGAAAAAGTACCAAGTACTAATTCTATTGGCGAGTTACGAATTTTTTCTTCATCTACTGCTTCGTCAATCAAAGTTCGAAGTGGTGTAATATCAAACCCCCTATCTGCCATAAATTTATTCCAAAGCTTTACTAGCTCTTTAAAATTCATATCTCGGATCTTTCCATGAAATAGAGTGTCCATCTGTTCATCGTCTACTTCCATTACTTTTGAATAGGTAAGGTTTTCCCATATTTCAACTGCATGTAGTATATCTCCCATCGCAATCAGTGCCCCATTTAGGGCACCTACAGAAACTCCAGCAATTCCACGAATTTTTACACCACATTCCTGCATAGCTATCCAAACTCCAATTTGATATGCTCCTTTTGCACCTCCACCTTCTAAAACAACTCCATACTCTTTTGTAAAATCAAATTTGTTCATTTCCATCTATCTTTACTTCTCCTGAAAAATTATCCTCTATTTTACTAACAAATAGTTTTACTCCTGAAATTTGTTCTACCATCACCAAACAATCCACTGGAATTTTTATATTCTCTTGTAATGTTCTTGCTGTCCACTCCTGTCCATTTAAAATAACTTGTCCTGTCTGTGCTTCATTGTCAATCTCTACTATTACCTTTGCTAGGCAACCGATTAAAGCTTCATAATTTGTTTTTTCTTTTGGTTTTTGTTGAAATTTTTTTACAAGAGGTCTAGTGAAATAAAGTAGTACAAAAGATACTTCAATAAAAAAGATAATCTGCATATATATCGGAACTTGAAAAAGAGATAACAACATTGCTGCTACTGCACCTCCTGCAAACCAAATAGTTGTCAGTCCCGGTGCAATAGCTTCTGCAATTAAAAAAAATATGACTAAAAGAAACCAGATAAGCGAAACCATATTTTTCTCCCCTCATTAGTTTAATAAAAAGAAGCTACTGCAAAATAAAATTTGAAATCTATTTTGCAGCAGCCCCTAAACATTTCTCTTTCTACAGACGTTTCTTCAACTCTTCTGATAATTCTTCATATCCTGGCTTTCCAAGCAGAGCAAACATATTTTTCTTATAACTTTCTACACCTGGCTGATCAAAAGGATTTACTCCTAATAAATATCCACTTATACCACAGGCAAATTCAAAGAAATAGAACAATTCTCCTAGACTTGTTTCGTCTTGTTTTTGTAAATGTACCATAAGATTTGGAACTTGTCCATCTGTATGCGCTAAAATAGTTCCCTTCATAGCACTCTTATTGATAAAATCTACTGTCTTGCCCGCTAAATAATTCAGACCATCTAGATCGACTTCTTCTTTTTCTAAAACAACTTCACAAGTAGATTCCTCCAAATTGATCACTGTTTCAAACATAGTTCTCTGTCCATCTTGAATAAATTGTCCCATAGAATGAAGATCAGTAGTCAAATCTACAGAAGCTGGGAAGATACCTTTTTTATCCTTTCCTTCACTTTCTCCATATAACTGCTTCCACCACTCAGAAACATAGTGAAGGGATGGTTCATAATTTGCTAAGATTTCGATAGATTTTCCCTTCCGAAGTAAGATATTACGGACAACTGCATAACGAATAGCATCATTTTCTTCATAAGGACGGTTTAGACAACGTTCTCTCATCGCTGCTGCACCTTCCATTAACTTATGAATATCAGCTCCACTTGCTGCAATCGGCAAAAGTCCCACTGCTGTCAATACAGAAAAACGTCCACCAACATCATCTGGAACAACAAAACTTTCGTATCCTTCTTCTGTTGCAAGATTTTTAAGAGCACCTCTTTGCTTATCTGTTGTAGCATAGATTCTTTTCGCAGCCTCTTTATTTCCGTACTTTTCAATCAAAAGCTTTTTAAAAACACGAAAGGCGATCGCTGGTTCTGTTGTAGTACCTGATTTGCTGATAATATTAATAGAAAAGTCTCTATCTCCAATTACTTCAATCAGATGTTTAATATAAGTACTACTAATACTATTTCCTACAAAATAGATCTCTGGAGTTTTACGAATCTGTTTTGAAACACAGTTATAAAAACTATGACGTAGAAACTCGATAGCTGCTCTTGCTCCAAGATAGGAACCACCAATTCCAATTACTATTAAAACTTCGGAATCCTGTTGAATTTTCTTTGCTGCCTGTAAAATTCGATCAAACTCTTCTTTGTCATACTCTACTGGAAGATCAATCCAGCCAAGAAAATCGTTTCCTGCTCCTGTCTTTTCAAGTAATTCTTTTTTTGCTGTTTCTGCCAGTTTTTCCATATACTTTAGTTCATCTTCGCGGACAAACCCCTTTGCAGCAGAATAATCAAAGGTAACATTAGCCATATTTTTACACTCCTTTTCTTTATTGTATTCATAATCCTAGTTCTATTTTAACAAAGTCATTACTATTAATCAATCCCTAAATTCATTCTAAAAATTCCTTTAATACTTCTTCTATCAGTTTATCCTGTTCTTTAGTATCTGTCTTTTTAATTTGTTCTAATGAATTCAAATTTAAGTTTTTCACAATCTCTTCTTCAGGGGAAAGTTTTTCCTGACCTGCTGCAGATTCTGCTTGCAAAGCTTTTACAGACTCTTGTTGCCTTTTTAGTCCTATGTTATTTTGTTTTGTTTTTTCTGATGTTGGTAATGGTATTTCCTGTGTATTTTGAAATTCTATAGATTCTGTGGAAGTCTGTTGATTTTCAGCATTTTTTAATTTGTTTGCCTCTAAAGTCTTTAATTCTTCTAATGCTCTTTGTTTTCTTTGTCTTTGTTTTTCCTCTCTACGTTTTTGCATTGCTGCTAAAGAATCCTCTTCTGTCTTTTCATCTTGTTTTAGATATAACTTTTCCTGTTTTTTTCTCGCTTTCTTTTCTTTTCTACTCTCTTGTTGTATGGTTACACTTTTATCTTCCTCTATAAAATCAACATCCTGTGCTAGAGCAGGAGCAGCTTCTTCATTCCTAAGTGGTTCTTCCTTCTTTTCTTCCTGAGTAGAGTTTAATACTAAATCTATTTCTAAATTTTTCTCTTGTTCTACTAACTGTCCCAAATTTGGTTCTAACTTTACTCTACTATAATTCTCAAAATAATGAATTAAATTTCTGTTTAACTGCTTTTTCTTTTCTTCTAAACGACAAAAATTATCTACTAACTGAATAAATGCCATACACCCCAAAGCAATCATCACTGTAGGTAAAATAATTGCTTGTTCAAGCTTATAATAAATCCCTAATAATAAAGTTCCAGCAGCAATTACCCCACATAATAAGAAAGCTTGTCCATTTACGGATTCCCATGCAGATATATAAATTCCAAGAATCTTTCTTTGATTTATATATTTATCAACAAAAACAGGTATATTATGTACACCTATCCCAACTTCATACATCTTCTCAAACTTTCTTTTGAGTAATCTTAACCATTTTTTCTTTACCTCTGTCATAGAACTAGATGCTTTAACTAACCGTCCATAGTTTTCGGATAGAATTAAGCGAAGTAAAACTGCAACTATTGTAATTCCTCCAGCTATAATCGCCACAATTCCCTGTTCTAATCCCTCACGTACCATAATATCCTCCATTCTGCCGTAATCCGGCAATCCACCGGTTTCTGGTTTCTCCATAATTTTACATATATTATAATCAAAACCATTTGGCTTGAAAAGAGGGTATCGTTCGCAATAACCGACAAATATTTACATTTTGTTTAATCTATCTCTTTTAGGTATCGTTCTAAGGCATCCTTCCAATGTGGTAATCTGTAAAAGCCAGCCTCATCTAAGCTCTTTTTAGAAAGTCTGGTATTAAATGGGCGTTTTGCTATAGAAGGATATTCTTTAGAAGAAATTTTGTATACTTTTGTTTCTTTCTTTACTAGACGAAAAATTTCTTCTGCAAATTCTGCCCAAGAACAAAAACCTTCATTTGTTGCATGATAAATCCCATACTTTTTAGTTTGGATCATTTTACAAAGTAAATCTGCTAGATCTTTTGTATAAGTTGGAGATCCTATTTGATCATCTACAACCCTAACTTCTTTTCTATCTTTTGCAAGACGTAACATTGTTTTTACAAAATTACTTCCATTTTTTCCAAATGACCAAGCAATACGTATAATAAAATAGTTATTTAACCATTCTTGAACTGCTAATTCTCCTTCTAACTTTGTTCTTCCATATATATTTACAGGTTCAGCAGGATCGGTTATCTCATAGGGACTGTTTTTTTCTCCTGAAAAAATATAATCGGTACTTAAATAAACCATACTTGCATTTATTGAGCGACATACTTTAGCTATATTTTTTGTTGCTTCTACATTGATAGCATAACAAAGTTCTGGTTCCTGTTCTGCACGATCCACAGCTGTATATGCTGCACAATGAATTACACAATTTGGTTTTATGGATTCTAAATATTTTTTCATTTTTTCTGTGTCTATTAAATCGAAATCCTGTCGGCTAACTCCAATACAATCTATTTTATATTTAGTTAAACACTGTATTAAATCACTACCTAATTGTCCTTTTGCCCCTGTTATAACTACTTTCTGGTTCATTACTTTTCACATCCTTTTGATTTCTTAACCGCATTGCAGAAGCTGCTTGACGTCGTTGCTCTTCCTTTAAATCAACATAGTTCTTTTTTGTTCTATAAATATCTGTCTGTCCTAAAGCATCTGCCACTAAATAGATATCCCCAGTTTTTTGATATAAATTCATACCATAACTAGAACGTAATTTATGCGGTGTTACCTTTTTGTGTGGTAAAAATTCTTTTGAATATTTTTCTACAATATTTTCTACTGCGTGAACACTGATTCTCTTTTTTTGAGTAGAGAAAAAAAGAGCATTTTCATGTCCTTTTAAAACAGAAGATATGGTTTTTATACGACAGTTTTCAATATAATTTTGCAATGCTAAAGCTACCTCTTCCCCAAAATAAACTGTCATCTTTTGTTCCCCTTTTCGTGTTACCTTCAGGCTGTAGCGTTTAAAATTTATATCCTCTAAATCTAATCCGACACATTCTGATACACGAATTCCTGTACCTAAAAGTAGTGTAATAATTGCCAAATCTCTCAGTTTAGTCTTTTCATAATATACTTTTTTCTGCCCTGATAAGATATTTCCATAGCTTTCAATTCGATCTAATAAGTCTACAATTTCATCAGGTTTTAAACCTGTAACTTTCTTTTCCTCAATTTTTGGCATATCTACTTGAAGTACAGGATTACTTTTTAAAATCTCTCTCTTAAAAAAATAATTAAAGAAACTTCTTAAAGAAGACATTTTTCTTGCTATACTAACAGCAGAATTGACAGGTTCTCTCTTCTCTGAACGATAAAATTTTAAATACTCCTGATACTGTTTAATATCTCTGCTTGTAAGCTGATCTAAATCTTGTATTGAAATCTTCTTTATATCTTTTTTTAATAAATAGGGGATCTTTTCACATAAAAATTGAAAAAAGATGCGTAAGTCATAAGCATATGAAATACGAGTGCGTGCATTAGTAGAAGCCTCCTTCTCTTTAAAATAATCTTTTGCATAAGAAGGAAGCTCCTCTAATATACCTTGTAACTGCTCTACATAAGCTATTTCTTTTTGTTCATAATAGGTTAAACGTTTCTTATCCATTGTTATTCCCAATTTATCTTTTCATAATCTTTTTAAATTTCTAATTTTGTCAACAAAAATTGTTCCTCATCGGCACTTAGGATATCTCCATTGATCATTTTAATCGCTAGTTCTCTCATTTTATTACATCTCATTGCTGTAAAAGCGGAATAATTTTTATCAATACTTCGAATTGTTTCAAAGACTTCTTGTATCATATCTAAATTTAGAGAACTTGGTTCTATTCTCTGATCGCAGATCCATCCTAATGCTAATAGACTACATATAAGTTCTTGTTCATTTAAGTTTCCTGTCTGAATAATTTTACATAATCCTTCTACTATTTTTTCATCCTTTATTGGAGTTTGTATATGAACTCCATCTTTTCGAAATGCCATTCCAACTGCATATGCGCTAAACTGAAGATTACTTGGAAGATTACGAAAAGCATTTTCTAGATCTTTTTCAAATTCATCAAAAACCCATTGAACTTGTGTTTTTGTTATTGCATGAGTATATAGACAGGACTGTAAAAACCTAGTATTTTCATGAAGTGCTACTAATTTATTTAATTGTTCAATAGAAGCACACATATTTAATGTATAAATTGCTTGAATGTTTGTGGATGTTCGTTGTCCACCTATTGACATTCCCTGTAATTCTGCACTAATTTGGCTCATACATAATTGGGAGAGTCTTCTCTTTTCAGTAGAAGTCCATGTATTCCCAATTTTTCTAGCAATACAAAATAATCTTTGTCTTGGCTCTTCATTAGATACACTTTCAAGTGCATCTAATATTACTTCTGAAAATTCTTTTTTATTTCCTGCACTACATATACTCATAACACTAGAAGATATTTTCTTTGAAATAGTGCTTTTTTCTGTCTTATTTCTACATTTTTCATAATTTTTATATAGTTGAAGAATATTATTAATCTCTTCTTTTGGGCGAAGAATACTTCCACTTGGAGCTACAATTTTTGTCTTAACTCCTGAATAATCTCGATTATCAATTGCAATATCTACATTTCCTTCCTCTATTTTTTCTTCTCCGTCAGCATCCTGACTTGTCCATGCCCTCATTGTAATGACTTTATTACTTCCCATAAAAACAGTAAATGCAACATATGCTCCGTTAAAATATTTTTGTTTAAAAGCAATATTTCCATTGGCAATGGTTCGATATGTTCCATCAATATTTTGACTTTTAATTGGAATAGCTATCATATTTTGTCCTGGCATCACCTTAAACCCAGTCATTATTTCTGACTGATATGGCAATTCTGCACCAGTTGGAATAATTTTATATACTGCACCATTCTTTACTCCAAGATATAAACTATCATTTAAAATATTTTTCCCCCATTCAATTGTCATTCGCATAGAAGGCATATCTAATTCTCTTTTTGTAGAAGTATCCTCTTTTCCAACTAACCGCATATCATCTTGAATTGCATCATACTTATGTAAGTAATAATGATATACTGCTGCCCCTCTCGCTACTGATTGATCTGGATCTAGGGCTACGATTGGCTCATAACCAAAAAAGTTTGTCAGTCGATCTGTCACCATATAAAATTTGGACATTCCTCCATTAACAATTACTGCATCTACTTTTATATTTTCTGTTTCTAACTTTTTAGATGCTTTATCTAGCACATCTAAAATAGGGTAAATAATATTTCTTGTTGAAGTAATTTTGTCTATCCTTTTATAGTCTGTATAGCTTAAATCATATGCCATAAAAGTATCAAGAATCGATTCAATTTCTTCTTTTGTGAAAGTATCATCATAGGCATACCCAATTCCCCCCATATTTCCTCCTACATCAAACTCGATACTTTCTTCTTCATCATCCCAACTAGAACTATAACCATTACTACATTGTTCACTTAAATCTATTTTTAATTGTTCGGCATAATTTCTTAGTTGAGGCATAATTGTCTTTTCTTTACTTTTTAATTTTTTTACAATATCAGGATGATTTTCATATTGTTTTAAATATCGTTCAAACATTTCTTCTGCAATCATTTCATCAAAATCATCTCCACCTAAAAGAGTATATCGATTTGTTGCAATTTCATCTACCTTTAAAACTTCTGGAAAATCTTCTCTTCTTTTAATTTCGTGCATAGTAATATCAAGTGTACCACCGCCTAAATCAAATACTAAAACATTCTTTTTTTCACTCAAATCAATAATACAGTTTGAAATATCTCCATTATGTATTTGATTAATCAGATCATAAATAACCGCATTTGGTTCTGATAATAATACTGGACGTTCACTTCCATCTGCATTTCTTACTTTGATTCCTGCCAGTTCAGCAGCATCCCTTGTTGCTTTACACATCACAGAATCAAAATTGGCAGGTACCGTAATAACAGCATCTGAGATATTACATCGGTAAATTTTTTCTGCCTGCCTCAAAAGATGATTTAAAATCCTTGCGGATACTTGAGCAGGTGTCTTATCTGGAATATCGGTGGCAAGCCCTTGTGTATAAGGTCTACCCATCTGACTTTTAATTGACTTTGCCACTAAATATGGTCTAAGTGGATACTGTATCTTTGCAAAATCTCCAACTAATGGCTCATAATTTTTTTCTTCCCTATAATAAACACAAGATGGAAGTGTCGGTTTTTTTTGACTTGTAAGCTTTGCTTCTGAGGATACTGTACTGTAAATATCTACTGCCCTTGGAATTTCTACTACTTTGCTCACTGCATCTCCATTGGGCTTTACATTAATAGTTGCCAATACAGAATTGGTCGTTCCCAAATCAATTCCTACACATAAATCATTATGTTCTTCCCTGTTATCCATACTAATCTATCTCCTCTTTTACTTTTGGTCTTGAAATTTGTAATTCTTTATCTTTATAGATCCAACCAGATGATATAACTTTTACTTTCTTAGTATCTTCTGCAGCAATAAACGGAGAACCTTCATAATTGCAAAATTCTACATCTGTAGCTTTTACTTCTCTGACTGAATTTACCTTCATAATAGGCTCAATATGGCTATCTCGTACAAACTGGATTAATTTCTTTACCATAATTAACAGTCCATTGATTTCGACTGGAAGTTCATAGTTTTGTTTTCTTAATTCATCAATTCCTTTTCGTACTACTAAAAGTTCATCGAGAATATAACCATACTTTTCTGAGTTTAATTTAGAAAAAAACTCTGCTAACTCTTTTGACTTACTAGCTTCAATTTGATCGTCAAATTCATCTTGTAGTTCTTGTAACATTGTATTTGTACGTTCTAATGTATTTTCTAATTGTGTGATCCGTTTTAATGCCTGATCATAAGAAAGCTTTGTATCTGTTGTATTTGACTGTGACCTCTTTTTTTCTTCTTTTTTTTGTTGAAAACAATAGACGTTGATAAGTGCATCTGACATATCATAAAAGAAATATTTTGCCAATGTGTTTCCTAGAAATTGGAGATTCTCTGCATCTTCATAAATATTAAGTTCTGGATTTTTTTGATATATCATAATAGCCGCCATTCGATCTTGAGAATCATGATACTTTCCATTTTTTAAAGCTGGCTCTTTTCTGCGACTTTCAAATTTATCAAAACTTGCTCTATCTCCTTTTATTGCTCCTACAAAATAGGATGCGACTTCTGCTGCCCACTGTAAAAGTTCTTTTCGTTCCATTGGATTTGCCATTCTGCGACTACGAAAAATTTGAATGATCTCATCACCATTTAAATGATAACCATATTTATCATTTAAAGAAATTGCACATTTCGTTGGCCCGATTTCATAGTCATGACATAAAACAGAAAAAACTTTATTTTCTAAAATGATCTCTTCCTTTTCTTTTGCCCTCCTTTTAATCTTTCGCTGCATCCCTTCATGAATTTCATTCAATACTTCTTTTACTTTGCCATCCTTGACATTAATCATCTTTTTCTTCCCGCTTTCTATAATTTATAAAGTTCTTTTTCCTCTGCAAAAATACATTGAGTACGACATTCTATATCCATCATTAGTCTTTGTTCTATTGTATCCTCTCCTTTCTCATATTCTGGAGCACAATGTACAAAAACAGCCAATTTTGGGTTAATTCTTTTAATAAATTCCTCCATACCAGAAAAATCCTCATGGAGAGAAAAATCGATTTTGAATACTTCATATTCTAAAGAAAAGTTATAATTATTTTTTGCACTGATCAATATATGAGGTTGATTTATTATCCTGTCATAAACTGGATGATTATATTCTGTCATAATTGGAACTGAAAGTTGTTCCATCTTTTTTACTACTTTTAAAATGGAATCATCAATATAAATATCTACCTTTAAATTATTTGTTTCATTCCATTTATTTAGTAATTTTAAAAATTCAATTCCTTTACTTAATTGTTGTACCCTGCAAAATATTGGCTTTCTTCTTTTTTTCACCCATTCAAATATATCATGGATTGTTTTATAGATGGCATTTGATTTTTTTTTATAATGTGGATGTTTAGCATGTAAACCACATAAAATAATTGTATCAATTCCTTGATATTCTGGTATCATACAGCCATCTGTAAGTGGAGTTTGTGTCAGAGAGAAATCTCCTGTATAAAGAATTTTTCGATTCTGATACTCAAACAACATCATCGTTGCTCCGGGAATATGTCCTGCTGGCAGAAAGGTAACTTGGTACTGTCCACATCGTATTGTCTGCATATAACTTACTGTTACTGTTTGTTGTAACAAATACTTCATTGCCAGACGTTCCTTTTCTTTTACCCTGTAGGCTTTTGTATGAATATAATTTCGATCATATAACTGATACTCTGACAAAATGGAAGTCATCTCTGTCATATAGACAGAACATGTCTGTGCAGATTTTAATAATTTTGGCAAATATCCCACATGATCTGAATGAGCATGAGAAATATAGATTTGATTTATTTGATTTAAACTTTGTATAAAGGGAGAAGTGATAAGTGAATAAATATCAGGTTCAAAAATCACGGTATCCTCTATCCCTGTTCCTGCATCTAAAATTAGATTAGAAGAACCAAGCCGTAAAAAATAGCAACTTGCTCCAACCCTTTGTCCTCCGCCTAATGGCATAAAATATATATCACTGCGACTCATGATATTCCCTGCTTTTCATCTAACCACATCCCTGTCATAATATGAATTTATTATATCATATCCTTATAACACGGTCAATCTATAAGCGAAATATAAATTTATTTCATAGATTTCATAGACTTTTTATCTTTCTTCTATAAGAGGCAACGTTATAATAAATGTAATTCTATTCTCTTTCCAAGCAGTATGAATTTCTCCTTTTTGTAACTCTATAATCTTTTTTACAATCGGCAAGCCCAATCCTGTACTGGTGTTAGAACTTCTCGACTTATCCCCTTTATAAAACCGTTCAAAAAGCTGATCGACATCTTGTTCTGTTATAACATTGGTCTCATTTGATAAAGTAAGCATTACAGAATTTTCTTTTCGTTTGATCTCCATTGTAATTTCTGTATTTGGAGTACTGTACTTTTTTGCATTTTCTAATAGATTTCCCACTGCTCGCAAAAAAGTTTGACTTTCTATATTTACAAAAATAGATTGTCCTTTTTCAAAAGATGATTCTTCTATATGAATTGCCCAACTAAATCCCAATTTTTTAAAGATCCTTCCATATTCAAAATCAATATAAGAAATCAATGGCATAAGATCTGTCTTTTCTCTTGTTAAAGAAAAATCTTTTTGACTTAATTTTGTATATTCAAATAATTGATCGATCATAAATTTTAAATTGAGCAGCCTTCTATCCACTACATTCATATACTGATCAAATTTTTCTCTACTTTCAAATCCATTCTCCTTTATTAAATCAATATATTCTATAATAGAAGTAAGCGGTGTTCTTAAATCGTGAGAAATATCTGCAATAAATTGATTTTTTCTTTCTTCTTCTGTTCTTTCATTTTCCTGCTTTTCTTTTAAAGTAATTGACATTCGATTGATTTCTCTACTTAATTTTCCCAACTCATCCTCCCCTTTAACTGGTATGGTAAATCCAAAACCTTCCTCTGTTATCTTCCCAACCTCTTCCGAAATAAATTTTAAATAAGTGATCTTGGGTTTTAAGATCGCACTAAAACAAAGTACAAAAACAGCGATCAAAAGAATAAAAATCCCATTGACCGCCATCGATAATATAACTTCTCCCTCTGGTGTGTTTATTTTTTCTATAAAATCGGTATGATTCACTAAAATACGTCCTATCATAGTCTGCCTGAGAAATTTTATATTGTTTCATAAATCCAGACACCTGTCTGGCATCTCCATGACATATATATACCTTTTTCAGATTGTGATACTTTTTATATAAATTAAGATAAAATATTTCATTCTGTTCAATAATTAAAAAAATAGTATTTTCTTGTTTCTGTCTTATAATCTCTTTTGTAAAAACACCTGTTCCCGGTCCATATTCTATAATACACTCTGCTTTTGAAAATGAAATTGGAGCAGTCATTTTTCCTGCAAGATATTTGCTGCTTGGAGCAACAGCCCCCACTTTAAATGGATGTTTCAAATACTCAACTAAAAAATTCATATAACTTCCTCCTAGCATTTTTATTACTTCTTATCATACTAGGAGGGTTTAAACTTTTCCTCAGGAATTCATAAAGATTTCTTTAGAATGAGAATTCTAATTGTTTAGCCCTTTCATACATTAAGATTGCTGCTGCCACTGCTGCATTTAGGGATTCTACTTGTCCCCCCATAGGAATTCGCACTGTCTGATCGGCAAGTGCTGTACTTTCACGACTTAATCCATTGGCTTCATTTCCAATTAAAAAAGCAGTATTTCCCCTATAATCCACTGTACTATATACAACAGAACCCTCTAAATGTGCTGCATAAATCCGCACTTTTTCTGTTTTTAAAAGAGAAAGTGTTTTTAGAAAATCTGTTGTATAAACAAACGGCATCCGAAAGATCGCTCCCATTGTAGAACGGATTACTTTTGGATTAAAAAGGTCAACACATTCCTTACTTAATAAAATTCCTGTCACTCCTGCTCCTTCTGCAGTCCTTATAATTGTCCCTAAATTCCCGGGATCTCTTAAATCTTCTAATATTAAAAGCCGAATTTTATTTTGATGTAAAAGTTCGTCTAAAGAATAGACTGGCTGTTTTACAATAGAAAGAATTCCCTGTGGAGTAAGTGTTTCGCAACTTGCCAAAAATACATTATCCTGTACGATTTCAAATGGAATTTTTTCAGCATAATTTTCTATCTCAATTCCCTCTGCTTTTTGAATCTTTACAAACTGTTCTGAAAAATAGACTTTTACTACTTTGCTTTTATCTAATTCTTTAATCTCTTCAAAGAGTTTCCTTCCCTCTGCAACAAAAACTCCCTGTTCCTTTCGAGCTTTATTTTTCTTTTGAAGCTGAATTAAATTTTTTATTTGAGTATTGGAGGTACTTGTAATCATATTTTTCCTCTTTTCTGTATTACTTTTTTGTTATATACGTTTCTAAATCCAAACAACTTCCATTTAAAACTGCCTGTTTTAGATTTTGGTTTTCATCATAGATTAATTTCAAAGAAAAAAATGGCCCAACATTCTCTAATAGCTTTAAAAAAATTCGATCTCCTTCCCAAAGTTCTTTTTGGAATAAGTCTTTCTTTTTTACCCATTCTAAAACTCCTTCATTACATTCTTTTAATGTACCCTCATAGGCATTTGCAGTATAAAGACACATATACTCACAGCACGTTCCATAACAAAACGTTACAATTCCACGAAAGATATAAGAAGTCAATACAAATCCTGTTTCTTCTTTTACTTCTCGTAAAAGACATTCTTCTGGACTTTCTCCCTGCTCAAAATGTCCTCCTACCCCAATCCATTTTCCTTGATTGACATCTTCTTTCTTCTTAATTCGATGAAGCATAAGATATGCTTCATCTTGTTCAATATAACATAATGTTGTCAGTTGAGATTTTTTCATAAAAAGTTCCTCCTAAAATAAAATATAGCCAAAACCTTTTGAATGACGAAGGTTTTGGCTATATTTTGCAAAATTAAGATTATATTGCAGAATCAAACTGCTGTCCTATTTTTCGCTCCATATCCGTCATCAGTGAAGTAGATTCTGGCATAATTTTTTGAATTTCTTTTAAAAGTTCATCGAAAGAATCCGCTGTGACTGTAATGGTATCAGAAGTATCTTCTCTCAGTCCTTCCGTTTTTGCCTTTTTTTCTTCACTTCGCTTTTCTGCTCTTTTTTCTGCTGCCTTTTTTGCAGTCTCTTTTTTAGCTTCTGCATTTTCTTTGCGCTTTGTTACAATCCTCTCTCTTTGAGCTGCTAAAGAACGATCGATTACTGCAAAATAAGAGGCATGACCATGATCATCAATAGACATACCAAAAGAACGAACCGCCGATCCACTTGAACCAAGACTGTCTTTCATCTGATTCATCTTTGCTGCTCCCATACTGATAATGCCCTCATATTTCTTCCGATAGCTTTCATCTTCTGCCATCTTTTCAATTTTATCTGAGTCAATCAGTACAATCAATTCCTTTGAACTTTGAAGCGAACCTTTATTTTGTTCTGCCTGCTGTTTCATATCTGGCGAAACTAAAATAAATTCCATATTAGAATACTTTTTTTGAAGCTGTTCGTAATATTTTGCTGCTTTTTCGCTTAACTTAGGCTCTCCAATGGTTCTTCCATTGACTTTTCCATACTTTTTAGTTTCTTCATTTGCCGCTTGTGAAGTATTTTTAGTATTACTGCGACCTAAAGCAGATGCCTGATTTTGATATGCTTCTTGGTTAATTCCATAAATACTCATATAAAACCCCCATTCCATGTTTCTAACAAGTTTCCTGCTATTTCATATATCGGAATCTTATTCTAAAAAGGTTAGAGCAGGATGGGAAGTGGTGCTATTTACACTTCTGCCAAACTATATATAAAATATTATAAGTATGTCTGGCAATAACAAAGGATCTCTTTTCTAAATTACGACATTCATCTATATTGATAAGTTCTTTAAAATAATCACAAAATTGTCTTTGATTCAAAGTAGGTTCTTGTCCTTCATGTTGTTTTTTAATAAAATAAGAATAGTCTTTATACATATTAAAAAATATCTTTACTTCACTCTGTGTCCTCGGTACTTTTGGTTTCCCAACACTGATCCAATCTGATATTTCATAAGCTGCTGTGGTAGGATTATTTTTTTTATGTAATGTATTTGTTTCAGCTGCTATTATTGTAAGATCCTCTAATATTCTACATATCCTATTTATTAGTATATTACGATCTATTTGTTGATTAATATTTTCTATGATTGTTATTATCCTATCATAAATAGATTCTAATTTAGTTATAGCTTTATTTATTTCCTCTCTCTTCCTTATTTCCTTTTTTGTATCAACATTTTCTACTTTATAAGCACTATAATCAAATGCACTTTCATCGTGTACATCATCAATACGACATTCTGCACTTGGTCCAATAAATATATTTCCACTCATCCATTGACAGGCTGAGGCAACTTCCCTTTCGTAGTCATCACTTTCTTGTGAAACTCTTTGGTCTTTTCTTATAGTAGATGTAGTATTAGCAGATTGTGCAGCTTGTGTTTTCCATTTTTCAAACTCTTTTTTAACTCTTTCTTCATCCCGAGAGTATATTTTACATAAATTATAAAAGCGTTCTAATAATCCAGCAGGTATGACATGATGGCAGGTTAAACCAAGTCCAGTTGGATCAGTTCCTATTTTATCAGCATATATCTTAACTGAATCATCTCTCATCTGCACAACAGTTCCATTTGTATTTTTAGCATAGAGCTGATGATTCAAAGAATCCGATTTCATCTGAATGGATAGTGCCTTTTCTCCCATAATATCTGCTTCATATTCAAGGGCATTATCCTGATTTATATTCATTCCATTTGACTGTATGGTTGGATATACTCTGCCCTGTTTTTGCTGAACCACATGCCATGCTTCATGCGGCAAATATTTTTCCTGTCCTGATGCGACATAGATATCTGTTCCCTGTGTATAAGCTAATGCCTGTAATTGTGCAGGTTTGTCCGAATTATAATGTACCTTTACATCATCTAAACTATATCCAGATAAATTTTCAATACCCATTTTTATCTGATCGGAAAGACCAGTATTCTTATTTTCAAATATATTAGGGCTGTTTGGTTTAAAAAATTGTGTGACATCCTCTTTTTGCTTTGAAGGATACTTTTGATTTTGCGGAAAAATCTTTTTTTGAATAGGAAACGAAACTACTTCTTTTATTTTTTCTGTATACAAAGCGAATCCCCCTTTTTATTTACGGTATTCACTAAAATAATAACCTATTTTTGGATAAAAAACAAGTTATTTTCCCATTTCCTCTTCATATTTTCGACACACTTCTTCTGCACTGCCTATCATTATAACTTTTCCTTTATGCAGCCATATAACATGCTGACATAATCTTTTTACTTCATTTAGATTATGGGATACATATAAAAGGGTGGTTCCTCCTTTTAAAACCTCATTCATACGCTGTTCACATTTTTTGCGAAATTTCATATCTCCTACAGCCAGAATTTCATCTACAATTAAAATATCTGGTTTTACCATAGTAGCAATAGAAAAACCCAGTCTTGCGGACATCCCTGAGGAAAAATTTTTAATCGGAGAATCTAAAAAGTCTTCTAATTCTGCAAATTTTACGATCTCATCAAAATGTTCCTGCATAAATTTTTCAGAATATCCTAATACACATCCATTTAAAAAAATATTTTCCCTTGCGGTCATATTTGCATCAAACCCGGCTCCTAATTCAATTAAAGGAGAAACCGTTCCATAGACAGAAACTTTTCCCCTATATGGCTTTATAATTCCACTGATTGCTTTTAAAAGAGTAGACTTTCCTGAACCATTCGTTCCTATAATCCCCCAAGATTCTCCTCGTCTAATTTGAAAACTCAGATCATAAATTGCGATAAATTCCTGAAACATCAATTCTCTTTTTAATAACTTCACGAAATACTCTTTTAAATTATCTATTTTCTGAGTTGATTTATTAAACCGTATCATCATATGATCTACATCTATCATAACTGGTCTGTCTAATATTTCTTCCAAACTGCGATTCCTCCAATTTGCTTTTAAATATATAAAATAAACTTATCCTGATTTTTCTTAAAGCTCCAAATGCCAAGAAAAAGCATTACGATTGCAGCTATCCATCCCCTTATGAGATCTATATTTAACGGCAGAGTATTTTGATAGATAAGTGCTCGAAATTGATTAATATAAAAATACATCGGATTGAAGTTTATAATTTTCTCTGCTAATGGCTTTGACAGAGAATCTAGTGGATAGAAAATAGGGGTTAAATAAAGCCATGCTGTTGTCACTGCATTATAGATATATTGGATATCCCTAAAAAATACATTGGCTTGTGCTAAAAATAAGCCAAGTCCTAAAGAAAAAATATATAATTGTAAAACTACAAATGGAAATAATAACTGATATAGGCTAAATTTTGATCTGGTAATTAACATAACAATGATCATAGCTCCCAGAGAAAAAAAGTAATCAATTAGCCCGCTTGTTATTTTGGATATAGGAAAAATATATTTTGGAACATAAGTCTTTTTTAAGAGAGGAGCATTGGAAGTAATCGCATTGATTGCCTGATGAGTAGACTGATTCATAAAATTAAACATAAGCTGCCCTGTAAACAAATAAACAGGAAAATTTTCTATATTTCTTTTGAACATATTAGAAAATACGACAGTCATAATTAACATAATAAATAATGGATTTAAAACACTCCATAGATATCCTAAAAAACTTCTTCTGTATTTTAATTTAATATCCCTTTTTACTAACTGTTTTAATAAATCTTTATATTTCCACATCTTCAATAGTTCCTATTCTATATCTAAAAATTTAAGTCATAAAAAATTTTTAGTTCCTTTTTATCTTCCTCAATGTTTTTTAAAATCTGCTTTGTATTGTTATAGTATTCTTTTGCTGTATTTTCTTTAAAGTATGGATTACAGATTTCTATTTTTAGATATTGACTGATTACTTTTTTTATGGCTTCCTTTATTTCTTTATAATCACATGTTACATTTAAAATACTATTTCCCTGTACTCTTCCCTTTTGTCTGTTCCCTATATTAATTGTCATAATTTTTAAGCTTGGGGCTTCTATGATTCCAGAAGAAGAGTTTCCGATCAGACAAATGGCTCTCTTTAATAAATAATGATATGTGTCGGAAGAAAGATTTTCAAAATAGCTGGCATTTTCATGACTATTTACAAACTCATGAACACACTCTCTTATCTTATCCGAATCGGTATCTGCATTATTGCCAAGAAAGATATATTGAAATTGTGGATAATCTTCTATTACTTTTAACACAATATTAGTCTGTTCTGTTACATCGATATCAGAAATTGTTTCAGGGTGAAATAAAACTACCATGTACTTTTTTTCTGGCAGTTTTTTTATCAGAGGAGAAACATTTTCTTCCTGAATTTCTGCTGCATTTTCTGCTCCAAGTGCCCCCATATAATATACTCGTTTTGGATCTTCTCCTAACTGAATCACTCTTTTTTCATACTCTTTCGTAGCAGTAAAATGATACCGGCTCATTTTTGTAATAGAATGCCGAATAAATTCATCATAGTTTGCAAATGTTGCTTCTCCTCCATGAATATGTAGAATAAGCATTTTTTGCATTGCTGCTGCAACTGCGACAGAAAGCATTTCATAGCGATCTCCTAAAATAATTAACAGATCATAGGAGTTTTTTTCAAAGTAACTTCCAAACCTGTCCAATGTAACAGACATACTATGTAAAATGTTATGATCTAAAGTGGCACTTAATTCTGATTTAATCTCACATCCAATATGAAATCCATCCTGATAAATCAGATCGACCATATGACCATACTTTTCTTCTAATAATGCTCCAGTGACAAGAATATCTAATTTTATTTCTCTATCCTGATTTAACATAGATAAATATTTTCTGACAATTCCATAATCAGCTCTTGAGCCTGTTGCAAAAGCCACACGATACATTTTTTAATTCACGCTCCATTATATTTTTTAGTATCTCATATCCTTTTTCATTCAAATGTAATCCATCGTCTGTATACTCCCTATTTAAACATCCATAGATATCATTTAAACTATCTAAATTTACAATATGATCTGCCTGAATCTGTTTTTGGAAATATTTTTTACATACATTAATAAAATTGTTGTCTCTATCCATTCTTCCATTGACATTTGAGAGATTTAAAAAGATTACCTTTTTAGGGTTATTACCACGTATCAGAGAAATTGTTTCATTAATAGTTTCACAAATACATGAAATATCTTTTGTTATACAGATATCATTTGTTCCCAGAAAAACAAACACATATTGATTTGAAAAATCAAATTTCATTTTCTTTAGAATATACTTATTGTACTTAACTGCATCAATTCCATTAATTCCGAGATTAATTACCCTTTTGTTTAAAATTTCCTTAATTGTCCATCTGGCAAAAATACTATGACCAATTAAAATTACCCCCCCCCATTTTTTGTTCTAGGGTTTTAAAGGTATCTTTTTTTTCGATCTCATTTTTTATCTGTTTTTCAATCTGACTTTCCTTACATTTTCGGATCATCAGATTTATTGCCAGTTCAAAATCATTTCTACAGTCAATATCAATAGAAGAATCTCTGTCCATTTTATAGGCTATCCCCTGTTTTCCAAAGAAATGTTTTTTTTCATAATAAGAATGAATTTTTGAAATAAAGATAGCACCATTTGGTTCGTATTCTCTATACTGTTGTCTGCAATAATTTGAAAAATCTGTATCGAAGTATTTTAATGATAAAGTATCGTCAATCGGTCTTATGAGATTGGATGGTTTATGTGCTTTGCAAACACTGACTAACGTATCATATTGATCTATATTTTTTTCATACAATTCAACTGCTTCTTTTATATGTATCTCATTTCTTAATGGAGAAGTCGGCTGTAATAAGACAAAGTAATCTATTTCTGAAATCTCTATTTTAGAAAATAAATCTTTTATTACCTCATATGTTGTGGCAGAATCATTTGATACTTCTTCGCCCCGATATATTACTTTAGCTCCTGCCTCTTTTGCAATCTCTCCATATTGCTTTGAATCTGTCGAAACAATAACTTCTGTAAACACTTCACTTTTTAATGCTGCTTCTATTGTCCATACCATCAAAGGCTTTCCACATAAATTTAAAATATTTTTATCTGGAAGTCCCTTTGAACCTGAACGTGCAGGAATTACTGCAATTTTATTCATCCTTCCCCTCCCAAGATATACTGTCCACTTCTATTAATTCATCTTCTTCAAAATCTCTTTGTGCTGTCTTTCCTAAAACTTCATACCAATGGAGCGGACTTATTCCATTTCCCGGACGTTTACAGGTAATATTTTCTTCTGAAAATATTTCTCCTTTTTTAATATGACAATTTGCTACAATAGATTTTCTGGCTATTACTTTATTTTTTGCCTCAGAAGCAGTGACTATCTTTTTTCCGCTGCCTAACATCTTTTCTATTCGTCTTATATTTTCACATAATTTTTTCAATTCCTCTGGTGTAGCAGATGCTTTATGATCTGGCCCGGGCAACGTTTTATCTAAAGTAAAATGCTTTTCTATCATCACAATATTTTTTACTGCTGCTCCTATGGCTGCTGTATAACCAACTGAGTGATCCGAAAATCCAATGTCAAACTGTGGAAATTCTTTTTTTAAATCATCTATAGCAGACAAATTCACATCCTCATCTGGAGTAGGGTATTCTGTATTACAATGTAAAAGAATGAATTGTTGATCTATTTTTTCTTCATTTAAAACAGCCGCTGCATTTCTTATTTCCTCTATGGTACACATTCCCGTCGATAATAAAATTTTTTTATTCTTGCATCGAATTTTTGCAATCCTTTGTAAATATGGAAGATTCGTTACTTCACCAGATGGTATTTTCCACATCGACTGCCCTTGCTGTTCCAAAAAATCAATCGACTGCATATCAAACGGGGTAGAAAATACTTCTAATCCAATACTTTCTGCATAATTTCTAAGTTCAATAAAGTCACCATATGATAATTCCAATTTTTTGGTCATCTCTAACTGAGATTCTTCTATGACTGTCGTTTTCTTTTGATATTCTGCTTTTGGTGCAAATTTTGAAATCAGTGCCTCCGAGTGAAAAGTCTGAAATTTCACAGCATCTACACCACATTCTTTTGCTGCTGCAACCATTTTTTTTGCCTGTTCTTTGCTTCCATTATGATTGCATCCAATCTCTGCCACAATATAAATCATAAATATCCTTTCTATTTTTTATCCAATAATATCTTCATGTGCTTTTTTTAAAAATCTTGCTGGTATGCCAACTACAACATCACCGGATGTAACTTCATGTGTTACAACTGCTCCTGAACCGACAACTGCCCAGTTTCCAATGGATAATTGCCCATTTACCACCGAACTGCTTCCTATATAACTTCCAATTCCAACATGTACATCGCCATTTAAAATAGAATTTGTTGATATATTCGCATGACTTTCTACCAGACACCCATGTTCTACTAATGCCTTTGTATTCACAATACAGTTATCTCTGATCTCTGCATGGCTGTTGATAATTGCCAATTTTCCAATATAACATCCATTTCCCACTACTGCATTTTTGGATACAATCGCACTGTGATCGATTACATTAATAATTTTTAAACCACGCTCTGTCAATCTGTCATACCAAATTTTCCTCTGAATATTATTTCCGATAGAAACAAAATATTTATAAGAATCAGCGTCTTTGATATCATCTAATGATTTTCCCAAGACTGGATATCCCAAATGTCTGTCTAATTGCTTAAACTCATCGAGAAAACCTGACATTTCGTAATTATAAAAATCATAGCTGTCTAAAACTGCTTTCGCATATCCTCCTGCTCCAATCAATATCAACTTGTCCATTTCCTAATTCCTCTCTTTCGAATCAAACACATCCATTCTTTAAATATCCATCACTTTTTGGTGGAAAATCATTCGTATCTAATCTTGGTATTTTAAATAAATCATGTCTGTCAGGTTCATAATAGGAAACATCTGTTGATAAACCTGCAACCGCTCCCATCTGTTTTATCTGCTCTATTACATTATCACTATATGAACCATATGGATAACAGCATATCCAATGATTTTTTTCAATTACTCCATCAAATACTTCTAATGCTTTTGTGACATCTTCTGTTAACTTCTCTTTTGTCAGTCGATTCATCCAATAATGGTCATATCCATGAATTCCAAAAGCCATTCCCTGTTGTTTCATAAATTTTATCTGATCCATACTCATATAAAGTTCCTGTGTAAATGCTTCCTCATTTGGTGTAACATATTTTTGAAACAGATCGTCTGTAATTTTATTTCTCAGCTCTTCCTCTAATTCTGCCTGTAACAGCCGCTTTACAAAGATGGTATCTTTCGAATCAAAACGATTGGCAAGTGCAAGTTTTTGATATAATTCTTCATTTGCAGGAATTTCATATTCTTTTCCTCTGTAATAATTTAATCTTTCAAAAACATCTTCCTTAATCTTTTCTATTGAAGCACTTGCTAATATAAAATGAATTTTATTTACATCTAATACTTTTCCTTCTTTTAAAATTTTTCCTGGCATGGAAAAAAATCCCTGAATGTTATTCTCTTTTAAAATAGGAAAAACATTCGTATAATGATCGATATAGCCATCATCAAAAGTTAAAAGTACACCCTCTCGATCTGTTTTTGAACTGCATTTATTATTTAATAAATCATCTATAGTTATAAATTCAAATTTACTTTTTAAAAACTCAATCTGCTGCTTAAATAATTTTAAGTCTAATCCCTTAATTTCAGGATATCTGCTTAATTTCAGATTTCTAATGTAATGGTACATGATGATATAAATTTTCATTGTCTGTTTCCTTTTTAAAATTTAGTTTTACAAGGAGTTGTTGTAAAATTTTAAAATTTATTTTACAACAACTCCTACACTTACTTCGATTATGCTATTTCATATAACTTAACGCATCTGCTATTGTCTGAAACGAATTAATCATATTTGCTGAAATGGAAACATTAAATTTATCATCCAATAATGCTATATAAGAAATAGCAGCTATAGAATCCCATTCCTCTAAATCTTCTAATTTTGTTTCCTCTGTTAAAGTACCCTCTTCTAATTCTAACATTTCTTCTAAAAGTGCTATTTTTTCTTGAATACTCATAAAAATTTCCTCCATCTAATATAATTTTATAAACAATCAGCATAGAGTACTCCAATGGCTTTTTGCTGCTTTGTTTCCATGTCCCGGATATATTACTGCATTTTCTGGCAGATGTTTTAAAAATGGCAATGTAATTGCTTCATATTCTTTTTTACTTCCACCCGGAAATCTCGTAATCGTTTCAAATCCATTTACTAAACTATCTCCTGTAAAAATATAAATCTTGTCTAAGATAATACAACTGCTACCCGGAGAATGTCCCGGTGTGTGATACATTTCAACCGAATGTTCTTCCCATTTAAAAAGGAGATGATCCTCAAATACCTCATCTGCATATGTAGTAAAGGGTTTTGAACACATTTGACTATATAACCTACGATCCATTTTGGGATTCATCAAATAAAAAATTTCATACCGTTCTGACAGATTCTTTCTTGTATCTTTTATCCCTTCTGCACATTTTTTTGAACATAATACTTTTGTTTGATAATGTTGTCTATAATAATTAACTCCTGTAATATGGTCAAAATGTTCATGAGTCAGCAAAATCAGGATTTGTTCCGTTTTTTCTTTCTGTAAAATAGTTATAATCTCCTCATTCACAAAGGGATCTACCATTAAGGCGTTTGTTTTATGAACGATAAGATACATTCTTTCATCTAATGGTGGTAAAGAAAAATCATAAATTGTCATCTCTTTTCCCCTTTTGCTTTTAACTTAAAAATTTGGTCTGTCCTGATCTGCATCTCCCCGAAATAATTTTACATTGTTTAAATGTGGAGTGGTATAATAGATATCTACGTTTTTTTGTTCAAATGGTTCAAAATAATTTGGGATAATGTTGGTGTCATTTTCCTGTAATCTTATGAAACCAGCACTATTTAATGTTTCTTCTTTTAATCCTACACAATAAAGATCAATATACTCACTATCTGTTTCTTTCATCAAGCGATCAAATTCATACGTTAGCCCTAAAAGATCTTCTTCCTTTCCAATAAAGTCTACTATCTTTATAGCTCTGGCTTGTCTAGCTTCTACTACTCTGGTTATAAGAATAGAATTTGTCATATTATTTTCACGCTCGATTACATAAATATGATAGGAATAAATCGGATGGGAAATATATCTTTTTATAAGATATTTTATATCTTTAAAAGGGATAAACTGTTTTAAAAATGAATCTGATACAACGGATTTTAGTTCTTCTTCTCCATGAAGTTCTATTAATTTCGAAGAAGATTGTTCTCTTCTTAAAATATCTTTATGGCAGACAACACAGATCTTATATTGTTCTTTTTCATTTAATCGGTAGAAGTGATCCATCTTTCCTGTCAGATGTTTATAAAGCTTTTTTGTTATTTTTAATGCCGTATTTGGATTTGAACCAATTCCAAAATGGAATCTCTGATCTTTATAACTCTTTAAATACTGATCAATTTCAACCCCTAATAAAACATCTTTACTCTTTAAACATCGCCACATCATTCCACTGCTGTCTGGATTTTTAGAAGAATTATAGAAGGTACAGCCCTCCATTCCATAGATTTTGTTATCAGAATCTACGGCTACGATGATATTGACTGAATCGTCTTCGCATAACATATATTCAAAAAAAGCTTTATTTCTCACAAAGATATGATTTTCATTCCAATTTTCTTTGATAAAATCTATTATATATGGTATATCTTTTTTTTCTGCCTGTCGTATTGTATATCCCTGTTCCATTTCTCTTATGTTTCCTCTCCCTGTCCAAACTTGATCGAATATGCCTCTTCATAATAATCATCAGAATATATCATAGGAAGTACATCCTTTTTATTTAAAACAATAGAGATTGTTCCCCATGATAATCCTACTCCAAAGGCAATACATAATAACTTTATTGTTTCAGGAATATTTTCTTCTCTTTCACATAGATCCACTATTGTGATTGGAATGGAAACTCCATTCGTATTTCCATATCGATCAATAGAAAGAGGGTATTTTTCTTTTGTCAGTTTCATTTTATGTGCTATGTGATCGACCATAAATTTATTTGCCTGATGAAAAATAACATAATCAAAATCTTCAATCGTACAATGAAAACTCTTTGAAAACTCTTTCCATACAGAAGGGGCTTTTGTTATTGCAAACCGAAATGTTTCAAATCCATTCATATGTGGTTCTATAGAATCCCAATCTGGATTTTCTTTATTTAGAGGATGTCTTGCCTGTCCTCCCTGTATTCCCATAATATGAAATCCTGTTCCGTCTGACTTTAATAGTGTATTGATTTGACTTTCCCCTTGTTCTATTATACATGCTGCTCCTGCATCTCCAAACATCATGGCATTGGTATGATTATCTGTCATTTTATCTGCCTTTGATACCTCTCCTACCAACAATAACCCTCTTTTTACCAACCCAGAATTTATAAGAGATGCCATTACGGTTATTCCATAAATAAAGCCTGTACAGCCTAGGTTAATATCAAAAGCTAAACAATCCTGTTTTATTTCTAATCTTTTATGTAGTACATAGGCAGTCGATGGCTGTTTATAATCTGGTATCTGTGTCATATAAATCAGTGCATCGATTGTAGAGGGTTCTATATTTTTATAACTTAACAACTCCTTTGCCGCTGTATAACATAAGTCAGAGCCTGTCTGATTTTCTATTGAAACATATCTTTCCTTTACTCCAACCATATCAACAAACTTGCCAACTTCTGTTTCTCCAAATCTTTCAATATAGGATTCTGTTTTATACTTTGTTGTTGGTACTGCACATGCTAAACCTGTTACAGCAATCTTCTCTATTGTTGTTCCTGCCATATATTCCCCTCTCTATTATAAATTTCCTCCATCTGCATAAATTGCTCTTCCTGTAATAGCAGAAGATAAATTACTTAACAAAAAAGCTGCTATTTCTGAAATTTGTCTTGGCTCTAATATTCCCAAAAGCTGCTTCTTTTCAACAGAAGAAATAAACTCATCTCCTGAAACAAATTCACCTGCCCTAGTAGCCATTGGCGTATTCGTCAGTCCCGGCATCACAGAATTTATTCTTATCTTTTTAGATGCAAGCTCGATAGCCAGTGCTTCTACTGCTGTATTTAAAGCAGCTTTTGACATGGCATATAATGTTTGACATTTTTCAGGTCTCATTGCAGCTATAGAAGAAATTACAACAATACTGCTATTTTCTTTATAATATTTTTTATTGGAAAAGTTTCTTACCATTTCAATAAAAGCATATACATTTACCTGCATCACTTGATCTATAATCTCATGTTTTAATAATTTTATAGGTACAATAGGACATATTCCTGCACAATATACCATTCCATCTAACTTTACTCCGTCAGAAACGATATCTTTAAAAATATATTCTAAATCTTTCTTTTCTGCAAAATCTGTAGGAAAAATTTTATGATCTCTTTCCTGTAACAGTTCTCTAGTTTCCTGTAATCTGTCATGGTTTCTTCCCATCAGTATTAAAGAACAGCCCAATGTATCTAAATAAATAGCAGTTTCTCTTCCTATTCCTGACGATGCCCCTGTTACTATAATTTTTTTCCCGTTAAGATTATCCTGCATTATAACCTGCCTTTCTAATATCCTAAACTATCTAAATATGCTCTGTTTAGCATTTCTTCGAATTCGTAGGTACTTACTGGTACCATTATTTTTTTAGGATTTTCATATACATTTTTTAGCATATCAACATAATCATCAAATAAATTAATATCTCCCTCTCTCATATATTCTTTAAATAATTTATAGGTAAGTATGATATATGGTTCATATCCAAACATAAGTTTACTATATAATAATACTGTACTTCCTCTCGAAATCAGTACCTTATTAGAAAAATCTATTTTTGTATTTAATGCTTCAAAAAAATAACAATTTCTATCAACATAAAGTGCCCTATATTTTTCTGTAAAACTTTTTGCAAATTCTAATCTATGTTTTGTTATACCTGTATGGGTTTTTACTATAACCCTGTGAGGTTTTATATTCTTAAATATAAGATTCAGTAACCTATTTTGATCTTCTTCAAAAATATAATCTGCTAAATAGATTACCTTTCTTTTATCATAATAAATACATAAATTATTATAATTATCTAAGGTCGATTCTAATATTTCTTTTAGAACTATATTGTCATCATCTATTCGTTTCAATTCAACTGGTACTGCCCTTTTATCCTTATTCAATCTCAAAAACTCTTGTTTTGACCATACATATATTTCTTTTGTTATATGATTTATATGATTTCCTGCATATCTTCGCTCAACTAACTTATTAAGAATCCGATTAAATTTTTTATTGTATTTTAACATAGGTCTGGAGTTATATAACTCTTTCCTAGTCATACTATATACAATTGTTCCATCTTCTACTATAATAAGTTTTAAATCTGAATTGTTTCTTTTAAAAAAGTCTGCTATATAAACTGTTTCCGTCCAGCCGCCAACAATAAATAATCTGTCACATTTTTTATCATGAAAAGCATTTTTTAAATATTCTGTATAATAATTTTTTATTAACTTACCCTTAATAAAACTTCTGACTACTTTAACTTTTCCAAACTTTACTGTCTTTAAATCGATTTCAAACATATCCATCATGTAAATTTCATGAAATACTTTTGTATTAGAAATTGCTGTAATTAAATCTGATGATATAATTGCAGATCCTCTTACGATTAAATAACTCTCTTCATCATTGTAATAGGTAAGTTTTGTATTTACCATATTGACGATTTGGGTATTATTAAAAGCATAAAAAACGTTCATCCCAACCCTCCGTCAATTCTTATAACCTGTCCATTGATAAAAGAGGATTCTTCTGATGCTAAGAATAGAATTAGTTCTGCCACTTCTTTTGAAGTTCCTGCTCTTTTTAAACTTGCACCATGAATCATTTTTTCTTTTGCACTTTCTTCCATAACTGTTGTCATATTTGTCTGAATCAGTCCCGGAGCTACCGCATTCACACGTATATGATAGTCTGCTAATTCTCTTGAAATAGTTTTTGTTGCAAATGCTACTGCCGCCTTGCTTGAGCCATATGCGGTATATCCCGGTTCTCCGTCAAGACCTGCAACAGAAGAAAGATTTACAATAACTCCATACTTATTTTTCATCATTATCTTGGATATCATCTGTGTAATTAACATCTGAGAAAAAAAGTTAATCTGAAATACCTGATGTAATGCAGTCATAGACGTCATCTGCAAAAAAGCTCCAAAAGGAACTCCTGCATTATTAATTAAAATATCTATCCTTTTACTGCTCTCAGAAATGATTTTTTTGACCGCTTCTTTTACTTCCTCTTCTGCCCTTAAATCAAAATAAGAGATATGTATTTGTGTATTATATTTTTGGGATAATTCTTTCATATCCTCTTCAAACTCTTCATTATATTTACTTGCACATGCCCATATTACAGCACCATTTTTTGCAAATAGCTCTGTTGTTGCACGTCCTATTCCTGTCCGTGCCCCTGTTATCATGCAGTTTTTTCCTGTCAGCATCGTTTTCTCCATTTCTTATATCATGCTCTCTTTTCTAAATTTTCTATTACTCTGCTGCATATTGTTTCCGCATATAATCCATATTCTTTTAAAAGATAATTGTAATCTCCCATCTTAGGAAATATGTCATTAAAACCAATAAATAATTGTCTGGTATGAGTTTCTTTTGTTGATAAATACTCTGCTACTGCACTTCCAAGACCGCCTATTATATTATGTTCTTCTACTGTAACAATCAATTCATGCTCTTTTGTTAATTTATCTATGACTTCTTTATCAATCGGTTTTATTGTGTGCATATCTACTACAGTTGAAGAAATGCCCTTTTCTTCTAATAATTTTGATGTTCGGATCGCCTCATTTACCATAGTACCCGCTGCTATCAATGCCACTCTTTCCCCTGTCCGCAATATATTTGCTTTTCCAATTTTATATTCAAAATCTTCTTTATAGACGACAGGACAATTTAAGTTTCCAGTCAATCGAATGTACGCTGGTCTATCGGTCTTACTGACTTCTTCTATCATCTTAATCGTTTCTAGTGCATCTGCGGGTGATAAGACAATCATTTTAGGAATACTTCTCATAATCGCAATATCTTCTATAGCATGATGGCAGCTTCCTCCTGCCCCCATTGCCACTCCTGAGGAAAAGCCAATGATTTTTACATTAAATTCATTGACTCCCAAATTATTTCTAATCTGCTCATAACATCTCATCGAAGCAAAAGGAGCATACGTAGTAGTAAATACACAATTTCCTTCTTTGGCTAGTCCTGCTGCAACTCCAATCATATTCTGTTCAGCAATTCCAACATCCACAAATTGTTCTGGAAACGCAATTTTATATCGTTCTAATCCTGAACCTAAACTTAAATCTGCTGTTACTACCATAATATCTTTTCTGGCACTTGCCAGTTCTGATAAAGCTATAATAAGGGCTGCTCCTCTTTGTCCCATCATAGACCATGTTCTTATATTTCTTGAATTGATTTCTAACATATTGGTTTGTTCCTCACTTCCTCTGTGGCTGTTTCATACTGTTCTTTTGTTAAAACAGAATGATGCCATTCTCTTTCATTTTCCATAAAAGATACTCCTTTTCCTTTTATGGTATCAGCAATCACTGCATGTGGCTTTTTCGTTTCTTTTTTTAAGACATTTAATAATTGTGGAATGTCATGTCCATCCACCATGTCAGCCTCCCAGCCAAATGCTTTCAATTTATCTGTCAGAGGATCGATATTCATAACCTGTGAAGTCTGTCCATAATATTGAAGTTTATTTTTATCTACAATTAAAGTTAAATGATTGAGCTGAAACTGAGCTGCACTCATAATTGCTTCCCAGTTTGACCCCTCTTGAATTTCTCCGTCTCCTATTAATATGTATACATGATTTTCACGTTTTTTCATTTTAGCATCTAATGCCATACCTACGCCAAGGGAAAGTCCCATACCAAGACTTCCTCCAGTATACTCAATTCCATGTCTGGCACTTTTATATGGATGTGCCCCAAAATACGTTCCATTTTCCTGAAAGGTTTCTAATTCCTCTTCTGAAATAAATCCTTTTTCATAAAGAGCTGTATAATAAGCAAGTACACAATGTGCTTTACTTGCTATAAAACGATCTCTATCGGCAGCGGTTGGATTATTGGCATGAATGTTCATGACTTCTCCATAAAGACATGCCAATATCTCCATACAAGAAAAAGCACCTCCCAGATGAGACCCCTTTTTTCCTGATTTTAATGCCATATCCAGTGCTTTCAATCTCATTCTTTTTGCCATCTGTCTTATGTCTTCGATTTTCTTTTCTGTGCTTTCCAATTTCTTCTCTCCTCATTTTTATTTCAGTTTTATCACTCTCGATAACATTCTTACAATATCATATCCATCCCATATGATATCCATATCTAAGGCAGCTCCAAAAGGCACAATCCGATCAATTCCTTTTAAATTATTATCTATAACCCATCTTTGAATTTTCTTTGGATCAATTCCAAAATAGGTTATTGTCTGAACTTTCTTTGTTATAAATTCTGTCAGATCTTCTAACTGTTTGATATCATATTCGTAAAAATAACCACACTTACCGGAATACTTGGTGATATCTTCTAACTTACTTAGTTCAATACAATAGGCAATATTTTTTCTCCAATAGAGGTGATTTATTTTTTCTTCTTCAATCGCATCTTTACATAGCTGTAAATACTTATCTACACAAGAAGAAGGTTGCAGATGATATTTTTTCTCTGCATAATCTGCAGCTTGATTCCAAAAGTACTCTTTTGCATCTTTACTTTGGTTGAGCCAGAAAATAAGTTTTGGTGATGAACAGGCATTTTGATCCATCTGCCATGTATCGTGATAAAAAGCTTCTGCTACTTGATTTATCTCTTCTTTTGAACTTTCTAAAATCTTTTTCCCATCAATTAGAGCAAATGAATAGCGATCCGCAAAGGCAAGGTCAATACATTTTGGATTTGTACCACATTTTTTGATTAAATTTACAGTTTCATCTCCGCCCCAAATTAATCTGCCGTCTGCCATATTGCTGAAATATTCTGTAATATCCAAGCTTGCAGGATAAGACACCCATGCAGTTCTCTCTTTTATCTGAGGATAGGATTCCAATACTTTTTTTACAATATCTCTTACAATGCTTATTTGTATAAAGGGTTTAGAGGGAACCCTGACAAGATTGGCATTTCCTGAAAGAAGTCCAAACGCATAGGAAAATACAAAATTTATTGGTATATTGGACGGAGTAATGTGAAATACAAGTCCACGCCCTAATCTATTTTCTTCTATATTTGCCTCTTCTTTCATCCGCAAAAGGTTTGTTTTTCTGCACCAAAAGGCAAATGTTATAATATCCGAATACTGTTTTGCATTGCTATCCTTTAATAATGCTGTTGATACATCACCTAAAAATTGAATTACCATTTGACTATATGGTTGTAATGGTACATGACTTATATTTTCTTCTCCTAAAATATAATTAACGTTCATAGGTATCACTACACCCCCTGATCTCAGCACCCTTGATTCTGCCATGTATCTTAAAATATTTTCCCATCCGCTTACATGGGCAATCATCTTCTCCTAAAATCTCTCCTTCGTCTTCTGTCAACAGTACATGTCCCGGATAACTTGTAGGAATCAGAGATTGTAATTCAATTAACCCTCTTTCTCCTATATTTGCAACAGAAAAATCATCGGGTTTTCGTATGATAATATCTGAAAAGACAGAACAGTGCATTGCCCCATATTCACACTCTACAAAGACAGAACCCAGTTGTTCTGCCATGCCATAATAGTTATGAATTTCAATATTCCCCATCGTTTTACGGATGGTTTCATTATAAGTAGCAGTATCTACAGCCTTGTCCTTTAACTTTTTCCAGCCTCCTATATGAAATAGGATTCCTTTTTCTATATGAAAAGAAATTTTTCTTTCTTTTAGAATTTGAATTACATACTGCCATATCATATAGGTATATCCAAACATTAAGATAGTTTCGTTTTGATATTTATTAAAAAAAGAATTTATCGCATCCAGATCTAAATTCATTTTTTCATCGAGTGCATATGTTATATTTCTTCCAAAAGTCTGAAATCCAATAATCCCTGCTCCTCTTGCAGAAAACATACTTCTATCCTTTAATACCTGCTTAGAATCTAAGATTAAAAGCGGAAGTCTTTTTTTGCCTATATAAGAAGTTATAATACTTGTCAAAACCTTTGTCTGAGCTTCCACATTATTTCTGTCCAGAAAAATTTTTGAAACTTGCTGCCCTGAAGTTCCTGACGAAGTCATTGTTTTTACAATCTGATCTTTTTTTGTACTGATAAGTTCATATTCTTTAAAAAGTCGTACTGGAAGCATAGGAGCATCTTCCGGTAAAAATGAAGTACCATAGGAATATCCAAGTGTATCTATTATTTTTTTATATTCAGGACATCCATTGTAATGCTTCCATGTAAGATCTGATATGTATTTTGTATATAACTTTCTTTTTTCTTCTTTGTTTAGTCCATATGGCTGTATCTTTATCAATTCATCCATTGCCATTATCGTACCTCTTTTATATAGATATCTGTTGTTTTCTCAAAAGTTGCACCTAAAAAGGTATATAAATTTAAGACGGGAAGATTGGAGGAAGAAATATAGCCTTGAATCCTTTTATAGCCCTTTTGTCTATATTCCTTTATTACATAAGAATACATCGATAGTGCTATACCTGCTGGCCTAAATTTTTCTTCTACCGCCGCCATATGAATATAGGCTGTTTTTTTATCTATCTCCCTAACAGCAAGAAATCCTGCAATTTCTTTTTGAAATCTGCATATATACACCTGTTCTAACTCATCAATCCATTGATCCATGATACAATTTGCTTTTTGTTGATTATAATGGATATCTACATGAAAACGCCGATCTTTTAAAAAGTTTCGATGTGCTATCTGTTTGATCGCTTCCTTATTTTCTGTAGTTAGTTCTGGCGTAATACGTATAAACCGTTCATAATCTATTTTACTTTTTGATAGATTAATAGAAACATAAAACATTCTATCTGCAAAGATATAGTGATCATCTAAAAGTTTTTGCTTATCAAAGTTATCTGGAACACTTACTCTTATATTGGTAGGACTTTGATTCCAATAAAATGATTCGTTCCTTTCTTGAAACTCTTCCCATTCATCACATTCCACATTGACTACTTTGATATCAGAACTATACTCTCTATAATCTATTGTTATCATTCTTTTTCACCTAATGCAGAATATAATACCTTTCCTGATTCGTTTCTTGGAATCTTTTCTATAAGATGAACCGTAAATCCTCTACTGCTGATTTTTGTATGATTGATAATATATTGCTTTACTATACTTTCCTTTTGTGGATCTGTAATATAAATTCGCATATGATCATCTGTTCCAACACATACATTTTCTATCTCTTCTCTTTTTAATAAGCTTTCCACTTCATCTAAATTAACTCGATTTCCAAAGATCTTTAAAAACCTTTTCTTTCGTCCAACAATATAATAAAATCCATCTTTATCTCTTTTTGCCATATCTCCTGTACATAATCTTTTATTATTTTCATCACCTTTTGATAGATCCCATCTGTTTTCTGCATATCCTAATGTGACATTATCTCCATAATAGATGAGTTCCCCTGTACATTCTGTATCATAAATGATTTTATCATCTGTATCAATCAGTTCAAATTTTCCTCCCGGTATGGCAATTCCAATACTTCCTGCCTTTTTTGCCGCATTTTCCCAAGGCAGATAAGACATTCTTGCAGTTGCCTCTGTTTGCCCATACATAATAATCATTTGAATCTTCTTTTTGACACAGATATCATTAAATTCTTCTGCCATTTCTTTTGACAATTTACCGCCTGCCTGTGTAAGATACCGCAAAGAAGGAAGATCCATCTCTGAAAAACGTAGTTTTTTTAATATCTCATAAATATAGGGAACTCCGCCAAATGTCGTTGCTTTTTGTTCTTTTATTAATGTCCAGAATTCCTTATTCATCAAGCTCGCTTCTGTTAAAATCATCGTTGCTCCACAGTATAGATGAGTATTAAGAATAGACAGTCCATAAGTATAATTCATCGGAAGTGTTGTAATTGCCCGATCTGTATTTAGAATTTTAAGATACTCTACAATAGATTTTGTATTACTGATTAGATTTTCTTTTGACTGTCTTACTAATTTTGGGCTTCCTGTACTGCCTGATGTTGTAAGAAGCAAAGCAAGTTCTTCATTTAATGAATAATCTTGTGTAAAATTTGTTTCAAGCAAGACATAATGTCTATATTCATATATACATTTCGTATTCTTTGCCATCGCCGCTTTTTCTTTTGGACACCAAATGTAAGCAGGAGCATATGTTTCACATAATATATCAAATAAGCTAACATCAATATCACTGCTTAAGAGAACAGGAACAATATCATTTCTTAAAAATCCTACATAACCTGTAACGGATTCTATACTATTTTGACACATAGAAAAGACAATACTTCTGCTTTTCATATTATTTGTAATTTGATCTGCCTGTATTGTCAATTCACGATAAGTAATTTCATTCTTTTTATCATCCACTAGAGCAATCTGACTGCCAAAGTCTTGTAGTTTGTCAAATATCATTCCTTTATTTTCACCTGCCATTCTTATAACTCTACATTATATTTTTTCATAAATTCTTTTCCTTTTTCATAGGAATTAAATTCTACAATATCATCTGTATCAAACATAATATCAAAAGTATCTTCTAAGGCAGCGATCAGTCCCATATGTCCTACACTGTCCCACTGTGGAATAGATTGATAGATTAATTTATCGTTTAAACTGTTTTCCTCGATTTCAAAGGTTTCTAAAAATACCAAATTATACTTTTCTAAGTTTGACATTATGTACTTCTCCTTTTCCATTGTTCTAACAAGTCCCCTAATTCTTTTTCATTCTTTGGAATCATGATTCTTTCTTTTTCTATATACTGTTTTCTCATTTTTTCTACTAATTCATCCATCTCTTTTTTTTCTGCTTCTACTGCACAAATTTTGTAGGTAAATAAAATATAGGGATGTTTATGAAAAGTATGTATTAATCCAAATACACCTGTAGATGTATTTGTTATAATCAGTTTATTATCTAAATTGCATTGAAATAAGATAAGTTCGATTGGCAGAGTGTTATTATCAATATCAATTTCTGTCGTTTCTAAAGGGAAAAAAATTTCTGACTTTTGACTGAGTGGATGCAGCTTCACACAGATTGTACTATTATCTAAACAATCAATTATATACTTTACTATTTTATCTATATTTTGATAGGGCTTTTTTGATTGTATTTTAGGTGCATCTGCAATATAAATTACTTCTTTTGTCAGATATTTAGGAATAACTCTTTTTAATTCTTTTTCTGAAAATTCTTTTATAATATGAAAACTTTTAAAATTTTTCCATGTGATTGGAGGCATTTTTATGAGATTTATTCCACTCTTTCCATTTGATTCCTCTGGACAATAAAGATATAATCCCTTTACTCTCTTTTTTGTTTTAAATGAAAGCAGACCATAATATAGCAGATTTCTTATTTCTGCTCTTATTCCAAAACTTGGGACTGTACGAAACAACCAATTCTTAGTGGAATTATATGCTGACAATCCCTCTTCAATAAAAAATATATCTATTTGTCTGTTGTACTTCGTTATATATTTATATACATACAGACTTTCACTCCAAAAGGCGGCAGTAAAAAACAAGTCATAGGTTTTATTTTCCAACTTCATTTTTAGCTGTGAAGTCAACTGACTGCGTATCCTATAAATATTAAAGAATATGTCTATACTTTCTTTTATTCCTTTTCTCTTTCTTTCTAAATAGGATTTTGGCATATCTAAAAAAATAATATTGGAAAAAATCTGTTCTTTCCTTATTTCTTCAACCAGTGATGTTGATATTCTACTTAAACGAAAGATAAGTAAATCTGCATCGACATCCTTATAAAAGTTACATTTCACATTGACATAATTTATTAACTGCATATCTGTCCATGCGTAAAATAATACCATATCATATTGATATCCTTTACTTTATAATTCTCCATAATATAGTTGCTACAGGATAAAGGAAATAATTTGTTTTTCTTAGTAATAAAATACTTATTCTTGTATTTGCAGCATAGGCAGCAGGACAATTTTTCTTTAACTTTTTTTCTGCAAAAATAAGTTCCTGTTTCGCTTTTTTGCTATATGGTAAACTAAGAGCTATTTGTACTTGATTTATTTCCATTCTTGCTATCCCTTTTGCAAGATAAGCTAGAACCTCTTTTTTATCCCCAGCACTGTTACGTTCTCTATAAAAATCAGTCAAAGTTTTTATGACTTTTTGATGTTGTATTCTATTTTTTTTCATATTTTTAACTGATACACTTTGATTTTCTAACCCAAGTCGATAGATATAAACAGGCATATCTAAAATACATACTGTTTTTATCCAAGGTATTGGAAATAGAATATACTGCATATCAACATAAAAAGAATGTTCTAGCAATTTTATATCATGTTGTTTGAGCAGTTTTGTCCGGATTGTCCATTGGTGCATACAAATATAGACCTGATTGGATATTTTTTTAAATGAAGTCACATATCCATTTTTTATATGTTCTGCCCCTTCTATTTTCCTTTTTTGTATCTTTATTCGTCTATTATTTTTATAGATTGCACAAAGAAAGGGGGTTGCTATTAAATCACTCTCTATTGTCTTTAGCCTTTTTAGGTATTGATCATAGGCTTTGGAATTTACTTTATCATCTCCATCTACAATTTTAAAATACTTACCAACTGCATGTTCAATTCCTACATTAATTGCAGAACCATGTCCTCCATTTTCTTTATGGATCACTTTTATAATGTTTGGATATTTCAAAGCATACCAATCTGCTAACTGTCCGGTTTTATCCTTTGAACCATCATCTACTATAATTACCTGTGTATCATTTGCCTGTTTTGTATGTAATAAAGAATTTAAACACTCCCTTAAAAAGTGTTCCACATTATATGCTGCTACAATTACAGATAAAATCTTTTGCTCACTCATAAAATCTTCATTCTTTCTGCCGTAAATAGTTTTGATATAATTTTGCCCGAAGCCAAGTAGGCTGCATTGCAAAAATAAAACTAACTACTAAAGCACTAAAGTATTCTGCACGATTTAGTAATTTTAATTGATATTGTTGTTTTCTTAACTTTTTATGAGAAAGAAAATATGAATATCCTCCTCTTCTGCGATAGACTTCTGTTCCAGTCCGCACATGAACTAATACCTGTGGAAGATTGTGAAACTTTGCTCCCTGCGCTAACATTCTATTCCAAAGATCGTAATCTTCCAAAAGTGGAAAATGACAGTAGTTTCCTGCCTTTAATACAGCTTCCTTTCGAAACATTACAGTCACATGATTGACAGGATTTCGATACTTCCCATAAACTAAAATATCAGATTGTTTTTGGGGCATTAACTTCTTTCTATAATTTCCATCAGGAAGAAATTCTTCAATTCCTCCACCAACTACAGAAATCTCAGGATGTCGTAACATATAGTTTTCTTGTAATTCGAAACGATTTGAAACAGCAATATCATCCGTGTCCATTCTGGCAATATAGTCTTGGTGACAAAGTAACACGCCTTTTGCCAATGCCCGTCCTAATTGAACTCGATGAGGAAATTGATAGATATATACAGGAAATTTTTCTTGTGCCTTTTTTTCCCATTCCGTAATTACAGTTTCCAAGGTCTGTGGTAGTGGTCCATCTTTCATCAAGATCAATTCATCACAAGGTCTGGTCTGTGTCAAAATACTGTCTAATGCCAGTTTTAAATATTCAGGATGTTCTTTTTCATATAAGGACATTAATACAGAAATACCCATACTGTTTGTTATCCTATTCTTTTTGTTATATCTCTCAGCACAACCGATCAGAAAACATTTTAAATTCTGATCTTCTTTTTTGCAGCTTTCTATTTTCTAAGAATAGAGAAGCTTACAAGCGGGTGGCACTGTACCCCCAGATCAAAGTTCGAATCAAACTCTGTCCTGCCCTATATTTCTATAAGGACTTTTTCTATTTAAAAGCCGTTTCTTAAAAACAACTTTTAAAGTCAAGATGTTATTATTTATAACTCTTCAAAAAAATTTTTCCTACTTGAACTGTTATATTCCATGCTGTATTCCCACAATGTCCATTAGGACAGATAAATTCGGATTGTAACTTTAGAAATTTTGCTCCACAGACGGCACAAACATCCAACAAATTATCAATAGAAACCATTACAAGAAGAATTCCTTTTTGAAAAGCTTTATAAGAAATCTTTTTAATAATGTTTCTTCCAATCCAATTATAGCAATCTTTCTTTTGATTTAATATTCCATAGTTTGGTACAACAATAACACTAGCATGTACCTCTTTGGCAAACTCTACAATCTGCTTACTGATTTTATGAGCACAATCTTCATGAATCTGCCCAATCTTTTGTCTTATTTTACTAGATAATAAATCATCTCCATTTTTGTTATGAAGTAAAACTTCCTTTCGATGTTTTATTTCTGTTCCTCCTTTAATAAACAAAGAATGAAGGATTTGTTCTTGTTTATTCATATGAATACATACTGCTAAAGTATCTTGATTTGGAAGTGAAACTGCACAAATACTCTCTCCTAACTTCATTCGTTCACTTAATTTTCGAATATCTGTTACTGGTTGTTCCACTGGTATATGTAGTTCTGCTCTGTTTTGAAAGACCTTAATGGATGGAGAACATCGTTTTCCCTGTTTGGGAAGAGTCCTTCCCTTCATACGATATTTTGTCCATATCCAACGGCTTCCAGTCCAAAGTTTTAATTCAATCATATCTTCCTTCCAGTTACGATACATTCCCTGATAATATAGTGGAGAAGAGTGAAATTGTGTCGCTGGCTGCGGACATCCTGTTTCTTTACCAGTAAAACCATATTGTTCCTGCCATAAAGAATAGCGTGCCAAAAAACTTTTGGTTATTCCTATAGCTGCATTAATTGCTGCACGGCGAAAATATAATGGCAGTTTTGGAAAATTTGTCAGCGGAATTTCTGGCAAATCTCCCTTCTTTTTCATTTCCTTAGTTCCTATTGTTAAGATCTCTAAAGTACGTAACAGTTCATAGCTGGAAAGAGAAAGTAACTGTGGCTGCTTCATCAAAATCTGATAATAAAACGCAAGTACATCATTATATAATGTCTTGGTCTGCTTTATCCAATCTAAATGTCTGGAATAAAGCTGTTTTCGATATGTAGTAGTTGAATATCCTATTTTTAAATCTATCATATTATTGTTCGTGAAATTTAATATTTCACGAAC
>CAMUMG010000004.1 GCA_947089905.1 uncultured Lachnospiraceae bacterium
AATGAATTTTAAGATTAAGAAGAAAGAAAAAATGAAATGTTAGAATGAAAAGAATGAAATTTGTTTTATTATAAAGGGACAATAGAAAAATCACATCTACTGTCCCTTTTTCTACTTATACCTTTGTTAATGCTTTCACTGTATTTTTACCGATCTGTTTTCCTGACCAGTCTGTAGACCAGCCTTTGTATTTAAAATATGCCAACACAGCCACAGCCGTTTTAGCTCCATAACAGCCATCTATCGTTAAAACTGGAACAGAAATATGCTTTGCAGCAATCTGCCGATTTAATTGCATCTGTAACCAGACGACACTATATTTGTCCGATGCTTGAGTGACTTTAACAGGCGTTAGAAGCTGCTTGTCTGTATATTGGATGTTAGGGTGCTTGTACCAGTGTGTCCAGTTGCGAGCTTTTACCTTAGTAATGAAAGTGCCGTAGTTAAATCCTCTCGCTTCTACTACATAGCTATTCCCAATATAAACTCCGACATGACCTTGATATCGAACACAGATCCCTGCCTGTTCTGGAATGGTATCAATCGTACCTTTGATTTTGACACTCTGAAAGGCAGAGTCTGCGGTGACATCATAATTACTTCCTGTCTGCTCCCGAATAAACCACTCGATTAGCCCATAACAGTCGGTTGTCTTTATGCCAATGCAGGACTGTACCCTTGGAAGTCTTGCAGTAGTAAACCATTTTCTTCAAAGGCATTTGAAAGATCGTCTACCTGATATTTAAGTCTTAAAGCCTTTTCCGAAGTTTCTCCGTATTTTTCATAGGCTTCTTCATATTCTGTGTTAAGATCTTGTAATTCGTAATATTGTGTACGAGTGGTTGTTGTCATATTCGTTGTTTCTTCTTCTACATCCTCAAAAACAGCTTTAAGTGCAGTTATCGTAGTGATAAGTGCAATAATACCAATAGTAACCCAGCCAATAATACCAAGTGATATATTAACTGCTGCTCCAAACGCAGTTATTGCAGATATCACCGCTTTTAATGCAATCGTTGCTCCTGCCACAACGGTCATTGCTACTGCTACCGTTCCTAATCCAATGGTTATCCCAGATATTATTTTTACTACGTTTGGATGTTCCTGTGCAAACTTTGACATACCATTTAATATATTTGTACCAAGTCCTTTGCTTCTTGGTTAAGTGACATTGGTACTCCAGAAGTCATTCAGGATCGTTTAATGGGGCATACTTCTAAAACTTTAGATAACAAAGTTTATATCCATAAAACAATAGAACAGTTACGAGAGTGGATTCAAAAACTCCCATAACTGTTCTATTATTGTGTTATTAGTAAAATATCGTTTGTAATTATTTACATCCTGTTAAACCCGCATAAATAAACGATTTTTATATGATTTCGTATCATATAGAACTATTATTTTTTAATGTCTATTAAAAAAAGGATGGAAATCTGATGTTCTATCATTTAGGTGCTCTACCAACTGAGCTAACAGAAACTACAGTTTCTGTGGTGGATTCGAACCACCCACATCCTAAGCCCATAAGAAGGAAGAACATCAATAGCCATCCTATTTATCTTTATAAATATTCTGATAAAAATATTTCTGTATCAAATGGTGTAATTCCATCTTCTAAATCAAAACAGAGATCTGCCTCTGTCTTTTCTGTTACTTCCTCTCCTCTTGCCTTGATATGAAGAGTTAATAATTCTTTTAAATTTGGTCTCTCACAGTGAAGCAATGCCTTGCAAGTGGCAATAATATTATTTGCATTATTTTCTACACAGTTAAAAGAAGGCATATGCTTTAACGCCATATCCATCCAGACCAATTTTCTTTCTAAAAGATCGATTGTCATAGGAATACAGATTCTAGTATTGGCAGTTAAATCAATTTTATTTTTCACAGTACGTGGTTCATAGAGTTTTCCTCTCTGTCCTATGTATTTCTCATTCCATTCGCTATGACGTTCCATATAACCCATAAAACATTCCGGCAGATCGCAAAATGGTTCTTGTGTATAGGCATTGACTGTAAATACAATATACCTTGCTCCTGCCTTTTGTGCAGATTGTAAGCCAATATCAATAAATTCACTTGCTCCTTTTGGTGCGGCGACAATATCTCCACTATGACAGGCATTCATCTTTTGGCTTTTTAAATTCGTATAAGAAATATGATCCATCCATATAAATTCTTCATTTAATACTACTGCTGCCAAATCAATATCTGTCCGCTCTGTTCCATCATGCCAGTATAGAAATACTCTAAGAAAATCAGTTTCTTCTGAAATAGGAAGTTTCGATCCACGTACAACTGTCCGAAATGCTCTTGAACTGCTTCTTTGAGAAAACGGAACTAAATAGTCACAAAATTCAGGTGCAACATAAACTTTTCCCATTGGTTCTCTTTTAGAATAAATTTTAATAAGTGTTTCTTCTAAAATTTGAACTATCTGCCTGCAACTTTCTTCTTCCAACTCTGGTAATACGTTTTCTTCTATATGTGCCTTTGCTAGATTTCCCTTTGGAAAAAAGATTCGTTCTTTCATAGTATCTTTTTTAAAACGATTTAAAAAGTGAGTTCGTATTTGAAGCAGCAAAGGAGTTGCTATTTTATCTGCTATCACTTCAAATTCTTTTAAAATGATATCCTGATCTTTCTTAAACGTTCTCATCAGTCGATCTAACCTTCTAGCAAATTCTCCCGGTCGCTTTTTTAGGAATTGTAAAAGAGGTTCTAACTGATAAGTCGTAAAATATTCCTCTACCTTTCCAGCAAAAGTTGAAATCTTTATGCTATTTCTAAGTTTAAAAAAAGCATTTTCTGTCTTTGGATAACGGTTATAATACTCCCCTGGATGTAGTCGCTCTCCAAGCTTTATAAAGCGTTCCCGATATCGTTTCATATCTTCTGTTAAGTTTTTACAGTTCTCCAAAAGAAAAAGTAACATTCTTCTTTCTTTTCGGTTAAACTGTCGAAATCGTACTGGTACAGCTAAAGAACTATCTCCTCCTGAACTTACTGTGGCAAGACGCAGTACATCTGTAGCTGTAGTAAGATAACAAAATAAAATTTCCGAAACCAGTGCTGTTTCCCGTTCCTGCTCTTCTTGTTTTGCTATTTTCAGCCGTTTTAATAACACATTACAGACAAATGCCTTAATTTCATGAAATGGAATTTCTCTTGGAATTTGTTCCAATAAATTCGGTTCATGTAATAAGTACCACTCCAAATCCTTTTGATCTGTTTCAGAAATTGAAGATTTTGCAAGTATTAAATCTGTCATCATCTGAGTAAACTCTTCCTTTGTACCATAAGAGATTACTTTTTGTTTCTGCCACAAAATTTCTGTTTCTCTTTCCTGTATTTCATAATAAGGTAATACTTTTCCATCTGTAAGATAATGTATTAGGGCATTTAAGTATAATTCTGCGTCTGAAAGCTCCATCACTTGTTCTGGAAAATTTGGATACATTGGATGGTAGGAAACGGATGCACCTAACATTTTTCTAAGATTAGAAATTAAATTATTTAAAAATATACCAAGTTCTTTTCCAGAAAAGGTATAAAGAATCTCTATTAATTCTCCAGAAAGGCAGTATCCAAGAGATTCCAGATTTTTTAGTAAAGCACCAATATACGCAGCATTAGAATTTCTTTTACTATCATGCCGTTCTATCCATACTTTTCCCTTTCTTCTAAGGTAAATTTCATTATTTATCATGGAAAACTCCTTTCTGAATATTATCCAAAAATTGTTAGGTCAGGAAATCGATACACTAATTTTCAATAATTGAATGGGTTTAGAAGGAAGTGTTATCATAGCCTGACCTAATTTTTTATCCTTTTATTACACCAAGTGTTCTCAGTTGTTTTATTGGTTCTACCAAATCTTTCTGATTTTCCATTACTTCATCAATATCTTTATAAGCAAATCGACTTTCTTCTGCTACATCTTCTTTTTTTCGTTTTCCTAAAACAATTCCCTGCTTTTTTAAATCTACTATCACTTGTTCACACGTAAATGCTTCCATTGCACCACGGCGGGAATATTTTCTTCCTGCTCCATGAGAAGACGAACAAAAACTTTCTGGATTTCCAAGTCCTTTTACTACATAGCTATAAGATCCCATTGCACCCGGAATCACTGCAAGTTCTCCTTCTCTTGCTCTAGTAGCTCCTTTACGGTGTACCCAAACATTTTTTCCAAAGTGGTTTTCTAGGGAGGCATAATTGTGGTGACAGTTAATTTCTGTTTCAAATTCAACTGTTACTCCTATATATTTAGATATCCACTTTTCAAAGATTTCCTTTACCACAGCCATCATTTGAACACGATTTTCGTAGGCAAAATCTAAACATAAATTCATCCAGCGGATGTATTGTTTCCCCTGTATAGAATCAACAGGTAGAAAAGCAAGACGATATTCATCTGGAACTTGACTATACCATTTTGTATTGAGTTCTCTTGCCTGTTTGTGGAAATAGTCACATACCTGCTTGCCAAAATTACGGCTTCCAGAATGAATCATAATTCCAAGATATCCATTCTTATCTGCCTGTAATTCAATAAAATGATTTCCGCCTCCTAGTGTTCCAACCTGATAATATCCATCTTCTATCTGTGGCATTAACTCTTTTTCTGATTCATATAAACAAAGCTCTTCTTTTGCCTTATCTAATGTTTTACAAAAATTTGGGGTAGAGTGATGAGAAAATCCTACTGGAATAGAACGAAGAATATCTCCTACCATCCCTTGAATCAGCGTTCCATTTCCTGTAATAATTCCTTCTATTTGTTCTAATTTAATATTAGTTCCTGTATAAATCATACCGCAGCCAATATCTACTCCAACTGCATTAGGAATGATTACGTCTTCTGTCGCAATCACACCGCCAATTGGCATTCCCATTCCGGTATGAGTATCTGGCATCAAACAAACCCATTTATGCAAAAATGGCAGACTGGCAAGATGATATGCCTGCTCTAAACAACTTTCCTCCATGGTTTCCTTTGATGGAAGCCAAATTTTTATTGGCTTTTTTAAATTTTGTTCACAAATCACAAACATACATTTCCTCCCCTCTGCTTCTCTTTTTTATGGTATCTTTATAATAACATACTATTTTATAACAATCACAAAAAAAAAGTTGCGATCTTTGTCTATTTTAATTTAAAATAAACCAGTTGTGCATTATTATAACTGTTTGTCTTCTCTTTTCTTACTTCAATATTATCTAAAGAAGCAATAAAAGGTGTAAACTTAGAAAAGCCAAAATTTCTGACATCAAAATCTGGATATCTCTTGTCGAGTTTATTCTTTAACTCTGCTGAAAACATCCATTCCGATTCGTCTGTTGACTCCTCAATAATATTACAGATTGCTTTTTGGATCATTTTTAGGCTAGTCTGTGGCTGAAGACTTGTTTTCTTTCCTAAACGTGAAGTTCCTTTTAATCCTTTTTCTTTCTCTGTCATCTTTTCTATTTCTTCAAATTGTCGCATTCTTTTTGTTATCTGCCTTTTTTCTTCTTCTGGCTCTTCTTTTTGTATATTATTTGAAAATAATATATCTAAATATTTAAATTGATTACAGGCTGAAATAAATGGTTTTGGGGTTTTACTTTCCCCCATTCCAATTACGTACATTCCAGATTCCCTTAAACGTGCTGCAAGTCTAGTAAAATCACTATCTGATGAAGCAATACAAAATCCATCTACTGTACCTGAATACAAAATATCCATAGCATCAATAATCATTGCAGAATCTGTTGAATTTTTGCCAAAAGTATAACTGTACTGCTGAATTGGAATAATGGAATTATTTAAAAGAACCTGCTTCCAAGAACTTAAACTTGGTGAAGTCCAATCGCCATAAATTCTTTTATATGTAGCGATTCCACTGTTGGCAGTTTCATCTAAAATAATTTTAATGTACTTATCTGCAATATTATCTGCATCAATTAATACTGCAAACTTTTTTTCCATATCCTTTTCAATTTCTTCCATAATTCATCCTCCAATGTTCCTTTTCCATGAATTCTCTGTAGTATGTGAATTCTTTTTTATTTTATCATATTTTTAGAACTTAGAAAAGTCCTTGGAAGATGTATAAAAAGAACTTGCAAATAATAATAAGATATGTCATATTAAACATATACTTTTTAACTTGTATTATTTTTATAGAAATGGAAATTACTATGGCAGAATATAAGGAACTTATTAAAAATTTTAATAATCTCCGCTCCTATTTAAGGGACTTTTTTGTTTATGGCTTTTCTTCTAGGAATGATTATGCCTCCACTCTTTCTTCTAAAAGTGCCAGAACCTATGATAATGAACGCCGTAGAATTGAAAGCTATCTCAAGGATTATATAGCAAGTACTTATCAATCTCATGAAAAGCAGACTGCAATTATTATTAATCCCTCTGAAATAGAACAAAATCCTCTTTACTGTATCTGGAAAGCGAAAACGTTTACTTCCAATGATATTACACTTCATTTTTTTATACTAGATTATCTACTCAAACATTCGCAGACAGATGCCTCTACTCTTTGCGATAAACTATCTGAAGAATATGGAATTGTTTTTGAACTTCAAACAGTACGAAATAAGTTAAAAGAATATAAAGAATTAGGACTTCTTTCTTCTAAAAAAAATGGCAAGCAACTTTTTTATTTTCTTTCTGAACAATCCAAAATTTTATCTAGTGAAGCAGTTGTTGATGCGGTAAAATTTTATCAAGAAGCCGCACCTTTTGGTTTTCTTGGAAGTACCATTTTAGAAAAATATAATGAATCAAATCAATTCTTTCGATTTAAACATGCTTTTTTAGTACATACTCTTGAGGATCAAATTTTATATGATTGTATTTCTTCTATTCATTTTAAACAGAGGATTGAAATTACTATAAAAAATCGTTTTAGAAATAGGGAGTCTTATTATTATGGAATTCCTCTACAGATCTTTGTAAGCACACAAACTGGGAGACGTTATTTGTGTCTTTATAAGGATAAAAGTTTTCGCTTTAGCTGTCAGCGTTTAGACTATATTATAAAGGTAAAAATACTAGGACCTGCCAAAAATTATGAACAAATTCAAGAGGCTCTTGCCCGCAACCGCCCTAAATGCTGGGGAGTTACCTTTGGCAATCATACAAGGAATGAAACAGTTCATATGACACTTCTTATTCATCTGCCAGAAGAAACCTATATTCTAAACCGATTGAAACGAGAAGGACGTGGTGGAACAATAACCAAACTTTCAGAAAATAAATTTGAATATACAGGTGAATTTTTTGATGCCAGAGAAATGCTTACTTGGATAAAAACATTTACTGGGCGAATTATTTCTTTTCAATGTAGCAATCGACAGGTAGTAATTCAGCTTTACAATGATTTTATTCGTATGGGACAGATGTATCTAAATCAAGAAAATGAGGGAAAATAAGATTATGGAATTATTTTCTGAAATTTATAGCCGTTATTACAAAGTGGCAGAAATTATATTAGAAGCTGCGGGTGATAAAGGTCTGACAGAGAAAAAAATAAATCAACTAATCACTGCTTATGGATTTGGAGAGAGTAATTTATTTTTATTATCCAAACTTTTAGATGGAGAATATAAACTATTAGAACAAAAGGGAACACATTTTTTTTCAAAAGTTACTTATTCTGTAGGATATCCTCTTAGTAATTTACAAAAATCCTTTCTTAAAGCTCTACTTGAAGATCCAAGAATATTTCTTTTTCTTACAAAAGAACAATATTCTGATTTAAAAACGGCTTTAAAGGGAATTGAACCTTTGTTTTCCTGGAAGGATTTTTATTATTTTGACCGTTTTATCGAAGGAGATCCTTATAACTCAGAAGAATATCAAAGAAATTTTCAAGTTGTCTTTCAAGCATTAAAACAACATCAGGTACTACAAATTTATTATCAATCTAAATATGGAAGAAAAATCAGGGGAATCTTTGCACCTTATAGGTTACAATACTCTCAAAAAAATGACTGCTTTCGGCTGTTTTGCATCCAAATAAAACAGCAAATAGCTACGAAACCTTCTACTATCAATCTAGCTAGGATTTTAGATGTATCTTACTCCTTTTATAACTATCCATGGGAAATAGTTTTAGAAAAAATAAAACATCAACAAAATTCTAAAGACTTTATAATGATTGAAATATATAATGAACGTAATGCCTTAGAACGATGTATGCTTCATTTTGCAAATTATGAAAAACAGACCAGTCAGATAAAACCCAGAGTTTACCACTGTAAAATTTTTTATAATAAAGAAGAGGAAACGGAACTGCTTATCCGTGTCCTCTCTTTTGGCCCTGTTATTCGTGTTCTTAGCCCTGCTTCATTTTTAAACCAAATGAAAGAACGTATTGCAAAACAAATGGATTTAATAAATAATCAAAATACTTTTACTATCACAAAAGACTTAATCTGATTCATCAAATTCAACCGTTACAATCCACTCACTGCCATCTTCTTTGATGGCAGTAACTTTTCCAGTTCGACTTTTTAATCGTTTTGGTGTATTATTCGACATAGCAAGTGCAGGTTCAATTGTATAATAATACATCACACCAGACAGTGTACGAAGTTCAGACTCATAGATCTCTACTTGTGTACCAATTAGAAGTTCTTCTGTCTGTACTTTTCGAAATTCCATTTCACGTTTCATTTCCTGTCACCTTTAAGTCTAATTGTGCATTCATCGCAGATACTAACGCATGGATAGAAGAACGAATAATATCCTCATCTATTCCTGCTCCCCAGAAACATTTTCCATCTGGATCAGTAATACCAACATAGGTGATTGCCTTGGAATTAGAACCAACTGCTAAAGAGTGTTCTTCATAACAACTAATAACAGAATGAATTCCTATTAATTCCTGTAGTGCATTACTAACAGCATCTAAACGACCATTTCCAACTCCTTGTGTTGTGTGTAATACCCCATTATACATAACTTCCATATTGGTTGTAATTCCATTGATCTGTTTAAAGTGACATTCTGTTACTTCAAATTTGGAATGATTGTTAAGATATCTCTGATTAAAGATATCATAGATCCACTCTGGCGTTAACTCTTTATGATTTTTATCAGAAACGTGTTTTGCCGCATAGCTCATATCTTCTTTCATCTTCTTTGGAAGATTGATTCCATAATTATTTTGCAGAATATATCCAACCCCACCCTTTCCAGACTGGCTATTAATTCGAATTACATCTGCATCATACTCTCTTCCTACATCTTTTGGATCGATTGGAAGATATGGTACTGTCCAATACTTACAGTCGTGTTCCTTTCGATATGCTAATCCCTTTGCAATCGCATCCTGATGAGAACCAGAGAATGCTGCAAATACTAAACTTCCACAATATGGCTGTCTCTCATAAATCTTCATTCCAGTATATTTTCTATAACATTCACAGATATAAGGCATATTGGAAAAATCTAAATTTGGATCAACACCTTGTGAATACATATTTAATGCTAATGTCACAATATCCACATTTCCAGTTCTCTCACCATTCCCAAATAGCGTTCCCTCAATTCGATCTGCACCAGCAAGCAATCCTAATTCAGCATCACTTACTCCGCAGCCTCTGTCATTGTGCGGATGTAAAGAAAGTATTACGTTATCCCGATAGTTTAAATGTTTGCTCATATATTCAATCTGGCTTGCAAAAACGTGTGGAAGAGAGTGTTCTACCGTTGCCGGAAGATTAATGACTACTTTATGCTCTTTATCTGGCTGCCAAACGTCTAAAACGCCATTACAAACTTCTAGTGCATACTCCATTTCTGTTCCAGTAAAGCTTTCAGGACTATATTCAAATAAGAAATTTCCCTCTGTTTCTTGTGCTAATCTTTTTAAAAGTTTTGCCCCATCTACTGCAATTTCTAAAATTTCTTCTTTTGACTTTTGAAATACTTGTTCTCTTTGAGCTACAGAAGTAGAATTATACAGATGTACAATTGCCTTTGGTGCACCCTTTAATGCCTCAAATGTTTTTTTGATAATATGTTCTCTTGCCTGAGTTAATACCTGAATAGTAACATCTTCTGGAATCAGATTGCGTTCAATCAGTGCACGCAAAAAATGATATTCTGTTTCTGACGCTGCCGGAAAACCGACTTCAATTTCCTTAAAACCTATCTTTACTAAAAGTTGAAAAAATTCTAATTTTTCTTCTAATCCCATTGGCTCTACTAAGGCTTGATTTCCATCTCTTAAATCTACACTACACCAAATTGGTGCCTTCTCAATATATTCCTTTTTCGCCCAGTCATAACAAGGTTCTGGAGGCATAAAATAACATCTCCGATATTTTTGAACATTTTCCATAGATAAATCTCCTTCCTTATTTTAAGTAAAAAAAAATCCTTCGCTCTATCTGTTTTCACAGTCAGAGACGAAAGATAAAATCTTACGCGATACCACTCTTCATTTCGCAGCAAACACTGCGCTCTCATCAGATACGGGTTTTATAACCTTATATCCTGCCCTGATAACGATGGGTATTCGTCTGCTTCTACTCTTTTATGAATTTCGAACAGCCACTCCGAGATGAGTTCCCAATCTTCCTTCCACCACTTCACAGCTCCCAGTGGCTCTCTGAACTCCAGACGATTCGTACTACTTCTCTTCTTCGCGTTTTTATCCTATATAGTCTTATTAATTTTATAAAGAGTGGATTTATTATAACATAGATAAAATAAATTGTCAATCATCGAAATTTACGTGATAACAATGTTCTCCTTCATAAATATCAATATAGGATAAGTTAAATTCTTTTTCCATTACATCGACTTTGTACTCAAAATATACATCTTCGCTTCTTTTTGACAGAAAAATATAACTTCCATTCTCCTTGCCTTCTATCTGATCACTGATCTGTTCATAAATTTGAAATCCATCTACTTTTTCAGAATAGCCTGCTGCAAGAATTCGATTTTCTATTTCTTTATAAAGTTCTTCCATCACTCCACACTTTCTAGTCTTTTTTCTGCAATTTCTCCAGCCTTTTTATAAATACTACCAGCCGGTACATAGCCACGAACCATTGATAATGGATAAATATTTGTATTCGATCCAATAATTGTACCCGGATTTAATACAGAACCACATCCCACTTCAACAAAATCTCCCAAAATAGCTCCCATCTTCTTTCTTTTTGTTTCCACTTTTTTCTCTCTAAACTTAATTACTATTGGTGTTTTATCTGATTTTACATTAGAAGTAATTGCACCTGCTCCCATATGAGAACGATATCCAAGAATAGAATCTCCGACATAATTATAGTGTGGCACTTGTACTTTATTAAATAAAATCACATTTTTTAATTCTGTAGAATTTCCGACAACCGCTCCTTCTCCTACAATAGCGTTTCCTCTGATAAAAGCACAGTGCCGAATTTCTGCATCCTTTCCAATAATTGCAGGTCCATGAATATATGCGGTTGGTGCAACTATAGCTGATTTTGCAATCCAAATATCCTCTCCCTGTTTTATATAATCTTCTTCCGAAAGCTGATTTCCTATCTTTAATATAAAAGAACCTATTTCAGATAATACTTCCCAAGGATATTCCTTCTCTTCTAATAACTCTTTAGCAATACTCTGAGAAAAATCGAATAAATTCTTACATTTTAATGCTTCCATAAAATTATCCCCTTATATAACATTTCTTTTATTTTTTTTCATTTATTTCTTTCTTTTTATAATTTATTTCTGCATTTTGAAATTTTTGTTCAAGACTACTTTGATTATATAAATGTTTTATCCCTAAAGTAAGCTTTTTAATGAAATTTTCTAACTTCTGTAAATACTCTTCTTTCGTTATTGTCCCTTCTGCAACATAGGTAAGTCCCTTTTCCCAACTGGCAGTTAATTCTGCATTTAAAAGAGAACGAATAGAAGAATTAACTATTTCATAGATTAATTCTCCATTTAGTGTAGGCGTAATTACCTGTGTCTTTTTATTTAGATTGAGATATTCTATCTTTACCAGTTTATTTAAAATCTCTGCTCTTGTTGCACTTGTTCCAATTCCACTTCCCTTAATCTGTGTCCTTAGTTCTTCATCTTCAATTAACTGTCCTGCATTTTCCATAGCAAGAATCATTGAACCTGAATTATAGCGTTTCGGAGGAGCAGTTTCTCCTTCTTTAATAATAAACGCATAGATTGGAAGTTTCATTCCTTTTTTTAGCTTATTAATATCTGCTAAAAGTTGTAGACCTGCTTCTCCCTCTATTTCCATTTCCTCTTCTTTTTGTTTTTCTTTTAAAGCTTCTGTCTTTAATCTTCCCTTTTCCGAACTTATATCCTTTTGTTCTGCAATCTTTAAAAATCCCTCTTCAATTAAAACTTTAAAATTAGAAAAAAAACATTCTGTTTTTAATTTTGTAACTACTGTAATCTTTTGATAGACAGCAGGAGGATAGAAGATGCTTAAAAATCTTCTAACTATCAAATAATATACTTTCTTTGATAAATCTGGAAGACCATTTAGGTTTTGTAATCCCTGTCCTGTTGGTATAATGGCATAGTGATCTGTAATCTGTTTATCATTTACATATCTAGTTTTTGCGATTGTCTGATAACTTTTTTTATCAAAGATCCATTTTACATCAGAATTAAATAACTGTAAATTTTTTAAACCGCCTAAATTTTTTTGAATTTCCTTTGAGACTGCACTAGAAAGTACTCTGGCATCTGTTCTTGGATAAGTAACTAATTTTTTTTCATAAAGTTCTTGCACAATCTTTAATGTGGCATCAGGACTTATTTTAAACATTCGAGAACAATCATTTTGGATTTCTGCTAAATTATAAAGTAAAGGAGGATTTTTATTTTCCTTCTTTTTTTCAATATTTATAATTTCAGCTAAAAGTGGTGTGTTTTCTGTCTGATTTAATGCAGCAATATGACTATTCTTACCATTTTCGTTAACTGTTTTATAGTTTAATTCCTGTTCAGAAAGCATTGTTATCAATTCTTGTGCATCTTTTTTTTCTTTAAATCCATTCTCTTTATAAAGCTTTAAAGAAGCATAATATTTTGAACCTTCTATTGCCCTAAATTCACCTTCAAACTTTCTTTTTTCAGTTATCAAACCTATTAAAACTCTATAAAAAGGTGTCTTTACAAATGTTCGAATCTCGCGTTCTCTGCGTACCACCATTCCTAAAACACAGGTCATAACACGACCTACAGAAATTGCCTGTCGTTTTTCAGTTTTTAAAAAGCGACTTATATAAGAGCCATATTTTAAAGTAAGAACTCTGGAAAAGTTAATTCCCATCAAATAATCTTCCATGGCTCGAAGATATGCAGCATCAGATAGGTGATCATATGCCGACAATGGTTTGGCATTTTGAATTCCACGTAAAATTTCCTCTTCCGTTTGTGAATCAATCCATACTCTTCTCTTATCTTTTTCTGCTGGTACTCCTGCCATCTGATCGACTAGACGGTAAATATATTCTCCCTCTCTTCCAGAGTCTGTACAAACATAAATTTTTTCTACATCCTTCCGATTTAGTAGTTGTTTTACTATATTATATTGCTTTTCTACAGAAGGAATTACTTCATATTTAAATTCTTTTGGAATAAATGGCAGTGCATCAAATGTCCACCGTTTTAATGTAGGATCATAAGTTTCTGGATAACTCATCATAACTAAATGTCCATAACACCAAGTTACCACACAGTCCTCAGCCTCTAAATATCCATCTTGTCTTTTAAAGTTTCGTTTTAAAGCTTTTGCAAATTCTTGTGCTACACTCGGTTTTTCGGAAATAAATAAGCTTTTTGCCATATGTAAACCAACCTTTACCTTTTCTATCTGACATTTTAGCATATTTCCATTCAGTTTACAAGAAAGAATACCAAAAACACTACTATTTTAGTATATTCCGCCTGTCTGATAATCTGATAGCGCATTTCCTTCTTTTACTTTAACAATTAATACATCTCCATACTCCAATAAGATCTTTTTATTTTTATAAAGCTCTTTTTCTTTTAATCCACCTTCTATCTCCCACATACAACAGTGAGAATAAGCCTTTTTATTTATAAAGTTTCCATAGTCAAGATATTCTTTTTTATTTTGATCTATTGCAGTAATCTGAAAGTTAATTATCAAATAGCCATCTTTTTTCCAAAAATCTTCCTGATAACTGATTCCCTTTTCTTTTGCCTCTTCTATTAAATCGGTTCCTGTAACAGCAATATAAATTTCAGATGGAAGATTATAGGTAATATAATATGTCTGTTTTAACTTCCATATTTGTTCTTCTTTTGGGATTTGCAATCCTCCCTTTTGTATAAGAGGTTTTAGGCTATTAAAATATTCCAAATTAGAATAAGTCCGAAATGGAAATCCTGCCTGTATCAGTCCATAACTATATTGTTCCATTTTTCTATCTTCTAATTCTTTTATTGTACTTTCTAATATTTGTGCTGTTGTCTGTAACTCCTTTTTTGGAATTCCAAGACCTATTCCACCTACCGTCTGAATTTTTTGATTTTGTCTATCTTGTTGTGAGCCAATTTTAATTAATTTTGTTTCTTTGTCGAGTTTTTCTTTATAATAAACATCTACACATTCTCTATTTTTTCCTTTATCGTCTACCCAGAAAAATTTTGGTAAGACTTGGACATAGGAATTTGGATTTGACATTACCTCTCCTGTTGTATGAAGTAAAAATCGTAAAAGATATCCATTTCGATAAAATCCCTGATTTTGATAAAGTGGATGACTTCCTTCACAGAGAGGTAAGGTAAATTTTTTTGCTCTTTTTGTTAAATTACCATAACTATCTTTTATTCCAACTGTATAATCATAAAAACTTTCTGGTTTAAAATATTGTTCATCTGTAACTCCAGAAGAAAGTTCTAAATTTCTTTTTAATACAGAAGTCTTTAAATCACGGAAAATATTTGACCAACGTGGAATATCATCAATATCATAAAGTTTTAGTCCATATAATCTTCCTGAAACTTGAAATGTCTTAAAATCAGTAGCTACATAATTTTTTCTTTGTGTATTCTTATTTTCCTCTGTGGCTTCTATCTCATTGCCAGTATTACTAGCTAAAGAACGAAATTCGCATCTATAATTTCCTTCCTTTATATACATTGGAAGATACATTCTCTGTCGTTTATCACCTAAAGTAAACCATGTTCCCGCAGATAATATTTGATCGTTCTTTTGATCAAAATCATTTCCAATATCTAAAATGATATCAAATGGAAATCTCACCTGATTTTGTCTTTTTTCCTCCAAATCCAAAGCTACATATTTTTTGTAATCTCTTGTTTGATATCCTAAATAGTCAGAATGAAATCCACTATTACTAATCGATACCCAAAAATCATTTAAAAGAGAATTCTCATCTAACACTAACGCAGTTGCAGAAAGTTCTGGGTTTAAAAGTTGAACATAAGGTTCATTATCTGCTTGTATTACTCCTTTGCAATAGACAGGAGTATGAACGATAACAGAATTTAATTCCTCTATTTCATAAATCTTAGGAATTTGTTCATCTCCAAAAGTAATTATAGGAGTATATCCAAGAGTTGCTGTAGTAGGATAGGATTGATTTTTTGTTTCCTTTGGTATAATCAGATTTTCCTGAAATAAAACGTCATCTGGAATAGTTTCTGGCTCTGTAAGTGCAGAAATGTTTGGTTTAGGTGCTTCTTTTTCTTTTAAAGTGGCATCTAAAACGGTTTTTCCGTCAAAAGTTAGAGAATCATTTCTACATTTTAGCTCTCCGACTTTAGCATCTGCTAGACTCTTTAATACAGATTCACTTTCTGTTATACTTGGACGACCTGAATATCCTCCATCTAACACTTTTATTCCAAGATCTAAGGAACCATTTTTTACTTCATTTGGGAGTATAATATGAGCATCTAAACTACTGCCAAAAGACTGATAATCCATAGAAGGTGGCGTATAATTTTTTGGAATCAATGTTACTTTACCACCTGAGAACACTGCATTTTCTACAATTCCAGAATGTATTTTATAATAAGCAATTTTGTCAATATAGGTAAAACTATATTCTCTTGTTAAAGTTATTGTTTTATTGACTACAACCGTTTCCGAATGATAAATAGGAGGTCTTGGTGTCGTATCTTCTTCGTCTGGAAGAGGCGTTGGTGCAGATTCCTGCCAATTTAATCTATATGTTCGTTTTACTGTTACTGGGATCTCCTTTTTACCCTTTACTTGAACAAATACTGCCTTTAAAAGATACTCTTTTGCCTTAATCCAAGTATATAATCCTTCTGAAGCGGGAATTCCTAAAGAAATATCAAACCTTTCTTCTCCTCTTTTGTCTGCCCCTATATAGATATTTATTTTAGGATCCGTATAGTCAACTTCTATTGTATTTTTATCTTCCTCTTGTTTTACTTCTTCTTTCGTTTTTTTATAATATGCTGTCATTTTAATAGGTTTTGTACGATCAAAGGAAGGATTTGAAATATATACAGACATCTGTTTCTTTACTCCTATTCCATATTTATTATTTGGAGTATAATATTGTGGATTACTTCCCTTTCGATAATAACTCATAGTCCAAGTCGGATTATCATTTGACGCATCTTCCCATATTAGTTGATATTCCTGCCCTAAATTGTCATATATCTGTTCTGGCAAATCCTCTAATAGTACCTCTGTTTCTAACTCTTTATAAACTTTTTTACATACAATCTTTTCAATCATTTTTTTAGAATCTACATCAATAGCTGTTACTTCTATTGGTGTATCCTCAGGAACAAATACAATTTGAAGTAAGGCATCATCATTAAAATCATGTTTTGCAGCATATCTATAATATGGTAAATGTCCTGTAAGATCCCCTTTTATATTTAATGCTAATTTTGATTCGTCCATTTTACTTCCATGATAATATCTTGCTTCTTTTGTAGCAAAATACTTTTTTCCATCCACTGTAATATTTTGAGCATCCTTTGGCAGGTAATAAATAAAACTTCCACCATATAGACAATATCCTGTTCCTTTTCCTGGATACTTTGCATAAACCTCATCACTTCCAACTAATAAATTCCCCTGTGTATCCACAAATTCAATTTTTGGTGTATAAGTATTTAACTTAATAGTAAAAGACAAATCATAGTATTCTGGCAAAATCTCGTATTTAGTACGATCTGACCAATCTATAGCATCTCGAATTGCCTTATATGTATAATATAATGTTCCTTTTGCTCCTGCTGCATTTGAAAACCAACCACTTTGACTGAGAATTTTACCAGCAGAATCTCTGTGAATTACAGCAAAGATATAAGACATATATACCTTAATACCATTTTTTAAATCTTGTCTATATTCATACCATGATTTTGATCCAACTTTATCTTCTGGATTTTTTCCATTTGTATTTTTCCAAACGGAAAACATATTTTGAATAAAATTATTATCAATCGTAATCTGATAATAAGAAGTAACCGTATTATTCGATATTTTATCATCAATTCCCGTATCTTCTCTTTCTACTTCAATAAAATCTTTATTTTTAGTTCCATTTCTTTGAATACTGTTTTTACTATTGGCAATATTTTTGTTTAAAGCTAATGTATAGCCAACTGTGAGATAGGCTATCTTTGACCCACTATAATTATGCGTTCCCTTAATCCTAATAATACCTGCATCTGCATTTAATGCTAATTGAATCACTTCATTTCCCTTAGAATCAACAATAACTTCATATCCTGATTCCTCAGACTCTGCAAATAGGCAAATAGGCTGTAGTATACTGATTATTAATATAGTTAATTGTATAAATAATATTATCTTTTTTATCATCTTATAATTTATAATCACCTGCTTCTATCTTTATTCTTCTGTACATACATAAAGTAAATCCAAAAAGTTACAATATTCCACTCCTAAATTTTCTGCAAATTTTGATACCTCTACATCAAAATATCCATCTCTCCATTCCCCTTCTTTATAATTTTCTAAAATCGCTGTTCCTAAATGTCCACCATATAAAATAGGTGAAATAAAATCCTCGGATCGTTCAATTAAAAGTGCTGAATTGATGCGATAATGAACATAACATCTTACAACATATTGTCCCATATAATAATAAATACCTGATACATCTGCTGCCACTTTATCACACTCTATTATTGTTTTATTCTTTATTGCTGCATCAATATATTTATTCAGTTTTTTTACATAGGTTTTATCAGGTATCACAACACGTTTCATTTCTTCAAACCACTTTTTATCTGTTTTCAAGGTACGATAATCTACATTAAAGGCTAATTGCAGATATTTTTCTACATTCTTAATCCACTGTTCTTTACAATTTTCATATAATTCTTTATCATATACTATTTCATTTTTATTAATATTAAAGTAATTTCTTTTAGCACTGCTGCAATATTGTTTTATATTTTTGGGATAACACCACTCTGCAAACTCTTTAAAATTTTCTGTCAGATATGCCTTTTGTCTTTCATGATTTTCTAACCCCATAAAATAAAAATCCCAGTCATAATATTCATTTGGAAAACTCTCTAGTATGTATTCATATTTATCTGCATATCTCGGAAGATTTGTAGTACGAATTAATTGTCCATCTTGTGACATACGCTCTCTTTTTGTAATATCGAGTAAACGTTCTACTAATAATTTGGCTGTTGATACACTGATCTTTTGAGATGGTTGAAATGTTCTTGTTTTCCTATAAGTGCCATCTGAATTTCCAACCAAATATCCAAGCTGATAACATCTAGCAATATAAGATCTTCTTGCTTTGCTTACTTTCTCTATATCTGAAATACGAAAGTTAATGATTTGTTCTATTTGCTTATCTGTTACTGTTTTTCCATATAAATATTCATCTGCACGTACAAGAACTACAGCGGCATCACTTTTAGAGAGAGGCTTTTGATAATTCTCTCCAAAGGTTTCTTTTGTTATAATTTTATGTTTTAGTGCTGTTATATAATATGGATGTTCACTTTTTAGATCTACTTGTATTCCAAGTGCCTTAATAATCATTCCCAGAAACTCTTCACGAGAAATTATATCTTCTGCTCTTAGTGTTATCTCTTTATTACTCCCTATAATCATACTTATAAAAAGAATGAATAGAATAAAAAAATGTCTAAAATATTGCTTTATGTTATTCAAAAATTTCTCCCTTCTTAATCTTAATTATTTGATTTGTTTTTATGTTCTTAATTCTATTTATTTTTCTTATATTAATCTGTTTTTAGATGTCCTATTCTTCTAATATTGGTACAACAAATTCTGGAAGACACTTTTTACAGGCTACTGCTTGAAGTTCTGCACATTCCTTCATTTCATAACACATCCACTGTAACTTCATTTCTCCTTCTGTATTATCTTTTAATTTTTCACATCCAGATAAATGAAATGTTCGCTTATCACCTTCCTCTATAACAATAAATTCTTTCTTATGATATAATTGTGCACCTGCAATACTAATACGATTATAAACTTCTCCGCTAGAAAGTGGATATCCTTGAAATAACACAAGCATAGCTGGACCAGTAATCGCCCGCTGCCATTCTGAAGTATCTAACTGCGGCAGATAAAACTGATATGTAATCCCAAGTTGTTTTGCAATTTCATTATGCTCAGAAACTGTTTTTTCTAATAGTGTAACAAATTGTTCTATTTGCTTTTGTTCCCTATAAATTGGATAGGGATATAACTCACTCCTTATTCGTACTAATTCTGTTTGTTTTTGATTTTTGTGAAAAGAACAGACAGAAAAATAAAACCCTTCTGGAACTATAACCGCAATTACTGGAACATACATCTGTAACATTTCTTGTTTTTTACTATCTTCTAATACTCCAAAAGAGGCATATAATGTTAAAAAAAAATGTTCTATTGCTGTATCTTTATCTATTCCAAAAATTCCTTCTTCATTATTCGTCAAAGAAAAAATTCCATTGTCAACAGCATGTTGTAATTTTTCTTCTAATTCGGCTCTTTCTAAAGCAGTTTCCTGTAATTCTTCTATTTTAAACTCTAAAATTACAAAAATAGGAATACATATTATTAAAAATATTAATGATATATGGTATAGCTTTATTTTTAACCTCCTTCCCAGAATGAAGTTTTATAACAATTTCATTCCTGAACCATTCTCCAATTTTCATTTCTAACATATCCTGCTGCTTTAACCGAATAACCACTTTCTTTCAAATCTACTATTACCTTAATACAATCCCCCTTTTGCATCCGAATCGCTCCATATCGTTCTAGTAAGATTAAAATTTCTTGTGAAGTGATTTCTTCTCGATACTGTTCCACTTGATTCCCCTTCCCTAAAGCCACAATATTTCTCTCAATTATAATAAAAATTTCTCCTTGTGTTTTAGATTGAAAGAGTTTTGTTTCTAACTGTTCATATGCTCCTTTTGTAAGCATCCCCTGTGCCTGAACAAGAGAAACAAAATTTTGGACATACTCTCTGTTTGTAATCTCTTTTATATCTTCTAACATTAAACTACTATATAAAATAGGAATTAAAAATAAACTAATAACTGTTATAATCAAGTCCACAATTTTTTGGAAACTATTCATTTCCTGCTGCCTCTCCTCCGATAGATGTATATCCCATTTTTATTGTAAACCAAAACTTTTTTTCTCTCTTCCATCCAAGTTTTATTTCTTCTGGCTGTAAAGTTTCCATAATAAGATGCTGCTCTAATCCTTTTTCTAACCAATCTGTTGGAAAAGCCAATCTAAACTCCATTTTATCTTTCCTTTCAGCCAAAAAAAATAAATCAATTACTGCAAGATAATCTGAATATTCTATTTCTCCTGTCGCTTCAATTTTTTCTGCCCATAAGTAAAGTTTATCTATTGCTATTCTTTCCGCTCTTTTGCTTTGCATTTGTAACTGTCGTTGTACAGGAAGAAGAATACCAATATAGATTAAAAATAAAATAAGTGATATCCTTCCAAATAACTCCATTTTTATATCTCCCCTCTAAACTTATTATGCTAATTTTAAGAAAAAATAATTTTAAATTGAAGTTGCAACATTATTTCTTCTAATAGTTGTGTTAACTCATCTGTTTGATAAAGTAGTAAAGAAAGAGCTAGTAAAAAAAGTAATACTGCAAACGCCTGAAATAAAAATTCTCTTACTTTTTCCATCTATCTTTATTGCTGAACAAAGGAAAGTTTTGAATATGCACCATTTTCATCTTGTGATAACTCTCCTAAAAAGCTACCGTCTGGATTGATATAACTTTCACTTTTTACTTTTTTTGCTTCACTGGTGGAATAGTTTTGTGTATTAAATATGACTCCTCCTCTTTCTTGATTCTTTTTTCCTGTATATACTATAATTGTAAAATCCCCTTTTGATAACTCTGTTCCATACTTCTCAATCACTTTCAGAACCTCTCTTCCAGAAACAGTAACTCCATCGTACATGGTTTTATTGACGTCTTGATATTCACTGTTCATACTTGTAATTTGACTGATTCCATTACTACTTGTATTCTTTGCTTCTCTGGAAATATAAAATCCAAGTCCTACAACCAAACATGTAATAATAACACCTGCTGCTAAAATCAATCCCTTTAATGAATTATCCATCTTTTTCTCTCTTTCTGCGTCTATACGCTATAAATTTTTTAGTTTTCTTGTAGTGTGACAGAAATAATTACATCATTATCATCCTGCCCAATATGAACAACAAATTCTGATTGTGGTGGAATATATCGTTCTGAGGTACTATCTCTAAGTTTTGATGTATTAGTACGATTTCTATAAATCCATGAACTTTTTTTCGTTCGTATTGTTACTATAATTGGTGCTTCTTTTCCTTCGCTATAGCTTCCAACTAAACGTTTTGTCAAATTTACTACTTCATTTCCACTGACTGTAAGACCATCATAATTTAATAAACTACCTTCTTCTAGCTGTGCTCTGTATTGTGTAAGTCGATTTGCAGAAACAGATGCCGTAGCCTTTGCTTCTCTTGCAATATAAAATCCAAGTCCAAGAATCATGCAGGTTAACACAACTCCAGCCGCTAATACTAATCCTTTTAATGCGTTATCCATATCTTTCCTCATCTCTGCAAGTTTTTATATTTTGAGTTTTATTGTTTATAGAATATTAAGTATAAAATTCTGATGAAATTTGACCTAGTTCTTTTAGACTTTCATAGACAAATGGGACAATTAGATAAAATATTACAACAGCTGAAAATGGAATAAAAGCGATTAATCCGGCAATCGCTGCCTGATCCTCTAACTTTTGTTTTTCTTCCTCTATAAATAGTTCTATGTAAAATTTTCGTTCCTTTGACGCTTCTTCTAATGCAAGTATAGGTCCTAATTTATCACACATCATCAGATTTTCTAACAAACGTTTCATACATTTACATTCCTCTGCCTCTTTTGCTGCCTGTCTTAATGCTTCTATTTCATCATATGGCAGAGCAAGTAAGCAGCGACGTAATAGCGATTTATAGCAAATAGCTGTTTCTTCCATTGCCTCTAGTAATTCATAAACAGAAACTCTTGACATTCCCATCATCATTCCAGCAATTCCTTGAAATTGCGCTGCTTCTTGTTCTCTATTCTTTTTATATAAAAATTCTTGTATCTTTAACATTAATCTTGGAATCCGAATCCCAATAGTCGCCGCTAATAAGGCGGCTGTAAGCCATATTCCCAAAAAACCGCCTGCCAAAATCCATATCATTATTATCATACTACTACCAAATATTGCATAAATTACTTGTAATGTAAGATAAATATTTAATTCAAATAAATCTCCTGCTGACGTTAACTTTTTTTTTAATAACTTCATCTCTTCTTTATGTCTTTCCTTATAAATATCTAACCATTTTTCCCATCGTTCTGATTGAATCAACCTTTCCGCAGTTGGATGACGCATGACAGACAATCCTTCTGGATATCGAAAAAAACAGAGTATTATATAGATAAAACAAGATAAAAATCCAAGTCCAAAAACTGCCAAAATACCATATCTTCCATCATAAAGTTGTTCTAACTCTGGAAGATTTTCGCAGCACCATTTACGAATCAGAGGTAATGTATAAATTGGAATAACTGCTACTGGAATAATTCCCAGATAGGCATGACGTCGAAGCATAAAATGTTTCTTTTGTACTTGAAGTTCTTCCTGTAATGCTCCAAGATTTTTTACAAATACCGATTTTCCTTGTTCTAGACAATCTCCATATTCCATTGTAATCTTACAGTTTATATATATAAGATAAAGTATACGGTTTTGAGTCAGAAATGGTTTATCCTCCTTTTGTATCAGTGCTTGAAATAACTCTTTTAATTTTGCTGTAATACTTGTTTCTTCTAAAGTATCTATAGCTGTTTGTACTGCTTCTTCTACATCAGAATATACATAGTACCAATGTCTAAGTTCTGCTAGAAATTCCATCAATTCATTACATTCTCTTCCTCCACTCTTAGTTATCTTTCGAATTTTTTGCTCTTGTCTAAATATGACAGCTGCAAAAACAATACAAAAAAATGTATAAAGAGAAAACGGCAGATTTAAAATAGTATAGAGTATAGAAAGAACTAATCCTATAATTATCCATAAAGATATATAATTTAGATTGATCTGTTTTATTTGTTCCATCCTTATCCTCCACATTTTTACTATTTTCTATAAGTAGTTATACCTCCTTAGAAAGCCATTTTTCAAATCTGTTTTGTTGAGATATGCTTAATCTTTTTTTGATTTCTTTTGAAGTGTCAGAACTGATTGTAACTAACTTTTGATAACCTGTCCCATCCCAATAAATCAATTCCCGTTCTGATTCTTCTTCTGTTTCCTTTTTTAAAATCTCTGTAATTCGTTCTACATACCGTTCTCCTTTTCTTCCCTTTGATAAATGAATATCAAATCTTACTGCCTCTCTTACTTGAAGTTCTGCTGCCATTTCATTTTGAAAACCTCCTGCCGTTAAAAGATCATTTCTCATTGCTTTAATTAATCCCTTTGCAGTTTTTGCATGATGTGTAAATAAAGTAAAACGACTTGCAGTCTGGGCTGCCATGACCAACCAACCGGCTACAGGTGCACTTGCTACTTCCCCAATAATAAGAACTGAACCATCTGTCTTTTTTTGCAGATCTAATCCTTCTCTTCCACTGACCTCACCTGTTTCACAAAAACTTACAATATTTCGTTCTGGATATAATTCACGTAAATGTAGTTCAAATACTAACTCTTGTGTTCTCAATGTATATTGTTGTGGAATGAACGAAATCAAAGTTTTTAAAAGCGTTGTCTTTCCTGCTCCCTGCTCTCCAGTTACTGCACAAACTTGTTCTCCTACAATAATACATTCTAATAAGTCAAATAACAGTTGTACCTGTTTCCCAGAACTCCCAAATAGTTCTTCCAATGTATAGGCTTTTTCAGGAAGAAATTTTCGGATAAAGAAAGACCACCCTTCTGCAAATGGTGGACGAACTACAACAACTCTTGAACCATCCTGCATCTGACTTACCATATATCCCTTTCTAGCAGATAACTGTCCGGGATGTCCATATCGATAAACTTTTCTGGAAATTCGTTCTAATTCTTTTTGCGTTGGAATTCTAAGAAATTCTAATGCAGTCATAACTCCTTTATAAAAAATCCAAACCTCTGAACCTTCTCTATTTGCTTTTTCGTTTTTTTGTAGATTAAAAAAATTCCCTCCTGATACTCCACAGGATAAACCATCTATTTCCATATCCCTTAATTCATCTATTACTCCAAGTCCTAAAAATTGCTCATAGACTCTTTGTACAACAAGTTCTATTTTATCAGGGAACCTCAAAACAGGTTGTCTGTTAAAATATAGATAGTCCAATTCACTTTTTGTAACTCTAGGCGAATGTTCTAACTCTTTTGGTAGTTCTATCATTAATTTCTGAAATCCAGAAGTTCCGAATTTCTTTTTATAGTCATATAAAAGAATATCAAATTTATCCTTATTACTTAATTTCTCTTGTTGTCCAAATGGAATAATTTGTTCCAACTGTGCTTCATTTATATGCTTTTTATCTAAAATCCATTGTTTAATATGTCCCTTTACATATAACTTTGCATGTAGATCTCCCTGTGAACACTGTCCAAGTGCAAGTTTTAACTCCTTTCTTAAAAGTTCTTGTCCACTATTTACATCTCCTTTCAACATTCCTGCTACTCTTTTACTCAATAAAAAATCAAAATATTCTCTCAATTCCTCAATATAATTATCTATATCCTCTCCCTTCCCAATTTCAAATTCTTTCTGAATCTTTCTTTTTTTTCTTATTTTTATTCTACCTGGAAGACCTATTGCTAAAAGTAAAATAAAAATAATAATCCATAAATAGTTTTCGGACATTTTAATCCCCATTTCTGCAGCTTTTGTGCATTACCTCCTATATCTATTTTCTAAAACATTCTGTGTTTGTCCTAAAGCCCCCATTTTTTCTAAATTCATTATATAGCCTGATACTTTTTTTACCTCTTCTACAAAATAATAATTCTCGTCATCTGGTTCACAGTACATATTTTGAAGAAAAAATTGAATTAGTTTTGCCTCGGACACAGAATCTCTTAATTCTGTATTATATGGAATTACAAATGTATTCTCTCTTTTTAATGGTTTATATAGACGGGTTAAAGTCTTTTTATTAACAGTGGAATGGCAGTCATAATATCCTAATAAATAAATGATATTTTTAGGCTGTTCATATTCTGAGAAAAAGTGATCTAGTACACGGATATTTTGACACAGATTGATCACCAAAAGATCTGCCTCTTTCCAAATTTGTTGTGCCAGCTCATTTTGTACTGGTCCTATATCAATAAATACATATTCATAAAACTCATTTGCTAATTTTAGTACTTCATGTAGTCCTTTTGCTATTTCCTCTTCATAGACTTCTCGGTTTCTAGCATTTGTTCCTGGAAGAAAGTCCATTCTATTTTCTGAAATACAGATACAACAAGCTTTTAAAAGCTCCTTTGTACTTTTTCCTGATTGGATTCCTTTTAAAAGAGCATCCATCCCTAACTCATAAGAATTTGCTTCCTTTCGCTTTGTAGGCGGCAGTAATGGTACTTCCAACTGATTTAAACAAAACTGAGTTTGTAATAAAATACTTTTTCTTTGATACAAAATATCACTCATAACTGCTATTGCTAACATATTCGTCGTTGTACCAGTCTGACCATGCACATTACTTGAAAATATAATTTTCATTTATTTCCCTCTTTCCGCCCGCTTAAGTGCTTTTATAATTTCCTCTTTTGTACAATTCGGTAATAGTTTTTTTACTATATTTTTTAGAAACTCTTTTGTGTCTTTTGATAGTTTTTGAAAATTAACTGCCTGTCCATATTGGCATTGAATCTGCTCTCTTGTATCAGCCTCATTTCGATATAGAATCTGAATTTCTTCTGCATATTTATTTTTCTCTATAAAATCAGTAAAATAATTTAGCGAAACTTTACAGGTAAGTACATCTCTTAATACAACAATAAATGGCACATTACACTGTTTTACAGCTTCTTTTATCCGAAGAATATTATGTCTTTGCTGATCCGAAACAAAAAAGTATCGATGACATGCTGCCATTAATGGATGTATTCTAAGGAATCCAAAATCTATTAAAATAAAGTCATATTCTTTTCTTTTTTCCTCAAATACATAATATTCTTCTCTGCCTATGTAGTCTTGTAATGTATAATTAACATAATCAATTCCTCTATAATCCTGAATTTTTCCATAGACGGCAGGCTGTTCTCTAAAATAACAAACTCCTGCATCTAATGCACCATTTTCGGAACAGTCTAACACTAATACTCTTTTATTAAGTTGCCTTAAAATACGAGATAAATATAAAATTATTTCATACTTTTCAATTCCTAAAAATCCAATTAATATCTCTTTTTTTGTTTTTTTTAATATATCTTCTATTTTTTTATTTTTATTAACATTTTGTATTTGTAAAAAGCCTGTCTGTGATCTCAATGCAGGTACAAATCTATGGCTGTTATCCCCCAATATTTTCCTTCTCCTGATTTTATATATTTCTTAATTTTGCTTGTTTTTTGGTACAGCCTAAATTCTTAGCTTTTTCCTTTATTCTGTCTGGTTTTCCCTTTTCATCTCTAATTACCTAACCTTCAAAACCGGTTTCTTTGGTTTTTTGTTCTTTTAATCTTTGCTCTAATTCCTCTCTTTGTTTTGTTAACTGTTTAGAATCTTCATTCTCTGTGATATTCCCATCTTTTGAATAAAGTATAAGTACAGAACGATTTGGTAAATAAGTTACAGTAGATGCCTGCTGTTGTAGCGAAATATACCGAACTGCTGTTAAACTGGAACCCTCATATGTCTTTAAATCAGATTGTGCAGAAGAATACCAAAGTTGCTCTTTTGCTGTCATTTGAAATAAATAGATACTTTCTCCTCGTTCTTCTCGGATTTCACATAGCCGTTTTCTATTTAAAACAACATAGTTTTCCCCATTTGGATAAGTAATCCTGATATCTACATAATCACCCTCTCTTAATCCCGGAAATATTCCAACTCCTGAAATAGCTGTTTCAACGCCTTCTTCTACCTCACTATTCAAATTTAAGTCAGGCAATTCTGATTGAACTTCCTCTAAATCCTTCTGTTTAATCATTTGTTTAGAATTTTTTTTCAGGTAGTATCCACCCACTAAGATTAGTAATAATAAAAATATACTTATAATAAATATCTTCTTTCGTGTTTGACGCGGTTTTATTATTCGGTAACTACTCCATTTCTTCCCCGTTACTATCCCTCACTTTCTTTCGGCACCTCATTAAAATTAAATCCGCTACAGATTCTATTGTACGAATCCATATATAACAAGACTCTTCTGTGGTACACCCTATATGAGAAGAAATAAATTCCACACATCTTCCCTGATTTAAAGCCTCCTTAAATTCTGGGCAATTAGGAACAAAAATAAGTTGTTCCTTTTGAAATTCTTCTTTAAAAAGAGAATCTAATTCACTATCCTGTTTGTAATGTTCAAAATCTGTGATTAAAAAGATAGACTTTTGTTTTATCTCTGAAAAATTTTTAATAAAATTTACAATACTTTGAAATTCTTTTCGAAGAGTAACTACAATAAGTTCTGCCTCATTTAAGAGAATTTTAGAACTTACATTTTGATTACACTCAGTATCAATCATCCATAACTGTGCCATTTGTTCTTTTTTACGAAGCATAGGAAGAATTAAATTGGCAAATTCTAACTCAAATAAATTTCCTGCTGCCTGCATCTGTAACATATAATATAATCTTTCCTCTAAAATTTCTAAAAATGGACCTCCTGCTCTAATACAGTCACTTTTAATGACCTTTGGAACTAAACAGTCAGAAATTCCATGGCCTAAATAATAAATAACCTCCTCCTTTACTAAATGGGCTTTCGGAAATGGTAAAAGCATCTTTCCAAGATTTTTCTCGCTATAATGATTTTCTAGCAGAGTAACCCGATATGCTGATTTTAAGGTACACATAACACTTACTGCCGCAAGATTGGCAGTTGTTCCACTCCTTTTTTCATTACTCCAAAAGGGAATATTCAAAATGACTCCTCTCCAGATTAGATCTTCCGTCAAATGTACGGAAAACTGTTGTATCGAGGAAAACGATTGACCTATCAATAAGGTCTGCCAGAACATCACAAACAAATCATTAAGATAACATTATCATAACGGATAGACCTGATTTTGTAAAGGGTTTTTCACATGACGAATTCACCAGACTTTTTTGGATACTTTTATATATATTCCACAAGTATAAAGATTTCTCTTGCTATTTTTCTATCTTTGTTATATAACGATATATAGAAATCTTACAAAGTGGATATCAATTTTACAAAATAAGCCTTAAAATGTGGCAGAATGGAGGCAAGAATGAACTATCTTGTTGTTGTTGATATGCAGAATGATTTTATCAATGGTGTACTTGGTACGAAAGAGGCTAAACATATTGTGGTAGATGTTTTAAAAAAAATACAATCTTTTGAGGGGACTATCATTTATACTAGAGATACCCACACAAAAGATTATTTAAAAACAAGAGAAGGAAAAAACTTACCAGTACCACACTGTATTAAAGGAAGCCACGGTTGGGAACTTGCTCCTGTTATTGAAACTCTACGTAAATCTGACACTTTAACTTTTGATAAACCTTCTTTTGGTTCTATGGAACTAGGTCATTTTTTAGAACAGGAAAACCTTAAACATCCTATACAATCTATAGAATTTGTCGGTCTATGTACAGATATCTGTGTTATCTCAAATGCTATGATTGCAAAAGCGGCTGTACCAGAAGCAGAAATCATTATAAATTCTTCATGTTGTGCAGGTACTACTCCTAATGGACATGAAACTGCATTACAGGCAATGAAGAATTGTCAAATTACTATCCGATAATCTTATAACAGAAGAGGACAAAAGTATTTAATACTTTTGTCCTCTCTGTTATTTCCTCTTCACCTTTATTTTAATGTTTAAAGTGTCTCATTCCTGTAAAAATCATTGCAATACCATATTCATTAGCTTTTTTAATAGAATCTTCATCCCGAACCGACCCACCTGGTTGAATAATAGCTGTAATTCCTGCCTGATGAGCAGCTTCTACACAGTCATCAAATGGGAAAAAGGCATCCGAAGCAAGGACACATCCCTTTGCAGCTCCTTCACAAATTAATTCGTCAGCATGTTCAAAACATTGTTTTGTCGCCCAGATTCGATTGACTTGTCCTGGCCCAATTCCATAGGTCTGCTTTTCTTTTGCTATCGCGATTCCATTTGATTTTACGAATTTTACAACTTTCCATGCAAAACGTAGATCTTCCATTTCTCTTTCACTTGGAATACGATCGGTTACTACTTTAAGTTCCTGTTCATCTAATAATTTACTGTCTATTGTCTGAACAATTAATCCTCCATTTACCTTCTTAAAATCATAAGCGTGTTCACTTTGAGGTATAGAAATGTCTTCTAACTGTAAAACTCGGACATTTTTCTTCTGGCATAAAATTTCTAGTGCCTCTTTTTCATAGGATGGTGCTACAATGACCTCTAAAAAAATCTTTGCCATCTTCTGTGCAAGTGCTGCTGTTACTTCACGGTTTATTGTAATAATCCCACCAAAAATAGACACTTTATCTGCTTCATATGCTTTATCCCATGCCTGTTCAATATTTTCTGCACTCCCAACTCCACATGGATTTCCATGTTTGCAGGCAACTACAGTTGGTTCTGTAAACTCTTTTAATAATTCTAATGCACCATTTGTATCATTAATATTATTAAAAGAAAGTTCTTTCCCATTTAGTTGAATGGCATCTGTAATAGAGCCCTGTTTTTTGCCAATCTCACGGTAAAACGCGGCTTTTTGATGAGGATTTTCTCCATATCTCATATCTTGAACCTTTTCAAACGTCATAGTTAGCGTTTCTGGAAGTTCATAGTCTTTACGCTCTTTTCTTAAATAATCAGCAATCATGGCATCATAGTTTGCTGTGTGCATAAATACTTTCTGCATAAGATAAAATTTAGTATCAAGAGAAACTTTTCCATCTTTTTTTAACTCTTCTAATATCAAAGAATAGTCCGTTGGATCTACTACTACAGCCACATCCTGATAATTTTTTGCTGCTGCACGAAGCATTGTTGGTCCACCAATATCAATATTTTCCACTGCATCGGCACGTGTTACTCCATCTTTTAAAATAGTCGTCTTAAATGGATATAGATTTACAATAACAAAATCAATCGGTTCAATTTTTAACTCATCTAACTGCTTCATATGTTCTGGATTGCTTCGCATTGCTAAAAGTCCTGCATGAACTGCAGGATGTAACGTTTTTACACGTCCATCTAAACACTCTGGAAATCCTGTCAGATCTGAAATTTCCATCGCCTCTACATTTGCTTCTTTTAACTTGGCATAAGTTCCACCTGTAGAAATCAGTTCAATTCCTAGCCCAACTAATTTCTTTGCAAAATCTACAATTCCTGTCTTGTCCGATACACTAATTAACGCTCTCATAAATCCTCCATTGTGTCTAAATTTGTGATTTTCTTTAACGTTTATATATGCCAAAATTATAACCCATTGCTAAAAATTCTGCAAGCGTTAATTATTTAATTTAGATCTCAAAGTTTCTAAGTCCATTTCTGTTTGTATATATTGATATTCCCCTAGATTATAGGATACACATTCTTCGTCTGTTACTTGTTTATCATCAATATAACTTATACTATAATAACCAATAGAATCTGTTTCATTTTCATCAGGAATTCCATTGCCATTCACATCATCAAAATTATATGTCTTTATTTGTGTGACAATATCCAAAGAATATTGATTATTCATAGTCATATAGGTAGTATAAAAAATTGCTCCTGCATAGTCATTATTATAATTTCTTAAACTGTTTTTCCGAGAACAATATTCATATCCTGCATTTCCCATAGCACCATATGCCCAATGATCCATTAATGTATATACTTTTCCATCACTATAAGTATATAAACTTGTATAATATCCATTCACTCCTACAACTAATTCGGGTATATCATCATCATTAAAATAAATTAAATTATATCCCTTTTCCTCTGTACTTTCCATTTCACATAACTTGCTCACTGCTTCATATGCTTCCTGATAACTGGTAAATTTACCATTCTTTTTCCCATTTGATAAAAGGTTACGAATTTCAGAAATTGATACTTCCTCTAATTGACTCGATATTTTTTTTGATAACTCATCTTGTGAAATAAAAAATCTTTCATAATCCTCTGAGTCAGAACTAAAGCCATAATAAATGGCTGCAAATGTTTTATCGCCATATGTTTCAATCAGTACAATATCTGTATTTCCATCATAGTTTATATCAAAAAATGATACTGCATCTAAACTGCTAAATTTCTCTTCTATTAATTCATCTGGAATATAGGTATGTATATTTGTTAGAACTTTTCCATCTTGTATAATCTGCATAGAAAAATCTTGATTATCTTTTAAAGGAGCAAAGGGAACAAAATAGACCTTTCCACTATATTCACTAAGTTCAACTTCAAATGTTTGTTCAGCAATACAGTTTTCACCAAATTTTTTTTTCATATCCTCCGTTTTTAGAGTTTCTATTATATCTTCTGTTGTTTTAGTATTATCTGCTTTATTAGTACTATTGTCTATTTTATTAGTACCATTCACCGTTTTATTATCTTCTAACTCTTGTTTGTCTATATTTTGTTCCTGTTCACATCCTGTAAACATTCCTATGATAAATAATGTCAGAATGAAAAATAGTATCTTTTTATAAAAATAGTATCCTTTTTTCAGTATAAAATCACTCCCCAAACTTCGATTTATTTCTTTATGAACATTAAAATTATAACATATGTTTATCTTTATTACAATATTATCTCTGTTTTGTATTTCTTATAAAAAAATATTCCATCAAATTGACTTCTTGCATAGATCGCTGTATAATAGGTGTCTATTGAGAATTTATTTATGGAGGAATTATTTATGTCGCACAGGGCAAAAGGAAATGAGACAACATCTTCTGATAAAAGTCTCAGCAAAAAGATTATTTCAAAAATGGCATTTATAGTTAGTATTATATTTTTACTAACCATTATGGCATCTGGTCTTCTTGCCGCAAAATCATTAATTCAGGCTAATAATGATAAGCTGGCTGCAATTTCTTATGAAAATGCTTTCTTGATTGCTAATGATATTGAAAATGCTTATGGAAAAGTAATAGGATTTGCAGGTTCTCTTCGAAATATTTCTATACTTGATCCAAAGTTTCAACGAGAAGCTATTGATACTGCTTTAGTAGGTCTTTTAGAAGGTGGCGATAATTTTCCAACTGTTTTTGCCTATTTTGAACAAAATACAATTGCAGACGCAAATGGAGAACCTTATAGTGTACATAAAAAAGATATTGCTTATGAAGCAGTAGTATATGCGAATGAAGAAAAAACAGGATATGTTTTTGAGAAACATGAAGATGCTTTTGATACTTATGAAAAAGAATATTATCGTGAAATGAAGGCTTCAGGTAAGCCTTATGTTATGGAACCTTATGTCTATCAACTCATGGGCAAAAATATTATGATGATTAGTATTATCTCTCCTATCTGGAATGTCCAAGGAGATTTTTTGGGTGTATCTGGGGTTGATGTAAGTTTAAGTAATATGCAGGAAAAATTGCTTGTGAGTACAGATTATGATTCTGTTCATTTAGTAGCTGTTTCAGAAGATGGAACTATTTTGGTAGATTCGGCCAATGATTCTACAGTAGGTAAAAATGCTACTGATGTAGGATATCATATTATAATGACAAATGCCGATAAGATTCGTTCCATGCCAAAAAGTGATTATGTGAATAGTTGTTCTATTATTAGTAAAGGAAAAAATTTTGCTACAGGGAAAAAAGGGGTTTCTGTTACAATACCGTTAAATATAAGCGGTGGAAATCAATGGACATTATATCTTAGTATTGATAGTAGTGAATTTTATCTTGCTATTATTGAAGGGACTGGAAAGTTGACTTTTATGGTAGTATTATTTGCAATATTACTATTGGCGGCTGTTAATTCTATTATTAAAAAACATTTAACTCCTATTAAAAAAATTATGGATGGAGCTGCGAAATTAGAAGCAGGAGACTTAAATATTCATATTGATATATCCTCTAACGATGAACTTGGACGTCTTGCTTTGGCATTTAATCATATCAGTGTCACTATGAATAACTATGTAAAGGATATTTCTCAACAACTTTCTCAAATGGCTTCTAATAATATGGATATTGCTATTACTCAAAAGTATATTGGAGATTTTATTCCTATCCAGATCTCTATTGAAAAGATTTCATCTGCCCTAAATGATACACTGCATCAGATTGTTCTTTCAGCAGATGAGGTCTCTTCTGGCTCTGATACGGTCTCTTCTGGCGCACAAATTCTTTCTGATGGTGCGACAGAACAGGCAACAGCAATAGACGAATTAGCAGCTTCTATAGAAAGTTTAGCAAATGATGTATCTGCAAATGCAGGCGATGCAAAAGCTGCAAATACAACTGTTTTTGAAGTGGGACAACGTATAAAAGAAAGTAATAAAGAAATGGATGACTTAATTCACGCTATGTCAGATATTAATTATTCTTCTATCGAAATTGAGAAAATTGTTAAAACGATTGAAGATATCGCTACCCAGACAAATCTGCTCTCATTAAATGCTTCGATTGAAGCAGCACGGGCAGGAGTAGCAGGAAAGGGATTTGCTGTTGTAGCAAATCAAATTCGTGAACTGGCATCTAAAAGTGCAGAGGCAGTAAAGCAAACTACTACTTTGATAGAAAGTTCACGTAAAGCTGTAGAAAATGGTATGAAAAGTGCAGATAATACAGCAAAATCTCTTGTAACTGTTGTAAAAGGTTCAGAAGAGATTTTAACCTCTATGGATAAGATTAGCAATGCCTCACAAAACCAAAAAATAATATTAAAACAGCTTACGGAGAACATAGATTTAATCAGTAATGTTGTACAATCTAACTCCTCTGCTGCCCAAAATAGCGCTGTTACAAGTGCAGAATTATCCAATCAATCAAAACGCTTACATGAATTGGTAAATAGATTCCATTTAAAAGAAATGTAAATAAAAAAGGCTGTCACATCAAGAAAATCAAACAAGGTGACAGTCTTTTTTATTTTATATAGATTCTATAATAGTATCTCCTAATACTTCTTTTACCATTTTATTTACTATAGTGGGATCTGCCTTCCCTTTCATTGCTTTCATTGTCTGTCCCACAAGATATCCCACTATTTTTTCTTTTCCATTTTGATAGTCCTTTATAGATTGTGGATTCTCTTCTACTACCTTTTCTACCGCTTTTTTAAGTAGAGTATCATCACGGATTATTTCAAGTCTATTTTTCTTTACATACTCTTTTGGATCAATATCTTCTAGGAAAATATGTTCAAATACCTCTTTTGATATAGTACGATTGATTGTTCCTTGCTCTACCATTTGAATTAAATCTGCTAACTTTTCTGGTTGTAAGCTTAACTGATCTGGTTCTAATTCTCTCTCTTTCATCATTCTTAGAGTTTCTACCATAAGCCAGTTGGAAACTTCTTTTGGTTTTTTACATAAAATAGTAGTCTTTTCAAACAGTTCTGCAAGCGGTTTAGAGCCTGTTAAAATCGCTGCATCATATTCAGGTAGTCCATATTCTGTTTGATATCGCTGCATTTTTTGATCTCTTAGTTCTGGTTGTCTTTCTTTTATTTGTTCTAACCATTCTCTACTAAATTCCAATGGCGGTAGATCTGGTTCTGGAAAATATCTATAGTCCTTTGTATCCTCTTTACTACGCATTGCAAAACTAGTATTTTTATTATCATCCCAGCGTCTTGTTTCTTGAATTACCCCTTTCCCTAATTCTATCCATTCAATTTGACGTCTTTTTTCTGCCTCTATAGCTCTTACAATCGCCTTAAAAGAATTCATATTTTTCATTTCTGTCCGAGTACCCAAAATATCTGAACCTATTTCTCGAATAGAAAGATTAATGTCTGCCCTTAAAGATCCCTCCTGCATTTTACAATCTGAAACACCAAGATACTGTAAAATTAGTTTCAGTTTTTCTAAATATGCTATTACTTCTTCTGCTGATCGCATATCAGGTTCACTGACAATTTCAATTAATGGAACGCCACAACGGTTATAATCTATTAACGTTATCTCTGACGATGAATCGTGAATTAATTTTCCAGCATCCTCTTCCAGATGAATCTCATGAATTCCAATTTTCTTATTTTTGCTATCTGTTTCAATTTCAATTTTACCGTTTCTACAGATTGGAAGATAAAGCTGCGAAATCTGATATGCTTTTGGCAGATCGGGATAAAAATAATTCTTTCGATCAAATTTACACCTTTTTGTAATTGTACAATCTGTTGCTAATCCCACCGCCACAGCAAATTCCACCGCTTTTTTATTGAGTACAGGAAGTGTTCCGGGCATTCCAATACAGATTGGACAGCAATGTGTATTGGGTTCTCCTCCAAACTGTGTTGTACAGCTACAGAAAATTTTTGTTTTTGTCGCAAGCTCTACATGAACTTCAAGCCCAATCACAGTTTCATAACTTTTCATTTTTCTCCTTTCTGTACTGTACATTCATATTGGTATGCAGTCTGTAAGATCTCTTGTTCTCCAAATGGCTTTCCAATTAGCTGAAATCCGATTGGAAGATTATTTTTATCTTTCCCACAAGGAACAGAAATTGCAGGAAGTCCTGCAAGATTAACTGGTACAGTATAACTATCTCCTAAATACATCTTCAATGGTTCAGAAAGACTTTCTCCTATCTTTGGTGCGGTCGTGGCAGTTACTGGAGTTAAAATTAAGTCAACCTTTTCAAATGCCCGGCGAAACTCTTCTCTTAATATATTTTTTACTTTTAATGCTTTATTATAATAAGCATCATAATAACCTGAACTTAATACAAATGAACCAATTAAAAGTCTACGTTTGACCTCTGTTCCAAATCCAATACTTCTTGTTTCTTTATAAAGTTCTGATAAATCCTCATATTTTGATGCACGAAATCCATACTTTACTCCATCATAACGAGATAGATTTGAACTGGCTTCTGCACAGGCAAGTATATAATAAGCAGGAACTCCATAGATACTTGTGTTTAATTTTATTTCCTCTATATTAGCCCCACACTCTTTTAATACCTGAACTACTTTTAGTATCTCTATCCGAACCTCTTTCGAAAGCCCTTCTTCAAAATATTCAGCAGGAAATCCGACTCTTTTTCCCTGTATAGATTGTCTAATTGCTTTTAAAGAAGGACTGACTGTATTGATAGCACAAGTAGAATCTTTCTTATCTTCTCCTGCGATAATTTGCAATATCGCAGCACAATCTTCTACTGTTCTCCCTATTGGTCCTATTTGATCTAAGGAAGAAGCATAAGCAATTAAACCATAGCGAGAAACCATTCCATAAGTCGGTTTTAACCCAACTACTCCACAAAATGAACTAGGTTGACGGATTGATCCACCTGTATCTGAACCTAATGCTATGATAGCTTCTCCCCCTGCTACTGCAGCAGCAGAACCTCCAGAAGAACCTCCTGGAACATAATTTATATTATTAGGATTTTTCGTCACACCAAAATAAGATGTTTCTGTCGTACCCCCCATAGCAAATTCGTCTAAATTTGTCTTTCCAAGAATAATACATCCTGCTGCCTCTAAACGGGTAATCACTTCAGCATCATAAGAGGGACAAAATTCAGAGAGCATACGGGAAGCACATGTCGTCTTTATTCCCTTTGTACAAATATTATCCTTAATTGCAATCGGTACTCCCGCAAGCAAAGAATTGGCATACTCTCCTTGTTCTATCTTTTTTTGAACTTCGTCTGCACGTTTTATTGCCTGTTCCTCGGAAATAGAAATATAGCAGTGATAAAGGGGTTCCCTTTTTCGAATCTCATTTAATTGTGCTAACACTACTTCTGTCACTGTCAGTTCTTTTGATCGAATTGCCTTACTTAATTGGAGTGCTGAAACTTTTGTAATATCCACAATATTTTCTCCTTTTACCTACACATCTACTGCTTTTGGTACAGTAAAACAGTTATCCTTTATTAGTGGAGCATTTTTTAAAATCTGTTCTCTGTCTATACTTTCCTTTACCTCATCTTCTCGAACTACATTCTTTCGCTGTACAATATGAGTTAAGGGCTCAACCGATTTTGTATCTAATTCTTGTATTACTTCGATATATCCCAATATCTGTTCTAAATCCTTTTTTGTCTGAATCTTTTCTTCTTTATTTAATTTTAAATTTGCCAATGCTGATACATATTCTATTGTTTCTGGTGTAATCTCCATACTCTATTCTTCCTTTTCATTTTCATTTAGGCAGGGAAGCAAATAAGAAAAATAATCATTTTGTAAAATCCCTTGAGATACTGTAAATTTGTTTTTGATAATTTTATTTATTTGATCCATATACCCTTCTGGAAGTTCTTCTTTAGAAACATTTTTTATCTCTCCTGTCTTAGAATTATACCATACTTTATCTGTAATAAAACTGCGGTTGCTGAACATTACTAATGCAGAGGCATCTGAGAGAATATCCTGTCCCATATAAAGTCTGGAATCATATTTTATACCAAATAAGTTTAATAGAGTTGGAGCAATATCAAGACTGGAACAATATTTTTCTATCAAAATTGGTTCTTTTATCGAAGCACTCCACAAAATAAAGTTATTTTTATATAATTCAAAATTTTCTTCTACGGTATGTCCTGCTAACTCATTAATATCCGATAATTCAAGTCCATATGGATAATGATCTGCACTCAAAGCAATTACAGTGCGATCTGCAATTTTCGCTTCTTCTAGTTGCTCTATTAAATATTCTAATGCAAGATCTAATTCTTTTTGGCAGGCGATATATGCCTTTGCTGCTTTTCCATAAGGTAATTCTTTTACAAAATCTCTATTTTTATAAGACATGGCATTTCCATTAAAGTCATAATTCATATGTCCGCTTACCGTCATATAATAAATATGAAATGGCTCTTCTTTTAAATATTGTGGAATTGTATTTTTCATCATCTCTAAATCTGACTCCGGCCAGCGTTTTGTAATCTCCATTCCATGGGAAGGAGCAATAAATTCGTATCCCATATTAGGATGCGTTAAATCTCTATGATAGTATGTATAACTATGATTATGATATGCTTTTGTGGTATATCCAAGACCTTGAAACAACCATCCAAATCCAAATGGCATTGCATGATCTGCTGATTTTGTAAAACTGTTTGTACCATAGGGAATTAATCCTGTACAGACTACATATTCTCCGTCACTGGTACTTGTCCACCAAATAGGAGTATAAAAATTTTCAAATACAAATCCCTCATGTGTTAATCGGTAAAGAGTTGGTGTAACTGTTTTATCTACTGCTAGGGGTGAATAGCCTTCGGCTGTAATTAAAATTAAGTTATAGCCTTTAAAAAATCCTGTATATTCATTCTTTTTTGTTGGAACTACCTTTGCAAAATATTCATGTAGTGTACGAATACTTTTCTTTTTTTCCTGTTTTGCTAATGTTGCAAAATCTATGTTTAATATATTTGGAGATGTATCGATTGGAATTTCTGTTGGAACAGGAGAAGGTGTATTTTCATTTCGTACAGATATAGATGGAGAAGGAGTTTTATCTATATTATTTATTATTGGAGATATACTAGGCTCTTCTTTTAAAACTAAATCATTTGACAGTTCTACAAAAGTCAACTGATCTAGTTCATCTCCTCCAAATACTACTTGTTTTATGTCAAAAAGGACAGATGTTCCAACCCCTAACTTTTCCATTCCTAAATCCATGACAAAACTTCCAAAATAAAGGTCATAAGGAGAATGTATTGTTCTTCCTGTAATTGTTAATGCAATTAGAGTCAAAAGGTATATTGTAATAGCACTTGTGCCATAAATTATTGGTCTTTTCCATTCTCTTTTAAATTTAGACTTTCGAAGGAAAAGAATAAATAGTACTACAGGAAAAAAGAAAAGCAAGATTCCGGGGAGTGTTTCCAAAATCCCTTTTAATGCTTCCCTCCAAAATTCCATAACATCTCCGCCATTTGTGCCAATCGAATAAATGGATAAGAAAGTTTTAAAGATATGAAAAAATACTGCCTGTACACTAAAAATTACAGCTGAAAAACTTGCAAAAATAATAAATAATAGCTTTTGTATCTTTTCTTTAAAACAGGAAGTAATTGCTATAAGAAAAAGACCCCCTGCCGCTGAAAACAGCAGGGGATATAAAATCGACTCTGTTAAGCTTCGAAATACATATAAATGAAATAGAAATTCCTGTATCATAAATACTACAGCGAGTAGAAAAGAAGTATTATGACCCTTATTTTTATCTACATCCATTATACTACAGTGCCCCCCTCTCAAGTAGTATCTTTTAACAAAGCTTCATTTCTAAACTTCCCATTCCATACTCACAGACAACGGTTCCAAAAGCTCCATTTACAACTGTCATTCTAGGAGGTAAATGTCCAAAATCTGCATCTAAAATAATTGGTACATGCAGATCTTTTAGTGCTTCATAGATAGCATCTTCATAGGCAATATGATAAGCACTTTCATAAAAGGCAGGACGCCCAAACCAGAAGCCTTCAGCTGTTTCAAACCATCCTGTTTCTTTTAATCTTAATAGCCCTAAATAAAGTTGTTCACTATTTAAGTTGAAGCTTTCTAAATACCAAACTATTCCGTCTTTTCCTTCTTTAGAACAAAACTCCCTTGTTTTATCAAAACGAGTACCTGAAATCTCTAATAAAACATCTAAACAGCCTCCCAAAAGCCTTCCTGACATAGTAATTTTCTTTTCTATTTCCTTTGTAAACTGTCTATTTCCGTCTGTTAGAGCCCTCCACTGTACCTTTTGATTTAGATCATATCCCTCTAATCCTGTTTCCCTCTTTTTATATCCATTCATAAACTTTTCATAACTATCTTGTTTTAAAAGCCTTCCCTCTAAGAATTGGATATTTTTATCAATCGAGAGATCCCAATCTTTCATACCAAATTCGCAAAAATTATTTCCATAGATCGTTGCTATCCCAGTAGTAACAGTAACTAAATATAATAATCCTGTTGGATCAGAAAATCCCTGAAGCCATTTTGGATTTTCTAAAAATAATTCAAAATTTAAGTATGGAAAAATTTCACATAAATAATTCCCGCCGCTTACTTGAATGATTGCCCGAATATCCTTTTGTTTTAGAAGTTCATTTAATTCTTTTACTCTACATTTTGCATCTGTACTTCTTCCAAACTGACTTGTCCTGACATCAGAAGTTTCTATAATATGATACCCTAACCTATTCCACTGTTCTATGGCATGTTCCAATCGTTTAATATCTAAAACTTCCACTCTTCCATCAGAACAAGCTGTTACACCTATTTTATCTCCTGTTTTAATAAAATCAGGATATATCAATTTACCCACATCCTTTCTTATTTTTTATCTTCTGTCTAAATATCATATCATAAAAGTCGATCTTTTGTATTGCTATTCCCTTAAGATTTTTTGAAACCTAATCTACATCTAAAGTTTACAAATCCGTTCTATAGCTTCTTTGGTATTTTCATGATTTCCAAATGCAGTAAGACGAAAATACCCCTCTCCACTTGGTCCAAAGCCAGATCCTGGTGTTCCCACTACATTTGCCTGTTCTAATAAATAATCAAAAAACTGCCATGATGTCATATTTTTAGGGGTTTTTAGCCAAAGATAAGGTGCATTAATCCCTCCAAAAATTTCATAACCTGCCCTTTGTAATCCTTCTCTAATCAAAGCAGCATTTTTCATATAGTATGCAATCTGTTCTTTTGTCTGCTTTTGTCCCTTTTTAGAATATACTGCCTCTCCTGCCCTTTGAATGATATAAGGTGCACCATTAAATTTTGTTCCATGTCTTCTTGCCCATAGCTGATTTAAAGAAACTTCTCCACATTTTAATTCCTTTGGAACAATAGTAAATCCTAATCTCGTTCCAGTAAATCCAGCATTTTTTGAAAAACTTCTTAACTCAACTGCACATTGTTTTGCTCCATCACATTCATAAATTGTATGAGGAACTCCTTCTTCTGAAATATAAGCTTCATAGGCAGCATCATAAATAATAACTGCTCCTTGTCTATTGGCATAATCTACCCATTTTTGAAGCTCCCCTTTTGTAATAGTAGAACCGGTTGGATTATTCGGAAAACATAAAAAAATCAAATCAGGGCGTTCTTTTGGAAGTTCAGGACAGAAATTAGTTTCGTACGTACAAGGCATATAAATTACATTACTCCAACATTTTTTATCAGGTAAATATTCCCCACATCTTCCAGCCATAACATTGGCATCGATATAAACCGGGTAAACTGGATCACAGACCGCAATTCGATTTTCTACTGAAAAAATATCGCCAATATTTCCAGAATCGCTCTTTGCTCCATCACTAATAAAGATTTCATCTAATTCTATTTTTGCTCCTCTTGTCTGATAATCCTGTTCTAAAATTACCTTTCGTAAAAACTCATATCCTAAATCAGGGGCATAGCCATGAAAAGTTTCTTCTTTCCCCATCTCATCTGTAGCTTTATGAATTGCTTCAATAACTGCTGGAACTAATGGAAGTGTAACATCCCCTATTCCAAGTCGTATTATTTTCTTTTCAGGATTTTCTTTCACAAAAGCAGCAACTTTTTTTCCAATAGTAGAAAATAAATAATTTCCCTGAAGTTTTAAATAATTTTCATTTACTTTAAACATAATACTCTCCTTCAAAAACGGTTATAGCAGGACCTGTCATAAATAAAAGATTTTCTTGTTTTTGATATCTAATTTTAAGATCCCCACCGATCATATGTACTATAACCTCAGATTCTGTCTTCTGGTTCCAAATTCCAGCACAGACACTTGCTGTAGCTCCTGTACCACAGGCGAATGTTTCCCCAGAGCCTCTTTCCCATACACGCATTTTAATCTCTGTAGGAGAGAGCACTTGAACAAATTCTGTATTTACTCGCTTTGGAAAAACTGGGTGAGATTCGAATAAAGGTCCGTAAAGGTTTAACGGAAAGTTTTCTACATCTTCTACAAAGATAACAGCATGTGGATTTCCAACAGATAGACATGTCATATGAAACTCTGTTTCATTTACTAAAATTGGTTCATCAATTACACAATCCTTTTCACTAAGAATGGGAATCAACTTTGGAGTAAAAATCGGATGTCCCATTTCTACTGTAACTTCCTTTACTTCTTTATTATCAATGGTTAAGTTTAACTTTTTTAAACCAGCAAGTGTTTCAATACAAAGATCAGTCTTTTTTGTCATACCATGTTCATAAACATACTTTCCAACACAACGGATTGCATTTCCACACATCTCCCCTCTGCTGCCATCAGCATTGTACATATCCATTCTAAAATCACCTTTTATAGATGGAAGAATTAAAATTAAACCATCTGAACCAATCCCAAAATGTCTGTCACTTACCTTCCTTGCTAATTCTGTTGGATCAAAAATTTTTTCTTTCAAACAATTAATATATACATAATCATTTCCGCATCCCTGCATTTTTGTAAACTTCATTTCTATCCTCATTTCTATATTAAATTTAATATCATTTTTGCCATTTCTACCATATTAATTCCACTATCCATACTTGTTTTTTGGATATATCGGTATGCCTCTTTTTCTGACATATTATTTCGTTCCATTAATACTAATTTTGCTTTTACGATAATTTCCTTTTCTTTTTCAGAACGCTTTCTTGGTCGATCTGCTTCTTTTTTCTTCTTTCGATTATAGTAGTTATAGGTCATAAGTCGTAGGGTATCTATTAAGTCTTTTCGTTTGACAGGCAGAGTAAGACTTACCAGATTGCCGTCTATATTTTGAGAAAGTTTTGTTGGTGAAGCCATTAGTAATAATTCAAACCCCTTTGGCAAATAACTGTTTAGTTGTCGATATAACATATCAAGTAGTCGATATCCACAAATTACAATTCCCCCATCTAGCTCATTGGCAATCCATACTACCTGTGCTCCGGTGGTACAGACGGCATTTACTTCAAACTCCTCCTGTATTAACAGTCTTTTTATTTTTTCTGCATCTTCTATTTTAGGAAAAGCAACAATTATACTTAACACATTCTATATCCTCCGCCCTTCATAACCTTGTCTGTCTAGTTATATAATATATATTATTTATAGAAAAGCTTTAGATCCGATTTAGATACTTACGTATTTCCCAATCTGTTACCTGCATCATATAATCCTTCCATTCCTCTTTCTTTGTTTCAATATATCGTTTAGAAACATATTGTCCTAATACATTTTGTAAAAACTCACTGGATTCAAACTCTTTTACGGCCTCTTGTAAACTGCATGGTAACTGTTGGATCCCTTGTCTTTTTCTTTCTTCTTCATCTAACAATGTTAAATTAAAATCAAGTGGAGTTGGAGGATTTAACTTATTTTCAATTCCATCCAAACCTGCTGCTAAACAACAGGCAAGTACAAGATAAGGATTAGAAGATGGATCAGGACAACGTAGCTCTATTCTTGTATGATCTCCACGAATAGTTGGAATACGAATTAACTGACTGCGATTGACTGCTGACCATGCAATATAAATAGGAGCTTCATATCCTGAAACAAGTCGTTTATAAGAATTTATAAGCGGATTTGTAATTGCTGTCATTGGACAGATATGTTTCATTAAGCCTGCAATAAAATGATACGCATTTTTACTTAATCCTAAACTATCATTTGGATCAGCAAATAGATTCATTCCATCTTTCCATAAAGACATATTGACGTGCATACCAGAACCATTTACTCCATACTTTGGTTTTGGCATAAAAGTTGCATGAAGTCCATGACGTTTTGCTATTGTTCTGACTGCCAGTTTAAATGTCATAATATTATCGGCTGTTTTTAGTGCATTATCGTATTTAAAATCGATTTCATGCTGTGCAGGTGCAGCCTCATGATGTGATGCTTCCACTTCAAATCCCATCTCTTCTAATGTTAAAACAATTTCTCTTCTTGCATTTTCTCCAAAATCTACTGGTCCAATATCAAAATATCCACCCATTTCCTCTGTTTGTGTTGTAGGATTTCCATTTTCCAGAGTATTAAATAAAAAAAACTCACATTCTGGACCAACTTCAAAAGTAATTCCAAGTTCTTTTGCTCTATGGATTGTCTTTTTTAATAAATATCTTGGATCACCCTCAAATGGTGTATTATCTTCTCGATAAACATCACAGATAAAACGTGCTACTTTTCCCTGTTGTGGTCGCCATGGAAAGATTACAAAACTATCTAAATCAGGATGTAAAAATAAATCTGCTTCCTGTGGTTGTGTAAAACCTCGAATTGCAGAACCATCAAACATATATTGGTTATTTAATACTCTTTCTATTTGACTTGTTGTTACTGCTACATTTTTTAATTCTCCAAAAATATCTGTAAACTGTAATCGAATAAATTCTACATCTTCTTTTTCTATTAATTCTAAAATATCCTGTCTGGTGTAGCTCATTATATCTCCATTTCTTTTACTAATTTATTAATATAGAATAAAAAGAGCAAAAACGTTCTTTCTTGAACGCCCTTGCTCATGATTTTACATCTTAACAGTAGAACTTAAAAATGTCAATCCTCATTTTAAAGAAAGGTCAGGTTAAATTTTTTCATGTCTTAGAAATTTCAATTCCAAGTTCCTCTAACTGTTTTTGATCTACTTTATCTGGAGCTTGTGTCATAAGACAGGAAGCGTCTTTTACTTTTGGAAATGCAATAACATCTCGGATAGAATCTTCTTTCGCCATTAACATAACAAGGCGATCAAGCCCATAAGCAAGTCCTGCATGTGGTGGAACTCCATATTTAAAAGCATTTAAAAGAAATCCAAATTGATTATAGGCTGCCTCTTTTGTAAATCCCAAAGCCTCAAACATTTTTTCTTGGATATGATTTTGGAAAATACGAACACTTCCTCCACCAAGTTCTGTACCATTTAATACAATATCATATGCTTTGGCACGAACTTTTCCCGGATTCGTTTCTAAAAATTCTAGATCCTCTTCCATTGGCATAGTAAATGGATGGTGCATTGCAACATAGCGTTTTTCTTCTTCAGAATACTCTAAAAGCGGAAATTCAGTTATCCAAACAAACTTATACTCTTTCTTATCTAATAATTCAAATTCCTTTGCTAGTTTTAAACGTAAATTTCCCAGTACATCAAAAACAACTTTATCCCTATCTGCCGCAAAGAACATTAAATCTCCCGGTTTTGCATCCATTGCTTCTATTAAGGCAGATAACTCTTGTTCTTTCATAAACTTTGCAAAAGAAGATTTATATGATCCATCTGCAAGAACTGCTAAATAGGCTAATCCCTTTGCTCCAAATTCCTTTGCATAGTCAATGAGAGCATCAATTTTTTTCCGTGGCATCTCCGCTTTTCCTGTAACATTGATTCCACGTACGGAACCCTTTGTTTCTAACGCTGAACGAAAAACAGAAAACTCACAATTTTCTACTATCTTACTTACATCTTTTAATTCCATTCCAAATCGAAGATCCGGCTTATCTGAGCCAAAACGTTCCATAGCTTCCTTCCAAGTCATTCTAGGAATTGGAACTAAAACATCTACTCCTAATAATTCACGAAATAATTTTGCTAAAAGTCTTTCATTGACATCAATCACATCATCGACATCTACAAAAGATAACTCCATATCAATCTGTGTAAATTCTGGTTGACGATCTGCACGCAGATCTTCATCTCGAAAACATCTTGCAATCTGAAAATAGCGGTCATAGCCAGAACACATTAATAATTGCTTAAATAGTTGTGGTGACTGTGGAAGGGCATAAAAATTTCCTTGATGAATTCTACTTGGCACTAAATAATCTCTCGCCCCTTCTGGTGTACTCTTTGTCAACATTGGAGTTTCAATTTCTAAAAATCCTTCTTCCTCTAAAAATTGACGTGTTAACATGGTTACACGACTTCGCATCATTAAATTTCTTTGTAAATCAGGTCTTCTCAAATCCAAATATCGATATTTTAACCTCAATTCTTCTTTGGTTTTTGAATTTTCTTCAATTGGAAACGGAGGGGTTTCTGCTTCTGATAAAATTCGCAATTCACTTGCTCGAATCTCAATTTCACCTGTAGCAAGTGTTTCATTTACTGCCCCTGAACGTATTTCTACTCTACCTACTACAGCAATTACATACTCACTTTTTAACGTTTCTGCCTTTTTAAATCCATCTGTTCCAATATCTTTTTCCTCAAAAATAATCTGTAACAGTCCACTGCGATCTCTTAAATCGACAAAAATAATTCCGCCTTTATTTCTACTTTTTGCTACCCAGCCCATCACAGTCACATCTGTTCCAATCTGCTGCTTTGAAACTTCAGTACATCTGTGACTTCTTTTTAATCCTTTCATCGACTCAGCCATAGTATACTATTATCCTCCTGTTTTTCATAAAAAAAGTCTAATAAGTAGCCGCTTTACTTTTTTTCCCGAATTGTTGATTACTTTTTATAATATAATTTTGAATCTGTTTAAATTCTTCGGAATGTATTACTCGCATAAAAGCCAAAAATATCTTCATATCAAAATTTTTAACTTCATCAATCATAAGTTCCATTGTAGTATCAATATCAAATGCTGTTCTATAGTGTCGCTCTGACACTAATGCAGAAAATACATCACAAGGTCTTAAAATCTTTGCTCCAAGTGGAATATCCTCTCCTTTTAAATTTCCCGGATATCCAGAACCATCTATATTTTCATGATGATGATAGACTGCCATTAAAATTCTATCATTAAATTTGTTTGTTGATTTTAATATTTCATATCCAATCGTTGGGTGCATTCGAACATACTTTATTTCTTCAATCTGTAATGAGTTTTTCTTTCTTCCATAAAGATATTGTCCTAATTTCAATTTTCCAATATCATGAACCAATCCTGCTTGTTCTAATTCTATACAAAACTCTTCTGCTAAAGAAAGTTCTTTTGATAAAAGATAAGCTAAACGGCTCACTAAAGTTCCGTGGGCAACTGCATCTTCAATATCCTCCATCGTTGCGTACTTTTTCATAGAAATTAAAAGATTGAGTATTTCGATTCGTTGCATGGTTCTATAGTCCTCCTATTGCCCATACTGTTGATAAAACATTTGTTTTCTCTGAATCATTTCATCAATTCTTGTAATATAGTCTGTCAGGCTCTTAACATTTTCAACTCGTTCAATCTGTCCTGTCTTTGGAAATACAAACTTTGAAGTTGCTCCAGAACCAAGGGCCAAAATAGTCTGACGTTCTTCCATAATTAAGATATTATAAATTCCCTCTTTACCTTTTTTAGCATATCCAATATTCTCTAAATTTTCTTCCATATGTTTTTGACGGTATAAATAATATGGGAAATATCCATTTTCTTTTGCAAACTGGCTGGTTAGTTCCTGCATCTTTCCCACTTCCTTTGCCTTTAAACCCATATATTGCTCTTTTTGTGTATTTAATCTTGCCGCTCGTTTTCTTGCAAGTGTATGCACTGTTAAACTATCCGGATCAAGAGTTTTAATCCTTGAAAGAGTATATGTCACATCTTCTGGAGTTTCTCCTGGCAGTCCAATAATTAAATCCATATTAATATTTTCATGCCCAACTTCTCTTGCTAAAAAAAACGCCTCTTCAATTTGCTTTGCAGTATGCCTTCTGCCAATTAGATCAAGCGTTTTTTGCTGCATTGACTGAGGGTTGATAGAAATTCTTGTGACATTTTCCTCTTTTAAAACCTCTAACTTTTCTCTAGTAATACTATCAGGTCTTCCAGCCTCTACTGTAAATTCTTCCACTTTAGAACAGTCAAAACTATTCCATACAAACTTTAACAATTCTTTCAACTGTTTTGATGTTAAAGTAGTTGGCGTTCCTCCTCCAAAGTAAATGGTTTTTAATGGTCTATCTCGCATCCTGTTTGCTGTATAGAGAATTTCTTTATATAATGCCTCTAAATAAGGTTCTACTAATTTAGAAAAATGTTCTAAAGGATAAGAAGGAAATGAGCAGTATGCACAAGTAGTCGGGCAAAACGGAATTCCTAAATATAAACTATAACTATTTTCTTCATTTATTACATCTAAAATTTCTCTTTCTCGTTTTGCTATTTCCAGACAAATTGAAATTTTTTCTTTGGAACAAAGATAAGTTTCTTTCATAAAATCGCATATCTTTTCCTCTTTTATTCCCTGTTCCAGTTTATCAAGCACTAACTTTACTGGTCTGACTCCTGTAAGAGTTCCCCATGGCAGTGTCTTTTTTGTCCACTCAGATAGGATCTGATATAAACTGCGATGCAGTTTAATACGATAAGCCCTTTTCTTTTCTTCCATTTCACCAAAAAGAGTAACCTTCTGCGAAACAGAAAGTGTTTTTTCTGGAGCTTCTGTTCCAGTAAGTGTTATTTGAAAACTCTGTTCCAAAAGATACAATATAATTTGAAGAAATGGTTGCTCTACACATTCTTTCTCTTCTGTCTTTATAACAGTAATTATCTCCTCTGGATAAAATGCTGAAACCAGTGGTCGAATATCTTGTTCATAATCTTCTCCTAGCAAGATCAATTTAATCATACTTTAATTCCAGATTCTTTCTTCCCTAAAAAAAGGGATTATTTTTCTTTTCGTATCCAATTGTTGTCTGATTTCCATGTCCGGGATAAACTACTGTTTCGTCAGGCAGACTAAATAGTTTCTCTTTTATAGAATTTAGTAATACCTCCTCTTTTCCTGTCGGAAAATCACTCCTTCCGATACTTTGAAAAAATAAAGTATCTCCTGAAAATAAAATTTTCTGACTTGGAAGGTAATAACATACCCCTCCTACTGTATGTCCGGGTGTATGAATTACATGAAATGTAAATCCACCTAAATTCAACTCTTCTTTATCGGAAACTATAACATCTTCAAAATAGCTGCAAGAACATCCAAATAAATCACTGCAATTTAATTTCGGATTTTTAGCTATAGTAAAATCCCCTTCTCCTAAATAAGAGCTCACATGAAATTTTTCTGCCAATTCTATAGCTGCCCCAATATGATCAAAATGTCCATGTGTTAAGAGAATTCCGCTTACTATTCCCATATTCTTGGCTGTTAAACTAATTTTTTCTGCCTCTGCCCCTGGATCTACTATTACGACCTTCCCTTTTAAAACATTCTGAAGTAAATAACAATTTGTCTGTACTACACCAACCGTCAAACAACTAATTTTATATTCTTCCACTAAAATATCCGCCTTTCTCTTTAACCGGAAGTTCTTTCAATATCTATGATATCTTCTATATTTCTCAACTTTTTAATAATAAAATCTAACTGTTCTGTTCCATTCACCTCAAAACGAGCGGAAAGTGTTGTCACTTCACGTTTACTATTTTTTGTATTGATATATTCTATATTAATATCATTTTCTGTAAATACTTTCGATATTCCAAATAAAACTCCCTTGTGATTATTGGCATAAATATTAATTTCTACTATATAATTATTTGTTTGTGAAGATTCATTTTTAGGGACATTCCACTCTGCGTCAATCAAACGGATACGTTCCTCTTTTGGCATATTAATAATATTAATACAATCTGTGCGATGGATAGAAACCCCTCTGCCTCTGGTAATAAATCCGATGATCTCATCTCCCGGTACAGGAGAACAGCACCTTGAAAAATGAACTTCTAAATCATCCATTCCCTGAACTATAATTCCGCCTCTATTCTTTTTTGGTTTTCTCTTATTTGTATTAGATTTTATATCCTCTAACATTTCTAAGATAGTGGCATCTGAAATTTCTTTTTTATGTCGCTTTTCATACTCTTCCTGTAGTCGATTGATAATTTGACCTTCTTTTAATGCACCATGTCCGACTGCTGCACAAATTGACTCCCAGTCTTTAAGACCATACTTTCTAATACAAGATTCTATATATTCTGGTTTTGTAAGATTACCCAATATAAGCCCTTTTGACTTACAATACACATTTAATAATTCTCTGCCACGGATAATATTATCTTCTTTAATTTCCGCCTTAAACCACTGATTAATTTTATTTTTGGCCTGTGTACTTTTCACTAAATTAAGCCAATCACGACTTGGACCTTTGGAATTTTGGGAAGTAATAATTTCTATCTGATCGCCATTTTGAATTACATAATCAAACGTTACCATTCTACCACTGACTCTTGCTCCTACCATTTTATTGCCAACTGCACTATGAATACTATAGGCAAAATCAATCGGTGTAGAACCTGCGGGAAGATTTTTGACATCTCCCGTTGGTGTAAAACAGTATACAGAATCAGAAAAGAGATCTAAATCATTTTTTAAAAGTCTTAAAAACTCTTTATTATCCGACATTTCTTTTTGCCATTCTAAAATCTGGCGAAGCCAAGTTAATTTTGCCTCTTCCGTATCCCTTGATTTTTTTCCATCCTGTGCTTCCTTATATCTCCAATGGGCCGCAATTCCATACTCCGCAATTCGGTGCATCTCATATGTTCGAATTTGAATTTCAAATGGCTGTCCCTGTGGACCAATTAATGTTGTATGGAGTGATTGATACATATTTGGTTTTGGCATAGCAATATAATCTTTAAACCGTCCTGGAATTGGCTTATACATCTCATGAATGATTCCTAAAGCAGCATAACAATCCTTTACTGTATTCACAACAATCCGCACAGCAAATAAATCATAGATCTGTTCTAATGTTTTATTCTGATTTATCATTTTCTTATAAATACTAAAAAAATGTTTTACTCTTCCATCCACTTTAGCTTCAATGCCCGCCCTTTTAATTTGGACACTGACTTCATCAATAATCTGTGCAATAAAACTTTCTCGTTCCTCCTTATTTAAATCAAGTTTTACCGATAGATCATGATAAACTTCTGGCTCTAAATATTTTAAAGACAGATCATCTAGTTCAATTTTAATCTTAGAGATTCCTAACCGCTGTGCAATTGGGGCATAAATATCCATTGTTTCTCTGGATTTTTCAATCTGCTTTTGTGGTGTTTGATACTGCATTGTACGCATATTGTGAAGACGATCCGCTAATTTAATTAAAATAACACGGATATCCTTTGCCATTGCCAAAAACATCTTTCTCAAATTTTCTGCTTGAACTTCTACTTTATCTTTCGAATAAGTCAGTTGTGTCAGTTTTGTCACTCCTTCTACTAACTGAACAACTTCTTCTCCAAATAAACCTTTTAATTCGTCATAGGAAATATCCGTATCCTCTAATACATCATGTAAAATTCCAGCAATAATTGTTTCTTTATCTAATTGTAATTCTGATAAAATAATACCAACACAAAGTGGATGAATAATATATGGCTCTCCAGATTTCCGCTTCTGATCTTTATGTGCTTTTGACGCAACCTGATACGCCTTCTCAACTGCGGATAAATCCGTGGAAGGATGATAGTTGCGTATTACTTTTACTAAGTCTTTATATAACTCTTCCGGGCTTGTAAAATCTACCGGAGTTTCCACTGAACGCTCTGTTTGTTCTCTCAACCCATCTTCCATAAGAACCATTTCCTTTCTTTTTTAAGTATTACAAATCTTATTTAGATGATTATAATGAATTTTTTCCGAAAAATCAATCATTAACATAAAAAAGTTAATTTTGTCCCTGCTTTTTCACTAATTGGCAAAATTTTCTATAGATTTATGATCCTGTTCAATCTGTTTTTCATTGTCATTTGTGTCTTTTTATGTTATAATTTTATGTTGAAATAAGTCACTAAAACTAAGAGGAGTAAAAATATATGGAAACTAGAGTAGCTGTTATTGGAATTATAATAGAAAATTTAGATTCTATAGAACGTTTAAATCAACTTCTTCACGAATTTAACCAATATATTATTGGAAGAATGGGGATTCCTTATAGAGAAAAAAAAATCAATATTATTAGTGTTGCTATTGATGCACCTATAGATAAAATCAATGCACTCACCGGAAAGATCGGTCGTCTTACCGGTGTCCATGCAAAAGCAGTGTATTCTAATTTACAAACTCATTAATACTGCATTATCCTTCTAGTAACTTTACATAAAAAGTTCTGTTTCTAGGTCCATCAAATTCACAAAAATAAACATCCTGCCATGTTCCCAAAATAAGCGATCCTTTACTGATAATTAAATGTGCAGATGCCCCCACTACAGAAGATTTCATATGTGCATGGGAATTTCCCTCAAAGTGCCGGTATGCTGTATCAGAGGTTGGAAATACTTTTTCCATTCCATAAATAATATCAGATACGACATCTGGATCTGCATTTTCATTGATAGTAATTCCAGCCGTTGTATGAGGACAATAGATTACTGCAATTCCCTCTTTTATTTTACTCTCTTCTAAATCTTTTCGGATTAAATCTGTAATCTTTAACATTGTCTGTCTGGGTTTCATCATTAAATGGTGCTCAAATAAATTCATTTATTTATTGCTCCTTTCTCTCCTCTCTTTTTTATTATAACGAAAGAGAGATTTCTTGTCTATCATTCTGGTATACTAAAAATTTTTCCTTTAAAAATAAATACCAATGTGATATACTAAATCCGGATGATACCATAACAAAACTGTACAGAAATGAGGTTAACCGTGAAAACATTAAAAGACTATGTGAGAAGTATTCCGGACTTTCCGGAACAGGGAATTATTTTTCGTGATATCACCTCTGTATTACAAGACAGAGATGGTCTGCGTATGTCCATCGATCAGATGCAAAAATTATTAGATGGCATAGATTTTGATGTTATTGTTGGGCCGGAATCCCGTGGCTTTATTTTTGGTATGCCAATTGCCTATAATCTATATAAACCATTTGTTCCAATTCGTAAAAAAGGAAAACTTCCCGGAGAAACAATAGAGATGGAGTATGCTTTAGAATATGGTATGGCATCGATTGAAATTCATAAAGATTCTATCCATCCGGGACAAAGGGTTGTTATTATTGACGATTTAATTGCAACTGGGGGTACCATTGAGGCAATTACAAAGTTAGTTGAACAGTTAGGCGGTGAAGTAGTAAAGATTATATTCTTAATGGAATTAGAAGGATTAAACGGGCGTGAACGTCTAAGAAATTATTCTGTTGACTCTGTTATTCGATACTCTGGAAAATAATCAAGAATCTATTTTTAAAACAGACCATATTAATATTAATATGGTCTGTTTTAAAAATAGATAAAACTATTCTTTTACTCTATAAATTTTGCAGTCTGTAGAACGTTCCATAAATCCATATGCAATTAATGCCCTGCGTATTGTTGGAACATCTTCTTGATAAATACGAGATAAAATACGATTTACTTCTGGTTCAGAATAAATAGTATCTGTTTTAAAGTTTTTTATAATCTCTCGAAGAACTATTATCTTTTTCTTCTCCTTTACAGGAAACTGTTTTAATGCTCCATAAGAGTTAAAATAAGTTTCTAGTGTCTTTTTTTCTTCTCGTTCTGTAATATTATATCTTTCATCTATCATTGTTGCTGATGGATGGATCTCTTTAATAATGCCAAGACTGGTTTTTTCAATTTTACTTTTTGTTTCCTCTTCTAAAGAATCCATAAGTGCTAAAAATAACTTTGCCTGTTTTTCTTTTTCACGCAGTTTAAACCTGTGATTCCTCACTGTAGATGGGGCAATTCCCATCCTTTTTGCAATTTCCTGATCGGAGTTTCCCTCTAAAACAAGTCGTAAAATTCGACACTGACTCTCTGTAATTCCTGTTAAACTAAGTTCCTGATTTAGTAAGCACTGTGCAATACTTATATGTCTTTTTTGATTGTGAAAACAGATTGCTCCTAAAGCATCATACAATTCCCCTTCCATTTTATAAATCTTTCCTCTTTCAAATACTTTTCCACATAATATACAGACAAGGTTATTTCCTTTTTTGACATATCCTCTTTTCAGTTCTGATAAAGAATAATTCCAAAGCATTTTTTTCTCCTTTTTTTTTATTGTATCAAATAATTTTATATTTGTCTATAATTAAATAGATTTTTTAAAAATTTGTTTATAGTAGACCATTTATTTCTTTTCTTTATTTCTTTATAAAATTCGCTACAAGTAACTTTAAATTGAATATTGCCATAATACTTTTGAAAAACAGTTATTTTATCCTTATACAGTAGTCTTATCCATTCATCTAACTGTCCTGCATTTTCTACTTCTACTTTTTGATTAAGAATATAAACTTTTAATGGAATTACTTTTTTACTAATAGTGTCTATTAATTCAAAACATAAATCTATACCCTTATCTAAATATGAGAAACAACCTCTTATCTCCATTCCTTGAAAAAATTCATTTGAATGATATCCAATTATTTCTATACATTCATCCAATATCCAAAAATAATCTTTTTTATTAGCCAATTTTTCTAATTCCAATTCAAAATTTTTATAAGGCACGATACTACTGCCATTTATGAAATAATATTCTTTTTCTCTTACTATACTGGCTTGCTCAACTAATGCCATTATATTAAAACTTTCTACTCCCATAACTTTCTCCTTCCTGAGCTTTTAATATGTAACAAAAAGGACAGATAAAAAGTAAACTCTTTTTATCTGTCCTTTTCTACATTCTTCTATAACTACTTATACAGTCTTTTTAATAAGTTTTAATGTGTTGCTTTCCACTCATTAATCTGATTTTGATATTCTGTACGGATTGTTTCAAGACCTGCTTTCTTTAAAGCTTCATATAATGCAGGAACTGCTTCCTCTGGATTTCTTGTACCAGTATATAACTCTTTTCTATAACGTTCCATAACAAGAGAACAGTTTGCTACTTCTGTTTCTACCTCAGATTTATCGAAGTTAAATCCTAAAAGTACAGAATTTTCTGCGGTTTTATTCCACTCTTCTACTTTATCCCATTGATCAGGACCATTTGGTGATACAGCAAAAAGTTTAAAATAAGTTGCCTGAGAATAAGTTGCTGGGCTGTAGCAATTATCTGAACGTTTGATTGTTCCATCTTCGTTCTTTACATAATCGGTACCTTCAATTCCATATGCCAACAGATTTCTTAATGTTTCATCTGTATTAACAAGCTGTAAATATTGCAGAGCTTCTTTTTTATATTTTGATGAAGCTGAAATAGCATTTACAGAACCTAAAATGGAAGTAGTAGAATAAAGAGGACCTGCAAATGGCTCTGCATATACATCTTTACCACGACCTGCTGCCCAAGATACTTCTGCACCAGGGAATCCTTGTCCTGAAGAAACTACACACCACGTTGGACCTTGATCTGTTGTAGCTGCATCCGGATTAATTAAACCATCGTTATACCATTTGTGCATATGTTTTAAAACATTCATAATATCATCTTGTTCAAATACATTTACAACCTTTAATTCTTTGTCATCATAACGTACACCAATTGCTGGAATTGGAGATTCATAGTTCATTAAGAAACCATTGATTCCGTCAGAAGCAATAGAAAGTGCATACTGTGTATTTTGAATCTCTCCTGCTTTAATCGCTTCTTGAATTTGATATAAAACTGGATCTAAGTCATCTACTGTATGAATATTCTTCCAATCAATGTTATACTTATCTGCTACTTCTTTATCCCATACCCAATACTGTGTCTGTGAAGAATCCTTGTAAGTAGGAACTGCATAAATCTTATCATTTATTGTAGCACCCTGCCATACTATATCTGGGATGAAATTTTTAAGATCAGGAGTATCTGCTAACATATCTGTAATATCTTGGAATGCACCTAATGAAATACCTGATGTAAACTTATCACCATTTGTAAACATCATATCCCAATACTCACCAGAGTTAATCATAGCAGTTACCTTATCACTCCATACACTCCAATCCAAATAAACGATATCAACTCCGATTCCAATTTTTTCAATCGAATAGTCGTTCATTGCCTTAACAACTGCGTCATTATTCTGTGGTTTACCACCGATCTGAATCCACTTGAGCATTACTGTTTCTTTTTTCTCATTATTATTTTTGTTGTCGTTGTTATTATTAGTATTGTTATTATTATTATTATTACTGTTGTCATTATTACTGATATTGGTATTATTGTTGTTACTGTCATTATTATTTGTGTCGTCTTTGCCACATCCTATTAACATCATTCCCATCATGGCAACAATAAGAATAGAGGCTATCATTTTAGAAAATTTCTTCATAAGATTACTCCTTTCTATGTAGGTATCATTCCTTTACTGATCCGATAGTCAGACCGGAAACAAAATACTGCTGGAAGAATGGATATACACATGCAATTGGTGTTACAATAAGCACTGCCATTGCCATACGCATTGGCTCTTTTGGCATACTAAGCGCATAAGCTGCTGCAGAAGCTCCCATTGTATTAGCATTTTGAGCAAGGAATTCGATATTCTTTTCTACGTTCATCAAAACTGCCTGAAGAGAATACATATCTGCATCGGAAATGTACATTAAAGATAAAAACCAGTCATTCCAATAAGAGAAGCTTAACAGAATACCGATTGTTGCAAGCAAAGGTTTAGAAATCGGAAGTACGATTGTAAAATAGGTACGCATCTGCGATGCCCCATCTATCTCCGCAGACTCTAGGATAGACTGTGGAATGGTTGTCTTAAAGAATGTCTTACAGATAATTACATTAAAGGAAGATACTGCTAAAGGCAGAATTAAAACCCATATTGTATCCTTAATATTTAACATAGAACTGTAAACATTATAAGTAGAAACAAGACCACCACCAAATACCATTGGAATAAATACAATAATGGTATAAAGTTTATTGAGTTTAAAACTGCTTCTTGAAAGAGCATATCCCATAGCAGCAGTTAAATAAAGACCGATTACTGTTCCTCCAATTGTTACAAATACAGATACTAAAAATGCAGTTCCTATCATTGTTCTGTTATTCCATAGATATCTATAAGCATCTAAAGACCAAGAGGTTGGCCAGAAGGAATAACCGATTTCATTGATACTTTCCATACTAGAAAAAGAAATAATGACAATAAAAATTGCAGGTATGACACAAGTAAGTGCTAATATTGCAAAAACTGCACTAAAAATTATATTGGTCACAGGTTTGACACGATTAATTTTTGACTCTACCTCTGGTTCTTTTTGCGCTTTTCGTCTTTTAATTTTCTCAGCCATTCTCTTCACCCCCTTAGATAATAGCGCTGTCTTTATCAACTTTTTTCACAATCTTGTTACTTAACAGAATCAACATACATCCTACTACAGACTGTAAGAACGCTGCTGCAGAACCCATGTTTGGATTCGGCTGTGATTTAATCATCTTATAGATAAATACATCGATTGTCTCTGTGACAGTATATAGAGAATCTGATGCTTTTGTTACCTGATAGAACAAACCGAAATCACTTCTTACTAAACCGCCCATTGCTAAGATGAACATCATAATAATAACGGACTTCATAAGAGGAAGCGTAATCTTTGTTGCCTGTTGAAACTTTGTAGCACCGTCAATCATTGCTGCCTCATATAATGTGTTATCAATACCAGTAATCGTTGCAAGGTATACTACCATGCCGTAGCCCATTCCTTTCCACTGACTCAGGAAAATTAAAATTGCAGGCCAGTATTTGGGCTGCTGATACCAGCTTATCGTGTCTTTACCCATCTTTGCTAACAAAGAATTTGCTAATCCTTTATCTGGACTTAAAAATGCAAATACAAAATAGGTTACTACAACCCAAGACATGAAGTAAGGTAGAAACATAAGAGTCTGACATACTTTTCCATATCGTTTGTGGTGAAGTTGACTCATCATCAATGACAAACAAACTGGAATTACAATACCAAGTATAATAAATACGATATTATATAATAGTGTCAGCTTTACTACCAGTGCACCAGAGCCGGAACTGAACAGGAATTCAAAATTCTTAAATCCAGTCCATTTACTTTTTAACAAATTATAAAAGAAAGTTTTTGAACCATCGATAACTCTGTAATTTTTAAATGCCATCAAAATACCAAACATCGGAAGATAACAAAAACAGATATACCATATTACCGTTGGCAATGTCAAAAATGTAAGTTCTGTATCCCGTTTCGCCCATCTGTCTCTTTTTTTGTGTTTTGGCTGTTTCTCGTTACTCATTTTCTCCCTCCTCTTTTTTATAAAGCTTTTAAGTTATCCTATATTTTGTGCAATTTCACCTCCAAGCCCCCAATTACATATGTCTATTTTAGCAAATAATCACCTAATATCATAGTTTAAAACTTATAGTTTTTATGTACTTTTTATAGTTTTTTCAATAATTCTATTATTTTTTGTGCAATTCACCCATTAATAATTTTTTGTATTTCGTAATTCCATTGGTGAAACACCATAACTTTGCTTGAATTTTCTGTAAAAATAACTTGTATTTGAATATCCCACTTTATGTGCAATATCACTAATCCGCATATTGGTAGTCAAAAGCAGATTTTTTGCTATGTCATTTCTTACATTATTTAGATATTGAGAAAACGGACATCCCATCTCCTTTTGAAAAATTTGCCCTAAATAGGATGTATTCATATGGTACTTATTTGCTAACGTTTTTAAGTTCATATTATTTTGATAATCATTTTTTACCTCAGCAGCAATTTGACGCACTACTGGTGAATATTGTATATTTTTCGCATCAATCCTAGAAACAAGTTCTGTGATTTCTGATAAAAATATTGTTTTTATTAAATTTATATTCTCTGCCTTATGTATTTTTTCAACTATGTCAAAAAAATGTCTACCCTTTTCTGTTAAATTATATTCTAAACGAATTTCTTCCAAAATAAGGGCAAAACGAATTATAATTTCATAAATTGCTCCAATAGATGTGCTTTTTTGTATATTATTAATTAAAATCTCTTCTAAATACTCATTTACTGCAGAAATATCTTTTTGTAAAATGAAATATACAAGTTTTTCCTTATCCACTATCATATTAGTATAGGTACGATTTAAAATATCCGCTTCGTCTATACAACTTCCATACCCATCTATCAATAGATATCTCTGCATTCTTTCAATTGTTTGGTATATTTCTGGTAATTCAGTCAGGTCAGTAAAGCAATTGGAAACTGTGATAAAACTACATACCCCCATCTGTACTTTCAGATCCTTTTGTAGGTTAGAAAACCATTCTTTAGAGGATAGAAGCTGTTTTGGAAGATATAAAAGCAATAGTAAATGACTGCTTCCCAAATAGTAAATCTGCAATTTTTCCTTTGTGTTATTCCTTGTCTGTGCTAAACGTATCACTTCTGTAATTTTGTGTTTTTCTAACGTGGAGATTTGGATTTTCATGAGTGCTGCATATGCTGCCTTTACTTCCGCTTTAACATCAATCTCCTTCAGATAGTGATATCGTTCTTCTTTTTTCATTTCACCGTTTAGGAATTTAAAGTTTTCAAACTCTTGCAGAATTCTTTTCTCAGCTTCTGCCAGTATCATCTTTTCCATTGCTCATCCTCCCTGACAGAACATATAGACTTTATCGTTAAACTTCAAAGAGCAACGTAACGATTTCATACGGCTTGACCGTAAGGACTATCTCCTTTTCTTGCTTCCATTCTTCTATTGGACACTCCATTAAATTACTGATGCAATAACGTTTCCATGAAAATCCAGTTTTTACTGTAATTCTATTTGTTCCACCTGTAAATTCATGAAATCTTACAGCAATATAATTACCATCCTCTGTTTTTTTAACTGCATCTAACTCCACACATTCCTTATCGAAGGAAAGAAAACTTTCAAAAGGAAGTTCTAAACAACCCTCTACAGCATAAAGTGGTTGATTGAGTGCACTAGCTTTTTGTACAGTATGACCTTTTATAAAATCTCCCATATGTGGAAGCAATGAGTAAGTGAAAAAATGTTCTCCTTGATCCTGACTGTGGTCTGGATTGGTTGCTGTCTTTAATAATGTAATACGTAATACATTATCCTTGACATCATGTCCATATTTACAATCATTGAGCAAGCTAACACCATATCCATATTCAGATAGATCTGCAAATCTATGCGCAACTGTTTCAAATTTTGCTTCATCCCAACTTGTATTCCAGTGATTTGGACGTCTTACATTTCCATATTGTACATCGAAAGTTCCATATGTTGTACGAATATCCACTGGAAAAGCTGCCTTTAACAACTGATGTTTTTCATGAAAATCCACTTTTGTTACAAAATCAATCCTTGGATCTGCTGCATAAAAAATGATATCTTGAAAGATTGCAGAATTCATATAGTGCCATTCAAAATGTAAGGTAAGGCGTAATGGACCATTTTCTGTAACCTCAAAACATTTCAGATCTGTGATTTCTTTCATCTTCTGCTGATAAAAAATATCAATATCCCAAGCATCATTATTTAATGGCTTATCCTCAAATATCTGTAAAACATTTGCTCTTTGTCCATTTGGTATTACTTCTCTATCTGCCCTACGATCATAAAGACGAGAAATCTGTCCATACTCATTATATACAACGATATAATATGGAGTCAGAATCTTTTTTTCTTCTACCTGAAAGACATGCTCTGTACTACTTTGTAGGTCTTCTACGGTATCTTCTACTGTTACTTTAACACAGCCCATAGGTGGTACAGTATCTATTCCAACCAGTAGTCCTTTGTCTGTCTGTTGTACGATAAGTGATGTTTTTTCGGAAAAATATGCCTTTTTTGCCTTTGTATCTGGTAAGAGTACAACTCCTCCCATAGCAAAACTATTTGCATTGATAATTGTATACGTTTTTTCCTCTTCTTTTACAGCAAAAGAAAGAAAATCTTTTTCCACTTCTTTTGCAATTTCTTCTATTTCTGCATAATCCTTTTTGCAATCTTCATATACTTCAAAAATAGAAGATCCTGGAATAATATCATGAAATTGATTTGTTAAAAGAAGTTTCCATCCCTTTGTCAAATTTTCTTGCATCGCCTGCTCTAGCTTTCCACTGTCAAGTAATGCTTTCATCACAGTGAACCACTCTGCTTTACGATAGAGAAGTTCCATCTTCCGGTTCATTTTTTTGTTATAAGCATGGCTTGTATAAGTGCCCCGGTGATATTCTAAATATAATTCCCCATCCCATGTGTTCACATACTGATCTGTGTTTTTAACGTTTTCTTTTAATTTCTCAAAATATGCCCCCGCAGTAGAAGTCTTTAAATTTGGCATTCCCTCTATGCGGTCAATTCTGCGGCGACGTTCCAAATTATCACGATTTACTCCGCCGCCACCATCTCCATATCCATAGGAGATCAAAAGATCTTGATTAATGTCTTTGTCACTGTAAGCATCCCAAACCCCTTGAACTGTCTTTGGGATAATCTGTCCATTATACGTATAAAACCAGCTTCCCGGCTGACTATCTGGAGTAGGCGTTGTAATAAAATGTGTAAGCACACAGCTTCCGTCTATTCCCTTCCAGTAAAAGGTATCATGTGGCATTCGATTGTATTGATTCCAACTAATCTTCGTTGTCATAAAAATATCAATACCTGACTTTTTCAAGATCTGAGGTAATGCCCAAGAATAACCAAATACATCTGGTAGCCATAAATAGTGAACATCTTTTCCAAACTCTTGTTTAATAAAACGGTTCCCAATCAAAATTTGACGAACTAAAGATTCTCCACTGGTCAAATTACAGTCTGCTTCTACCCACATAGCACCGTCTACTTCCCAGCGTTCCTCTTTTATACGTTCTTTGATCTCTTCATATAATTCTGGAAAATCTTCCTTTACATATTCATATAATTGTGGTTGCGTCTGAAGAAAAATATATTCTGGAAACATTTCCATCAAACGTAATACAGTACTAAAAGAGCGGGAACATTTTTCTCTTGTATGCTTTAATCTCCACAACCATGCTGTATCAATATGGGTATGCCCTACTGCATATACATTTATATCAGAATGTTTTCCCTTTGCATCAATCTTTTCATTCAAAAATCTATCTGCCTGTTTAACTGTTTCATAAAACATATCACTTCCCGGCTCTGACCAGTCAATGCAGCAAAAAGCTCTGTCGAGATCGGTTTGTAGATTATGTCTGATAGGATCGTTTTGATTTAATTGAGCAATCGTCTTTAGTATCATATCTGCCGTGTAATACAGATCATCCGTTTCTTCGTCTAGCCATCCAAACTGTGCTTTTTTAAGCTGGTGGAGAAGCTCTTTAGGCTTTCCTCCACCTTCTAAACCAGACCATAGGCGGAAGGTAAGACTTACCTTCCTGCCATACATCTCTTCCTTAAAAAACACTTCTCTATGGTTTATATCTACACCCTGATAGGGTTTCTCGTCAATATAGAGTAGGGATTCAAAACCAGAATTATTTCCTTCTCCTGTCAGCCCGAAATCAAATACCCCTACAGCCCTTCTTCCCTCCCATTGTGCAGGAATCTCTATATCTAAATGCAGCCAGAGGTATTTATCTCTGCCTTTCCAGAAGTCCCCCAGTAACATAATATCCCAACCGTCAAAGGAAGTTGGAGGTTTTGGATTAGTCTTTTTTTGTGTATCCTCCTTTATCAGAACATGATCTGCCGTTTTCACATCCCGATAGCGATATTTCTTTAATTCCTTTATACGACATTCTAACTTTTCATAGGTTAAAAACATGAAGTCTCCTTTCCCTGTCAGGGTGTTTTAATAATATTAGAGCTAAATCAGTGCGGCAGATTATTTTGCTAAATTATCTGTACCATAAACTTCAATCTCATAGATACGTGCTGCTGTATCAGAGCCCTGTGTAGGTTTTACAACAGAAAGTTTTACATATCTTGCATTGATTGGAGCAAAGGTATCTTTTGTCACACCTAGAGTATTTCTTGTGACTGTTACTACGTCTGTATAACTGCTGCCGTCTTCACTGACAGAAATCACATAGCTCTTTGTATTCATATCACGAGATTCTCCACCTGCCTCAGCATGTGAAATACTAACCTCACTGATTGTCTTGACATCGCCAAGATCAATCGTAATCTCATGAGGAGGTGTACCTGTTGCACACCACTTCTTCGTTACATCGCCGTCTACTGCAAATTCTGGTGCTTCATTTGCATTTACATATGCTGTTGCCTCTGTTGCCTTTCCTCCTGAAAGAAGAGCAAGATCACCAGATGCTGTGTCTGATACGATAATATATTGTTCTTTTGTTCTTTCATTCTCGCCTTTTTCATTCTTTGCCTTCATGGTAACTTTATAGACACCTGCTTGAGCATACGTAACACTTGGTGATGAATCTGTGCTAGTTGCAGGCTCTCCACCTTCAAAACTCCATTCTACACTGGTAGTATTTTGAGATGCCATACTAGCAAATGTTACTGACATACCTGGAGCAATTAACGTTCTACTTGCTGTAAAGTCAGATTTAGGAAGGCTGTTGTCTGGCCAATCCATAGTAGTCTGTGCACCTGTACCTTCTTCTAATGCTTTATTTACAGGAATTACCTCAAAATTAGATTTATTAGTATCATCTGTTCTTGGTAGTGTATTAACATAGAAACATGTAGTATTGGAAACACCTAATAAAGATTTCGTTCCATCCTGATTGATGCGAAATACTTCATAATAATCTGCTGGTTTATCTACGCTCCAAGAAAGTCTTGCACCTGCTACTACTGCATCTTCGTCAAATTCAGATTTATCAACCTTTAGATTTGAAACTGTACTTACTGTTCCAGCTCCTATATCACCGATTGAAATATTTCCAAACAATAACTCATAAGCGTCATCTGCTGTATCTGATGTAATACGGTAAGAAATTGCTGTTACAGTCTTACCATCTACTTCAGAAACGTCATAACTTACAGTAGTCCAATCCTGACCTACTTTTGTACTTCCTGCTACTGTAACTTCAGAACCATCCTCTAATGTTAACACTAAATCGAGTGCTGTAGACTGTGAAGATTTAGCAATTGTTGTAAAGTTTGTTCCCTTTGGAAGTGAAAGTTCAGAACTATATAATTTGATAACACTGGCGTCTCCTGCACCCATCTTACCATACAGTCTTAGACTATTGCCGCCATAATAAGCATCTCCCATATAGAAACTAGGTGAAAGCTTATTGCTTCCGTCATGTTTCATAATCCAGCGATAGGTTGGAAGCACATCTGCAAGACTTCTGTTGTTCCAGTCCATTTCAGATGCCTTTTCTCCTCTTATAAAGAAATTATACCCATTTCCAACTGTAAAATTCGTTGTAAAAGGCAATGTTGTTAAAGCAGTCCGTTCTACAACATAAGTAGAAATACCTCTCCATGCTGTATCTTCTGTATATTCTACATCTATGGAAGGATCTCCCTTTCCATTTACCCAAATAATATTTTCTTTCTTTTCCATATCATTTGGATCGCTGGAAGCCTGCCATGCCCAGCTTGGACAGTAAAGCCCTAAAGAAGTAAATGTACTGCCATCTGCATTTTCAAACAAATTCCAACGTTCTTGTGTCAGATAACCATTTGCCTGAATATCCATACCTGCATACAAGTCATAAGGATCAACACCTATCTCTTGTGCTTTTTGTGCAGATGCCTTTAATAATTCCTGATCCGCTAGTGAACTCGCTGTCCACCAGAAATTCAAAAACATACTATCTGCTACTGCATTTCCCTGATCGTCTTTCATAAATGCTGCATTTTTATCAGTCAATGCGTTCTGCCAATCCATTTCTCCATCTACTGTCATAGAATCATAATATACTAATTCTAATTCAGGATATGCAGTCTTAAATGCTTTAATAAATTCTTGCATCAGTGTAGCATGTTCTTTTGTCAAAGGTTCTGCTTCTGTACCCTCTGTTTCCTGATTGATAAACCATCCATCAAAACCATACAACTTTGCAACCTGTGCCAATTTATCTGCTACTGGAAAAGTACCATCATCATTTTTCTTTAGGAAAGTATCTAACCATTCCATCTTGCCGCCATGTGCTACCTGTGGCAAAAAGCAAGTTCCAACTACTTTGACACCATTTTTATGTGCCATATCCGTTACATCTGGACTAGGAGGAACAATAATTCCCTCTCCTGAAGATCCACCCCAATATACTAATAAGTCAACATACTGCAAATAACCAAATGTATTACTCTTAAATATATTCAATCCGTGAGGAGCATTTCCACTGGTACTGCTGTTCATAATGGAAATTGCCATTACCTTTGTCTTATAATTTTGTGTACTGTTTACTGTTTTTAATTTTTCTATATCCGCTCTTTTTGCAAGAGGTACAGTACTTACATTATAAGCAAAGTCTGGATCTTCATCTGGATTCCAATCTAAAAGTTGTTGTGGAAACCAATAGGAAGATTCTGGTTGATCATTCATTACCATTTCTGTATTTCCGTTCTCTTCTGTAGGAGAATAATTGCTGCCCTTATTGGTATCTTCTGGTGGTGTCACTTCTGGTTCTGATGTAGGTGTTGCCTCCGGTGTAGATGTTGCCTGTGTTGTTCCCTGCGTAGGTGTAGGAGTATTATCAGCATCTGATTCTGTCTTTTTACAAGCTGACATTCCAAGCACCATTGCCGCTGACATTCCTCCAACCAACATACGGCATGAAATATGTTTCAGTTTCTCTAAATTCATTTAAGAAATCCTCCTTCCTTTTTAACAGCTAGAATTCTTTTCTAACTCTAGCATCCCCAATTTTACTGCTCCCAAAATCCCCGGATCTTCTCCAAGCGCAGGTGCTACAATGTAATCTTCTATTCCATCATAAAGTGCTTTGTGATGAACATATCCATTTAGCAATTCCTTCACTTGGCTTCTTACTAATGCAAATAGTTTTTTCTGGTGCATCACACCTCCCCAAAGAATAATTTTTTGTGGAGAATACGTTAGAATATAATCTGCCACTGCTTGGGCGATATAAAACGCTTCTAACTCCCATACCTCACTGTTTTCTGCAAGAGAAGCCGCTGGTTTTCCCCAACGTTCTTCTATGGCAGGTCCACTAGCAAGTCCTTCCATACAATTTGGATGGAATGGACACCTTCCAGCATAGTGATCCTTTGGATGCCTTGCTAAGAAAATATGACCTGCTTCCGGATGTACCAAACCATGCAGTAGCTTACCATTACAATAAACTCCTACTCCTACTCCTGTTCCTATTGTAACATAAACAGCACTGTCACATCCTTTTGCTGCTCCCCAAGTTACTTCTCCAAGAATAGCTCCGTTTACATCTGTGTCGAATCCAACTGGAATTTGTAGTGCATCTTTAAAAATACCGACAATATTACAGTCTTCCCAACCAGCTTTTGGCGTTTTGGTGATATATCCATATGTATCGGAACAGGGGTCTAAATCAAGCGGTCCAAAACATCCAATACCAAGTGCACTTATCTCCCATTTTTTTAAATAAGAAATCAGTTCACCTAAAGTTTCTTTTGGCTGTCTAGTTGGCATAGATATTCTATCTTTTAGATTTCCGTTTTCATCTGCCACTGCACAGACCATCTTCGTTCCTCCTGCTTCGATTCCTCCAATCAGCATGTCACATCCCTCCTCCCTTTTTTTCCTGCATATAGTTATACAACCTTAACTGTGACAATCTCATATGGTTTACATAAAATTTCAATCTGATTTCCCTCAACTGATATCTCCTGTTCTTCTTGTTCAAGTAAATTGCAGATATAAGCTTTTGAAAAATTTTTGTTTACCACAAGCTTTACTTTTGTTTTTGCGTTTTCTGATTCATACATACGCAAAATCGTTCCTATGCCATCTTCTGCCGCTTTTATCGTTTCAAGAACCACATTCTCCTTGTCTACAAAAGCAAGAGATTGACAGTAGTTCGGTTGTCCACTATCTACTACAAGTGCGGGTTGATTTAACATATAAGCTTGCCGCACTGTGCCTGCCTGTCTCCAGTTTTCAGCATGTGGATAGATAGCATAAGTAAAGAAATGCTCTTCCTGATCTGTTACTGGATTCGGTTCAATACCTGATTTTATCAAAGTCAATGCCATATTGCCATCTTTTACAGAATGACCATATTTGCAATCGTTTAATAAACTAACTCCATAATGCCCTTCGGAAAGATCCATCCATTTTTGTCCACAGCTTTCGAAACGTGCTTTATCCCAGCTTGTATTTTTATGAACTTTTCTGGTTAAATTACCAAACTGAATGTCAAAAGTTGCCTCGTCCGTATGAACATCTACTGGAAAATGTACTTTTAAAAGATGCTGATGTTCTTTCCAATCTACATAAGTTTCAAAATCGATTCGTCTACTCTTTGCATAAAAATGGATTTTCTGTCGGATGAGGGAATTACTAATTTTTCTAGTTAATTCAAGAGTTGCTCTAACAGCTCCATTCTCTGTCCATTCCATTTTTTCAAGTTGAGTTACATCCCAGTACTTTTCTGTATAATAAATATCAATATCCCAGTTGTCATAATAAATTGGCTTGTCCTCATACATTCGCATCAGATTTGCCCGTTCTCCCTGCTTTATGACTTCTCTGTCATTTTCCTTATCATAAATACTTGTAAAAAGTCCATTTTCATCTAATTGTACCGTATAATAAGGTGTTTCAAGTATTCTATCATTTACTAATACAAATGGAGATGGAACATTTTCTATCTTTGTTCGTGCAAATGTCTTATAACCTTTTGATGGCAGATTCTCTACATAAACAATCGCACCTTCTTTTGTCTTTTGTACTGGATAAATATTTCCTTCTTCATCCAAAAGAGCTTCTGCTTCAATTCCTTTCAATTCTACAATATCACTGCGTACCTTGCCAACTGTATTAAATATGGATATACCTTCTCCTTCTTTTGCAAGTGTTTTTAAACGCTCTTGAATCAACTCTTCTCGTTTCACATCAAGTTGTGCATACTCTTGTTTTGTAACTTCGTATACCTCGTGAATGGAAGAGCCTGGAAGGATATCGTGAAATTGATTTAACAAAACCTTTTTCCACATTGCTTCAAGGTCTTTTGTTGGATATGGTATCATCTCCTCCGACATTACAGATAAAAGTTCCAAATCCATCAGTCCAAGTTCTGACTTGCGGTTAGAACGTTTATTACGTGCCATAGATGTATACGTTCCGCGATGATATTCAAAATATAATTCACCTTCCCAAACCGGAAGTCTTCTATCATCTTTTACACGTTCATTTAATTCATCAAAATAGGTACGTGTAAATGTTTGACGTACTTTTGGAATTCCCTTTATTCCCTTTTCCATACGCTTTGATGTTTCAAGCATAATTCTATCTGGTCCGCCGCCGCCATCACCATAGCCATAAGAAACTAAAATATCATTGTTAATATCTTTATTTTGATACCGCATCCATCCACCCATAATAGAATCTGGATGAAGTCTTCCATTATATGTAGTGAAGAAATTTGCTGTAGACTGTCCAACATCTAATGTTGTAACTAAATGAGTAAGGATCTCTGTTCCGTCAATTCCTCTCCAACGCATGGTATCATAAGGCACTTTATTAAACTGATTCCATGCTAACTTTGTTGTCATGAAATAATCTATTCCCGATTTTTTCATAATCTGAGGTAATGCACCCGAATAACCAAATACATCAGGAAGCCAAAGGATTTTATTATCTACACCAAATTCTTCTTTGAAAAATCTCTTTCCGTGTATAAATTGACGTACTAATGATTCTCCAGAGGTGAGATTACAATCTGCTTCTACCCACATGCCGCCTTCTGGTTCCCATCGTTTTTCTTTTACCCGTTCTTTTACTTTCGCATATAACTGTGGATAGCGTTCTTTTAAAAATTGATATAATTGAGGCTGACTTGACATAAAATGGTAGTTAGGATACTCTTCCATTAACTTTAAAACAGTTGCAAAGCTTCTGGCTACTTTTTCTCTTGTTTGGGCTACTGTCCACCACCATGCTACATCAATATGTGTATGTCCAATACAAGTTGCCACTATATCTTGATATCCTGCCATATCTGTATATAATGCTTTATCAATATAATCTGAGGCTGCTCGAAGGGACACATAAAATTCTTCAGAATAAGGAGTTCTTAAATCTAAAAAATTGATTGTTTCATTTAAAACATGTTCTAATTCTTTTCTATTTCTATCTTCTGCATCCATACGAGGAAATGCTGAAAGTGGTACCCATAGATCATAGTAAAGCTTCTCAATCTCAGGATCAATTTCACACATTTCTACAGTCAGAGCAAATTCACTGTGTAGTATTCCTGTGTATGCCTGCATCCCAATATCCAATGTTTCTCCTTCTGATGCCTTTGTACAAAGTAGTACATCTCTATGATTCATGTCTATGCCCTGAATTGGATTCCCATTTATAAAAAGAAGAAATTGTGGATTCTTTGCATCATCCCATTCGTCAATCTGTGTGCGGACATTCATCCATAGACTCTTTCCTTCAAATTCCTTTGGTACAGTAAATGTATTGCTAAACCAATAGTGACGATCTGGACCATACCAGTGCATCGTCTTACAATCAAATTCCTGCCACTCGTTTGTATCATTTTTTACATCTTCTGGATCAATAAAATATCCTTCTTTATATTTCCACTTTTCCACTGCAAGCCGGTTCTTTACTTTTAATTTTTCTAATTCCTTGCAGATCCCCATGACCCTTTTATCTAAAAAATCCATACTATTTTCTCCTGTCACATATGATGTTCTTTTAAATAAGATAATAGTTCATCCACTGTAGTAAAGGCAATTCCTGTCACTGTGTCTGCACATCCATAGTAAACTGCAATTCTTCCTGTATCAGCATCTGTAAGTGCTGCACATGGAAATACTACATTCGGAACATCCCCTACACATTCATAATACTCATATGGTGCAAGGATATAATCTTTCGAGCGGTATAATACCTTCCAAGGCTGTTCTAAATCTAACAATGCCGCTCCCATACGATATACAAAACCATTACATGTTGTAATAACTCCATGATAGATAAGTAGCCATCCTTCATCCGTTTCAATAGGAATTGGTCCAGGTCCTACTTTCGTTCCCTGCCATGCAGAAGGATCGCCTTTAATTGGACTCATAAGATGACGATGCTTTCCCCAAAATTCCATATCCTTGCTTTGACTAATAAAAATGTCACCAAAAGGTGTATGTCCATTGTCGCTTGGTCTGCTTAACATCATATACATATTATTAATTTTTCTTGGAAAGAGAACTCCATTTCGATTACATGGTAAAAACGCATTCTCTAATTGTACAAACTTCTTAAAGTCAAAGGTGTATGCTACTCCAATTGTCGGTCCATGATAACCATTACACCAAGTAATATAATATCGGTCTTCTAAGAAACAGACTCTTGGATCATACCGATATTCTCGGTTTAATACCTCTGTATCTGCCCCTTCAAATTGTACTGGTTCATCTTCGATTTCCCAATGGATACCATCTTTACTCTTTCCTACAAAAATATCCATACTGATCGATCTGCTATCACAGCGGAACACTCCAGCATATCCATCTTCAAATGGCACTACAGCACTATTGAATACACTGTTAGATACCTTATTGCCATCCCTTCCAATAATAGGATTTTTGCTGTAACGCCATAATGGCATTTGGTATCCTTGTGGCTTTTCCTCCCAAGGAATATTCGGTAATGATTGCCCTATAATTTTGCTCATATTTTCCCTTCTTTCTATTTCTTAGTTTTGTTCTCGTTAACTTTTGTTATAATTGAATATTAACATCTCGTTTTCGTTTTGTCAATATAATCTTAATATTTTTTCTTGTTTTTCCATTATCTATTGTGCATTTTGACATATCAGTTTAAATTTCATTTGTATTTTTTTGTTTTTTTTCATATTTTTTTTAGTCTGATTTGTATTTCTTGTCACATTTAATACTTTTAACTTTTGTTAAATTTATTTATCTTTTAGATGCTATTTATAATAGATTTCATTCCAATTCATAGATTAAAAAAAGCATTAAAAAAACCCCGTTTTATCAGGAGTTATGAGAAAACAGAAATTTAATTATGATATCTAGTCAACGATTAAGAAGTATGATATACTAAACATTAGATAACTTTTTGGTGGTCTATGTTTCCTTTTTTTGATAACTCAAGGATATCTTAAGACCACTTGGAAAATTTAACATAAAATTATAAAGGGATGGGTACTAATGAGTAAAGTAACTATGCAGGATATTGCAGATGCACTGGGAATTTCACGTGTCACAGTCTGGAAAGTATTTAATAACCACAGTGGTGTTTCCGCCACACTTCGGGAAAATATTCTGAATAAAGCAAAGGAACTCGGTTATAAAAGTAGTCTTTCTACTGCTTCTACTGAAGAAGAAAAAACAGTTTCCCTAATTGTTTCAAGACCAGATTCTTCTACATTTTGGACAAATATCATTCATCGAATAGCACAAGAACTTTCCTACCACAATATAAATCTGATGTATACCTATATGCCATCTACTTACACCGAAGGCTTTACTATGCCTTCTATCCTGACCAGTGGTATTATTCAGGGCGCTATTATCCTAAATGTCTATGACACCAAACTTATCCATCTAATTAACGATTTAGAACTTCCAAAAGTATTTTTGGATACAGTTCCACAAATTGGTCTACGTGCACTTCATGGTGATCTAATTTTACTTGAAGGACATGTCTCTCTCTATCAAATTACACAATTTGTTCTTGCCCATGGACTGACACAGCTTGGTTTTATTGGTGATATACACTATGCCAGAACAAACTTAGATCGCTATGAGGGATTTTGTCAATGTATGAAGGATCATCATTTAGAAATTAATGATAAATTCTGTTTAACACATCGTATTGGTATTTTTTCTTATTATCAGGAACTTTGTAGTTTTCTGGATTCTTTGCCGATATTGCCACAAGCATTTATCTGTGTCAGTGATTTTATCGCCCATTTCCTACAACGCTATTTTACAGAACACTCAGATCGTATTCCTAATGGTATTCTTGTAACTGGATATGATGGAAGCAAAGAATATTCTAATATAAATGGAATGATTACTACTGCACATGTTAAGACAGGTCTACTAGGAAGACGTTTGTCTATGCAGATTATGTATCGTATGCAGCATACTGATGCACCATATGAGCTCACTTATATTAATCCTGAAATTATCTATCGAGATTCCATTTTATATTAAAAAAGCTGTAGGTAGAGCCTACAGCTTTTTTAATTTACTTACTATTATTGGATTACCACTGATTCATCTGCTGATATCTGATAAAGTTCTTGTACTTCTCTAGCAGAAAGTGCTTTATTATAAAAACGGATATCATCTACATAACCACGAAAATCCCATACATTCCACCAAGGAAGACACGTTCCAATTTGAATTGCTGTTGTATTTGTCTTGATACTTGATAAAAGTGATTCACAAGTACCTCCTCCTAATGTCACTGTTTCCGCCAATTTTCCATCTACATAGACATAGATTTGATTTTGTATTCCATCCATACTCATTGTAATCTGCTGCCATTTTTCACTTGATAGATGTATTGCGGTATCTGCTCTGTCTACCCAATTTCCATGATAATCATTAATCCAAGGATGAAGGCTGACATCTAATGAAACAAAGCCTGGTGTATAACCTATGGCATCATCTGTCCAAGAATCTGGAGTTGTCTTGAAATTAAACAGACTCGCTTCTGTTCCACAAATACCATCTACACTCTTAGAATTATTTGCTTTTGCCCACATAGAAACTGTAAACCCATTTTCTATTGTATTTAGATATCCTAAAGGCATTTCCAGATATCCTGTTGCCTGCCATGTTCCGTTCATTTCCATGACACTGCCACGACTTCCAAGAGGATCTGTTGTGATCGCAGATCTCGTATCCTCAGAAGTACTTTGAACAACCGCTGCATATTGATTTGGATGCAGACTGTCAACTAAAGAATTTTGGAATAGATATTCTCCGATTAATCCATCCGCTAAAGATGTCTTAACCTCTACATTATCAAAACAAGTAACTGCATAATATCTGCCATTTAATACATAAATGCCAGCTACATTTTCTGTACTTTGATATGGAATCGTACCAGAATATAAAACGGTATTTCCATTTGTAATTTTAATCTTAGCAATATTTTGTGTCTTGGAAATATCTGTACGAATATGTATCCATACATCTTTTGGAATCGTAACAATACCACCGCCTGTAATTGTCCATTCTGTATTATTTATGGTATTCATCCTCCAGATATATCCGCTTTCAATTCCATTATTCGTATTATTTCCAGTATATTGGTATCCTGTATTTGTTAAAGCTAATTGGGTTTCCTGATTATTTCCAGCCGACAACTTTGTATCAAATTCTACTGTATAACAATCAGACAAAGAATTATTGATTGTAAATGGTGTATATGCTGATCGGGAATTTGCATTACCTGTAGCAAATTGCACATATTTTAAATGATTCTTATCAGAATCTGTATTTAATGTCAAAGCATCATTTGCATTCATGGATGACCATACAGAAGATATATTATTTATATTATTATAATCTTCATAATAAAAATAGTTGTTTTTATTTACTGTTTCCTCGCCATTTAATTCTTCTACATATAATTTTGCTACATCGCTTTCACTGAGTGCTCTACTATAAATTTTTAAATTATCCATAAGTAGTGGAGCAGATCCCCACCATGAGCCATAACCTAAATAAAAACGATCTGCAGAACTTAACAGATTTAAAACACTCTGATACATAGAGGATATATCAGTAGAGGAAGCTAATGCCTTATTCTGTGTCTGTGTATAAATCAAATGTCCATTGATATAAATTCCAAAACCACTATCTGAAAAAGTTACTGTAACAAGATTCCATTCTCTTACTGCAATAGCATTTGTTATAGCTGTAGAAGGATGATTGCAGTCAAACCACCCACCTGTACCATTATAGCCAATATATGCGTTTGGTGTTAAATAAAGTCTTCCCTCTACTCCATCTGTATTATCTGTATCAAGAAATGACCAGACTGTATCTATTAATGGTTCTGTACCAAAACGTTTTACCCATAAAGATACTGTTGCACCTTGTAGTGTTTCTCCTTTTAAAGGATTGACAAACTCGGCATAACTGGCATTATTTATATCACCAAAATATTGATGTAGTACATAACTATCTCGCTCTTTATCATACTGATACTTTGGAACTCTTCCCATACCTGAATTCTTTATCATTCCAATTTCAGAAGCATTTACACCATTTACTAAACTTCCCTCAAAATCATATACTGCTTCCAAATTAGAAGTAGTGTTAGCATTTCCAATTCCTCCTGCCTTAACGGTTGTTGTATATGATTTGGTATAATAATAATTTCCCTTAGAAATTTGCGCTGTCATTGTAACTGTAGTATCTTGTGTAGGTGCTGTCACAACTCCATTATTAGAAATAATAGAAGGATCAGAAGATATCCAGCTTACTACTGCACCATCTTCTGTTTCAGATGGAAGCTGCAAGTCGGTATAGGTAGTTGGCATAACTGCCTGTGTCATCTCATAGGAATTTACACTTTTAGCAACGGAAACACTATCTTCTAGTTCATGAGAACCCCAAACACAAAGTCCAGTGGTCTGATCTAAAAGTGTAAAACACATTGTATTGGTATTTGTACCAGTTACATTTTGTCTTGCAAAGATACCATGATATGTTTTTCCATCTAAAACAAATACTGCATAAGGACTTCCTGCTTCATTTGTCCATGTACCTGTCATTTCGCCTGTAATTGTTCCATTGCTGTTTAATGTTATTTTAACTGGCTCGATAACCTCTGTTTCATCTCCATGTTCTTCACATTTTGTCTTATATTTATGTACAATAACATCATAAGAACCTGTCAGTGATGCACTGTCATAAGAAGTCGTTGAACTAATTACGGCATTTTGACTAGAATGTTCATATGGAGATGCTAAAAGATAACCTGATTTTGTCTGAAAAAGTTCATGTACACGTAACTGATGTCCTGCCATGCCATCGTCAAATTTTGTATGATAAATCACATAGGCACGACCATCAGAATCTACAAATGCGGAATTATGTCCCTGTGCAATTTCTGGTACAGCCATAGTGTCCCACCGATAATTCCCCAATAGTTTCTGACCACGGTTTGTAACAGCATTTGGTCCATAATTCATCTGATAATTTGTATAGATAGCACTGATGCCTGCGGTATCTGTATATGGTCCATCTGGGTTGTCAGAATAGAATACTCTCATTTCATAACCGCCCTCTGGTGAATAAAATCCATATGACATAAAAAGACAGTATTTACTTCCGATTTTTTCAATATATGAACCCTCTCCAGAAGAATAATAACCACCAGCTATTTTTTTACCAAAATAGGCATCTGTTGTTACACTTGCACCCTTTTGATCATAATCACTTGCATAGTTTACTGAATAATCTCTAAATCCAGTTCTCTCATCTAGTTCTAATACATAGATACCGCCTGACCAAGATCCATAGCTCATCCATAGTTTTCCATTATCATCATAAAAAACACATGGATCGATAGCATGTGGCCAAAATGTTCCCCATTGATTTCCCTTGTCATATTTTTCTGGAAGTGTATCAAGTTCGCCAAGTACAAGTTCTAAATCCGTATTTTTATAACTTCTTGTAACTGTTCCTGATTGGGTTATATTATTAGAAGATTGAAAACCTGAAAATACAACTGGTCCTTGATAGACATATGGTCCTTCTACTTGATCAGATGTTAAAAGGAGTACTGCTGAATTCCAGCTTGGTCCATTTAAACTTAAATACATACACCATTTATTCATGATTGGGTTATAGATAACATCTGGTGCCCACATATTTCCCTGAATATTACTCGGTGAAAGCCATTCATTGATATTGTATGTACCAAAATCTACTGTATATGTTTCGCCATTTTGTGTATACAAAACAGTAGTCCCTTTCACGGCATTATCTGAAAATGCTGTTTCATAAGATACCGGTGTAACCGTTCCATTTTCTTGTATTGTTCCAAATAGTGTACTATCTGGCGTTTCATTTGTCACTGCACTCCAATTCATCAGATCTGTTGTTTTTGCCACTCCCATATGTGAGCCAAATACTCGATATACCCTTCCATTTGCCTCATCTGTAGCTACAATAGATGGATCATGCACAGATTGCCAGTTATATCCTGTCGTTTGATATAAACTGGCAATATCCTGATCTGATAGTTCAATCTGACTTCTTTCCATCGTCTGTGCTTTTGTACGAACTACTGGACATACCACCTGAGTCAAGAACATAGTAGCTACCATCATTGCCGCAAAGCGTTTCCCTTGCTTTTTCATTTGTTTACCTCCTTTTTTATTTGCTTATTATCATTTGTATTTTCATACATTGATAAACATATTTGGGAAATATCAAAAATAGTTCTTTATTTTTAACAAAATTTATTTTATAATTAGTATTATATTATATATTTTAGATGAAAATTTCTAAAAGTACACATCGTTTTGATTCCATCTTTTTGGAAAAAAGATGCGGGCTTTTATTTTATCCCACATCTTTAAATATAAAATAGGAGGTATTATTATGAAATTAAGAAAACATGTAACTTTATCACTATCTATTACTGCGGCAAGTCTTTGCATTGCTTTTATTACACCTGCCCAAAATGTAAATGCTTTTGAACCAGAGATAACACTATCGGAATTTGAAGAGTCTTCTCTGTCATCAATTCCTAGTCTATGTTTCTATTCCGATCAAGATCCTAGGGTTGATAAGTAAATACTTTTCCTTTCTTTCGTTGAGAAATTGTATTTTTTCGTTATAATAATAAAACTCTGCTAATGTATGACACTGTATAAATCTATTCTTCCACTCTTCTTGATACTGCTGCTGTTTTTCAGTGTCATTACAGGCAGACTCATAAATATTCCAAACCCATTCATATAAAAGGGGAATTACATCACTGATATTACTATCTTTTAAAGATATTTTTATTCCTATATCTGCTAGATATATTGCTTCTTCATGGCGTTTTAAATCCCCCATCAGTCCAAGATACCCTTCTATTGTCAGTCCATAATTCCAAGTAGGTATTTTTGTATAGTTCATCAACATAATTTGTGAATGTAAAAGATTTTGATACCACTGTTCTGATTCCTCATATTTGCCTTGTTTTCTATAAATATCAGCTATTACACTTGCTATCTGTCCCTCTCTACGCTCAAATACCCAATATTTAAGATTTTTATTTTTTATATCTGAAACAGTAAGGTTAAGAGCTGCTAAAAGTTTTAAAAGACATTGCTTTGAAGATATTTGTCCCATTTTCCAATCAATAATGACATTCCATGAAAGTAAATGTTGCTTTACACTGATTTCCTTTTCATCTGTCATCTTTTCCAATCGTTTCACTGCTTTTCTTGCCTGTTCCCACTGCCCTTTACTAAGCATTGTGCAAATATCTTGTCGTAGAGAAAGCACTTCTACTGAATTTGTTTCTAATAGAGGATGCTTCCAATCTCTCTTCTTTCCATACCTTTCCAAAAGTTCCATATAATGTTTTGTCGATGGAATATGTGTTCCTTTCTCAATTTTAGATAACTGCTTTTCAGAAATGATTTCATTGCCCTGCGAATAACTAATTGCCTTTTCTTGTGTCATTTTATTTGCATGTCGCAACATATACAACATCGTTCCTACTTCTACTGTATTATTTATTGATATCGTTTGCCATATCCTTTTATTTGGACATTCATATAACTGATAAAGCTGTGAAAATGTCTGTCTATATTTCTCTAATTCTTCTATGTATTCTGTTTTTGTAATTTCTTCCTTTGGTATTATACATAATAATTCTAGTAGATCTAAAACATATCTTTGCTGAAAATGTCTTCGTAGACATTCTAACGCCCTTTTGCCCATAAAAAAGGCACGTTCCCACTCTTTTTTTTTCTGGCATAATATCATACCTAAAATTGCTGTCTGTGGTCGAATTAGACATTCCATTCGTTCTTCCCATTGATGCTGTTTTGGATAATGCCATACCTGTTGTTGAATCTGCCATGCCTCTTCTTCCTTTCCACAAATATGATAAGCGGCTGCTAACAAGATAAATGCTTCCAGTTCTGCCGGTGCTAATAAAAGTTGAGAAAGATCTGTATATAAATTTTTAGGTACTGTACATTCTACTGCTCTTTTTGCCATATTAAAAATTTCTTCTTTATATTGGTTTTCTTTCCTATTTTCAAGTAATAATATTGCTGTTTCTATTCGTAAGAGAAATTGTTCCTCTATTGGCTGACGTTTATTATAAAGTTCTCGATACTGTTTTATATTTTCTTTTGCCTTTTGTGGCTGTTCTCCAAATAAAAGACAGATATCCTCTCTCTTTCTCCAACGTTTTAACTCCTCTGCTGAAGCTGCGACTTCGAAATATTCACTATAAACTCCCATTCGCTGCATCAAAATATCTCCTGTCACCTTTGTCCAGTGTGTCTTTCCATTCTTTAAATTTGTAAGAGTTCTCCTTTCACAAATTCCTTTTGATAACTGCTCATCACTGATTTTTCGCTTCATTTTTTCCTGTAAAAATAACTTCCTACAGGCTTCATTATAAGTTTTAATTATCTGAATTTTTTTCACCTTTTGCCTCTTTAGTATTTACAATAATATGGATTCTCATTTTTGAAATAACGTTTCGATTTATTGATAAAACTATTATCTATTAGAAGGATAGAAATGTCAATCTTGTTTTGTATTTTCCCAAAAAATTTATTTTAAAAATTTTAAAATACTAATCTTAACTTTAACTGTATTTATATAACTTTCTCTATGAAACAATGAATCAAATTTTTTTAATTATAGCCCATATCTTTAACATATAACAGATATATTAGAAATTTTTTGTAAATTCTTTTGCGAAATGTGAAATTGAAATTTCAAAATAGGAATATCAAAAATGGGTGGATTAAATAGAATTGAAATTTCAAAATAGGAATATCAAAAATGGGTGGATTAAATAGAATTGTATTGATATAATAGAATAAAATTTAAAAAATAGGGAGATTACGCAAAATGTCAACTCTTCTTTTAATTGTTATTTATGCTGCATTTATTGGGCTTGGAATACCAGACTCCCTTTTAGGATCGGCATGGCCTGCTATCTATACAGAACTTAACCTTCCTGTATCGTACGCCAACTTTATCACTATGATTATCTCTGGAGGAACTATTATTTCCAGCCTGTTTTCCGCAAGTTTAATTCATCGTTTTGGAACTGCTAATATAACAGCCATCAGTACAACAATAACCGCACTTGCCCTCTTTGGCTTTTCTTGTTCCAACAATATGTTATGGCTGTGTTTATTTGCAATTCCCCTTGGATTGGGAGCAGGTGCTATTGACACCGCACTAAATAATTATGTTGCCCTTCACTATAAAGCAACTCATATGAATTTTTTACATTGTTTTTATGGTATTGGTGTTTCTTTAAGTCCTTTTTTAATGTCTTTGGTTCTTTCTCATGACACATGGAGAAATGGATACCGTTTGATGTTTTGGTTTCAGTCTGGAATTGCTCTCTTAACTATTGTATCGCTTCCTATTTGGAAAAAAGTAAAACATTCTTCCGAAAATAGCGAAGAAGAAAACAGTAAACTTATTTCTTTTTTTACTCTTTTCAGAAAATCTAAAGTACGTATAGCCTGCCTTGTATTTATCGGATCTTGTGGTCTTGAATATACCTGTGGTGTTTGGGGCAGCACCTTTCTTGTCAAAATCAAAGAAATGTCACCGGATACTGCTGCACTGATGATTACATTTTACTATGTTGGAATGGCTTTAGGACGCTTTTTTTCTGGCATATTCGCAGTTCGATTTACCAGCCGCCAACTTATAAAAATAGGACAAACTATAACTTTAACAGCAATTATTTTATTGCTTCTTCCTCTTCCCTCTGTTCTTTCTGGTTTTGAATTATTTTTGATTGGATTTGGAAATGGACCTGTATTTCCAAGTATGATACATCAAACTCCACAAAATTTTGGAAAGAACATTTCCCAATCTGTTATGGGAATACAAATGGCAGCATCTTATATAGGAATTTTGCTATCCCCTGCCCTATTTGGATTGATTGCACAACACATAAACACTGCACTTTTTCCATATTATCTCTTGATTTTATATAGTATTATGGTGACTGGAACTCTTCTTTTAACAAAGTATTAGAAAGTAGAAGAATATAAAGTGCGTATTTTATTTGAAATGGACAAAAAAGATTATGTTCCTAACGGGAGCGTTTTTAGCAGACCTTCTGCAAGAGCTATCATCATTAAAGATGGAAAAATAGCAATGGTATATAGTAAGAAATATAATTATTATAAATTTCCAGTTGGAGGTAAATTGTATGAAAATACCTAAAATGGTACTGTTTGACTATGGTCAGACACTTATTGCAGAACAGAATTTTGACGGGATAAGGGGAACAGAGGCTGTCTTACAGTATGCTACAAGAAATAAGTATCATTTGTCGGCAGAGCAGGTGCAGGCTAAAGCAAATGAAATCAATCAGGAATTCGGGAGATTTGATCCTGAAAAAAGACACTTATTTCAAATAGAAATACCCAATACCATGTTTACGCCTTACCTTTATGAATCGCAGGGAATAGAGATTGCATTAAGCAACTCCGAAATTGATACCGTATTCTGGAATGCCGCTGCTCCGGGAATGCCTACAGAGGGTATCAAAGATTTTTTGGGATATTTGAAAAACAAAGGTATCCGCACAGGCGTAATCAGCAATATTTCTTATGCTTCTTCTGTGGTTGCAGAACGTATCAACAGACTGCTTCCGGAAAATGCTTTTGAATTTATCATTACCTCAAGCAATTATATCTTCCGCAAGCCAAACAAAAGGATATTCGATCTGGCCTTGGAAAAAGCCGGATTAGAGCCGGATGAAGTTTGGTATATCGGGGATCAGTATGAATGCGATGTAAAAGGCGCCTTGAATGCCGGCCTGTTTCCGGTATGGTATATAGGGGCGATCGATCTGCCCTACACAGAAGATACAAATATCTTGACGGTAAAGACTTGGAATGAAATAGAGCGGTACATGGAGGGATAGCGTGTGCAGAGAACAGAAAATGTCGAATTAACGGTTTTATGCCTGATTCATCAAAATGATAAATACCTTCTGCAGAACAGATTAAAAGAGGATTGGAAAGGTTTGACTTTGCCCGGAGGACATATTGAGAAAAATGAATCTATCATAGATGCTGTCATTCGGGAAATGAAAGAGGAAACGGGACTTGATATTCAGAATCCAAGATTATGTGGAATCAAGCAATTTCCCATTGAGAATGGGCGGTACATTGTATTTTTATTTCATACAGACGAATTTCTCGGAGAAGTAACATCATCAGAGGAGGGAGAAATGGTTTGGGTAAAAAAGTCAGACCTGTCAAAGATGAATACTGTAAATGACCTACCGCCACTTCTTCAAGTGATGGAAGATGATAATTTAACGGAATTTCAATATGTAATTGAAAACGGTAAATGGAAAGCTGAACAGCTATCTTATAGATATTGACAAGCAGGCGCAGGAACACTTTGAACGGCTCATAGAGGATATGAAACAGGCACAGGGTATCACAGAATGTTTAAAGGCTGAAAAAGCCTTAGAATTGGGCGGGGGAGTGAACAACATTCGGACTTGTGCAATGGAAATTGTGAATAATGAACTGATTTTCTGATAAAGGGAATACAGACAGAGATTTTTACATTATCTCTGTCTGTGTTTTTAGGTGCTTGTAGAACCCAACTCCTGTTCTAACACATCCGCGAATCGCTGAATTACATACCCAAGGGTTTCTGCGTAGTTGAAAATCTCCGAATTGTTACGATATGCCATCGGATTTTTACGAACTTCTAAAGCCACCTCTAATGCATCGGTAACAGGACATAAATTATTATCTAATACCCATTGTGCCGCATCCGTTTTAGATGTTACAGTTCCGTTCCTGAGTGTGTAAATCCCTCTGGCAATATCCAAAAGCCAACCGAAAGAATAAAAATTGCGATTAGTCGTTTGTCCATACTTTCGAATACTCTCATAATGCTTTTTAACATCATTATAGAGAGCAGCATATTCAGGCATTTTTAATTGGTTACGGACATCTACACCATATAGCAATTGCCCGTTTTGCAACAACTCGACCATGCAAAAACTATCAAATGGATATATGTCCATAATTCGTTGCCCGGTGGTTCCCCAGTAAACCACACAATCGGCTTCTTGAGAAATGAATGAGGATAGTGTAAGTATCCCTCCTTCAAACGAGCGGTAATAGGGATTGCCTGCTTCATTCTCTAATAGTTTCTGACGCAGCATTACAAGCTTTTGGGCTTGCGGCTGTGATATACGCTTTTGTGTCAGTACAAGAATATCAATATCACTCCACCCGAATCTGAAATCATTCAGAACAGAAGAACCATAGAGATAAATAGAGGGCTGGTTATCGGCAAGGATGTTGCTGATTGCAGAGGTCATGCAATTGATGGCCTTTTGTCGAAAATACTGTTCTTTGGTAATCAATAATTCAATAATTCTGTTCTCTTGTCTATATCTTGTAAAACCTGCGGATAGATGCGTTTGCAGTGCGGCACTCCGTTCCTCTTCAAATTCATTATGAACTGCTTCAACTCCAATTTTTTCAAAGGCGTATTGCAACAGCAGCCGTAGGGCAGCTACCCCATAGCCCTTTCCACGATATTTCGCTTCCAAAACAATTCCCATCTCATACCAACCGGTATCTACATTCCTATGGACATTGACTTCCCCGATAAATGCGCCATCGGATTCTCGTGCTATGTAAGCATAAAAGCGATGAGGTTCTTGTCCAATGAAATGGATATACCAATCGGCCCACTTCTTTTTTGGAAAAGCAATGCACCCGGTTGCTTTATCATAGTCATTGAAATTTAAGTCATAGCCCATGTTGTAACTCATAGTATCAGGATCTTGCATGATTTTCTGACGATACCAAAGTTCTTCATAAGTTGGAGTATGTAAATATAATGATTCTTTCATAAATCCCCCTAAACAAATAATATTTTTTTCATATAATTGGGCTTATAGGGAACATATCTGTGTTTTGGATAAAATAAATGAGATTCAAAATATTCTTTTCCACCCAGATGAACAAGAATTGCCGTTTTACCTTGCATGCGAATATATTCTTCGGCTGTATGCAGTAATAACGAACCGATACCCTGATGCTTTAGGGTATACTTTACATATAACCGGTGCAAACAAACTTCTGTCGTTCCATCAATAGAGCTATATCCGATACAACCAATCACGCGGTTGTTATTGCCAATGGCAAGCCAAAACATATCACCCTTGTCAATATAGCTTTCCTTGACATTCAGTAAATCTTCATTCAATCTTGGGATTCGACCAAGTGCATTTTTGGCTTCCAATACCATAAAAATCATATCATCCCTGTATCGGTCATCAAACTGGATTATGTTCATAATATCGCCTCCACAGAACTATGGAAATATTGTATCACACATACTCGAATATTTCCACTAAGACCTGTGTCTTTTCCTATGATTCAAAAGATTCTAATTCATTACATAGATGAACAAAATCATCATAAACAGTAATTGTCTGAAGATAACGAAAATCGAGAATATAGCCAGAAGAAAGGTGTCTTAGAAAATCTGCGTCCCATAACGGAACAACGAAAAATCCTTTTTTATAGTCGTACTTTAATGGTTCGTATTTCATAATATTTTTTCGAAAGTATTTTACCTTTGCTATACATAGCTTATTAATACGAAACAAAAGACCAATCACATCTGTCTTTTCAAAAAATGTGTCCTTGAAAATTAAATGTTTATGAGAATTTTCTCTTTCCGAATACCATGCGTTGTTTTCATGTTTTAATTTATATTTTTCTATTAATAATAGTTTCTCATCCATTTTTTTCTCCATTTATTTATAAAATTTTTACTGATTCTTCATTTGATGTAAAAAAAACAGTATTGAAACAATAACTGTAGTAACTGTATATCCCAATACCCAATAAATATGGGGAAATATATTTATGTAATCTCCATTTAATACAGCTCTCTCTAATTCTACTGCATGGATAAAAGGTAAAATATTTGCAACTTTTTTAAAAGTTCCCCCTACAAGTTCAAGATCAAACCATACCCCTGAAAGCCATGCAGTAAGATTGGTAAGTAATGCACCACAGATACCTCCTACTTGTTTTATATTAAAAATACTTCCACAAAGAAGTCCAAGTGCAATAAAAAACAACGATACAGGCAAAATAAATATTACTGCATATAAAATAGTTACTGTGATAGGAAGTCCAAGTAAGATTGCAACCATATAACAGATTATACTTTGTACTACAGTAATCGGCAAAATGGGCAAAATATAGCCAAGTATAAAATCAACCGCACGAAGCGGTGTAGTATAAAGTCTTTGCAATAATGCAGTTTCTCTATCCTTTGCAATCAAAGTAGCCGCAAATAAAGTCATAAAAGAGAGTCCAAATACTGTAATTCCGGGAGTAAGATTTTTTATCTCAAATAAACTCACAGGAACATTTTTTTGTATTACACTAAGCAATACTATTAAAATCGTCGGAAATCCTATTCCAAAGATTAAATTTAAAGGATCACGCAAAATTTCTTTTGCAGTACGCCCTGAAAAAGTCCACAATCTCATTTTATCATCCCCTTTACAATCTTCACAAAGGCATCCTCAAATTTGTCTGTCCTTGTCTTCTCTTTTAATTCGTCGGCAGTCCCTAATATCAGAAGTCTTCCATCTTTCATAATACCGATTCGGTCAGAAAGAGCCTGTGCTTCTTCCATGTAATGAGTAGTCAATATAATTGTAACCTTACCCTTCAAAGAACAAATAATCTCCCATAAATCACTTCTGGCAAGTACATCTAACCCTAGTGTTGGCTCATCTAAAAATAAAATTTCAGGCTCACTAATAAGAGCCATAACAATACTTAATCTTCGTTTCCAACCCCCTGATAATTTTCCTGCTCTTTTATTAAGTATAGGGATAAGCTCAAACTGCTTTGAAAGATCTGTTACTTTTCTTGTTGTTTTATCCTTAGAAAAACTATGGATACCGCATATCAATTCCAAATTTTCTTTCACCGTCAAATTAGGGGCAACTGCCGTCTCCTGTGGTGATACTGCTATCATTTTCTTTACTTGTGTGGGATCTGATATAATACTTTTTCCATTTAAAAAGGCATTCCCTTTTGTAGGCTGTATAAGACAGGAAAGCATTTTAATTGTAGTTGTTTTTCCCGCACCATTAATCCCTAACAGAGAAAATAATTCTCCCTGTTCTACAGCCAAATCGAGATTATCTACAACGGTTAAATCTTTATATTTTTTTGTCAGTCCTACTGTTTTAATTGCTTCCATCTGATTTCCCCTCTTTGCAGTAACGATATTTCAGACCAATATATCCATCTGTTAAAGCCTTACTGATAAATTCCATATCCCAATCTAAATAAGAAGTTGCAATCATGGTTGCAATGCCATGAACATACAACCACATTTCAATATGAAACAAATACGCATCTTCTTTGTTCAACCCTGTGTTTTTCTCAATTAATTCAATGATCTGTTTTATTTCTTCATTATTTTGTTTTTTCTCTTCACTGGAACGATCACGCATAAAAAGCAATTTAAAGAGTTCTTTTTCCTCTTTTGCAAATCGGATATATGCTATACCACTCGCTTTATAAGGAGGATATTCTCCTTTTGACATATCTTCCTGTAAATAATTTTGATACATACTATTTGCTGCAAGGAAAACTTCTTGCTGTACTTGCGCCATATTTCGGAATAATCCAAAAATAGGCTTGACAGAACAGCCAAGTTTTGCAGCTAACGATCTGGCTGTTAGAGCCGACATTCCCTTTTCCCTCGTTATATCTAAAGCAGATTTTAAAATTTCCTCTTTTGTAAATTTAAAATTAGGCGGCATTGATATATTCTCCCTTTAAGTAATATAAGTTGTGCAACATTAGTTGCGTAACTTATATTACTTATTATAATGAAATATTTCTATTCTGTCAACTATTACTTTCTATTTATCACACCAAACAAATCTATATTCCTGAAATTAAACCTATCTATTTATTAATCATAACTTTAACTGCTTTAAATCATTATCAAAATATCGTTTGCTTTTTAATTTTTTTCCAATTTGTATTTTATAATAATAACAGTTTTTCTTAAAATGCCAATAAATCTCTGAAATGATACCTGTCATTTCAGGATGATTACAAGGGCAAACTTCTTGTCCGTAAATATATTTTGGAGGCTCTGGCAACTTTTTAATTTCTTTTGGATTTAATTGATAGCCGTTTTTAGGTAAGATAACAAATGCTCTATCTTGGTTAAGTAACTTATATTCGATTACTAAACCATACATATCTGGATATGTATTAACATCATAACAAATTCCCCACATAAATACCTCATCGTTCAATTTATAGTTTTGTGTATAATACAAGCACTATTCTGTCCAACGAGCGATAAAAAATCCATCTGCCCAGCTTGTTTGGTCAATTTTTGTTTTAGATATTTCAAAACAGCTTAATGGATAATCTCGAAATCCCTCTTTATCTTTCAGACGTTCAATCGTTTCTTGTGCTTTTCCTTCAGATGAAAAAACTCCAATCAATTTTATTTCTTCATGTGTGCCAAAATCATCGCTCAAGTCGTGATTATGCCATAGTAAAAAAACATAATTCCGTGATATATTCATAAATAAACTCCTTTCGTTTGTTCTAGTATTACTATCACTGTCTATTGAATCAAACTATATTATATGATACAATTAACTTACAAAATCAGTTCGGCAAAATATTTATTTCTAATGAGATTATATCATAAATAATTTCTAAATTACAAAACTTTTGAAAGGATGGTGTTTAAACTATGCAGAAAAAGAAAATTTATATGGCTGGCATGGCAATTTTTTTGGGTTTATCTTTATTTTGGCAAGGATGTGGTATAGAAACGGCAGGTCAGTCCTCTGAAACGAAATCAGAGATTGTAAACGATGTTGTTTCTTCTAAAAAGAAGCCTTCTAAACCAAAAGATACTGCAAAGCCTACTAAAGTCCCAGACAAAAAGTCGGAAAAAGATACTGCAAAATCGGATACAGCTAAAACAGATATTGCTTTCCCATCTTCATCAGGAGCACTTCATGTAGAAGGAACAAAACTGATTGATAGTAATGACAATGTTGTTCAATTAAAGGGAATTAGCACCCATGGACTTTCGTGGTTTCCTGACTATGTGAATAAAGAGTGTTTTCAGCAGCTACGTGAGGAATGGAATGTAAATGTTATCAGACTTGCCATGTATACGGAAGAATATGGAGGATATTGTAGCGGAGGCGACAAAGAGGCTTTAAAGAAACTAATAAAAGATGGTGTAACTTATGCAACCGAATTGGATATGTATGTTATTATTGATTGGCATATTCTCTCGGACAATAATCCTAATACACATAAAAAGGAAGCAAAGACCTTCTTTGCTGAAATGGCAAAGCAATATGCAGAATATGATAATGTATTATATGAAATTTGTAATGAACCAAATGGTGGCACAAGCTGGCGTGACATAAAATCTTATGCCAAAGAAGTGATTTCTGCAATTCGTAAATATGATAAAGATGGAATTATTATTGTAGGTACACCAAATTGGTCACAATATGTCGATCAGGCAGCGGCAGATCCTATAACCGGTTATGACAATATTATGTATACTCTACATTTTTATGCTGCAACGCATACCGATTCTTTAAGAAATACAATGGCTGCCGCAATTAAAGAGAAACTTCCGATATTTGTTACAGAATACGGAATCTGTGACGCAAGTGGAAATGGTGCTATCGATGAAAAACAGGCAAATGAATGGGTTAATATCATGAATGAATATGATGTCAGTTATGTTGCATGGAATTTATCCAATAAAAATGAAACCTCTGCTATTTTAAACAGTAGTTGTAGTAAAACTTCTGATTTTACAGACTCTGATTTAAGTGCCTCCGGAAAATGGCTATATCATATGCTGACTGGTGAAACTGCTCCTACTACTTCTAAAAAGGAAAATGAGAATTCAAAAAAACCAACTGATAAAGATACTTCGACTACTACTTCTGAAAAACAAAAAGAGGATTCAAAAAAACCAACTCAAGATCAAAGTTCAACATCTACTATTTCTTTAAGTAATGGAGATATTTCCTTTACAGCTCAATTAAAGAATAGTTGGGAATCAGATAAAAAATATTTTTATCAATATGAACTGACTTTAGAAAATATCTCTGATAAAAACTGTGATACATGGGAAATTGATATCCCTTTCAATCATACAATAACCCTTTCGGATGGATGGAATGGAAATTATTCTGTATCTGGTAAAACGCTTCATATTACTTCGAAAGATTATAATGGCAGTATCTCCTCTGGCAGTTCGATTCATAATATTGGTTTTATTGTAAGTGCAAGTAAAAAATTGAAAATAGCGGAATAAACCTAAAGGATTCCCCTATAACTGATCTTATGTTTCAGTTATAGGGGAATCCTCTACCAGCTTTCATATCGTTTATTTGTATTCAAATCTGTAATTGTCTGCATTTCTTCGTCAGAAAGAGTGAAATCAAACACATCTATATTTTCTGCAATATGTTCAGGATTACTTGAGCCAGGAATCGTAATATATCCTGACTGTAAATGCCAACGTAAAATTATTTGTGCACCTGTTTTTTCATGTGCCTTTGCAATCTCTATGATTATATCATTTTCCATCGAATCTTTTGTATGTCCGCGTCCACCAAATGGATAATAGGACTCCACAATTGTTCCATACTGACTGACATATTTCCGAAATTCTGTATTTTGAAAGTAAATATGATTTTCATTTTGAACAATAGCAGGCATAATTTCTGCATCTGCTGTAACACGGTCAAAGGCATCTTTCGTATAATAATTCGATATACCAATCGAACGAATTTTTCCATCCTTAACCCCTTGTTCCAGTGCTGTATAAACTGCTTTATCATTGCTTCCCGGTTGATGTATCAGCATAAGATCTATATAATCTAAACCCAGATTTTCATTTGATTCATCAATCGCCCTGTCAGGTTCATGATAGCTGCCTGGCATGATTTTTGTAGTAATAAATACATCTTCACGAGTGACAATACCTTCTTCGATTGCCTTTCTTACTCCTTTTCCCACACCTACTTCATTGTTATAATATCTTGCAGTATCAATCAGCCGATAACCATTTTTTAAAGCATGATAAACAGAATTTTCAACAGTTTCATCATCCTGTGTCCACGTTCCAAGACCTATAATTGGCATATAATAGCCACTATTTAATTGTACCTGTTTATTTTCAAAGTCAAAAGATATATTTTGTGTCAGTTCAGTTTTACTTGAAGGAATGCCTTCTTCATCTTGTTTCGATGTGTTAGATTCCTTATTGTTTCCGCAGGCTGCTAATCCAAGAATAAAAATTAGAGTTAAAATCAGAGAAAAAATCCCTTTTATCATTTCAATTTCCCCTCGCTATAAGCACATACTCCATATTTACATATATTTTTGAAAAAACTCTGTCATCTTATCAAATGGAATAATATTCATCTTATCATACAGATCAGTATGAACTGCATCTGGAATAAGCATCAGTTCTTTATTGTCACCTGTGAGCATTTTGTATGTGTCTTTACTAAAATAACAGGAATGAGCCTTTTCACCATGGATTAATAAAACCGCACTGCGGATTTCATCTGCATACTGTAAAATTGGCATATTTAAAAAGGACAGAGAAGATGTTACATTCCATCCACCATTAGAATTTAAGGAACGTATATGATATCCACGTTCTGTCTTGTAATAGTTATGATAATCTTTCAAGTAAAATGGCGCATCTTCTGACATTGAATCAGCTACACCGCCAGCAAGGGCATATGTTCCACTTTTATAATCTTTTATTCTCTGTGTATTCATGGCTTTGCGTTTCTCATAACGCAACTCTTTGCTATCCTCAGCATCAAAATACCCTTTTGCATTGACACGGGTCATGTCATACATGGTTGATGCAACTGTAGCCTTAATTCTTGTATCAATAGCGGCAGCATTCAGTGCCATTCCTCCCCAGCCACAGATACCAATAATACCTATTCTTTCTGGATCAACATTTTCCTGCACAGAAAGAAAATCTACTGCTGCCTGAAAATCTTCTGTATTAATGTCAGGAGATGCTACATAACGAGGCTGTCCTCCACTTTCTCCAGTAAAGGATGGATCAAAGGCAATCGTAAGAAATCCTCTTTCTGCCATTGTCTGTGCATACAAACCTGCTGCCTGTTCTTTGACTGCTCCAAAAGGACCACTTACAGCAATAGCAGGCAGTTTGCCTTTTGCATCTTTTGGTATATATCTATCTGCAGCCAGAGTAATCCCATAACGATTATGAAAAGTTATTTTGTTGTGATTTACTTTATCACTTTTCGGAAAAGTTTTATCCCATTCCTGTGTCAAAATTAATTTTTCTTCCATAAATTAAAATCTCCCTTTGTTTTTCTTTATCTTCATTTTAATACTGATTTTTTCAAATAGCAAATACTTAAATTAAAACATATACTATGCTTTATAGGCATATCAAAATCCATTCAAATAGATTACCACTTGAAACTGATCTTTAATACATATTTACTTTCATATCTTTTGCCTGACATTTTTCACTTGCTTCTATCACATTATCTAATAGGTTTGCAAAAAAAGCACATATTTCGGCTGAATTTAATATGAGATTACTCATACCACCCGATCTGCACTGAACTTTAATTTGTAGTAAAGCCTGATAATTTTCATCTAGCATTTTGTTTTCTAGTTGCTGTATTTTCATTTCTTTTTCTGACTTTTATTTTATAATATTAAGCCAGAATACTAAAACTATCAACATAAAAATAAGCAGAAAAATCCACCATTGATTAAACAATAAGTAATGATTGCTTTACTATTAAGAATACCATATTAGGAGATATCATATAATCATTTCTTACCATTCTTTTTTTCTTACTTTGATTCCATCTTTTAATTCCACATCCTTGACAATAATTTCTGTATTACTTCCTAATTCTTCTAAAATGGCAGCAGCATTTTTATTCTGTGCTATAATGTGAATTTGTGTCTTTACAGCGATTGTAACATTTCCAAGAATACTCTCTCTCTCTTTTAAAAGATAGACATAATATGTACCGTCTTCCTCATAAATCAAATCTTTTGCAATACAGCATGGGTATTTTACTTTGGTATTTTCTAAAACAAATTCTACCTCATTTCCTGCCACATATTCTTTTTCTTGTGGAAGAGAAATCACTACGTCTATTGTATTCTCTCTGTAATTGTACGTCTTAGTAATAAGTGTTCCCTCTACCTTTTTTTCATCGATAGAAAGTTGGATCTTACTGCCTTCTAAAGTATTTTCTACATATTCCTTATTAAAAAAATATCCCTCAACATAATAGGTATCTTTTTCAAAAAGTCCATCTTGAACCTTTGTATCTAATCCTGTTGCTAACCGAATGACACCTCTTCCAATAGCATCCAACACTAAAGAAGCCGATCGTGGAGTCTGTGTCTCTACTATAGGAATATGGGATTCATTCATAATTCTGGATATGATAGTCATTACTATCATACTAATTAAAAAAATGGCTAGAATAAGATAGGTCAGTTTTTTTGTTTTCTTTTTCATAATACTCTCCAAATTTTTATCCTTTTATCTGAAATGCCTGAAATCCTGTTTCCAAATATTCATCTCCGATTATAAATACTAAAACAGTTGGCAGCATAATGACGACCGAGGCTGCAAATACTGCACCTGCATTATAAATCGAGACTTGTGGGAAAAATAAAGATAGAGGCAATAAGGCTTTATCTTTTAAAAATACTAATGGTGTTTCGATATTGTTAATACATTCTAGGAAATCAAGGATCATAACTGCTATAATACCTCCCTTTCCTATTGGCAATACGATCTTACAAAGTAAAGTCAAACTGTTTGCTCCATCTAATCTTGCTGCATCCATAACATCATCTGAAATATTCATAAATACTTTTGTCAGAATAAAGACAGGATATGTTCCAAAAATCCCCGGAAGAATGATAGCCCAGTGTGTATTAATGATAAATAAATTCTTTAAGATTAAATATTCTGAAACCATTAATATTTGAAAGGGCATTAACATTACAATAAGATAAATCCAAAATAGAACACGTTTACCACGAAACTGGTATTTTGCTATCACAAAGGCGGCAGGTGCCGCCACTATAACCTGTCCTAAAATAGTCAAAACAGACTGAAACGTAGAATTCCAAAACATTTGATAGAAAGCTTCCGAATAAAGTAGAAGTTCCTTATAATTTTTTAGTGTAGGATAGGAGGGTAATAAAGAGATTGCTACTGGCTTTTGTGAGCCACTTAAAATTCCCCCAATATTTAACTCAAGTTCAGACATTCCCATAAAAGAATGAACTATTGTAATAAAGATTGGTGCAAAAATTAATAGCACCAAAAACATCATACAAAGATTAATTAATTTTTTCACTTTATCCCTCTTTTGGTGTTAAAATCCTTTCAATACAAGCAACAAAAAAGATTATGACACATGCTAACATGATTGCCGCTGCTGTGAGTTTTCCAAGTTCTAGCTGTACAAACCAGTTATTAAACAAATGCTGAAGCATATAGATGCTTTGATTTGGGTAATCTCCGCCAATTAGATATGCCTCTCTAAATACTTTAAATGAATTAATCACGGAAATTATTATAATGACAAAACCCATCTCTTTTAACTGTGGCAGTGTAATATACCAAAATCGTTTCACAAATCCAGCACCATCTAAAGCAGCGGCTTCATATAAATCTGCATCAACTGCATCGATTCCTGTCTTCCACAACAGCATATCATATCCAAAATTTCTCCAAAGGTAAGTGATACCAAGTACCAAAAAAGCAAAGGAAGTATGAAAATAGTCTGGCCCTATCACATGAAAACAGGATAAAATTCGGTTAATCAAACCAAACTCACCAAAAAATACCTTCCAAATCAGTACTAATGATGCCACTGGAATTGCCATAGGAAGCAGGAAAATCTTTTTGTATATTTTTTGTTTCTCTCTTAAATAATCTAGTAAAACAGCAAGAAACAAAGAAAAGATTAACAGGATAGGAATATAGATTACTACAAATTTTAATGTGTTTTTTACTGCAATTTTAAATGCTTTGTTTTCAAGCACAGCCTTATAATTATCAAATCCTGCAAAACCACCGCCAAACTCTGGGCGAAATGAACGTAAAAGAACATCACAAAATGGAATAAAATAAAAAATGATTACTCCAATAACACTTGGCAGTAAAAACAGTAATTCCTTACGAAACTTTCGCTTTTGTTTTTGCAGACTTTTTACTTTTTGAGTTTTTCTTTCCATCATTACTCCCCATTTCTATGTTTCCTACATTCATTTATTGCTCATATAAATATAGTTGAATACGACTTGCAATCGCATCTACACTTTCTGTTAGTTCCCTATTTCCTTTTAGATATCCTATAGACTCTTCTTCTATGATCTGCCAGATACTTTCATCTACCATAAACGGTGTATATGCCTTTTTTACAATCTCAATCATTTGTTCATTTTCTTTTTGATTCGCACTTCTTAAGACAGTCGTACTATCGCCTGATAATAAATAGGAAAGATCCTCGTTTGCAAACTCGTCTAATACCTTTGTATAGATTTGATAACCAGAAGAACCTATATATCGTTCCTGTATTTCATAAGAAAACGCAAATTGGATAAAAGCCGATATTTGTTCTTCATTTTTTGATAACGCATTGATTCCAAGTAAAGTCTCTGGAAAAAATATATCTTTATTTGCAACCAATTCTCCATTTCTTAGTTCTACTGCATGGGGATAAGTAGCAAGTCCATATCCTCCTTTTATATTGATAAAACCAAAGTCTACATCTCCTTTTGCAAAAGGAATATCCATACCTCTTCCCTCTAAATAAGTAACAAACCAATTAGTCTTTTCTACTGCCTGTTCGGATTCACATAGTCTTTTTGTTAAACTTAAAAACTCCTTTAGTTTTTCTTTATTTACTGTTTTATCTTTTTCTATTATCTCTGGCGGATAATTATAATATAGAATTTGCAGAAAATCGAAATAGGAATACCCTTCTGGCAAAACACCACCCTCGGCTTCTGAATATTCTACAAAAGATTTTAGAGAAGCATAAACTTCAGGGTTTTGACCAGAAGTAAGAAACATTGGAATCGAGAACCTAGATGGAAGCATATAAATCTTATCTTCTACTGTATAAGCTGATAGAATGGAAGGTAGTAATTCTTCCTTTAAATCTCCCAACACTGGATTTAAGTCTGCAAGAATTCCTTTTTTTATATACGATTCTGTTGGTAATCCATCTAAGACTAAAATATCTGGACCATCTCCTGCTAGAATTCTGGCATTTAAAGTTCGGATACGATCTGCGGCTGTAACACTTGCTTCTGAACCCTCTCCTGTTTCATAAATAATTTCGGTATCTGGATACTTATTTTGAAATTCGGATATCATATCCAAGATAACATCATTTGATTTCATAGAATAAATAGTAAGCGATTTCGTTGTTATATCGTCTTCTTTTGCAGGAGAATATTTTTTAATCGCACCGTTATCTTCTCCATACACAACATAAAAAGCATCTCCTATCACAAAGAATTTCAGCAAAACTCCACTATCCTTTGCAAAATGGTATGTTCCTGAATCTAAAACTTTTTGAAATTCCTTTCCATCTTGTTTTGCACGATAAATGCCGTTTTTTGTACAGACATAGATATCATCTTTGTCTATGGCAATCCTTACATCTGTCTTAAAATCTGCTTCAATAGTCGTCTTAAATTCCTGTTTTTCTGCATCATAATGCTGAACCGAGGAACCTGTTTGATCTGTAATATAAATTTGGTTTTCCTCCACACATAAACTCTCGTACCATCCGCTACGAAAACTTGTCAATAGACTCCCATCTTCTTGTTTATAAACAAAACACTCCCTTCCTAAATCCGCTGAAACAATATTTCCATTTTTAAGCACGGCAACCTGTCTGTAATCTGTCTGGCGTATATCAAGTCCTAAAATCTCTGTAAAGGAATCTTCCCTTTGTTTTATTACATGTGCCTTCTCCATATTATCTATATACACTGCATAGTTATTGAGATCTTCACCTCGAAATGGAACTATTCTTCCACCACTGATTTTTCCTTGTAAACCATTAAGCCATGAAACTTCCTCTCTCTTCCAAGATGCAGACTTTTCCTCTTCTATCAAGGTATATTTCCATATAGAATAACCATCTGATTCCTCACTATAAGTATAGTATTCTATTTCATTGTTTTCATTTAAAATAACATTACGATATTGTTCCTTATTATTATCTTCTGTATATACAGAAGGAATATTTCTCTCCTTATAATTTTCCAAAAGCTCAAATGTAACTTCGGATTCATCTTCATCTGGTTGTTTTGTATTATCTTTTTCATTATCAGAAAGTTCTTGATTATCTGTTATATTTTTCTCATCTGTTACATCTTCTTTTTGAATATCAGAAGAATTTTCTTCCTTTTTGCTGTCTGTTTTTGTACAGCCAAGTAACAGACAGCACATTAATAGAAGACATAAGGAAATAAGAATATGTCCTTTTTTAAACATTTCGTTCTCCTTATTTATTGTTCATATAAATATAGCTGAATACGATTTGTAATCGCATTTACACTTTCTGTCAGCTCTCTATTTCCCTTTAAATATTCTATCGATTCCTCCTCTATGATCCTCCAAAGTGTTTCTTCTACTGTGAATGGTGTATGTAATTTCTCTTTCACCACCTGAATCAACCATTCAAATTTTTCTGGTCCTGCTCCTTTGAGTTTAACACCATCACTACGTGATGAAGTCCAACCAGAATGATCTATCTTTGCAAATTCATCTAATACTTTTGTATGAATTTGAAATCCAACACTTTTTCCTATATATCTTTCTTGTATTTCATAAGAGAAAGCAAATTGAATAAAAGTTTTGGTTAAGCTTGTTTTCTTTGATAAGCGATTGACTCCAAGCAAGGTATTTGGAAAGAATACATCTCCATTTGGTACTAATTCTCCTCCCCTTGCTTCCACTACATATGGACAGTTGTCAAACCTATAGGGAGAATTTATAAAAATAAATGCAAGATCGGCTTCCTTTTCAAAAAATGGAAAGCTTGGATCTCTTCCTTCCTGATACGTAGCGACCCAACTTGACTCTTCTACTGCCTGTTCGGATTCACACAGTCTTTTTGTTAAACTTAAAAACTCTTCCAGATTCTTTCTATTTACTGTTTTATCTTCTGAAATTAATTCTGGTCGATAATTATAATATAAGATTTCCAAGTAATCTATATAACTATAACGTTCTGGTAGAATTCCTTCCTCTTTCTCAGAATACTCCACTAGGGCTTCCAAAGAAGAATATACCGATTCTTCCTGTCCAGATGTAAGAAACATTGCAAATGAAATATGGGTAGGCAACATATACATGTTTCCTTCTACCATATAGGCAGACAGGACTGAAGGCAGTAATTCTTCCTTTAAATCTCCCAACATTGGGTTTAAGTCCGCAAGAATCCCTTTCTCTATATACGACTCTGTTGGCAGCCCATCTAAGACCAAAATATCTGGACCATCTCCTGCTAAAATTCTGGCATTTAGGGCTCGAATACGATCTGCTACAGTAACGGTTCCTTCTGAGCCCTCTCCTGTTTCATAAATAATTTCGGTATCTGGGTACTTATCCTGAAATTCGGATATCATATCAAGAATGACTTCATTTTTCTTTAAGGAATAAATATTTAAAGAATTCGTTGCAATATCATCTTCCCTTGCAGGAGAATACTTTTTAATCGCACCTCCATCTTCTCCATAGACAACATAGAACGCATCCCCTATTACAAAAAACTTTAGTAAAGTTCCTCCATCCTTTGCAAAATGATAGGTTCCTGCATCTAGTACCTTCTGAAATTTTCCTCCATCCTTTTTCGCACGATAAATCCCTGTCACAGTACAGACATAAATATCATCGTCCTGAATTGCCACTCGAATGGTTGTCTCAAATCCTGCCTCTATTGTGGATGCAAACTCCTCTATTTCTGCATTATAATGCTGAACCGAGGAACCAGTTGGATCTGCTATGTAAATTTGGTTTTCTTCCACACATAGGCTTTGATAAAACCCACATGGAAAGCGATTTAAAAGACTTCCGTCTTCTGGATTATAGATTGAACACTTTCTTCCTAAATCTGCTGAAACAATAGTTCCATTTTTAAGTACACTAGGTTCAATAAACTCTGTATATCCCCAATCAAGTCCTTTTATTTCTATGAAAGAATCCCCATCTTGTTTTACGAAATGAGCACTCTCATCCTTCCCTAAATACCACGCATACTCTTTCCCATCTTGTCCCAAAAATACAGTTATCAATCCATTCGCAATTTCTTTTTGAATCCCTTCTGTCCATAAAACGGCTTCTCTCTTCCAAGATGCAGACTTTTCCTCCTCATTTTCCGCTAGGGTATATTTCCAAATATGATATCCTTGTGCATCTTCACTGCAAGTATAGCATTGGATTTCTTTGTTTTGGTTTAAACAGACATTGGAATAATGTTCCTCTCCATTTCCCTGTTCATATACAGAGGGAATATTCCTCTCCTTATAATTTTCCAAAAGATCAAACGTAACTTCTTCTTTTTTGTCTGTATCTTCGGATTCATTTTTATCTGGCTGTTTTGTAATATCTTTTTCATTATCAGAAGATTCTTGATTATCTGTTTCATTTTCTTTCTGATTGTCAGAAAGTTTCTCATCGTCTGTTTCATTTTCTTTCTGAATATTAGAAGGATTTTCTTCCTTTTTGTTGTCTGTTTTCGTACAGCCAACTAACAGACAACATGTCAATAAAAAACATAAGAAAATCAGAGTATGTCCTTTTTTAAACATTTTGTTCTCCTTTTTATTATTATAGGCTTTGATAAAACCCACGTGAAAAGTGGGTTAAAACACTTTTGTCTTCTGGATTATAAATCGAATACTTTCTTCCTAAATCTGCTGAAACAATAGTTCCATTTCTAAGTACACTAGGTTCAATAAATTCTACATCTTTATTTATATATCCTATTTTAATTAATCACTTCCTTTTCTTTTTTTATGATAGTACAAATGATCTAGTTATACAACCCTTACCTTCTAAATTTTCATCTATAGTTCTATTTACCTATCCAGCAAATTATAGTAATAATACTTTCAATAACAAGTCGTATTATATGATGACTAATATGTATATTATTTTGTTTCATACCATTTAGAAATGTACCAATAGAAACACTAATCATTCCAATTATTAAGATAATAATAGGACTTTTATACCAAATCATATCACCTATAGAATATATTAAAATCAAAAAACATCCGATCATTATAAATAAAGTTGAGACTGTTTTTGATTTTGCTTTTAATAGTGCAAATATCATTAAAACAGCATAGATTATTGCTAAAATCCGACCAAATAGTTTCATTTTATCCCTATTCCTTCTCTTCTTTTTTATATTCTAAAATATCTCCTGGCTGGCAATCTAGTACATCACAGATTGCTTCTAAAGTCGAAAAACGGATTGCACTAATTTTTCCCGTTTTTATTTTTGATAAATTCACATTCGCAACACCTACTTTTTCCGATAACTCTTTTAAAGATATTTTTCTATCTGCCATAACTCTATCTAATCTTATAATGATTGGCATATCATCACCTCACAAAGTTTCATCTGATTGCTGTTGTAACTCACAGCCATAATCAAATATTAAGGATATACAATAAATAATTATGCCAACTATCAATCCAACTATATTGATTTTCCATGTTAATTGTCCAATGGTATAATAATCTACTAATGCGTCGGAATAACTTCCTACTATACTTAAAATAATTGTTATGATTGCGATTTTTTTAATTCGAATTGTATTTTGGTGGGAAAAGGGTGTATCTTCTTTTTGTATATGATTAAAAATGGCGTGAACAAAAAGTATAATAATTGTTATTAGTATAGCATCTACCAACATAAAAGCAAACATAAGTAATAATTCTTGTAAATGAATGTTTATAATAGTTCCATTATTTGCTGTAACATGAAAGGCAGAAAGAAAAGACAATTTTGTTTCTTCGTTTGAAAATATCAAAATACAAATTCCGGTTAGTGCCAACATGGCAATAATACCCGATATAACACCTCCTATCCTAAGAATGATAGTCATTCTTTTACTTGCATTTCTGATTTTTAATCGATTTTGCTCCATTTTTAGCCTCTTTTCTGTGTAGCTTTTTATTGTACAAGATATCGTACCTACTACAACTGAATTTTCAGAACAAGTAATACGTTCCAATAGTGATTATACAACAAAAATAAACGAAAAACAATAATTATTTTATGAATAACATTAATTTATTTATGATAATAGTTTTATATACAAAAACAGGAAATGTATTTCTAAGTTGTACACTTCCTGTTTACTATTTTTGATTTTAATGATTTTTTTAATGATTTCACTATCAATCTGTGATAAAATTATTTTAAAGTAAAATGAAATAGATAATTTTAACAAATAGAAGGGTAATTTATATGAGTATGATTGGAAACTATATAACTGTTGAAGATTCTATATTACAACAGATTATACATGGCGATAAAGACATTCATGATATTATCTTTAAACCATGTATCAATATTGAAAAGTCATGGGATGCAATTCATTATATTCTTTGTAAAGATAGATTTTATGGAAAAGCACCTATGAAATATATCGTCCCAATGGATACTGTAATAGATTGTGACTTAGATTATGGTGCATCTTATGTTACAGTAGAACAGGTTAAAGAAGCTTCAAATTTTCTTAATTCATTAGATGATAATATCTTAAAAGAAATGTATGACTTTAAGGCATTACAAAAAAATGAGGTATATCCACTTACTAATCATACTAAAGAAGATGATTTTTACGAGTATATCTATTTTTATCTAATGGTTTTAAAAAAATATTTTGCAGAAACGGCACAACAGGGAAAGGCAATTATTTTTTTTATATGGTAAAGGAGTAAAGGCAAAATCTATCATATGATTACAGGATATTTAACTATCTTATTAAAAAATTCAAAACCCGTTCATTAAAATCTTTTGCTTCTTCGTATGCCGCATGACCAAGACCTTTGTAAATAAACAGTTCGCTGCCACTAATTTTTTCAGCTATAATAGATGCAGAAGTTGTTCCTACAATTCTATCACAATCTCCTCCAATTACTAACGTTGGAGATATTATTTTATTCAATTCAGTATACGCATTATGTTTGATACAAGAAGTTGCTTGTATCAGAAAACGTTTAAAATCTTTTGGTTTCTTTATTCTACCAATTACTGGATAAAGTAGTCGATATTTTTTTAAATAATGTTCTGAATATGATTTTTCTGCTGTATCAATCATTAGATCTTTATACTTTTTCTCCTCTGCCATTTTAATCCAAGTACTAACTGATTGCTGCATTATCTCATTTGATTTTGAACTTGTTACAGCTAATATAAGTTTATCAACTAAATTAGGATAATCAATAGCAAGATATTGAGCAATCATACCTCCCTGAGATATTCCTAAAATATGTGCTTTTGAAATACCAAGAGTTCTCATGACCTCTGCTTGATCTTTTGCCATTTCTCTTGTGGAATATCCCTCCTGAAGGTTATTTTTTCTACTAAAAATATACACTTTATATTTTTTCGCATATAGTCTGTATAACATAGAGAACAGAAAAGCAGTTCCTTTTACAGTAGATAATCCATCCCCTAAACCGGGCAACATAATCAAATTTTCATTTCCATTTCCAAAAGAAATATAATCCATATCTAAACTTCCTACACAAACATTTTCGTTTCGTGCATGATAAAACATAATAACTCCCCTCGCTCTTTTATAATTCCTATTTTTAATATTTCCATATATTAATAGTATTTTTCGTATATATTCATATCTCCTTTTGTAAATGCCTTTATTATTATTTTTGATTTTTTAGGATATTTGATATATTAAATAAATTCTAAATACGAAACTGTGATTTGTCAATTCAATTTTAGATAGGTTATTTTAAATTTTTAGAATATATTTATTCAATAAAGGAACTTAGATTGAGTGCACCCTTATTTATTAATTCTTGAATAACATTTACTAAATCGTTTTTCACCCTTTCTCTTTCCTTCTTTGTTCCTGCATTTTCAAGATATATGCTGTTGTTTCCCAGCTTAAATGTAGCGTAATAAATTATATTTTGCTCTCCTTTACTATTAGGTTTTGTTATAAAATATCCTGCTGTTACATTTGTGTTATAGACTTTTGTATTTTCTTCATTTCCAATAATCATAGTATCAAGTAGTTGTATATCTGATGTAGCTATAATCATCTTTACATTTCCAATTTTTCCGTCAAAACCAACTAAATTTTGTATATTATTATTATTACGATTCGTAAGAAAAATTGCATTAGCTGTAACTGGTAAGTCCCCAAATAAAGTATACACTTCCTCTTTTGTAAGCTGTCTTGTAGTTACATCAATATCCAATGATAAACTACTAACTGTATCAGATTGAATAAACTTAATCTTATCTCCATTATGTAGGATAGCTATATCAATATTGCTGTCAAATAATACTTTTTTAAATAAATCTATCCCCAAAATAGCAACTACAAAACAGGCTGCAATTACTCCCCATTTAAGCCAACTAAACTTCTTTGTTCTCTTTTTATAAAGAATAACCTCATTAATATATTTATTATCGATTTCACTCATAGCCTCAGAAAACTTCTTCGAATTCATACAAATACTCCCCTTTCAGTTAAATAGTCTTTCATTTTTTGACGAATACGGGTAAGTCGAACAGATATATTTTTTTCAGTAAGTCCTACCAGTTTGGCTATATCCTTGTAACTATTTGAAAACCAATAGCGATACATAAAAATGACACGGTTTTCGACGGTCAGTGTATCTAAAAAACTCTCAATAATACGAGCTAACTCTTTGACCTCAATCTCGGTTTCTACTGTATTTGGATCTGTTATACATGTTTCAATCTCTTGCATCATAATTGTGTAAGTACTTTTTCTCTTGGCAGCTTCTTTTTTGTAATAGATTTTCAATGAAATATTCCGAACGATTTTACACATATAGGTTAGTAGTGGATTGGGTTTTTCTGGTGGAATCGTATTCCATGCACCCAAATAAGCGTCATTGACACATTCTTCTGAGTCCTGTAGGTTATTTACGATATTATACGAGAGTTTACGGAAAATTTTTCCGTACTTTATATCCAACTCCTGTATTGCCTGCTCTGAACGTTGAAAAAACATTTCAATAATTTTTTCATCTTCTATCAATTATATCACCTCCTTTTTGGCTTCACTTATATACTACAGTTTTAACAGCTAATACTACATCAATCAAAAAATTTTTTTAAGACTGAAGTAGTATTGACAAAATTTTAAGACTGTGGTAGTATTTACTTGTACCTACTACTACAGTCTTAAAAAGGAGGTGTCATTAAATGGACATTAAACTTTTCGATTCTGAATTAAAAGTAATGTCTGTCCTATGGCGTGATGGTGATGTTCCTGCTAAATATATCGCCAAACTGCTGAATGAGGATTTGGGCTGGAACGTTAATACGACCTATACTTTGATTAAACGTTGTATTAAAAAAGGTGCGATTGAACGCTCCGAACCCAACTTCATGTGTCATGCACTTGTGCCAAAAGAAGAGGTACAAAAGGCAGAAACAAATGAATTGATTGACAAGGTGTATGATGGCTCTGTCGACAAGCTGTTCACAGCTTTACTAGGTCGAAAAAAATTAAGTGCTGCACAGATCGAAAAACTAAAACAGATTGTCGGTGACTTAGAGTGAGGTGGTATAAATGAGCCTATTGCAAATGAGTTTTGCTGGAGCTATCATGATTTTAGCAATTATCATTATACGTGCTTTGGTAATCAACTTGTTGCCCAAAAAGACTTTTTTGGCACTTTGGGGAATAGTGATTGTACGACTACTCTTTCCGTTTTCCCTTCCCTCTGCATTTAGTGTGTATTCATTGATAGGCAAGCACACACAAAAAAAAGACCCACAAATTATTGGAATGTTACCGATTGAAGTAAAAAGGCAAGTATCTACTATACCTAATAACATTTTAAATATTTCAAACTCCATTTCTATATGGATGATTATTTGGATTGTTGGTGTGTTGATCTGTACTTTGTTTTTTGCCATAGTATACTGGAAGTGCCGACAAGAATTTCAAATGTCCCTGCCTGTAGATAATGACTTTATCAAAAGCTGGTTGGGCACTCATCGGCTGAAACGTTCGATTGCTATTAGACAATCCAGTCGGTTTTCTGCTCCTCTTACTTATGGCGTATTTCATCCGGTAATTTTGATGCCAACATCTACTGAATGGGAAAATACAAATTCAATGCGATATGTTTTGACTCATGAATATGTGCATATCCGACGTTTTGACAGCCTTACAAAATTAGTATTGCTTGCAGTACTATGTGTGCATTGGTTTAATCCCTTGGTATGGATTATGTATATTCTTGCAAACCGAGATATTGAATTATTATGTGATGAGGAAGTTATTCGGCTTTTGGGCGAAAACACAAAAGCGGACTATGCACGTACACTAATCAATATGGAAGAAACTCAAAGTGGCTTTGTACCACTGTGTAACAATTTTAGCAAAAATGTAATAGAAGAAAGGATTGTATCAATTATGAAATATAAAAAATCATCTATTTTTTCACTTGTTCTTGGCTTTTCTTTAGTTTTTGGCACAACGACTGCCTTTGCAACTTCTGCCCAGAAAGAACCTGATTATTTTATAACAGATGAAGATGATAATACCACAATTTTTAATGGTAAATTAATGGCTTCTCAAAAATTTCTTGTCGATGAAAATGGTAAATATACCTATGATTCAAATAGTGAACTTGATGCTCTATTTTCTGAATTTGGTATTCCATCAACCAAATTTATAGATTCTGATATTAACGATATCAAATTTACATTAGAAGACACCTCAAATCAGAATCAAGACCATCTATTTTCCCAACGCTCTTTGTATACAGAAGAAGAAATGGAACAAATTATTGCAGATATTGAAAGTGGCAAAATTCCTGGATATCAAATATCAGATTTTGTGGAAGGCAAAGTTCCAGGATTTGAGGCAGGAGATTGGTTTTTTATTAATTTCGATTAAAAACTAAAAAGAAGGACTAAACCAATAAAACTTAATGTTTTACTGATTTAGTCCTCAACAAATATACACATGTCACGTTGGATCTATCATATGAAAGATACGTTTCAAGCTGTTTTCTAAGTATAAAAATCTGAGCTGTAAACGCAAATCGACCAGTTCCCGCCAGAGGTAAAGTCATATTCTGCATCAAAGCCCCCAAAATACTCATAAAACACCACTTTCTCTGTATCGTCCCATTCCATTTCGTCTACACAAGATGGCAATCCTCATATTTTTTTTCATGGAGAATATCTTTTACCGTCTGAATGGCTACTGCTCTATCATCAAAATACTCCCTATATATTAGTCATATTCCATACAGATATATTTGAAATCCTTCGTCTTGTGCAATGTTGCCAATGCGTGTTCCTTGATATGTTTTGACATGATTTCCACTGCATACTGAAAATTCTCTGTTGGATGACCTTCGGCACAGCGCACCATTGTTATCAGCATCTTATTGTCACCCTCAATGTATTCAGACGGGTAGTTGCCGGAATTATCGCAGGAATCCTCGCAATGGTATTTCTGTCTTATAGCTTCCATTTGCGTTGCAGTGCCAATTACTGCATGGTAATCCATGTTATCGCTGTCACAGTAATAGTCGATAAAAAGTCTTGCCACAACATCTGTGCATTGTCGGATTTGCTCAATAATAGTATCTGCATTTCGGATGGCAAATCTCCGAATTTCCTGCTTAGCGTACTCCTCGTTTTCATAGTGGATGTACAAAAGTGTTTCGTGACCGTTAAGCGTAGCGGTGACACTTTGAAGTGTTTCATCTTTGTTATAGACGGCACACAATGTCTGAATGAGATCTTCCTCTGGCACGTTGTACAGCGTCATCTCACGCTTGCCCTTCCCAACTGGAATGTCATAGGTGAGTATTTGATACTGTTCGTCATAGTCAAAGAAGATAGCGTTGTCGTCAATGTCCTCTCTAAAATCAACTATACCATATACACCTTCTTGGTAGGTGAGCGGAATACTGGATAATTCTGGCATTTTGACATCTTTCCTTTCTAATATTTTGATGTATTGATAAAATATACACTGCGTCTGTTTTTGCTATCCATTAGACCGATAAATAAGGATTTGATTAACATGGTCAAATATTAAAATTTCACACACAAATTTGTATTTACCTTTTCCATTTATCCAGCTTATATCCTTTTTGTTCCAAATTTGTACGAAATGCTTCCGCAAAATCAAGAAATCTCTCAATCTCATCTGGCTGGTGTATGTTTTTTGGACCATATAAAGTTTTAGAACTTGTCCCGCCTATATTCAGCAGTTCCCCAAAATCCTTCGAGCCTTTTTTATACTCGAAACATAATTGATGAACCTTTGGTTCATAAGATATATTTCCTATATTATCCATATCAATATAAAACGGTTCTGAATGTTCTTGTAAAGCAGCATCTATTTGTATAAGAACCAAACTAAAATCGTTTTGTCTGAATCCAGCTATATAATAGAAAAACGTAGTCGTATTCGTATCAAACACAAAACCTCTTTCAAATTTTGAAGTTGACATATAAACATACAAAATTTCATAAGTATCCCCGTCTTTGACAGATTCGTTAAAAAGTTCTCGTATTCTTTGTTTCTTTACTTTACAATCTGCTGCATCATATTCTGCTTCCTTTGGCTTTTTTGAAAATAGTCCCATACTTTTTTTCCTTTCACCCTGATTAGTTGATGGTTTCATTATACCGCAATAATTTTCTAAAGGGAATATAACTTTATAAAAAATTCATTTTGCTGTGGTAGGCATTGTTTCCTGAATCTGTTCTTGTTTCAATCAGTTTCCTGTGAAAGTGCTACACCCATTATAAACTACTATGTTTCCTCACAAATTCACTGGCTATACGTCTGGTTGACTGCACCTGTTCTGTGTCCACCTGTACTCTGGCAGAAGTGAACAGATCATCATAACTGTTCTAGTTTCCCATAGTAAAGTTTCTTATGTTCCCTGTTTGCAAAAACCATGTGTATTGTTCATGTGTGAACCTCTTTAAATTTTTTTTGTATATAAAAAGGACTAAGTCCTTTAAAGCCATAGCTTTTAGGATTTAGTCCTAATCGAGAGAATGTATCTTTTTCAGATACACGAAAGGGAAGCAAAAGCCTCCCTTTCGATAATTATATATAGATTTTGCAAATAATATCTTTAAACCGATTCGCCTTTGTATACTCAGAATGGTGTTTCATGTATTCCTGTACATCTTTCCTTGTAATAACAAGCGTTACGAAGTAAAAATATCTGCGTTCCTCTATTTATTGTTTAAAGCTGCCTGTGCTGCTGCCAAACGTGCGATTGGTACACGGAATGGAGAACAGGATACATAAGTCAGTCCGATCTTATGGCAGAACTCAATAGAAGATGGATCTCCACCGTGCTCACCACAGATTCCAAGTTTAATGTCTGGTCTGGTCTTTCTTCCCTTTTCTGCTGCCATCTGTACTAACTGACCAACGCCTGTCTGATCTAATCTTGCGAATGGATCGGATTCGTAGATCTTTACTTTATAGTAAGAATCTAAGAACTTACCAGCATCGTCACGGGAGAAACCAAATGTCATCTGAGTTAAGTCGTTTGTACCAAATGAGAAGAATTCAGCTTCCTCTGCAACAGCGTCAGCTGTTAAAGCAGCACGAGGAATTTCGATCATTGTACCAATCTTATAATGAATATCTGAATTCTTTTCCTTCTTTACTTGTTCTGCAACTTCAACGACAACATCCTTTACAAACTTTAATTCCTTCTTCTCACCAACAAGAGGAATCATAATTTCAGGTACAATATCGTAACCTTTCTCTTCCTTTACTTCGATAGCAGCTTCGATAACGGCTCTAGTCTGCATTCTAGCGATCTCTGGATACGTAACAGCAAGACGACATCCTCTGTGACCCATCATTGGATTGAACTCATGTAAATTGTTGCAAGTAGTCTTAACTTCTTCTACACTAAGTCCCATATCCTGTGCTAATGCCTTAATATCCTCTTCTTCTGTTGGAACAAATTCATGAAGAGGCGGATCTAAATAACGAACTGTCATTGGTCTGCCTTCTAATGCTTCATACATTGCTTTAAAGTCTGCTTTCTGGAATTCAAGAAGTTCATTTAATGCTGCTTCTCTTCCTTCTACTGTTTTAGAAAGAATCATCTTACGAATCTTCGGAATTCTGTCTGCTTCAAAGAACATATGCTCTGTACGGCAAAGACCGATACCTTCTGCACCAAGTTTTACTGCATTGAGAGTATCTGCTGGAGTATCTGCATTTGTTCTAACCTGTAATTTTCTGAATTGATCTGCCCAAGCCATAATACGACCAAAGTTGCCACCTACAGAAGCTTCTACAGTCTTAATATCGCCCTTATAGATCTTACCTGTACTTCCGTCTAAGGAAATATAGTCCCCTTCTTTAAAAGTATATCCACCTAATTCAAAGGTCTTTGCTTCTTCGTCAATCTTAATATCACCACAACCAGATACACAGCAAGTTCCCATACCACGAGCAACTACTGCTGCATGAGAAGTCATACCACCACGAACGGTTAAGATACCTTGAGATGCGTGCATACCTTCAATATCTTCTGGAGAAGTTTCAAGACGAACTAAAATAACTCTTTCTCCCTTTGTGCCTGCTGCCTTTGCTTCTTCTGCTGTAAAGTAAACCTTACCAGCAGCAGCTCCAGGAGAAGCTGGGAGAGCAGTACCAATTACTTCACCAGCCTTTAATGCTTCTGGATCAAAGGTTGGATGTAATAATTGATCTAAAGATTTTGCTTCAATTCTGCAAACTGCTTCTTCAGGTGTAATCTGTCCTTCATCTACTAAATCACATGCAATCTGAATAGCTGCAGGAGCAGTTCTCTTTCCATTTCTGGTCTGTAAGAAATATAATTTTCCTTCTTCAATAGTAAATTCCATATCCTGCATATCATGAAAATGGCTCTCTAACTTCATTGCCAAATCCATAAACTGCTTATAGCAATCAGGTAAATCTTTCTCTAACTGAGAAATTGGCTGTGGTGTACGAACACCTGCAACAACATCTTCACCCTGTGCATTGATCAGGTATTCACCAAAAATTCCCTTTGCGCCAGTGGATGGATTTCTTGTAAATGCAACACCAGTTCCAGAAGTTTCTCCCTTATTACCAAATACCATTGTCTGTACATTAACTGCAGTACCCCAATCTCCAGGAATATCATTCATACGACGGTAAACAATAGCACGAGGGTTGTCCCATGAACGGAATACTGCTTTTACAGCACCCATTAACTGTTCCTTTGGATCTTGTGGGAAATCCTGACCATCCATTGCTTCTTTATAAACCTTTTTAAACTTGTCTGCTAACTCTTTTAAATCTTCTGCTGTCAGTTCTGTATCATAGTGAACACCTTTTGTTTCCTTCATCTCATCGATAATCTTTTCAAAATAAGACTTAGGAACTTCCATAACTACATCAGAGTACATCTGAATAAATCTTCGATAGGAGTCATATGCAAATCTTGGATTTCCGGTCTTCTTTGCAAAGCCCTCTACAGCAATATCATTCAGACCTAAGTTTAAGATAGTATCCATCATACCAGGCATGGATGCACGTGCACCAGAACGAACAGAAACTAATAATGGATCTTCGTTATCTCCAAATTTCTTTCCATTTACACCCTCTAACCAAGTCAAAGATTCAAAAATCTGATCCTCAATTTCCTTTGAAATCTGTTTTCCGTTATTATAATATTCTGTACAAGCTTCGGTTGTCACTGTGAATCCCTGTGGGATTGGCATTCCTAATCCTGTCATCTCAGCCAAGTTGCAGCCCTTGCCGCCAAGAAGATTTCTCATGCTGGCACTGCCTTCGTTAAACTTGTATACCCATTTTGTTGCCATTGGATCTTCCTCCTAGATTAAATTCTAACCGTATCATGTACTTGTCCCAAAATTTAGAACAAAGTGTTCCTTACGGTCGTCATTTTTTATTATATCACAAACTTTTTCCGAAAGGAACACTTTTTTCAAGTTTTTCATAATTTTTCTTATTTCATTATTAAAAGTCTAATCTCTGATCTAAATAATCTTTTAATGCGCTAATCGGCACTCTTTCTTGCTGCATAGAGTCTCTATCTCTGACAGTAACTGCATTATCATTTTCGGAATCAAAGTCATAGGTAACACAAAATGGAGTTCCGATCTCATCTTGTCTTCTATACCGCTTTCCAATATTGCCTCGATCATCATATTCACAATTATAATATTTAGATAACTGTGTATAAATCTTTTCTGCACCTGCTGCCAATTTCTTGGAAAGAGGAAGAACACCGACTTTGACGGGAGCTAATGCTGGATGCAGATGGAGAATGGTTCTTGTTTCTCCATCCTCTAGCTTTTCTTCATCATAAGCACCACATAAAAACGCAAGTGTTACTCGATCTGCCCCCAAAGATGGCTCAATAACATATGGGATATACCGCTTTTGTTTTTCATCGTCAAAGTAACTTAAATCCTCTTTGGAAACATTTTGATGCTGGGTTAAATCATAATCGGTTCTGTCTGCTATTCCCCAAAGCTCTCCCCATCCAAATGGAAACAAATATTCAATATCTGTAGTTGCTTTCGAGTAAAAAGACAGTTCCTCTTTTTCATGATCCCGTACCCGCATTTCTTCTTGCTTCATACCAAGGGATTTCAGCCAGTCAATACAAAACTGCTTCCAATATGCAAACCATTCTAAATCGGTATCTGGCTCGCAGAAAAATTCTAATTCCATCTGTTCAAACTCTCTGGTTCGGAATGTAAAATTTCCTGGAGTGATTTCATTTCGGAACGACTTTCCAATCTGTCCAATTCCAAATGGAATCTTTTTTCTGGAAGTTCTCTGGACATTCTTGAAATTTACAAATATACCTTGTGCCGTTTCCGGTCTTAAATATACTGTATTTTTTGCATCCTCTGTTACTCCCTGAAACGTCTTAAACATCAAATTAAACTGACGGATTTCAGTAAAGTTATGTTTACCACAAGTTGGACAAGGAATCTGATTTTGTGCAATAAACTCTGCCATCTTTTCTTGTGACCATCCATCAACAGAACTTTCTAATGTCAGTTCCTTTTCTTTTGCAAAATCCTCAATTAACTGATCGGCACGAAAACGTTCATGACATTCTTTACAATCCATTAATGGATCAGAAAAACTTCCAAGATGTCCTGAAGCTATCCAAGTCTGAGGATTCATTAAAATAGCACAGTCCACTCCGACATTATATGGATTTTCCTGAATAAATTTTTTCCACCAAGCTTTTTTCACATTATTCTTTAATTCCACACCTAAATTTCCATAATCCCAAGTATTTGCTAATCCTCCATAGATCTCTGATCCGGGATAAATAAATCCCCTTGCTTTTGCCAATGCCACAATCTGTTCCATTGTCTTTTCCATTTTACTCACTCCTTTTTCTTTTTCCTTATTTTTGTGTGACTATATAAAATATTACACAAATATAAACTATTAATTTCTAATACAATACTGCTTCTTGTCGATATATAAAATCTGGTTTATTAGAAACGAAAATATCATTTTTAGATATTTTATCCAATAAATATATCATATTATATATATGAAGTTGATAGTACCACTCCCCAGTGTCATAATCTATTCTTCGTTCATTCCAAAGAATTCTTCCATATTGATTTTTTTTCAATATAAATGCAGTTTCATTTAAGCAATCTATATGATATAATGGTGACTGTAAATTATGATAGTCTTTATTATGTCCCCTCCGAAAAGGTTTCCCACTTCGACGTTCATCATAAAAAAATGATACTTCAAAGCCATCTTTCTCTATACAAGGACTGAAATACAAATTAGTCAAATTAAGTTTACTGACAGAATTATAAAACTGAAACTGATACTTTTTAATATAAGCAATTCTCTGTTTAATTTCATTTTGGATTTGATTATATGTGAAATCAAGTTTTGGCAAATATTTTTCTAAAGACAGACGAGTATCTTGAATGGAATCCCAAAAAATTTTCCCCCTCTGAAAAAAGCTGAGGTGGTGTACAGCTACATCATTAAAAAGTGGTATTTCATCTAATGGATATGCCATTGGGAATTGATGGCGTACCTTAGCACACTCGGAACCCCTTTCATTTTTATGCCAACTAAGACTAATATTTTGAATCAGCAACAATAAAATCCCTCCAATATCAAGATAAAAATAAGCCCGCCTAAGTTAATATACTTAGGGCGGGCTTTTAGTCCGTGGTACCACCTAAATTCAGATCTCTCTGCACTCAAAACGCAGATCGTAACTATACCTTACAAAATCTGCTCTCCGATAACGGCGGAGTGTTCCGTCTGTTCCTACTAAATAAAAATATCCTTCGGGCAGAGGCTCTAAGGTGCCTTTGTATATTCGCTGGAAAGATTTTCACCAACCATCTTCTCTCTAAACGCAAAACGAATACCTACTATTCCTTTTCATCGCCAATCTCTTTCTTGTGTCTGTATTATAGCTTATAAGAAAGTGATATGTCAAGAAGAATATCTCACATTTTGTTTCTAAAATCTTCTATAGCAACTTTTCCATTTTTTCTTTGACACCATCATCTGGTTCTAACTTCACGCCTCGTTCTAGTATTTCTACAATCTGAGGGTAGTTCTCTTTTAGAGTTTTCTTTTCGTTTTCCTGCCATTGTTCTAATACACTAAGTGCAGTAAGACGAGTATTTATAATCGGAGATTGAAGAGATGTTTCTATCAATTTTATTCCTTTTCCTCGATATGGTTTTAGAAATTGCACAATCATACTTAAAATAGTATGATCATTATATTTTTCTCCGCCCCAATGCAATTTTTCTGGTCCTGTTTTCATCATATCCAATGGTAGACGTTTTTCAAACAGTGTAATACATTCTTCTATATAATCTCCGTCTTCCATCAAAAGAGAAATATTAGAATAGTTTTTTTCAAAATTTTCTTCTATAGAATGAAATACTGCCTCTTTATAAGGAAGCCCTAATTTTTTTGCCAATAAAAAGCCTTCCCCTTCTGCAACTGCTCTATTGACACAATCTGTACATTCTTTTGTTTCTAAAAAGCTTCTACATTTTTCTTTTAGAGAAGAGGATAGTTTGGTATAGTCTGAAATATTAAAGATAATTTCATAATCTGATACATCTAAATTTTGATTTTCTGCCTGATTTAAAAACCGCAAAATAAGTTCGTCTGCTTCTTCTATTGCTGAAATTCCTGCACATGGTCCTTCTTGTATCAGCGATTCAAGAATTTCTCCTGCTCCATGAAATTCTTCTTTTGTCATGTTTTTATTTAGCCATGTAAACATTTCTGTTTTTTCAAAGCAGGTAAGGGCAGAATATTGTGAAAGAACTGTATTATGAATTCCCTCTGTCAAAAGCCAGTGCTTTGTTTCTGGCTTAGTAGCTTCCAACTGTTCAATAATAAAAATTCTTCCCCATCCCCTTACTTTTTTTGCAGCCTCCAAAAGTTCCTCTTCTGCATTTTCCCATTCACGCATAATAAACGCCACAAACAAACTAAATTCATCGCTCAATGCTAATGTACGAAGCATTTCGTCATATGAATCATCTCGATACGAAAATAATTCTAAGATACAAAGACCATACTTAACTAATTCTCGCTCGTTGCTATGCTTTATTAAATGATAGGCAAAATTAAATTGTTTAGAAGGATCTAAATCTTCACGATGTTCTATAATATATTCTTGTACACCATCTATTACGCTCAAGACAGAATTTTGTTTACTAAATTCAGAAAGTTTCTTTTCTGCCTCTTCCTTTTTTCCTTCTTCTATCAAAAAAGGTATCTCATAAAAAGAGTTGATATCATATGAACCTCTAGCCATATGATACATACAAATTCCATCTTTTGCTCCGTCTGCAAATCTCAATTTTCCTTCTTCTATTTCTTCTTCAGGAGGAAGACTACTATCTTGCTCTGGTAGACTTCCATCTACTATATGTTCTTTGATCCATTCATAAAGAGAACCCATTTTCTCTTCACCCCTTTCTTATTTAAAAATGTCACTTATCCAATCAGCGTTTTTCGACATAAGATAAATCAAACCGAACTGCATTTTTTAATCCTTCTGGCACATCGGTTTCATCTAATAGCCTTCGGATTTCATCTGCCTGTGATGCCAAAACGGTTTCATACATATTTCTGTTCCATAATCCACTTAAAATTTCTTCTTTTAATTTTTCGTTTGATACTGCCTGATAAAGCATAAGCAAATAGGGCATTCTCTTCCAAGATCGCTCTAAAAGCAGAAGTAAAATGGCATAGTGTTGAATATGTTCCTGTTTTGTATTAAGAACAATTTCATATAGTGTTTTTGGTCCGTAAAGTAAACCAGAACGCCGAATACAAAGATATGCTGTCTTTGAAATGGCAACTCTTTGATCAGTCAAAAAGGAAAGATAAATTTTTTCACCCTTTCTGCCAAGCATCCGTTCTAATGCGGTTAAAGTAATTCTCACTAATTTTTGTTTAGGAGAAGATAAATATTTTTCAATCTTAACTGCATATTCACTTCCCGCATTTTCTCCAAGTCCAATCACTGCATAGACAGTTCGATCTGTTTCTAAACAGTTGCAGTAATATGTATTAATATCCATCTGTCTATATTTTTTTAATACATAAACTGCATACTCTCGAATAGCATGGCTTGGATCTAATAAAAATTCTTCTAATCCATCCCAAGCATCGAAACATCTATGAAATTTTTCATATAAAGCATATCTTCGTACAGAACAATCTCTATTTTTTAAATACTGTTCTACTATTTCATCGGAACATGAATAGTCTGCTAAGATTTTTTGAATCAAAAGACATTTTAGATATCCGTTTTTCTCTAATTCTAAAAATCGGTTCATTTCCTCTAAGGATTTTTTCTGTCCTCTGTCTATACGACATAGATACCAAAAAAATACTTTTCTTCGCTCATATGGCTGTTTAAATAGTATTGTCTCATCTATCTTAGGAAGTAGTTGATGTAGCCTAGTATAAAATAATTCTTTTTGTTCCTTCCATTCCTTACACTCTCTTCTTCCAGATCGCTCTACTTTTTCCATGTAGGGAAAAGAAGCTAACAATTCCTCTGCATTACAGACTTTCAAATGCTCCTTTACTTGTTTCATTGCACACTTTCTAATAGCACTTATCCAATCGTTACATCGAAGAAAAAGAAATGGCAGCATATAAGGAATCCCTTCTGCTGCCAATACACAACGTTGTCTAAAATATCCGTTTGGGTGCAGTGTTCCAAGCTGTAGTACTGCTGCATATTCTTCCTGAGAAGAAAAATACATTTGACGTTCCTTTGGATCTGCCATTTCCCATAACATATTCGTTTCTATATTAGTAAAGTTACGAAATTGTTCTGAAAGGAAAAGAAGTTCTCGATCTGTATGACAATCCATATATTGTTTTATATTTTTCGCTGCATTGGCAGCCTGTATCGGTGTTCCAAACATAGCAACTATCATCTCTTTTGCAAGGGATTGCATCTGTTCTACCTTTTTTTCTTTACTTAACATTTCAAGCTCCTTTCATTTTCGTTATTTTACTAAAGAATCATTTCTCCACCTTCTAATAATTCCAGCATATCTAAGGATTTCAGCTTATATTCTACATATTCTTTCTGGTAGGCTTCCATTAAAGAAGAAAGTTCTTGTAAAACTTCCTCTTTTACCGTAAAACTATAGAGTTTTTCTATAGGGGTACTACAGATAAACTGTAGGGTATAAAGTGTAGATTCTCCTATCCTTTTTATTGCCCCTGCGTTAGAAAGACAACGATTACAGAGAACTCCTCCATGTTTTACGCTAAATGCTGTCAGATCTTTTTTCGTCTTACAGTGAACACATTCGAATACCTGCGGTCCTTGTCCATCTAAATATAATAGTTTTAACTCATAAATCCTTCGAATTAATGCCATTGGAATTGTTTTCTTAGAAAGTGCTCTTAAAGACTGATACAATAATTTTAATACGGCCTTTGCATCATTTTCTTCTTCTGTCATTACTTGTGCAAACTCACAAAAATACAACCCATATGATACCGCATTTAATTCAGAACGCAGTTCTCCAAAATAATTTTGAATCTCCGCTCTGGCAACCTTGTAAGAAGAATGTCCTTCATATAGAGTAAATTCTCCAAAACAAAACGGTTGACTACAGCCAAGAAGTGGACTGTTTGGTCTTTTTGCCCCACGGGCAAATGCTGAAATTTTTCCTTTTTGTATGGTTAATATAGTTAATCTCTTATCATAATCACCAATGGGCATGGTAGAGAGTACCATGCCCGTTACAGTTATCTGCTCTGTCACAAAAACAGCCTCTTTCTTATGGTCTACCGTTTTTCTCCGGTGTGCTTTACATTTGCAGCATAAGATAAATAATCTGCTACTGCTCCTGTTACCGCAAATCGATTCCAGCCATCTGCTGTATGGTTTTCTAAAATTGATGTTTTTTCTCCTTTTGTTCCGGTTTCTGTTGATTCTAAGAATTCATGATTTAGTTCCATCGTATTCTCCTGTCAGACCGGTGGTCTTATTCCTTTTTGATTTTATTCATCCTTTTTCTGTCATACTTTTATCATACCCGTACCAAAGAGAAATACACTATTAAGAATCTCCCATCTCTTCCAAGAAATATCTCTTGACAGTTTTTAGTCTGCTGCATCTTCTCGGTATCCATAATTTTTTATTAAAAAATCGCTATCTCTCCAGTCTTTCTTGACCTTGACCCAAAGTTTTAAATTTACTTTCATATCTAAAAGATTTTCAATCTCTATTCTTGCTTTTGTTCCAATCTTTTTTAGCATCGATCCCTGTTTTCCAATAATAATTCCTTTATGAGAATCTCTTTCACAGATGATAGTTGCATCAATATCCATAAGATGCCCCCCTGATCTTTCTTTCATCTGATCAATAGCGACTGCAATTCCATGTGGAATTTCATCGGATAGTAATTTGAGGGCCTGCTCTCTAATAAACTCAGCTGCAATCTGGCGTTCTGGCTGATCTGTAATCGTATCTTCCTCATAATACTGTGGTCCTTTTGGAAGACAAGAAAAAATCAATCGGAGGAGTTCCTCTTTGTTTTCCCCTTTCAGTGCAGAAACAGGAATGATCTGTGCAAAATTACACTGTTCTTTATACGCATCAATACAAGAAAGAATTACCTCCTTTTTGATTGTATCTATTTTATTGATAACGAGCATAACAGGAGTATCTGTCTGTCTTAACTGTTCTGCAATGTGACGTTCTCCTGCTCCAATAAAAGTAGTTGGTTCTACTAACCATAAAATGAGATCGACTTCCTTTAATGTGCGTTCTGCAACTGTCACCATATATTCACCGAGTTTATTTTTTGCTTTATGAATTCCAGGTGTATCTAAAAAAATAATTTGTCCACGCGAATCCGTGTACACAGTTTGAATTCGGTTTCTTGTTGTCTGAGGCTTGTCGGAAGTAATGGCAATCTTTTGACCAATCAACTGGTTCATCAAAGTCGACTTTCCTACATTTGGTCGTCCGATTAATGTGACAAAGCCAGATTTATATTCTCTGTCGTCTTTCATAAATCCTCAATTCTAGTTGTTTCAATCCACTCGCGGCAGTTAAGAGCAAGACAATGATGTGGATTGCTTCATCGCAGTAGGTGATACTCGCCCGCTACTGTCCTTACAATTGCTGTTAATTGTTAAAATAACGAAGAAATTTCTGTAAATAAATTGGCATCCTCTTTGATTTTCGTTTCACTTCCAACTACACAAAAATGTCTATCCTCTATCACAGCCTTTAAAATAGCAGAAGTTTTTCGAATATCATCTACATTTACCTGTAAAATCTCATCTCGTTCTTTTTGTTTATCTTCATACTTAATTCCCATAAGCAAAGCATTTAAAGAACGAGTTCCTTTCATAAATGGTGTCTTAGGTCTATCAATGGTACTCATTGTTCCAATGACATACTTTGTCATTTCACGCTCATCTGCTTCAAAGCCTGCTATATAATCCACTGCTTTTTCAAAAACTTCTTTTGTTGCACGTAAATTTGGATCTCTATATGAAGATAAAGCAGAAACACCATCTATTTCAGAGAAATTACTAGAACATCCATATGCACCACCCTTGACACGGATATTCTGCCAGAGATATTCATAATTTAAAATGGTACGTACCACTTTTAACGCTCCAGTCGGAAGAAATCCCTTTTTCAGGTAATTTCCGCTTATTACCACATATTGAACCTGTCCCGGATAATAAAAACCTTCCTTCTTATCTTGTGGATGGAATTCAAATTCTGCTGTTTCCCATTGAGAAAGACTACCCTTTTTTGTTGCCTTTAAGAAATTATTTCTTCCTCCATCAGGAATAGAATCGATTAATTCCTTACAGGATTCTTCAAATGCTTTTATACCCTCTGATTCTGCCGTTAGATCTAATAACAGATTTCCCTTTGTAAATAAACTTCTTGCCGTCTGTTTTAATTTTTCAATAATTTCCTCTGCCTTTTCATCAAATGATTTTACAAGTTCATCGATAAAATGATAAAAACTGATATTTTGTATGATTTCAGTAAAATAAGCAGATGGGGAATCATAGGAGTTTGCTCTGATTACTGCTACGCTGTCACCAGACATACTCATACTCATCTGCATTCTGGATCTTAATTCATATATAATTTCTTTCAGCCTCTTTTTATCTTCAAAGATCGACTCTGAAAAAATCTCTTGAAGTAGTTTTAGAGCTTCTCTTGTTTCATCATATAATACTTTGGTTCGAACTGAAAAAATAGGCAGAAAATCTTCACTATTTAAATTTCTTTCAATAGTAGATGTTGTAGAAAAAATTCCGCCGGTATGAATATTAATTTCATTGGATAATTCTAAGAAACTATGTTTCTTTGTATCTACATAGGCAAATGCAGCTCTTAATAATCCCAAATAAGGAATCAACTCTTTCGAAACACTACCTGCGTCAAACCAAAGTCTAAGATATAAAATACCATTGGTAGAAAGTTCATGATAAACAGTAGGAATCCCTTGTATCATTCCTTCACGATTTATAAAATTTAATGCGTTTGGTTCAATATCTTCTCTTGCAAGTAGTGGAATAGAAGCAAGCTGTTCTGGAGTAGAAGGCATTTCCTGATACTCTCTTAAATGTTTTGTTTCTGCTATAATAGCATCTATCTGTTGTGGCGTTAATGTGTTCTTTTTTTCTTCTAACTGTTTTGCTAACTCTTCTTCCTGCTTTGCTGTCATTCCTTTCTTTGGCATTAAAGTAAGTAAATTGGAATGATCTGGTGCTAATAAATAGGTTCGAATTAAATCCTCAAAATATCCTGTTTCGATTTTTTCTTTAAACCGTTTAAACTGTTCATTCTGGTGCATATAGGAGAACGCTTTTGTATCATCATACAACCAGCTTCCATACATTTGAATTCCATATAATAATCCCTTTGGAAAACTTCCATAATCCGCTTCACGATATGCAAATTCCTGACTGCTAATAGCTGCTCTAAGAGAATTTTTATTTAATCCATTTTCTATAAGATCTCGTAATATCTTTTGGATACACTCAAAAAATTCATCTTTTTTATCTGGATTTGTATTTTTTGCAATAATAGAATAGTTTGGTTGTAATCTCTCATAATCAAAACTACTCCAGATATCTTCTCCGATTCCAGCATCGAGTAATGCCTGTTTTAATGGTGCTCCTGGTGCATCAATTAAAACTTTATCTAATATCTGCAATGCTAAAATAGTTTCTACGTCTAATGCGTTACTTACTGTAGCACTATAAATAAGATATGTCTTATTTTGTTCTTCTTCTTGTTCTCCCAGTGGATAATAACGCGTTGCTTCCTGTCTTCCCAGTGGTTTTTGAAGCCGAACCGCTGAATCTACTTCTAATAGATCATAGGTATTTAAATATTCTTTATCTAACCAGTTTAGTTTCTCTTCTATATCCATATTGCCATACAGATAGATCCAGCAATTTGATGGATGATAATATCTTTTGTGGAAATTCAGATAGTTCTCATATGTTAAATTTGGGATATCTTTTGGATCTCCCCCTGAATCTACGCCATAGGAAGTATCTGGGTAAAGACATCGATTCAGTTCCCGAAATACAATCTGTTCTGGAGAGGAATATGCTCCCTTCATCTCATTATAAACCACGCCATTAATTGTAAGAGCATCCGAACGATCATTCATCTCATAATGCCATCCTTCTTGCTCAAAAATTTCACGATAGTGATAGATATTTGGATGGAAAACCGCATCCATATATACGTGCATAAGATTTTGAAAATCTCTCTCATTACAGCTTGCAACTGGATAAATAGTTTTATCTGGATAGGTTATTGCATTTAAAAAAGTATTTAAAGAGCCCTTTGCTAATTCAATAAATGGATCTTTTAACGGAAATTTTTCTGAGCCACACAGTACAGTATGTTCTATAATATGCGCTACTCCTGTACTATCAAATGGTGGAGTACGAAATCCTGCCATAAATACTTTATTATCATCTTCATTGGATACTACACATACTCTTGCTCCTGACTTAATATGTCGAAATACAAGTCCTGTACTTGAAATATCTGAAAGTGCTTCCTCATACTCTAAACGATATGCTAAAAGATCTGAAAGTTCCCTGCTGCTTTTTATATTTCTTGCCATAAATTCTCCATTCTGTGATCGTTTATTTTACAAGTTCTAATGTTTCTCTTGCGATTGCAAGTTCTTCATTTGTTGGGATTACCATAACTTTTACTTTTGACTCAGGAGTAGAAATTAAAACTTCTTCTCCACGTAATTTATTCTTCTCTGTATCAATAACAACCCCCAAATAGGTCAAATACTCACAAATACAACCACGGATTGTTCCATCATTTTCTCCTACTCCTGCAGTAAATGCAATCGCGTCTACACCGTTCATTGCTGCTGTATATGCACCTATATATTTTGCTACTCGATATACAAATGCTTCCACTGCAATCTTAGCTCTGTGATTTCCTTCCCGTTCTGCCTTTTGTACATCTCTAAAATCACTAGAAACTCCTGAAATTCCTAACATTCCAGATTTCTTATTTAACATATTGACTACTTCATTAATATCCTTGCCCTCTTTATTGGCAATATATTGTACAATCGCTGGATCGAGATCCCCACTTCTCGTTCCCATAATCAGACCTTCTAATGGAGTTAATCCCATACTGGTGTCAATACATTTTCCGTTTTGTACCGCAGAAATACTTGCTCCATTTCCCAAATGGCACACAATTACTTTTGAATTTTCTTTTTCTAACCCTGCAAACTCAACTGCTCTTTTGGAAACAAAACTGTGACTTGTTCCATGAAATCCATATCTACGGATACTGTATTTTTCATAATATTCATAAGGGATTGCATACATATATGCCTTTTCTGGCATTGTCTGATGAAATGCTGTATCAAAAACCGCCACTTGAGGAGTTCCTGGCATCGCTGCTTCACATGCCTCTACTCCGATTAAGTTCGCTGGATTATGTAGCGGTCCTAAATCGAAACATTCTCTTACAACACGTTTTACATCTTCATTGACAATAATAGAATCACTATAATTTTGACCAGCGTGAAGCACACGATGTCCTACTGCTTTAATTTCCTTTGTATCCGTAATCACTCCATGTACTTTATCTACTAGAGCATCTAATACAATCTTAACCGCTACTTTATGATCTGGCATTGGTTGCTCAAGTTCGAATACTTCTTTTTTTGCAGGTTTATGAGTGAGTTTTGAACCCTCAATTCCAATTCTTTCACAAAGTCCTTTTGCCAACACATTTTCATTTTCCATGTCGATCAACTGATATTTTAAAGAAGAACTTCCACAATTAATTACTAAAATTTTCATGATACACTCCTATTTAATTATTCTGGCACTGTACTGCCGTAATTGCTACTACACCTACAATATCATCTGAAGAACAGCCTCTTGATAGATCATTTACTGGCTTTGCAATTCCCTGTGTCATTGGGCCATATGCCTCTGCCTTTGCTAATCGCTGTACTAACTTATATCCAATATTTCCTGCATCCAAATCAGGGAAAATAAGAACATTTGCCTTGCCTGCTACTTTGCTGTTTGGTGCTTTAGACGCTCCAACACTAGGAACAATTGCTGCATCTGTCTGTAATTCTCCGTCCAGTTCCAATTCTGGTGCCATTTCCTTTGCAAACTTTACTGCCTCTACTACTTTATCTACATCTGCATGTTTTGCGCTACCCTTTGAGGAATGAGATAACATAGCAACCTTTGGTTCTTTTCCGACTAACATTTTAAAACTTTCTGCTGAAGAAATTGCGATTGCTGCCAATTCCTCTGGATTTGGATTCTGATTTAATCCACAATCTCCAAAGACAAATGTTCCATTCTCTCCATATTCGCAGTCTGGAACTTCCATCAAAAAGAAAGCAGATACTAATTTTGTTCCCGGCTTTGTTTTAATAATCTGTAAACAAGGTCTTAGTGTATTAGCAGTCGAATGACATGCACCGGAAACCATACCATCTGCGTCTCCGCTCTTAATCATAAGACAGCCATAATAAGCATAGTCATTTAAAATAGTTTCCCTTGCAAGCTCTGGTGTCATTCCTTTTGACTTTCTAAGTTCTACAAATAGATCAATATATTGTTGTGTCTTTTCATAAGTAAATGGATTAATAACTTTTGCTTTTGAAATATCTAATCCTCTGCTGTTTTCCTCTATTTGTTCTGGTGTTCCAATAATAATTAAATCTGCGATTTCTTCCTTTAAAATCTTTTCCGCTGCCTCAAATGTTCTACGATCCATTGATTCTGGAAGAACGATCGTCTTTTTGTCTTCTCTTGCTCTTTCTTTGATTTTGTCAATAAATCCCATAATAAAGTTTCCTCCTAAATTTTATCTTATCTACAGCAGTATATTTAGTTTAGACTAATATAATTATTATAATACGAACTTTTTAAGGTTACAAGGGGTAAATCAAGAGATTTCCATAACTATATAAAATTTCCTTAATATCTAACTGTACTTTTTATAAAGACTCTGCTAAACTCTTATTTAATTAAAATAGGAAGGGTAAAAAGTGGAGAAAAATGAAAACAGCGGCAATTATTGCGGAATATAATCCGTTTCATAGCGGACACCGCTATCAGATTGAACAGACAAGAAAACTGACAGGAGCAGATATTATTATTATTTTGATGAGTGGAAATTTTATTCAAAGAGGAGGCCCTGCAGTAATTGAGAAATATTCTAGGACAAAAATGGCTTTAGAATCTGGGGCAGATATCGTTTTTGAACTGCCCGTCTGTTTTGCAACTTCTAGTGCACCATTTTTTGCAAAGGGAGCAGTTATGTTACTTGATCTATGTGGTTGTATTGACTTTCTTTGCTTTGGCAGTGAATCAGGTAATCTTTCACTTTTTTATTCACTGTCTGATCTTCTTTTAAACGAATCAAAAAATTTTCAATCCTGTTTAAAGCAGGAACTGCGATCAGGAAAGACTTTTCCGGCAGCGAGAGAAAAATCTATCTTAGAAACACTTCATCTTTGTGAAGGTACTGATATAAATTTAGAGTATTCCTCTGTTTCTGAATTTTTATCCTCTCCTAATAATATTTTAGGATTAGAATATGTAAAAGCTGTGCGGGAAAGAAATAGCTCTATTACTCCAATAACAATTTTACGAAAGGGTTCGGGATATCACTCGAAGGAACTAAAAGAAAAATATTGTTCTGCCACAGGTTTTCGTTCTTTTTATGAATCCTTTGCACAGACTAAACAAATTCTTTCTTTTGATAGATTAAATGAGCATTTTAAGGATCTGCTCCCAGAAATTTCTCTTAAGATTTTATTTGATGCTTTTGGGAAAACTGCTCCGATTTGTGAGCGAGATTTTGCTTCTATTTTACAATATCTTTGTCTTACCTCCTCTAAAGAGCATCTATCTTCTATTTTTGAAATTGGATCAGAACTTGCAGACAGAATTCATGCCCAATCTGTATTTCCTTGTTCTTTCGATGATTTGGTGGTAAGATTAAAGACACGTCAGATTACAAGAACTAGAATTTTGCGTGGATTGTTTCATCTACTTTTAGGACTTCGAAAAGAAGATATGAATTCCTATCTTCAAAATAATGGCTATTTAAGGTTGCTCGGATTTCGAAGTAATGCTACCGTATTTTTAAAACAGTTAAAAACTTCTGCGTCTATTCCTGTTTTAACAAAACCTGCGACAGCAAAAACGCTTTTATCTTCTGTTTCCTTTCGTATGTTTGAACTCGATTTGCTCGCTGCACGCCTTTACCGCCAAATTGTTTATACATCTTATGGTACCGTTCTTTCTGATGAATATAAACAAAGTCCTATTATTGTAAAAACATAACTAAGAAGATTTCTTCATATAATAAAATAATTTGAGACTTGGGGATTATTATGAATTCGAAACGATTTCTTTTAATTGTAAAAAAACTTCCCTTTCTATTATTTTTATGTTTGATGTTGCTTTTTCCTACAGCAACTCTACAAGGAGCGTCTACTGGTCTTTTACTTTGGTTTCAAAAAATTCTTCCTGTTTTACTTCCTTTTGTTATTATTTCTGGACTTATTATTCGTCTTGGACTAATTAGTCCTATTTCAAAAATACTCTATCCAGTATTAAAGTATCTTTTTCCTGTAAGTCCTAGTGGATGTTATCCTATTTTAATTGGCTTTTTATCTGGACTTCCTATGGGTGCTAAAACAGTAGCAGATCTTGTTCAACAAAAAAAAATCAATTCGCTAGAAGGTAGATATCTTGTCTGTTTATGTAATAATGCCAGTCCTATGTTTATATTAAATTATATCGCTGCTTCTGAACTTGGAGTAGCAAAACTTGGTCTAGTATTGTGTGCTATTTTATATCTATCTGCTATCTTTTCTGCCAGACTTGCCTATCCAATAAAACCACTTTCTATTTTAAATTCTTCAAAACACTATCAAACTACTATGTTTGCCACTTCTCTTGACGAGGATAAAACTTCACAAAAGCAGCCTCAAACATCTCTTTCTACTCAATTAGATTCTTCTATCTTAGATGGTTTTACTGTAGTTACAAAAATTGGAGGCTATGTCATTTTATTTTCGATTCTTTCTTCCTATTTAACGATGCTTCCCATTCCATCTATTTTTCAGAGTGTTTTGAGTTGTACTTTAGAAATAACAACTGGAATTCACCAAATTAGTCTTTTAAACGTTTCTCTATCAGTAAAATTTTTTTTATCTGTTGTCTTTACTGCATTTGGAGGTCTTTCTGGTCTTGCACAAACGCAAAGTGTTATTCACTCCAGTGGTCTTTCTACCTTTTTTTATTTTAAGATAAAACTAATAAATGCCGCTTTTGCTGCATCTATTAGTATTTTGTATCTTTTTATCCTTCCGCTTTAATTTGCATGATCTAAAAAGGAATCCGGATCAAAATCATATGTATCGTCCGAATATTGCTGATCAGATATATCCTCAGTTTCTTCTTCAGCTTGTATCTGCATGGATCTTGTTCCTTGCTGTAAAGGATTTAATTGATCGGTAATTTCTTTGCGGTTTTCTGTTACAATATTTAAATTACCCTGTAAACTCGCAATAAAGGTTTCTGCTTTTTCTTTTGTGGTTTCCAACGTATCTGTAATTGTATTTTCTAACTCTACTAACATATCATTTGTATAGGCAAGTGCCCCTTCCCTGATTTGTTCTGCATCGCTATTTGCAGAGGCTAACATGGCATTTGCCTGTGCAGTTGCATCCGCCATGATTTCATTTGCCTGCTGATATGCCTGTTGAACAATTTCATTCTCATTAATTAAACTTTCTGCCCTTTTTCTTGCTGCATCCTGAATTTCTGCGGATTTTTTTTCTGCATCTGCTAAAATAGCATCTCTATTTGCAATGATTTTCTGATAACGCTTTATCTCATCTGGAGTACGAAGCTTCAGTTCATCTAGTAAATCATAAAGTTCATCTTTTGGCACAATTACCTTTGTCTGAGATAATGGCTGCATTTTACAGCTTTCAATAAATTCATAAATATCATCAATTAACTGTTCAATTCTGCTCATGCCCATACATCTACACTCCTTTATTATATTTATCCAACACTGTCTGAAGGATACACTCCGGCACAAGCCTTGTAATATCTCCGCCGTAACTAGCAACTTCTTTTACAATACTAGAACTAAGATAAGAGTATTCTACACTTGTAGTCAAAAATATAGTATCAATTTCTGGTGCAAGTTTATGATTAATCTGTGCGATTTGTAGTTCATATTCAAAATCACTGACTGCACGCAAGCCACGGACAATCACTTGTGCTCCCCGTGCTCTTGCAAATTCTACGGTCAATCCGTCAAAGGCTTCCACATAGACATTTGGAATCTCTTTCACTGCCTGTTCAATTAACGCAACTCTTTCCTCAGAAGAAAACAAAGGACGTTTTGTACTATTGAGCAAAACACTGATAATTAATCGATCCAAAATCTTTGCGGAACGCTCAATTACATCTAAATGTCCTAATGTAATCGGATCAAAGCTTCCTGGATAAATTCCTATCCGCAACTGTTTTGTCGCTGACATATGCACTACCTCCGTCTTTTTTGTTATTCTTCTGTCTTTTTTGATAGAAATACATGTTTATTTGTCTTATAGCATTTCTCACGATCTATTATAAATCCCATCTCAGATACATAGGAAAATTCTGTTTTTATCGAACTTTCTACAATAATCCACGTCTGTTTATGTACCAGAGTACAATTTGACAGATAAGCCAACACTTGCTTTTCCAACTCTTTCTCATAAGGAGGATCTAAAAAAATCAAGTCAAAACTCTTTTTGTCTGTCTGAAGTTTATTTAATGCTAAAAATACATCTCCGGCTATGATCTTTGCTTTGTCCTCTAATTTAACTGCTGCTAAATTACTTCGGATACACTCTAGTGCCTGTTTATCCTGTTCTACCAGTATGGCCTGTTTTGCCCCCCTGCTTAAAGCTTCAATTCCAATTGCACCACTTCCAGAAAATAGATCTAAAAATATAGCATCTACCAGAAATGGATTTAATATATTAAATAAAGTTTCCTTAATTCGATCCGTAGTTGGACGAACTTGCAACCCCTTAATTGTCTTTAGTTTTGTTCCTCTTTTACTTCCTGCAATTACTCTCATTGTTTCCCTTTTTTTCAAATACTATCTTAGCCTATATGTTCTTATAATTCAACTACTTTTTTATGTATTTATAATTTTAAATTATTTATATCAATATAGAGTTACATTTCAGATAATTTAAATTTGTGAGGGGGACAAATGCCCCCTCCAAATTTAAGCAATTTTTCGTTTCCGTAAAATTACTTGCCAGATGCCATTTTTTCTTCTTGGGCACGGATCATCTTTTTTACCATCATGCCACCAACACTGCCGTTTTGATAAGAGGTAAGATTTCCATTATAACCATTGGATAATGGTACTCCAAGTTCAGAAGCAACCTCCATTTTAAAACGGTTCATTGCCTCTTTTGCATCTGGTACTTCTACTCTGTTTCTACTACTTGCCATAATAAACTCCTCCATTTTCCAGACCATATGCCCTCGCTTTTAAGGCGACAGGAAACTTTTTTCGTTATGTAGCAACTCCTGTCGCCACAACGATTTTGTTTCCATCGGCTTTGGACTTTTCAACTTTGTTGTTTGTTACGCTGATAGTATATGCAGTTTTGTTCTTGTTAATCTGGCAATTTTCGGTAAATATCACCACAATTTTTTTTTCTTAATCCCATAATACCACTTACAGATTTTAAAGGAATAAGTAATAAACGCGAATTAACACAAACCCCAATTTTTTCTTTTGTCTGTAATAATTCTAACAATTTTGGTTGAAGAGAAAGTGGTAGATCTCCATAACCAACTCCAAATTGCCAAATCACTTCATCACTCGGATAATTTTTCGCTACTAGATCTTCTACAAATCTTCGAACTTCTTCAATTACAGCATTCGCAGTCGCATCTAAAAGAAGTGCTTTTAACATATCTTTCTTTTGAACTTCTTCTATTTTATCATCTACTGCTTTTCCAAGAGTACAACAATTAAGCACCGCTCTATCACACCCAGCTAGATGTTTTAGAATAGAATTTCCAGTAAGAAGAATTCCTCCTTGTTGTGTTAAAATGCCTTCTTTTGTTCTCTGAATTTTTGTTGTTAAAAAAGTATAGTCTGGCTGCATGATCTCTTTTAGTTCTATTTCACACTCTTCTAATATGTCTAAAATATCTTCGGTTGGTTGCTGTTTTCCATATCCTAAATATCGAAGTGTCTCTTTACGATTCATTAATTTGGCATTATCGCACAGTTTCATTTTATTTTCCACTTCTTTTCGTTTATCTATTCTATATGACAGAGATCTTTAATTACTTCAGAAGCTATCAATAAACCCGCCACAGGCGGAACAAATGCAGTACTTGTAGGTATTATTTTACCTTCCATATCTTTACCTTTCACTCTTGGGAGTTCCTTGGAATATACTACCTTTAATCTTGTAATCCCACGCTTTTTTAATTCTCTTCGCATTACTTTTGCTAAAGGACAGACTGAGGTTTCGTATAGATCAGCAATCATAAATTCCGATGGATTTAGTTTATTACCTGCCCCCATACTAGAAATAATTGGCGTATTTGCTTCCTTGGCTTTTAAAACTAATTCTATTTTTGCTGTTATGGTATCTACTGCATCTATAATATAGTCATATTTTGTAAAATCAAATTCATTTGAATTCTCCGGAAGAAAAAAACAGTTTCTTATGGTTACATTTAATTTTGGATTAATATCTAAAAGTCGTTCACTCATAACTTCTGTCTTTGGTCTTTTTAGTGTGCTGTGTAGGGCAATAATTTGTCGGTTTAAATTGGTTATACTTATAATATCATTATCAATTAGATCTACTGAGCCTATTCCACTGCGTACTAATGCCTCTGCACTATATCCTCCAACACCCCCAAGTCCAAAAATGGCAACGTGCATTTGATGTAAATGTTCCATCGCCTGTGTCCCTAATAAAAGTTCTGTTCTTTGAAATTGTTCCCTCACCTTGATACCCCTTTTTCTTTAATTCCTTTTACCTTTGCGAATCTTTTCTATTAATTTCTCGTCAAACTTACCACTTCTTAACATGGCAAGTTCATATTGGTAAGGAGGTAATGTCTTTTCTTTTTCTCCTTCTTTTGCTGTTACATAAGGAGTTTCTAAGATTTTAGGAATCTCTAAAAAGTCTTTATGGTATACGATATGGTGTAATGCTTCATAGCCAATTGTGCCAAATCCAATATTTTCATGACGGTCTTTCTTTGAACCACATGGATTTTTACTGTCATTGATATGAAAAACTGCAATCTGATTTTTTCCAATAAGATGATCAAATTTATCTATAACTTCATCAAAACCATTTACAATATCATACCCTGCATCATTGACATGACAAGTATCAAAACAGATCCTCAATTTTTGATTATGCACAACTTTATCATAGATCTCTGCAAGTTCCTCAAAACTTTTTCCAATTTCGCTTCCCTTTCCTGCCATTGTTTCTAAAGCAATATATACCTTAGTATCCGCAGACAAAACTTCATTTAGTCCCTCAACTGTTTTTTTAATTCCCTCTTTTGTTCCGGCATCTACATGAGAACCGGGATGTAAAACCAAAATGTTACTGTGCATTGCTATAGTTCGTTCTAACTCACTGGCTAAAAACTCAACAGCAAGAGAAAACGTTTCTGATTTTATAGAATTAGCAAGATTAATAATATAAGGGGCATGAACAATCGGATCACTAAGATGATATTTATTCATATAGGCAAAGCCAGCATCTAAATTTAACTCTTCAATCGGTTTTCTTCTGGTATTTTGTGGTGCACCTGTATAGAGCATAAACAGATCTGCACCATAAGAAACAGCTTCTTTTGCTGAACCTAAAAAAAGTTCTCCGCTATTCATTCCAACGTGGCATCCTATTTTTGTAGTCATATTGGTTTTCCTATCTATATATTTCGGATTGTATTCGAAGAATACATAGATGAGTTTCCTCCTTTTTTGAAATTTCAATGATTTTTTCTATTCGATAATTATTTTTTATATGGCACTTAACAAATTCTATATTATGTGTATATAATACTAAAATACCCTGTTTTTTGATATGTTGCAATGCTTTTTTAAAAAATTTTTCATATAACTTTTTAATTTCTATCTCTTCTTCTTTGTTTTTAGTAAATGGAAGATTGGTAATTAATTCATCAAACATCATTTCATGCTGAAAGGAAAAGAAATCTCTATGAATATAATAAATAGTAAGTCCTGCTGTTTTTGTATTCTCTCTTGCTCCTAAAATTGCCTCTCCAAATGTGTCTATCCCATAGATAGCATTTGTCTTGCCCCAATTTGCCCGTTCTATTAACATGGTGCCAACCCCACAAAAAGGATCTAAAACTTTAGCATTTGGTGCTAAATAATCGGCTGCTAAATACATAATAAGTGCTGCTACATTCGGACGAATACTTGCTGCAACGACATTCTTTCGATAGGAAAATCTCAAATCTGGCAGAGTCATTAATTTTACTAAAGTTGTATAAGTGCCCTCTTTATTTTCTATAAGACGAATTTCTATCTCGTAGTGACTGGTTGAATTTAATAACTGTCTTTTTGTCTGATATTCAATCTCTATTGCCAGTCGCTTTGCAAATTTACTCTTTTCTTCTTTTGTACTTCTACTTCGGATTTCTAATCGAAAATAAAAGGGAGTAGTAGTATTATGTCGTTCCTTTAAAAAATCCAGCAACTTACTTTTAGCAATTTCTTTAGCTGCCTCTTGTGTATCGTTTGAAAGCTTCTTCATTCCCGATACCAAAAACAGCACTTCACGAAAAGTTCGATTTGAAACGACTTCACGAATTTTTTCAGTTTTTACCAAAACCCCTAAATTCCATTCTTTTCCTGTTATTCCCTCTTCCTTTAACTGCGTAATTGTATATACTGCATGATCTTTTTCTGTCACCAAAAACAATTCAGATGGAACTTTCCATCCTGTAAACAGATGCTTTTCTGGTATTAAAGTAAAACTTTCTAAAAGTCGAATCTCCTGTGTCAAATGTTTTTTATTTTCTGGTGTAATCGGTTGTAATAGTAATTCCTCTTTTCTTTTCAATAATTCTTTGAAAATTTTAGAATATTCTAATTGCCCTATCGCTTCTAAGTAAGAATTTCTTACAAAATTTGTTTCTTCTTTTTTATATGCTTCCCATAGAGGTTCTAAAAAACAATCATCTGCTAGTAAACCTAAAATTTGAGCCATATTTTTTCTAACTTTAGGATCTTGATGTGAAAGCAGTGAAAAAAAGGTTTCATATTTTTCTTTAAGAGAAACAATCAAATTTTCTCGTTTTATTCCATCAGATAACAACTGTTTTATATCTTCCTTTACTTGAATCAATGCTTCTCTATCCACATCACCTTTCAATACATCTTCAAAATTCAACATAATTTTTCCACTTAATCTTTCTTTATTTTATAATTAATATTAGACCGATTATAACCTTCTTGTTTCCACTTGTCAATTTCTATACAAAGGTATAAAATAAAAAAGAGGTGATAGAGATGACAGATGACACAACAAAAAAAGAATATACTCCTATTCTTCCATTTGACATTTCCTATGGACATAATTTAGATACCTACGATCATATGCCTTATGTTCGTGATCCCAAACTATGTAATGCTGATACGGTTGCAATGGAAAGTGGAAATGTCTATAAGTTTTATCGGTGTAATGAGAAAAAAGCTCAGCTAATCGGTGGAGATCCTCCTGTCAAATATAACATAATAGAAGAAGAGGAAGAAGCCTGACAAAAAGAGCTGCTGCATCAGTGATTGAAAAAGAAATAGATGCAGCAGCTCTTTTTGCTGTATTTTTATTTTTTTAGAACTGGAAAAGCTGCTTTTCCAAGAAAACAGGCAGTAATTCCAAGTTGTTGTTCTATTCTTAGTAATTGATTATACTTTGCTACTCTGTCGCTTCTTGAAGGAGCTCCTGTCTTAATCTGTCCTGCATTGAGTGCTACTGCAATATCTGCAATAGTTGTATCCTCTGTTTCGCCGGATCGATGTGATACGATTGCTGTCCAGCCCTGATTTTTTGTTCGCTCAATTGCATTTAGTGTCTCTGTAAGTGTGCCAATCTGATTTAGTTTAATAAGAACCGAATTGGAAACTTGTTTTTCAATTCCTTTTTCAATTCGTTCTGTATTTGTAACAAATAGATCGTCTCCTACAAGCTGAAGCTTATTTCCTAAAGCCTTTGTCAATTCTGTCCATCCATCCCAATCTTCTTCTGCCAATCCGTCTTCGAGAGAGAGAATTGGATATTTGTTGCTTAAATCCTCCCAATAACGGATCATCTCGTCAACACTTTTTACTTCGCCAGATTTCCAGAATAGATATGCCCCTTCTTTTCCAGCTTTTTTTGCCTCTTCATACATTTCCGTAGAAGCTGCATCAATCGCAATATAAAAATCCTCTCCTGGCTGATATCCCGCCTGTTCAATCGCCTTAACCAGATAGGCAAGAGCTGCCTCATCAGAAGAAAAATTCGGTGCAAAGCCTCCTTCATCTCCTACCGCTGTAGAATATCCGTCTTGTTTTAATAATTTCTTTAGGGTATGAAAAACGGTTACACTACGTTCCATACATTCCTGAAATGTTGGCGCACCTACAGGCATAATCATAAATTCCTGAACATTTAGAGAAGAATCCGCATGTTTTCCGCCATTGATAATATTCATCATAGGAACAGGAAGTGTTCTGGCGTTTACTCCCCCTAAATACTGGTATAATGGAAGCCCTGCACATATTGCAGCCGCCTTTGCCACTGCCAAAGAAACAGATAAAATTGCATTTGCTCCAAGAACTGCTTTATTTTTTGTTCCATCCGCGGCGATCATAACTGCATCGATTTCTGCTTGATTAAACGCATTTCTTCCAAGAACTGCTTTGGCTAGTTCATTATTGACATGGCTGACTGCCTTTTGTACTCCATTTCCCAAATATCTTATTGGTTCGCAATCTCTAAGTTCCACTGCTTCAAATGCGCCTGTTGAAGCACCGGATGGAACTGCTGCAATACCACAACTTCCATCACTTAATACTACTTGTGCTTCTACTGTAGGATTTCCTCTGGAATCTAAAATTTCCCTTCCCATAACTTTTTCAATTGCAACTTGTCGTTTCATAATTACCTCGCTATTCTCATTTTTTCTCTGAAAGTATTCCCATCCTATTTCATTTTTACACATAATACGGTATACTAACCATAGTGCCAAAGTTTAGATAAAGCACAAAAATTTAGAAATTTAATATGGAGGTTTTTATGAGTAAACTTTTTGAGCAGCTTCGTCCTATACTAGATCGAAATGCTGCCTATCATGCAGCTTTAAGTCTATTTAGTTGGGATAATGAAACTCTAGCACCAGAAAATGCTATAGAACTAACTTCCCACATTATTGGAACTCTTTCTATGGAATCCTATTCTCTTTTAGTCAATGACAATGTGAAATCACTTTTAGAACAGCTTTCAAAAGCTGATGATTTGACAGAAGCCGAAACTGCGATTGTTCGTATTTTAACCAAACAGCAAGAAGATATCTGGAAAATTCCCCCTGAAGAATACCGAGAATATAATGAATTATCTGCGATTGCAAGCTCTATATGGGCAAAAGCAAAAGAGGAAAACAACTTTTTATCATTTGCACCATCTTTAAAAAAGATTATTTCCTTTCAGAAAAAATTTGCTTCCTATCGTAAAAAGGAAGGACAAAGTCTTTATAATGTTTTATTAAATGATTATGAAGAGGGAATCACAACCCAATTTTTAGATCACTTTTTTGGTAAGCTCCACACCCATCTTGTTCCCCTCATTCAAAAAATCGGTCAGAAACCGCAGATGGAACACACCTATAACAACCTTCACTATCCAAAGAAAAAACAGGAAACATTCTGTCATTTCTTAGCAGAGCATATCGGCTTTGATTTTAGTCGTGGAGTTATGGCACAAAGCGCACATCCATTTACAGATTCCTTACACAACCATGATGTACGAATTACAAATCACTATTATGAAAATAGTTTAGAAAGTGCAATTTTTTCTGTAATTCATGAAGGCGGACACGCTATTTATGAAATGAATATTTCCGATGATCTAACTTTAACTCCTGCAACAATGATTTCTATGGGAGTTCATGAATCTCAATCTCGTTTTTTTGAAAATATGTTAGGACGTCAAATAGAATTTTGGAAGCCTATTTTTCCTCATTTAAAAGAAACGTATCCAGAACAGTTAGCAAATGTTACACTTGATACATTTTATCATGGTATCAATTTATCACAGCCTTCTTTTATTCGGACAGAAGCAGACGAATTAACCTATCCATTACATGTTATGGTGCGTTATGAGTTAGAAAAACAACTCATTGACGGAAATCTCTCTGTAGAAGAACTGCCTAATGCTTGGAATCAAAAGTTTAAAGAATATTTTGGAATTATACCGCCAGATGCAGCAACAGGAGTTCTTCAAGACGTACATTGGGCAAATGGTGCCTTTGGCTATTTCCCTTCTTATGTATTAGGAAGTGCAATGGCAGCTCAGATCTATTTTTATATGGAAAAACAGCTTCCAGTTAAAGAATTATTAGAAAAAGGAGATTTAAAACCAATTTGTGCATTTCTAGCAAAGCATATCCACCAATATGGTGCAATGCGACCAATGAACCGACTTTTAAATGATATGATGGGTGAAGGATTAAATGTTGATTATTATATTCAATATTTAACAGAAAAATATTCTAAATTATACTGCCTTTAATAAAAAAATGCTATGCAAAATCTGCATAGCATTTTTTTATTGCTATCTTTGATAAAAACAATGATTTCCTAAAATATAATATTTCGAATAAGAAGACAATTTTGCACTTCCCTTTGTTCGGAAGAATAAAAAGTCACCAATATTATTGACACCTGCAAGTGCTTCAACAGCTGCTTTTTTACAATCTTCATTCATTAGCTTTTCAAATCTTTCAAATCTTCCTGTACTTGAGCCAGAAAACTGTCCCTTGGCATAGACTACATCAGAAATCGAGTCGCCCCATTTTCCACTTATTAAACGATTGATAATAACATTGGCAACCGCTAATTTACCTTCATAACTTTCAGAAAGTGCCTCACTGGCAATTACTGTAGCAAGCAGATAAATTTCTTCATCACTTACTGTTATCGCCTTACGATTCGTTGTGCTGACCTGTACTTTTTTTGCTTCTACTAAAGACTTTTTAATTTCTGCCTGCTTCTTGCTTTGTTCTGCCTTCTCTTTTGCCTTTTGTTTAGCCTCTGTTTCTTCTTCCTTTGAAATTGCCTTTTTTAAAGATAAGTTGATTTCTGAATACTTTTTTGTTACGTAAGCAGTTTGACCATTATATTCTACTGCATAAAACTCATCAGTAGAAAGTTCTGGATAAGCGAGAAAATTCATTCCTTTCGTAGCCTCTAAAAGAATTTCACAATCTGTATTTGGCTGTGTACGAATATTTACGGAACCTGCTGTAATATTTACATTTAAAGCATTTTCTATTCTCGCATAATTAAGAGCATCTCCGTCAAAATAAAGATAATCGTTATTAATATAGCCTGTCACATTTCCAGAAGAAATTTTTGTCCACTTTTCTCCTCGCTCTACAATGGTACCATAAGAATTTTTATAAAGTTTTCCTACAACCTCAGAATCTGTAGAGGCTTTTGCACGTATATTAACATATTCATTTACTCTTGCAACTGCTTTATCATAGACAAAAGAATCCATGATAGACAATCCCTTGCTTTGCTGAGTTAGATCAAGTCCAAGAGAAGCAGCAGATATACTGACAGCAACTGCATCTAATTGTTGTTGTGGTGATAACATTGTAAGTTGTGCCTGTCTTACTTGATGTCCAATCTCAAGTGCTTTATTTGCCGATCCTGCATATCCTGTCAGACTACCAATTAAAATTCCTGTAGAACCTCCAGAAAAAGCTGTGATTTCATCTGTTGAATTTTCTAAAGAAAATAAACTTAATTCGCCTTCATCTTCCTCTATATTTTCTGAAACAGAAGAATTCTCTTCTGAACCTGAAATTCCTGCCAAAGTAATTTCACCTGATGTAGTATCATCATTGCGATTATCTGTAAAAGCATGTGTGGTTACAAGCAGCGTTAAACAAACCACAGCGGTTGTTTGAGAGACTGCCGCTTTCGATTTCTTTTTCATACAATTACCATACCTTTCCGTTACATTCTGATACTCTATTAGTAAAAGTACATGTCAAAATTTATTTTGTAATTAAAAAATATTTTTATTTATTACAAAATTGTTACAGCTATTTTAGCAAATTATAAAGCATCTGTCAACCTTTTTGTAAACAATTCCATTAAATATTTTTTCTGGAAATGTTTATTGGATTACAACAAATACATAAATAAACCTTTTATAATCATATTGAATTTCTACTTGCATATTGTCGGAAAACAAGATACTATTAAGAAGAAGATACTAATTTAGTGTAACATAATAAGGAAGGATAAAATTTTATGAAACTTTGGGGCGGACGCTTTACAAAAGAAACGAACCAATTAGTCCATCGTTTTAATTCATCTATCTCTTTTGATCAAAGGTTTTATAAACAAGATATTGAAGGTAGTATTGCTCATGTCACTATGTTAGCAGAAGAAAAAATTTTAACTCAGACAGAAAAAAGGGATATTATTACAGGTCTACAAGAAATTTTACAGGATTTAAATTCTGGTCGTTTAACGATTGATGAAACTAGTGAAGATATTCATAGCTTTATTGAAGCTATACTGATTGAACGAATTGGAGAAACAGGTAAAAAACTGCATACTGGAAGAAGTCGAAATGATCAAGTTGCTTTAGATATGAAACTTTATACAAGAGATGAAGTTATTGAATTAAATCATCTTCTTCGAGAGTTGTTAGAACAAATCCATACCCTCATGAAAGAAAATACAACTACTATCTTACCGGGTTTTACTCATCTTCAAAAGGCACAACCAGTAACACTTGCTCATCATCTTGGTGCATATTTTGAAATGTTTGCCCGTGATAGAGGACGTCTTAGTGATATCTATGAACGAATGAATTTTTGTCCACTGGGAAGCGGTGCATTGGCAGGTACTACGTATCCATTAAATCGAAAACGCAGTGCACAATTACTTCAATTTACAGGAGCAACAAAAAACAGTATGGACTCTGTTTCTGATAGAGATTATTTGATTGAACTGCTCAGTGCACTTTCCACAATTATGATGCACCTATCCCGTTTTTGTGAAGAACTAATTTTATGGAATTCTAACGAATACCGCTTTATTGAATTAGATGATTCATATTCTACAGGCAGTAGCATTATGCCACAGAAAAAAAATCCAGATATTGCAGAACTTATTCGTGGGAAAACAGGCAGAGTTTATGGTGCCCTAGTTTCTCTTTTAACAACCATGAAAGGTCTTCCTCTAGCTTATAATAAAGATATGCAGGAAGATAAAGAATTGACTTTTGATGCTATTGATACAGTCAAAGGATGTCTCTCTCTATTTACTGGAATGTTATCTACTCTTGAGTTTAATAAAGCTACTATGGAAAAGAGTGCAAAAAATGGATTTACAAATGCTACAGATGCAGCAGATTATCTAGTAAATCATGGAATCCCTTTTAGAGATGCTCATGGTATTATTGGAAAGCTTGTACTATTATGTATTGAAAAAGGTTGTTCTTTAGAAGAATTATCACTGTCCGACTACCAAAATCTTTCACCAGTATTTCAGGAAGATATTTACAATGCAATCTCCTTAACATCTTGTGTAGAAAAGAGAAATACTCTAGGAGGCACTGGAATCGATGCAGTTACAGAAGAACTTGCCTATAATGAAGAATATCTTTCTAAAAAAAATGCCTGTGAACAATTTAACTGTATTGGAGGAATTGAAGAATGAATATACTATTTTTCCTAATTCCAAAAAGTGATGTCACTTATATTAATGAAGATAATTCCATTCAAGAAGCTTTAGAAGTTTTAGAACGTCATAGTTATTCTGCTATTCCTATCCTTGGAAAAAACGGAAAATACATTGGAACATTAACAGAAGGCGATTTACTTTTTGGACTTCGTCGGAAACTTTCTGAACATCTACACGAATTAGATAAGATTGAAGTCCGTTGTGTACCTCGTCGGAAAGATAATATACCCGTTTCCATCGATGCCAATATAGAAGATCTCATCTCTATGGCAACCAGTCAAAACTTTATTCCTGTTTTAGATGATGATGATAAATTTATTGGAATTATAACAAGAAAAGACATTATTCAATACTGTTATGGCAAAATTTCTAAATAGGATGTAACTAAGAGGAAGTATAAAATAAAATACATTTTGTACTTCCTCCACAATAAACCTAATATAAACTTTTCAATTCTTTTGTAAGCTGAATTTCTGAATTAAAACGGATTCGAACTTTTTCTTCCCTTTGTTCTTTTGTATAAAGATCTTGATAGATATTTTCTAAATCCTTATATAATTGCTCTTGTGTTCTATCCTTTTTTATTGGTAAATACATCACCACTAAATCTACCCCATATAAAGAAACAGAAATTTTAGTAAGATGCAGTCCGTTTTTTAAATAAAATGCCATTCTCCTTTTACAGTTTTCAAGCTCTTTTTCTGATTTTGCCGTCAATCCGCTCTCCACCTCAAAAAGAATTCCATCATAACTATCTGGTATCTGAGAAGCTAGTTTTTTTAAGAAAGTTCCTCCATATCCTTTTGAACGCTGATTGGAGCAAACAGCTAAATAGTCCATTAATATACTACCATGATCTTTTCCACATGCAAAAAAGGCATAGGCAACTAATGTAGTATTCTCAAAAAGCCCATAACATATATATGCTTTTTCTCTGCACCTTTGCAAAATTAATTCTAATGGTTTTTGTTCTTCTGGTGGAAAATCCTTCAAAAAGTATTTCCGATAGATATCTGAAATTTCTTCCTCTATTAAAACCCGAATTATAGTATTTTCCATCTCTAACCTCATTTCTAGGCTTGCTTTAATTGTATTTCATATAACTTTTTATAAATTCCATTTTGATGAAGTAACTCTTGATGAGTTCCACTCTCTCGAATCTTTCCTTTGTGTAAAACAATAATATTATCTGAATGTTGAATAGTAGAAAGTCGATGGGCTACCATAATCGTAGTTCGTCCTGTCATCAGTTTTTTTAATGCTTCCTCTATCAGCTTTTCCGTTTCTGTATCGATATTAGCTGTTGCTTCATCCATAACTAAAATGGATGGATCATATGCCAAAGTTCTTGCAAAAGAAAGTAATTGTCTTTGACCTGCCGACAAAGTTGCCCCACGTTCTGTCACTGCTGCCTCATATGTCCCCTCTAAGTGTTCAATAAAAGAATCTGCATTGACATACTTTGCAGCATCTTTAATTTCTTGATCTGTAATCTCTTCATTACGAAGCCGGATATTACTTTTAATATCTCCTGTGAAGATAAAAACATCTTGCTGTACTTGTCCAATCGCACCTCTTAACTGGGCTATATCCATAGAACGGATATCGACGCCATCCACTAAAATTCGACCTTTCTGAATATCGTAGTATCTTCCAATTAAATTTAAAATAGACGACTTTCCAGCTCCTGTTGCACCGACAAATGCAACCTTTTGTCCCGGCTCAATCACAAAACTGACATCTTTTAAGATCCAATCTTCCCCTTGATAGGCAAACCATACATGTTCAAACTCAATTTTTCCTTTTACCTGTGGCAAATAGTTTGGCTGCTTTGGATTGACAACTGCAGGTTCTTCGTCTAAAATTGTAAAAATCTTCTCTGCAGAAGCCATTGCCGACTGTAATGTTCCAAACTGCTCTGCAAGTTCCTGAATTGGTTCAAAAAAGGAACTGATATATTGAGTAAATTGATACAATGTTCCAACTGTTATGACACCTTTTAAAACAGAATCTCCTCCAAGTAAAAGTACAATAAACATAGCAATAACAGACAACATATAGATAGATGGACGAAAAATTGCAAATACCATCATTTCTCTGTAATTTGCCCGAAATAACTCTTCATTGCGTTTTGCAAACTCTGCATTTTTTTCTTTTTCTCTTGCAAAAATTTGAATGAGTTTCATTCCGGAGAGATGTTCGGAAAGATAAGTATTAATTGCGGTAATTTTCGTTCTTGCAATTCGATAAGTTGTACGGGAAATTTTTTTAAATAATATTGTCAACCCTATAATGAAAGGAAGCAATAAAAAAGAAAATAAAGCAATTTTCACATCTAAAGCAAGCATTACAAAAATCAGTCCAATAATTTTTACAATATTTTTAATCAGTCTTACTAAAATACTGGTATACATTTCATTGAGTGCTTCTACATCATTTGTTACCCTTGTCACAATTCGCCCCACTGGTGTAATATCAAAAAAACGAAGGGAAAGTTTGTGAATATGTTCAAAAACCTCCTGACGGATATTATAAATGATAGTCTGTCCAGTTAGTTGAAGGATCCATGTCTGCAAAAAGTTACAGACAAAGGATGCCAATAAAACAATTAAATATATTATTGCGATGTTTCTTACTTCTTGGAACTGAACCTGTGTTGAAAATAAATCTACTACTTTTCCTATCAATTTCGGTCTATACAATTCTAAAGCAGTAATAATAAAGACAAGTGCAAATGTTTCCGCAAAATAATACCAATACGGTTTGGCATATCTTAATAACCGAAAAAAAACATTTTTATGAACAAAGCGTTGTTCCATCTCGATTTCACTGTGTTCCATGTTAGTCACCTCTTTCCCCATTTTTCTAAACTGCCTCTAATTGCTGCTCCAACTGTTGTTGTTCATACATCTTTGCATAGATTCCACCTGCTTCTAAAAGTTTTGCATGTGTTCCATACTCTGCACATTCTCCCTGTTCTAATACAAGGATATGATCTGCATTTTGTACGGTAGAAATTCGGTGGGCAATCATAATTGTAGTTTTTCCCTGACGAATCTGCTTTAAATTCTCTAAAATCTGTTCTTCTGTACTTGTATCAACTGCTGAAAGTGCATCATCTAAAATTAAAATTGGAGCATCTTTCATCAATGCTCTTGCAATCGAAATTCTCTGCTTTTGTCCCCCAGATACTGTAACTCCTCTCTCGCCGACTAAAGTTGCATATTGGTTTGGAAATTCCATAATATTTTCATGTACACAAGAAAGTTTTGCAGCTTTTTGTACTTCTTCTAAATCTCCATAGGCTTTATCTATTTTATTGCTGCGGCGCATGGCATCTTTCTCTAAAAACTCCTCAATCTGTTCCTTTTTTGGTAAAAACAGATAGTTTTGTTTCTCCTGAGGCAATTCTAATAACTCTCTAACTCCAAATGCGATATTTGCCTGAATTGTATCGGAAAAAAGAAAATTGTCCTGTGGTACATAAGCAATTTGTTCCCGTAATACGTGCAGAGGAATTTCTCTGATATCCCTTCCGTCTAACCGAATCATATTTGGTTCTGTCTGGTACATACGCAGTAACAGATTAGCGATCGCTGTTTTTCCACAGCCTGTCCGCCCTAAAATCGCAAGAGTCGATCCTTTTTCTATGCTGACAGAAATATTTTTTAATACAGGAGGAAGTGATTTTGAAAACTGAAACGTTAAATTTTCAAAAGAAATTTCTCCGTCTAGTTTTGTTATAGAATGATCCACTGTTGTCTCATCTTTAATTTCTGGCTGTTGCCGAAAGATTGCTTCAATTCTTCGAAGTGATGCTGCACCCTGAGAAAAGAATGTAATACTTTCTCCACAGGCAAGCATTGGCCAGACCAGCATAGAAATATATTGATGAAAGGAAATAAAACGTCCAGTTGTAATTTTTCCTTTCAGAACTAAATTTCCACCATAGATTAAAGCAATTACACTTGAAATTCCAATAATTACATCCATTAATGGCATGACAATCGCTTGTAGTTTTACTACTTTTAAATTTTTATCCTTATTCTTTTTATTCATCTTTGCAAAAGCAACAATCTCCTTTTGACTTTGTACAAACGCCTTGATAACACGTATACCAGAAATACTCTCCTGAACTTGATCCGTTAAATCCGAAAATGCTTCTTGTTTTTCACGAAATCTCCGTTCTACCGCTGTTCCATACCAGATTCCACCACCTAAAATAATCAACATAGGGATAAGAGCTAACATTGTCATTCCAAAATCAACATATACAATCATTTTAAAAATTACCATAACTGTCATGATAATTGCATCAAATGCTGTAATTACTGCTGGTCCAATTGCCATTCGTACTGCATTTAAATCATTTGTAAAGTGTGCCATTAAGTCCCCTGTTTTATGTTCATTATAATATCCCATAGACAGTGTACTTAAATGTTTAAACATATCTCCTCTTATTTCATATTCAATTTTTCTAGCAGAACCAAAAATAAAATATCTCCATCCAAACCTTCCAAGTGCCATTCCTGCTCCAGTGAGTAAAATCAGACCTGTACTGTGAAGTACCCCTGAAAAGTCCATTGTGCCATTTTTTAATCCATCTGTAATTTCTCCAGTAAATTGTGGAATATATAAACTGATAAGATCCACAAAAAATAAAGTCAAGATTCCAAGCAAATATGGTAGTTTATATCGTTTTATATACCTGCTTAACATAACATCCAAAATCCTCCTCCATTTTCATTATAGTCATTCGTTGTTTCAATCCACTCGCGGCAGTTGTTAATTGTTGAACTTTTATTATGCCGGATTTTTCGATAAATTTCAACCTAAATTTTTATCGATTTGTTAATAAAGGAGATGCCACATTAAGAAAATTAGATACAAGATACGGTTTAATTCAATATCAATACTATACCTTGTATATTCCGTTCTTAATGCGACATCTCTCTAAAACTTTCTTTTTATTCTTTTAATTGAAATTTTCCTATTAAAGTATTTAGTGCTGTTGCTTGTGCTGATAATTCTTCACCTGTTGCTGAAGTTTCCTCGGCAGCAGCAGAATTTCCCTGTACTACTTCTGAAATTTGATCAATTCCCTGCTCTAGTTGTTGAATCGCTTCTAACTGTAGTTTAGTCGATTTATTGGTTTGTTCCGCCCCTGTCCTCAGTTCACTGATTCCTTCAATCATTGTCTTTAGAGCATCCGAAGTCTGTTTTGTACTTTCTCTACCAGTTTCGATTTCTTGAATAGAAGTAGCAATCAAAGTTCTTGTATTTACTGCGGAAGCAGCACTTCCTGCCGCAAGTTTACGGATTTCATTTGCAACAACAGAAAATCCTTTTCCTGCCTCTCCTGCTCTGGCAGCTTCTATCGAAGCATTTAAAGATAATAAATTGGTCTGAGAAGCAATTTCTTCAATATCAGAAACAATATCTTCAATCTTTTTGGATGTTTCTGTAATTCTATCCATTGCTATTGTAAGTTCCTGCATTTTTTTACTGCTTGTTTCTGCCTCTTTTACTACGTTTAAAGAACATTGTACTGCAATACCACTATCATTTGCATTGGAACGAATCTTCTCTGTAATATCACCAATACTTGCCTGTAATTGTTGTATTGCCCCCGCCTGCTCTGTTGCACCTTCTGCTAGACTTTGGGCACTTTCTGCAAGCTGTTCTGCACCTATATCTACCTGTCCTGCAGTGCTTTGAATCTGTTTTAACGTTTCACTTAAACGCTTTTTAAGTTTATTTGTTGATTGTCTTAAACCAGCAAATTCTCCAACATAAACCTTTTCATTATTAGATTCTACATTAAAATTTCCTTCTGCCATCTCACTGAGTATCCAATCGGAATCTGTAATAACTGCCTTTAAATTTGTAACAATACTCTCTGTAGCATTTGCTAAAATTTTTGTTTCATCTTCCTTTGTAATGTTAGGAATCGGTGTTGTTAAATCTCCTTCTGCCAGTTGTTTTAACCGTTCAGAACAATATTTAATTGGCTCTCCAACTCCCTTTCCAATCCGAACTGCAACTGCAGCTCCAATACATACTGCAACCATAATAGTAAGGAGAGTAATCAACATACTTGTTATTGTACTACCTGTAAATTCGCTTACAGGAGCATTAATTGCAACACTCCAGCCATTTGTTCCTTTAATTGGTGCATAGGCAAGAATTTTTTTAGTGCCTTCATATGTATAAATGCCTGTTCCACTTTCTCCTTGTACCATTTTTTTCTCTAACTGTGCCAATTTTTTTAGAGAAGAATCTGTTTGTGATCTTTTAATTGTATTATCTTGGGCCTCTGCAAAAGAGGGTGTACTATGGGCAACTGTTGTCCCCTCTGAATTGATAATATAACAACCTCCATGATCACTTATTTTTACTTTTGCTACAATATCATTGAGAAAGGAAGATTTCGGTGTTAAAAATACTACTCCAGAAACTTTTGAATTTGGAATTCCATTTTGCCAAATAGGAGCAGAAATAATAATGTTAAGTTTTCCTGTTGTTCTTGAAACTAAAGGATCGGAAATATAACTTTTTCCATTTAGAGATGTTTTAAAATAATCTCTGTCACTGTAATCTGTTTCATCTGTAAGACATTTTCCATCTAAATCAATCAGTTTTCCAAACTGCATATCATAATATTGTACCTTTTCATCTATAATTTCTTGTCTTTGTTCTATTGTATAAAATTGATTTGATAGTCTGGCGGTGCATCCTAACTCCCACACTACATTCACTTGTGATTGTAATTCCATTTCAACTCGTTCTGCTGTTATTTGTGCAGTTTGTATCATTGTCTGTTTTAGAGTATCTAATGTACTGCTATAATTCATATACGCAGAAATTCCTCCAACAATACTTAAAGAAATCACAATCACCCAAATCATTCCGACTTGGATTTTCTTTTTGATTGAGGTCATATGTATAATACCCATCTTATCCCCCTTTTTTACTTTTTGTGATTTCACTTTTTTCCCTCCTTAAATATTTTTTAGATCTAAAAAAGACAGCAAAAGTTAGCCTTTTAAAGTTTCTATCTTTTGCTGTTCTATAATCAATTCCTCCCTCCCCCTAAAAAAGTCTTATCAACTTGTATTATAATACAAGTTAGAGGAATTGTTAATATATTTTTTTTAATCCAATTCTACTTTTCCTGTATAAAGTTCATAATAACGTCCCTTTAATTTTAATAAATCTTCATGTGTTCCTCTCTCAATAATTTCTCCATGTTCTAGTACCATAATTGCATTTGCATTTCGTACTGTAGAAAGTCTATGAGCAATGATAAATGTTGTTCTTCCTTTCATCAGTCGATCCATACCATGTTCAATATGTCTTTCTGTTCTGGTATCTACAGAACTCGTTGCCTCATCTAATACTAAAATAGGTGCCTTTGAAATTGCCGCTCTAGCAATATTTAATAACTGTCTTTGTCCTTGGCTTAAATTTGCTCCGTCACCTTCTAACATGGTATCATATCCCTGTGCAAGACGCATAATAAAAGAATGTGCACTGGCTGTTTTAGCTGCTGCTTCTACCTCTTCATCGGTTGCATCTAACCGTCCATATCGAATATTTTCCCGCACTGTACCAGTAAATAAATGAGTATCCTGTAATACCATTGCAATATTCTTTCTCAGACTATCTTTTTTAATTTTTTGTAAAGGAATTTCATCTATTGTAATTGTTCCTTCATTAATATCATAAAATCGGTTTAATAGATTCGTAATGGTTGTCTTTCCTGCTCCTGTCGAACCTACAAATGCAATTTTTTGTCCCGGTTTTGCATAGAGTGAAATATCTTTTAAAATTATCTTTTCTGGATTATAGCCAAAAGTCACATGATCTAATATAACCTTTCCAGAAACATCTTTTAGCTCTATAGTATCTGTTTTATCCTCTGCTTCTGGTTCTGCGTCCATAATAGCAAATACTCGTTCTGCACCTGCCAATGCTGTAAATATGGTATTTACCTGCATAGAAAGTTCATTGATAGGTCTGGTAAATTGTCTCGAATAATTTGCAAATACGGTAAGTCCACCGATATCAAATCCTTTGGTAATACATAAAATTCCTCCTACTGTTACAATAAGAGAATAATTGATCTGTCCTAAATTTCCCATCACCGGTCCCATGATGCCTCCGGCAAACTGTGCACGAATCTGCTGATCTTTTAGTTCATTATTTAATTTATCAAATTCTTTAATACATTTATCCTCATGACAAAATACTTTCACTACTTTTTGTCCTGTTACACTTTCTTCAATATATCCGTTTACTGCTCCTAATGCTGTCTGTTGTCCTACAAAATATTTCCTTCCCCGACTGGCAATTCCTCCTCCAACCTTAACGAAAATAGGAACCATAATAATAGTAACAATACTCAGTGTTATATTCATATATAACATCATACATAACGTTCCAATTACGGTAAGTGTTCCAGAAAACAACTGAACAATTGTATTATTGAGCATTTCACCAACTGCATCTACATCATTTGTAAATCGACTCATTAATTCTCCATGATTATGAGTATCAAAAAATCGAACTGGAAGGCTTTGCATCTTTTCAAACAATTCATCTCTTATCTTTTGTAAAGCCTTTTGGGAAACTTCAATCATAATCCTCTGTTGTAAATATTGTGTGAAAACTCCCACTGCATAGATCAATGCCATGATAAGTAGTTTTCCTATTAGATCCTTTAATAAATCAGATAAAGTGTCTGATTTATTGACACTTTGGGCATAGGTGCGAAAACTATCTCCCAATCCATTAATAATTGGTCTAAGCATATAAGAACCTAACAAGGTAGAAATCGAAGAAAGTGCCACACAGATAAAAACAATCACTATCTTTCCCGTATCTTTTTTTAAATATCCCATTAATCGCTGTAATGTTTTCTTTGCATCTTTTGGCTTTGCTCCAGGACCTTTCATTCTTCCTCCTGGTCCTGCTGGTCCTATCTTTGGCTGTGTTGTCTGAGATTTTGATTTCGATTCCATTATGCAGACACCTCCTTCGATTTTTCTATCTGTGAAGAGTAAATTTCCTGATAGGTTTGACAGCTTTCCATTAACTGTTCATGCTTTCCAAATCCTACAATTTTCCCTTCCTCAAGTACCAAAATCCTATCTGCATCTTTGACAGAGGAGATTCTTTGTGCAATAACAAATTTTGTAGTCTCTTTTAACTCTTTTTGAAAACACTCTCGAATTTTTGCTTCTGTTGCCGTATCTACAGCACTTGTACTATCATCTAAAATTAAAATCTTTGGTTTTTTCAACAGTGCTCTGGCAATACAAAGTCTTTGTTTTTGTCCTCCAGAAACATTGACACCTCCCTGTCCTAGCTCTGTTTCATAACCGTCGGTAAACCCTGTTACAAATCCGTCCGCCTGTGCATTTTCAGCTGCCTTTCGAATCTGTTCTTCAGAAGCATTTTCATCGCCCCATTTTAAGTTATCTGTAATTGTACCAGAAAATAGAACATTTTTTTGAAGTACCATTCCAACCCCATCTCTTAAATGGCGCAGTGAATATTCTTTTACATTAATTCCATCTACCAAAACTTCTCCCTCTGAAGCATCATATAACCTTGGAATTAATTGTACTAAACTGCTTTTTCCACTTCCAGTAGAACCAATAATACCAATTAATTCTCCCGGCTGTACTAAAAAATTAATATCTTCCAAAACTTTCTCTTCCCGCTCTTTATAATACTTAAAAGAAACGTGACGAAATTCTACACTTCCTTTTTCTACTTTTCTGTCCTTTTTTGTAGCACTTTCATCACTTAAATCCAACGGTTCATCTAAAACTTCTCCAATTCGCTTTGCAGAGGCTACAGCACGGGAACTTTGCAGTAAAATCATAGCCACCATCATAAGGGACATTAAAATCTGTACAATATATGTTGTAAATGCTGTCAGTTCTGCAACATCCATTGTTCCAATAATAATTTGTTTTCCTCCAAACCATACAACTGCTAATGTCGTAATATTCATTGCCAGTGCCATTAATGGCATATTAAAAATTACAATCTTAAATGCACTCATTCCAGTATCTTTTAAGTCCTGGTTTGCTTTAGAAAACTTTTTTATCTCATGATTTCCACGGACAAACGATTTTACAACTCGAACATTAGTAAGATTTTCTTGAATTGCTGAGTTTACACTATCAATTTTTAACTGCATCTTTTCAAACCTTGGAAATGCTGTATGTATCAAACCATATAGTGCCGCCGCTAAAATTGGGATCACCACTGCTATTACTGCTGCCAGACTAGAATTGATTGTCAGTGCCATAATTAAAGCTCCAATCAACATTCCCGGAGCACGTAACATCATAATTAATGCCATACGGATAACATTTTGAAGTTGTGTAATATCGTTTGTTAAACGAGTTACAAGTGAACCTGTACTAAAATGATCAATATTAGCAAATGAAAACTCTTGAACTTTGCAATATACATCTTTTCTCAGTCCCGCTGCAAATCCCGCGGATGCTTTTGCACTAAAATAATTTCCTCCTACTCCTCCAAACATCATAATAGCAGCAGTTACTATCATAACCAGTCCAATCATCAAAACATAGCTGCTTTTTGCCCCATCTGATTCAATATGTTTGATTGTCAGATTCATAAAATACGGCAGTAAAACTTCACCTAAAACCTCTGTTAGCATTAAAATCGGCCCAACAATAAAATAGAGTAAGTTCGCCCGAATATACTTTACATAACGCTTCATAGTAATCTCCTTTCTAATGTTTTATTTCAATATTTTCCCTCATTCTATGGATAAAATCGGTAAAAGCAGAAAGTTCTTCTAAACTAAATCCTGAAAATAACTGCTCATTTATCTGATCAAAAATCTCATGGCTCTGCTTTACAATTTCAGCCCCCTTTGGGGTTAAGACTACTTTATGATATCTATTATCTGTTCCATCTACTGCTTTTTCAATATAACCTCCCTTCTCTAACTTTTTTAATGATACTGCAACCGACGGAGTTGTAATTTTTTCTGCCTGTGCCATTTCTGTCTGGGAACATCCTTCATGGTTTGATAAATACATCAATAAATGATGTTGTGCACGAAATACTCCTGTTTGATTTAACCTGCTTTCCACCATTCGGCAATGCTGTCTGTTTAAATCTATAAACTCTTTCACTGCTACTTTTCGTTCTTCCTTAGTCGTTTCCATACTCACCTCTCCAATTTAAAAAATCAAATAGTTAATCAGCTAACAATTAGCTAATTAACTATTTGATTATACAATAAACAATTTTAAAATGCAAGAATTTTTTTAAAAATTATAATGCTTCCAGCTCTTTTATCCACATTGTCGCACAGGCATCACTCGGCATCCGCAGATCTCCCCTTGGAGAAAGCGCAACAGAACCCACTTTTGGTCCATCTGGTAAACAAGAGCGTTTAAACTGTTGTGAAAAAAATCTGCGGTAAAATACTTTTAACCATTTTAATATAACCTCTGGTTCAAAATGTCCTTTAAATGCTAAAACTGCTAAACGATAGATTTTTGACGGTGAAAATCCAAAACGCATCATATAGTATAAATAAAAATCATGCAGTTCATATGGTCCTACTAAATCCTCTGTTTTTTGAGAGATTTCTCCATCTGAAGGAGGAAGCAATTCTGGGCTGACTGGTGTATCCAACACATCTTGTAAAACACGACGTAAGGCGTTATTATTTGTCTGTTCGGCAAAATAGGAAACTAAATAGCGCACTAAAGTTTTTGGTACAGATGCGTTGACACCATACATTGACATATGATCTCCATTATAGGTTGCCCATCCCAATGCCAACTCGGACATATCTCCAGTTCCAATCACCATTCCATTATATTCATTCGCCAAATCCATCAACACTTGGGTGCGTTCTCTTGCCTGTGCATTTTCATATGTCACATCATGGTTCAAAAGATCATGACCTATATCTTCTAAATGTCTGGAAACTGCTTCTTCTATTCTTATCTCACGAAATGTAACTTGCATCTGTTTTATTAATTCGACTGCATTTTGGTAGGTGCGGTCTGTTGTTCCAAAACATGGCATTGTTACAGCAATAATTCCTTTTGGATCTAAAGATAACATATCAAATGTTTTTTTAGCAATAATTAAAGCTAGAGTAGAATCTAACCCTCCTGAAATTCCAACAACGACTGTTTTACAATTTGTGTGTACCAATCGTTTTTTTAATCCTATTGCCTGAAGCATTAAAATTTCTTGGCATCTGTTTTCCCTCTCTTTTGTGTCGGTTGGTACAAAAGGAGCAGAATCAATAAAACGTGTTAATACTGTCTCTGGAAGTTGTTCTTTTATACCTTCTTGAGCAGATGGCATAGAATAAGAAATCGTAACATATCCTGTTTTATCCTCTGGAAATGTTGAAATTCTTCGGCGTTCTGAACTTAAACGCCCTAAATCTATCTCTGAAATAATCAAACCTGTAGAAAAACGTTCTGATTGTTTTAATAAAATCCCATTTTCCGCAATCATATTATGACCTGAAAATACCAAGTCCGTTGTCGATTCTCCTTCTCCAGCATCAGCATATAAATACGCACAAATAAGTCTTGCGGACTGTCCACCTACAAGTTCCAAACGGTAATTATTTTTTCCTGTCGTTTCATCACTTGCTGAAGGATTCGCAATAATATATGCACCTGCTGTAGTATGTGCCCCACTTGGTGGCTGCGAAACCCAAAGATCTTCACATACTTCGATTGCTGTCACTAAATTTTGCACTTCTTTACAAGAAAATAATAACTGACTTCCAAAAGGGATCTGTTCTCCAAAAAAATCGACTGACTCAACCGTTTTATTACCAGAACTAAAATATCTAGCTTCATAAAATTCTGAATAATTTGGTATATTTAGTTTTGGAACAAAACCTAATACAGTTCCATTTTGTACTGCGGCTGCTATATTATAAAGTCGGTTCTCTCTAAAAAATGGCAATCCTACAATAGTAAGCAAATCCATTCCTTTTGTTGCCTGAGCGATTTCTTTTAAACTTTTTTTTGCTTCACTTAACAAAGTTTCCTGTAAAAAAAGATCTCCGCAGGTATATCCTGTAATACATAATTCCGGCAAAACTAACACCAATACTTTCTGTTTTTGTGCTTCTTGAATTAAATTTATAATCTGTTTTGTATTATAAGCACAATCCGCTACTCGTATCTTTGGTGTTCCTGTTGCTACTTTAATAAATCCGTGTTTCATACACACCTCCAAAAACTATTTCTGTATCTTTTATAGTCTAAATTACATATAAAATCAAGATATTTTTATCATAACGTTAACTTATAAATACTATTACACGATACTTATTATCTTACTGTGTTGAAAATTTTTTAAAAATATTTCTAGTGCCTATAGCAATGATAAGTGACACAATGCCTGAAAAAAGCACTACAACATATTCAAAATCTTTACAAAATTCAAATAAAATACCATATAAGGCATTGCCTAATGGTTGTGCACACATAGAAAAGGTAAGAATAACTGCAATCACCTTTCCAATTAAACTCTGTGGTGTTTCGGTTTGTATAAAGGACATCATTTGTATGGTAAAAATTGTTGAAAATACCATGATAATAAAACAACATATCGTTATAATAATATAGTTTATTATTCCCGATGAAAAAAGAATCAATGCAATTCCAATAGGAAATACACATATGGCACAGGTTATTATCAAATTGCCTGCCTTTTGAATGGATAGTTTTTTTGAGAAGATACCTGTACAAATTCCTCCTGCCAATCCTCCTGCTGCTAAAGCTGCCTGTGCAAAACCGTAAAGTCTGTTTGCATGTGTTGCTTCTAAATTAAATACTTCTGTTATCAAATATGGTAATGCAACTATAATCATTGCAGATAAAAATAAATTGATTCCACAAACTACTATAAGAGTTTTTCCAATAATCGATTTCTTTTTATGTATAAAGTGAATACTTTCTGTAAAATCTGTTTTAGCTATTTCCCATATATTTCCGCGTGAAATTGGTTTTTGAAATGGTATTCTAATAAAAATTTCCATAATTGCTGATATGACAAAACATATCATACAAACCCATAATACAGGCTTAATTCCATATGTACTGTATAAAATACCTCCAAGTACCGGACCTATCAAAGATGCAAAAGAGCTTATTGTATTGATAATAGAATTTGCTGTCATAAAGTAATTTTGATCTACTAATGCAGGAATACTTGCTTGTACAGAAGGTTGATATGCACCTGCAATACCATATAAAAGCATTAGTGTAACTGTCAATAAAACAATGAGATTTACTCTATTCATAAGTAGAGTAAATGCCAATATAATCGTTGCTGTAAAGAAATCTAATATTACCATAACATTTCTTTTATTTACTCTGTCTGCAATAATGCCTCCTACAGGCGATAACAAGATAGAGGGAATAAACGCACATGCCATAACTGTTCCATAAAGTGCTGATGAACCTGTCAGATTTAATAAATATAATGGTAATGCAAATCTTAATGTAGCATTACCAAACAGCGAAATAATTTGTCCAATAACAACTAATGTAAAATCTTTTGAAAATAATTTTTGATTCATTGAAACCTCCATTTTTTCTATCTCTTTTTCTAAAATCTGATATATAAAATTAGCAATTATAACGAAAAACAAAATTTATATCAATAATGATTTTCATAGTACCTCCTTTTAGTACCGCACGTCGGTATGTATTTGTTTAAAATTTTTCTGCCCTTTTAAGGGCAGAATTTTACTTGTTCGTTTGACATATCGCTGCCAGTTCCCACACCCTTTCTAACATTTCTTCATCTACAATATCTAATCCAAAACCTTTCAACATCTGACCAAATACCTTAAACTTACGATAGGATTCTTCTGCAGAATTATCAAATATTAAAGGATTTGTCCAGATATTTGCTATAAATATAATCAATTCTGACAACTGTTCTGGATACTCCGTTTCAATAGAACCGTCGGAAATACCTTGTTTAATAATTGGCAAAATATAGTTTGGGGCTACTTCCTCTATCGTATCATGTAAAAGATAAAAAAGAAGTTTTGGATTATTATAAAAATTAGGGGTTATTGTAAATATATCATTTTGTACAGGTCGGTTGATTGATTCTTTAAAAATAGCTTTTAGCTTTTCTTTGCCATTCAGATTCGGATTATCACGAATAACTAAAAGCATCTGATTGGATTCTTCTGTTATTTTATCTGTAACAGCAACTAAAATATCTTCTTTTGACTTAAAATGATGATAGATTGCTCCCTTACTAAGTCCCCCTAAATGATAAATAATATCCTGAATTGATGTGTGTTCATATCCCTTTTCCATAAACAAACGAAAGGCAACATCCAATATTAAATTAACAGTTTCTTCTGGATGCTTATTTCTTGACACTGTTTTACCTCCTTAACATACCAATGGTATGAATTAAATATTATCATACCGTCAGTTGGTTTGTCAAGATATTTTTCTATATAATAAGTGTACACAATTTCTTGCTGATTTATTTAGATGAGCGTATAATAATGTTCTAAAGAGATATTTTATGATAGGAGTAAACTTTATGCAGAATATATCTATTACATCTAAAGCTTGTAATCTGTGTCCAAGAAATTGTGCCTCTTTACGGACAGATAATCATATTGGAAGATGTGGTATGTCTTGGGAATTAAAGGCGGCGAGAGCTTCTCTACATTTTTGGGAAGAGCCTTGTATTTCTGGTACGAAGGGCTCTGGAACAGTCTTTTTTTCTGGATGTCCACTTGGCTGTGTCTACTGTCAAAACAGAGAAATTGCACTTGGTTTAGCCGGCAAAGTCATCTCAGAAACTCGTCTTAGTGAAATCTTTTTAGAACTTCAAAATAAAGGAGCAAATAATATTAATCTTGTTACTCCAACCCATTATATTCTTTCTATTAAAAAAGCTCTGATAACAGCGAAACAAAATGGTCTTACTATTCCTATTGTCTATAATACAAGTGGTTATGAATTAGTAGAAAGCCTGCAATTACTTGATGGTCTTATTGACATTTATCTGCCTGACTTAAAATATTATTCCAGTGAAGTATCTACACGTTACTCTAAGGCTTCGGACTATTTTAGTTACGCATCTTCTGCTATTAAGGAGATGTTTCGTCAGGTAGGCACGCCTATCTTTCATAAAGATTCTTCGCAAGATCTTATGACACGCGGAATGATTGTTCGTCATCTTGTTCTTCCTGGACAGATAAAAGATTCTAAAAATGTTATTCGTTATCTTTACGAAACATATGGAGAGCAAATTTATATTAGTATTTTAAATCAATATACTCCTCCGACAGAAAATCTTTCTCTCTATCCTGAACTTTGCAGAACTCTAACCAAGGAAGAATATGATGAAATTGTGGACTATGCTATAGATCTTGGTATTGAAAATGGATTTATTCAAGAAGGAGAAACTGCAAAAGAAAGCTTTATCCCTGCATTTGATTATGAAGGACTTTAGAAATAAACTCACAGGAGCTGTTGCAAAACAAGATTTTATCATATAGATAGAAACTCTTATTTTGCAACAGCTCCTTCTTTGGTTGAAACCCCAAAATGCCGGCTCTTGTATTTTGACTCCTAGCAAAGCTAGGTGGGTGACCGCACGTAAGGTTCTGTCTTCCACTGCACAATCGGAGGCCTGACATAGACTTACAAATATAGGAATCCCGTTTAAAGTAAATGTAGGTTCAAAATGACAAGAGTTATCGTACACCCCAGGAATTTCATTTCATCTGTCTTTATTATATCCTATCTCTTGTATTTTATCAAGAACTTTTTCATAAAATATCTGTCAATTCATCCTTAATTTCCTTCTATAGCCTGAAATTGAAATGAAAATTCTGTCCCTACGCCCAATTCACTTTTTACATCTATTGTTCCTCCATGACGTAGTGCAATTTGTTTTGCAATTGCTAAACCTAGTCCAGATCCTTTTGCATTTTGGCGAAGTTTTGACTTATAAAATTTTTCAAAGACACTTGGCAATTCTTCTTCACTGATTCCAATTCCTTCATCTCGAATAGAAACAAAAATTCCATTCTTACCACAAAAAGTAACATGAATAATCGAATCTTCAGGAGAAAATTTAACTGCATTATCTAAGATTACTAAAAACATTTGACGTAGACGATCATAATCCCCATACATCATATAAACTTCTTGATCGTGATTTAATTCAATTTGAATTCTCTTTTTCTCGCTGAGGGGACGGATGCTTCGAACCAACTCTTCAAAAATTTGAAGGAGGTTGACAGGCTCTGTTTCAATAACAAAATCTGGATTTTGCATTTTCGACAATAATAAAAGATCCCCCACTAATCGTTCCATGCTTTTACATTCCGAAAGCATTCGTTCATAATACTGTTTGGTTTTCTCCTCTCCGGTTACGACACCATCTACTAAACTTTCTGTATAAGCTCTGACTACAGTAATTGGAGTTCTCAGTTCATGAGATACATTTGCAAAAAAATCCATTCTCATTTGATCTAAATTTTTTCTTATTTTTTCATTTTCTTGCAATTTATCAGTCAAAAAGTCCAGTGTCCTTGCTAAATCTCCAATCTCATCTTTGCGATCAATTCCGGTTTTTGTATCATACTTACTATCTACCAAGTCCAAAGCGGTTTCTCTCATTTTCATAATTGGCTTTGTTAATTGTCTGGCAAACATAATAGCAATAATAAAAGAGACTACGGCAGCACCTAACATACTATTAATCATCATAGAAAATCCATTATCCGCTGCTTTATCCTGAACTTCCATTTGAGCACTTAATAAAAGGGCCCCGCAAGTTTCCCCGTTCTTTCCTATAATAGGAATTCCTAAAGTAATCATAGTACAACCATGAATTTCACTATAATATGTTCCATATCTTTTCTGTCCTGAAAAAGCAGTTCGAATAATTTTTTCTAATTCCTCTGACAGCGACACATCTTTTAGATCTACATTTTCCATTTGTTCATTCATTGGTTCCTTTGCATCTGAATTGGAAATTGTCCAAATTTCATCTGTTGTAAGTTCCAATAAATTTTCTAAATAATTTCTACACTGTGTATATTCCTCATTTAAAATATATTCATTTAAACGCTTTGAAATCGTTGCAGCCTGTCCTTCCAGATTTTTTCTATAATCTTCCATCATCGTACTCTGATACAAACGCATATAAATGATACCAAGTACAACTGAAAATAAAATCATCAAACACGCATAATTAATATAGACCCGGAAAAACAAATGGCTTCCGGTTCTCTTTTTCATAACCTTCCTCCATTACTTTTTAAGATTTTTCTTCTATTTCGAACTTATATCCTACACCCCAAATAGTTTTAATACTCCATCCCGGATGTTTTACGGTATCCAATTTTGCACGAAGTCGTTTAATATGCGAATCTACTGTTCTACTATCTCCAAAATAATCAAATCCCCAAAGACTATCGAGTAAATTATCTCTGGTAAATACTTTATTGGGATTACTTGCCAGTGTCCACATTGTTTCTATTTCTTTTTTTGTCATCTGCATTTTTGTAGTACCAATATGCAAAGTATATTCATCTAAATTAATAGTTAAATTATCGATTGTAAGCATATTTTCTGAGGATTTTTCTTTTTCTTTTCTTACCATACGTCGCATTACTGCACGAACTCTTGCCATAACCTCACTTGGGCTAAATGGTTTGACAATATAATCATCTGCTCCTATATCCAATCCCATAATCTTTTCAAAATCCTCTCCACGAGCAGTAATTAAAATTACTGGTACATCCGACTTTGCACGTATTTTACGACAAACCTCATAACCATCTTCTTTTGGCATCATAACATCAAGCAAAACAACATCTGGAGAATATTTATGGAATAATCTTACAGCCTCTTCTCCATCCGAAGCAATGACCGGTTCAAACTCTTCTTTTCGGGCATAAGCAGCTAAAACATCTGTAATATCCGGATTATCGTCTGCAATTAACATGTATTGCATGTTTCCCTCCATTCTGTTCAATCGACAAGCTCTAAAAAGCACACATAATAATATTATATTTAATTTCTTTGATTTAAACAAGTATTTTTTCACTGGAAAACTTAACTTTTTTGTATGGAATTCTTAAGTTTTTTTTACGCTCTGCCATCATTCTGACAAAATATTGACCTATAATCAAAATGGATGTGACACATGAATTCCGTAATAGGAGGACAAAGCCATGAAACAGATAAAGTCACTCAGGCGTATTGTTTTCTTCGGATTTGCACTGCTGTTTAGTCTGTTGTTACTGTCTTCTCCGCTTATTACAAAGGCAGATGAAACGACAACTGTAACACCAGCTACAGGTACAGACACGTCAGCAGAAAAGGATACCTCTAAAGATGAAACGAAAATACCTTTAATCAAACTTAATGTTCGATCGAAATCCTTAGTAAAAGGAAAAACTTACAAACTCAATGTATATAACCTGACAGAAGAACAAAAGGTAAGTTTTAAATCTGATACACCAGAAATTGTTTCCGTAGATGAAGAAGGGCTTATTACTGGAGAGGACTTTGGAAGTGCTGTTATTACAGCAACTATCAAAGAGGGAACGAAACTTATAACAACCCTGACTTGTGATATTACGGTCGGACCTCCTGCAATCAGCGTGAAATTGACCAAGAATGAACTTATGCTTATAGTTGGAAAACGCACGAATTTAAAGACCATTCTTCAGCCTTATAATACTGTTGAGGAAATTAAATATCTAAGTACTGATACAACAGTTGCAACCGTTAGTACAGGTGGTCGTATTACAGCAAAGTCAGTTGGAACAGCTACCATTTATGCAATGCTTGACAATGGAAAATTTGACTGCTGTACTTTAACTGTAGTAGACGAAGAAACTTATCAAAAACTTATGGAAGAAGAAAAGTCTTTGGATTCTGACTCTCAAGAATCCAGCTCTGAGGAGGAAGCGGATGTCACTCCTAGTACAGAACCTTCTTCTAGTGCAGAAATGTAATTGATTTGGGATACAGAAACAAAAACCACCATCAAAGGAAAGAACGTTAAACACATTCTTTCCTTTGATGGTGGTTTTTGTTTCTGTATTAACTTAACATTCCCCCTAACATTCCTCCTGCCCCCATCAATAGGAATGTTCTTATGTAGTTTCCTATAGAAAGAAACTCGGAAGTATCGTAAATAAGTGCTAATAAAAGATAAAGAAGAAAGCATAAAACTGCCATTAAAAAACCCCACAAAAAGCGTTTCTCCTTTACTTTTTTTCCAAGAAACAGTCCTGCTATAAATGCTGGAAGACAATCTGCTACTACAATCATAATTCCTACAAAAACTCCAGAAATATTTAGTTTCTCCATTAAAAGTGCAGTAAACATCAATAAGATTCCAGTTAATACTACGGTCAACATTACCGAGGTCAATAAATATAGTCCCTTCGAGAATCCTTTTGACTTTTCTTCCATGTATAGCCCCCAATCATCCGTTAGTCTGTACATGGTATGCACAATATTCACTTGTTATTCCATTGGTTTATTACCTTTGAGTTTTTGTTATAAATCTGTTATGTCATACATATTTATTAAAGATTATCATATTCCTCTTTATCGATTTTTATTAAATTGATTTTATGTCCAACAATATTTTCACCCTCAAATTTATAATACCTACCAGAATAACATGGTAATAATCCATTAGATCTTGATGTATCTAGTTTAACCAAAATAATTCCCCTACTTGGTGTTGTGTCTCTAATAGCACGGTATGAAAGTAAAAATTGATCTAAAACGATAAAACCCGAACATTTCCAATTTGTAAATTTACTTTTTTGTGGAACATAACGTGTAAAATTACCAGAAAGAATATTTCCATTCTTCTCAATCAACTGAAATTTATGCCTTTTAATTATTACTGTTGGATCTTCTCTCGAAAAGATTTCATCTCTATAATATCCTGTAAACTGCGATATTCCATTTTGAACAATTTCATAAATTCGACTAATAAAAAAAGTTATTGCGCTTCCAATAAGAGATGCAATTACAGCTGATAATATAGAATTTTTTACAAAAAAAATAGTGCATACAAGCAGAATGATTGTACTTCCTAGTAATCCTATACACACAAATAGTTCCTTCTTTTTCATATCAATTCCTCCTATCTATTTTTATCTAATAAAAAATCAATCTACATATTTACTATCATACCACAACTGCAACTATTCTCCTCCATTAAAAGTTTACTTTTATGATTTTTTAAACCCTTTTTGTTGTTTACTTATTTGTAGTTATTCTACAATATTACTTATATTTTATCAATATTTTTTTAAATATCTTATTTAAATTAATAAAAAGGTAAGTTATGATAATCCTTAAAAATAATAGTAATAGAATAATTTTTGTATGATAAATTATAGGAAATTTTTATATATAAAAATGACATGACAAAGGAAACATCACATCTTTAAAATGATGATCGTATTGATATTTATTAGATTTGTTATACTATTGATGAGTGTTATAACGATCTATATGGTTAATGGTATGTAAAGGTTATGACCCCAAAGAGTCTTGCATTCTAAATGAAATTATGGTATAGTAAAAACAACAAAGAATACCGCCCACAAAGTGGGTTGACCTCCAGTAGCTTAAAATCCTACCTTCACCGAGCAAGTGACAAGGTAGGATTATTTATTTTCGCTTGTTATTTCTATTATTCCTACATTATAAAACCAAAAAGAACGATTGATTTTCTTAGCTTTTTTTATTATACTATTCTTATACTTGTAAGTTATAACTAACATCACTTTAATAAGTCAGATAATATAACATACACACATAGAAATGAGGTCAGTTTATGAGATATATTGATTTACATGTTCATTCTAATCGTTCGGATGGTACAGACTCACCTACCGAATTAGTGAAAAGGGCAGCCGCTCGTGGTCTTAGTGCGATTGCACTTACCGATCACGATACTGTTAATGGAATTGATGAGGCAATTCAAGCTGCTCAATTAGAATCTCAAGCTGGTAGAGCGATTCAAATAATTCCCGGCATTGAGATTTCTGCCGGCTATAAACAAAGAGATATTCATATTTTAGGTCTATTCATTCAATGGAACAATTTAGATTTAAAAAATGCTTTAGAAATTGCTGTGCAATCTAGGGAACATCGAAATGAAGAAATGGTATCCAGACTTAGAAAGACAGGAATCTCTATTACTATTGATGATTTACGCAGTCAAGAATCAGATACCGTCATTACCAGAGCACATTTTGCCAGATTTTTGACTGAACAAGGTTATGTACATTCCAAAGCAGAAGCATTTGAAAAATACTTAAATCCTTCTACTCCTTATTATGTACCAAGATCCTACATAGAACCATCAAAAGCAATCTCTCTTATTAAAAATGCTGGTGGTATTGCAATATTAGCACATCCACTTTTATATGAACATACTTTACAAGAAACAAAAATTTTAATGGAAACTGTAATCCATCATGGTATTGAAGGTTTTGAAGCAATCTATTCCTCCCACTCGGATTCTGATGAACAACTTGTTCGTTCTTTTGCAAAAAGACATCATCTTCTCATTACAGGAGGTTCAGACTATCATGGTTCTAATAAGCCACTGATTCAGCTTGGTACAGGAAGAGGAAACTTAAAAATTCCTTATTCTATTTTAGAATCGCTGGAAGATTATCTAAAATCTCGAACAAATTAAAATTTTGGGGGAGAGGGGAATAATATGTTAATAAAAATCGGAAAATTTGATTGTACAGAGTGCTGGGATGGTGTGTTTTATAAAAATTTATCAAACTATCCGAATATTACTGAATGGGAGATTCAGACAATAATGGACTTTATCGATTATGAGGCCAAATATGGAAGGACTTGTGACATTGAAGCGGAAGAAGTCGTTCTGAATCGGATTAAAGAATATAAAACAATAGGTAAAAACAAAAAACGTGTATCAGTGCCAAGAAAAATAACGGAATGTACCGCTTGTCCAAAGTATAAGGGGTGTATAACCGATTTTGTATGTCATACTTCCTCCATCGAAAATGCAATAAAAATATTTGATTGCGGCAGTCTACTTTCACCCATTTTGGCACGGGGAATATCTGCAAAGGAGCTTAAAGCCGAGAAAAGAAATGCGGCTAACGACCCTGAAGACTATTTCGATTATATTATGTTTGCATGGGGGAATTGCCAATCAGGAGACCGTTTGGTAATGGAACGAAAGTTGGGAAAATTTCCAAACAAAACCGATCTTAGTATAGATTTTGTGCCTGGAGTACGTTTTTTCTTCCGATATCATGAGATTATTCAGCATCCGAATGCAATATTTGATGGTGTCTTACCACTCAAAATAAAAGATGAAGTCGTGTTAAACAGTTGGGTTTATGCAATTATTGTTCCCACAATTTATCAAGATACTGTCAATCAACATATTTCCGAAAATTTGAAGGAAAAGATTCATTTTATTCAGAATGATTGCAAGGATATCTGGGAATGGTCAGAAAAAGTATATGAATATGTAAAGAAGATTTAATGCAGTAAATTCTAGTTTTTCTACTACTTTTCCCAATTTTCAAGGTTTTGTAATATCTTCAATGTCAAAGGCAGATTTTAAATTGCGTAATATTTAACTATTTTAAAAAAAGACAAATAAAAAGTCATCTCCTTTTACTTGTCTTTTTTATAAAAATTTATTTCTCAGCTATTTTTTTTTCTGATGACGTCATTTCTGGTTTTTCTACTTCTACGATTGCTGTTTTTTTCATTGGAATACGACAATTTTTATTACTTCCAAACTCAACAATAATAATCTCTTCCATTACATCAATTACTACGCCGTAAAATCCACTTGTAGTTAAAATACTGTCGCCAATTTGAATCGATGCTACTAAAGCGTCCATCTTTTTTTGCTGCTTCTTTTGTGGACGAATTGCCATAAAATAAAATAGTGCACCAATAACTACAATATAGATTAACATCACTCCTATTGACATTGCCCCTGCATTTGCTGCTGGTTCTCCCGTTGCTGTACTTGACTCAAGAAATAATAAATGACTCATAATATTATATCCTCCATATTCTGTTTTCTTTTTTATTACTCTTCTAGGTGCTGACGAAATCCTTCTAGCTTCTTCCTTTTATAAAGAGCATATGTTTTTGTTTCGATTGCAGCTCTGATCTCTTCCATCATCTTGTTATAAAAATAAAGATTATGTGTCACTAAAAGTCGCAATCCAAGCATCTCTTTCGCTTTTAATAAATGTCTGATATAAGCTCTACTATAAGTTTGACAGACAGGACATTGGCATCCCTCTTCAATTGGTCTGTCATCTAGTTCATACTTTGCATTAAGTAGATTCATCTTTCCGCCATTTGTATAGGCATGTCCATGTCTTCCATTTCTTGCTGGATATACACAGTCAAAAAAATCAACTCCACGCTCTACTGCCTCTAAAATGTTCTCTGGCGTTCCCACCCCCATCAGATAAGTTGGTTTTTCTAAAGGAAGATATGGAACTGTTTTTTCAATAATTTCATACATCGCTTCATGTGTTTCTCCAACAGCAAGTCCCCCCAAAGCATATCCATCTAGATCTAAATCAGAAATCTGCTTTGCATGTTCTATTCGAATATCTGCAAATGTTCCCCCCTGATTAATACCGAACAACATTTGCTTTGGGTTAATTGTATCCTCTAAAGAATTAAGTCTTTGCATCTCTTTTTTGCATCGTACTAGCCAGCGACTTGTACGAGCAACGGAATTTTCCATATACTCTCTGGTTGCAGGATGTGGAGGACATTCATCTAATGCCATTGCAATAGTAGATGCCAGATTCGATTGAATTTGCATACTCTCTTCTGGGCCCATAAAAATCTTTCTTCCATCTACATGAGAATGAAAATAAACCCCTTCTTCTTTGATTTTTCTTAATCCCGCCAGAGAAAATACTTGAAATCCACCAGAATCCGTTAAAATGGGTCTGTCCCATACCATAAATTTATGAAGTCCACCTAGCTTTTTTATCACCTGATCACCCGGTCTTACATGAAGATGATAGGTATTAGAAAGTTCTACTTGTGTGCCAATTTCCTTTAAATCTTTCGTTGAAACTGCCCCTTTAATTGCTGCTGCCGTTCCGACATTCATAAATAATGGAGTCTGTACACATCCATGTACAGTAATCAATTCACCGCGTTTTGCATTTCCGTCTTTACAAATTAAACGGTACATACCAACCTCCATTTGTATTTCCTTTTTTGATTAGCAGACGTAGTCTGCTAGACTATATCTAATAGACAAGAGCTACTGTAGTACAAGTATACATAGTATAACCGATTTTTTCAACCCAAAAATAACGGTTCTGTCCTATTATATCTAAATTTTTTATAAATACATAAATACAGAGAGGCCAGTTTCATACCTATTATGACATGAAACTGACCTCTCTGTATCATTTCGTTACAAGGCATACTTTAAAGTTTGCTTTATCTCTGACTCATAAATTTTTGGCAAATCCGCTCAAATCCTGCATCCTCTCCATGACAAGAAACCATAATAGGATTTGAAATAAGGCTTAAAACTCCTAAAAAGGATTTCGCATCTACAATAATGCGGTTATAAATTACATCAATATCAAAATCACATTTTTCTGCGGCATTAACAAACTCTTTTACTTCTTCTGGCTCTTGTAACATAATCTTTGTTTTTTCCATAGTCATCATTCCCTCTCAAAAAAAATCAACTATCAACTCTCCAGAATCAATAAGCTGTATTAGCTTATGTTCGTGTTATACCACTAATTTCATGATTAGTCAATAATATGCAGAGGAAAAGATTTTGTATCCCCATTCCTTTTATTTTTGTTTACACCATACAAATTTTTATGTGTTTTATTCAAATTTTTATTTATTTTCGCCTTTTTAATTTCTATAATCTACCCTATTTTGAAATTCTTAACGTTCGAAACAAACAAGATTTTTCCTCAAATTTGAATTACTTTTTCACTTTTTTTATTGCTATACAAGATGTTGAATTAAATCATTAGCAGACGGCATATAAATAGATGGAATAGAACATGTTTTGTTTCCAAGCATCTTTTCTGCAAATCGTTCGCAAATAAAATCAAATGTAGCTTTTGTATATTTCACCTGTAAAAGATTTGCTACTTTATCAAAAGTCAATGGTGGAATTGCATATCCCCACTCTACATCATCATCACTGACATAACGTACTTGTTCTAAACAAGTTGGAGTCATCTCATAACGGGTGTTTGTCTTATAGTTAATACAAATAATATGAATATAGTCTGTTTCTAAATCTATTTCTGTTTCTAAGCGACAAAATTCTTGTTGTCCTTTTAAATTGTCTTCTCCATCTAATATAAGAATTGCTGTTCCACTTCCTCCGTGTGTCTTTGGAAGTCTGGAATCAAACTGTAGTTTTTGTAAAGTGCCAGATCTCAATAAAGAAATCAGCTTATCAATACTATCCTGATCTAAAACCCCACTGTCAATTTTACGCTCTTGTGTTAAAAAACTGACTAAAGTATCAATCTCTTTTTGTGAGAGCAACGCCATATTTTCATTCATACTCTTACCTTCCCTTTCTTAAAAATAAATTTTACTGCCTGTATAAAATTATAGCATATCCTTGTCTTCAAAGTCAATTAGCTTCCCGTTTAGGATCTCCTCTATATAAATTTCTATAAAATCTTAAATTTAACTTGTGTAATGGCGAAAACACTGGTATAATTTAAAAAACAATTAATTGTAACTAAACTCTCTTTTACTGTAAAAAGGATTCTAATTTTAAGAGGTGAAAATCTTATGATAAGGCGAAATAAGATTTTAATTGTAGATGATATCGAGTTAAACCGCATTATTTTAGCACAACTTTTTGGAAATGAATATGAGATTTTAGAAGCAGAAAATGGTCAGGAAGCTCTAAAACTTTTAGAGCAATATTCTAAATCTATTGTCATTGTCCTTTTAGATCTTTTGATGCCTGTATTAGATGGATTTGAAACTTTAAATCATCTTCAAAATACAAAAATACTACACCATATTCCTGTCATTCTAATTACTGGCGATACTTCGAATCAGGCGGAACAAAAAGGGTATGAATTAGGTGCTTCGGATATTATTACCAAACCGTTTGATTCTAAAATCGTGAAAAGAAGAGTTTCTAATATTATTGAACTATATGAACATAAAAATAATTTAGAGTTATTGGTAGAGCAACAGACACGAAAAATCCAACGTCAATCAAGAAAACTCGAAGAAACCAACAATCAGATTATTGAAACTTTAAGTACTGTTGTAGAATTTCGAAATTTAGAATCTGGGATGCACATCCGTCGTATCAAGGGCTTTACAAGAGTACTAGCGAGATATATGGCAAAACACTATCCAGAATATGGATTAACCGAGGAAAAAATTAAAGTGATCGTTCAGGTGTCCGCTATGCACGATGTCGGAAAAATCGCAATTCCAGATAGTATCTTATTAAAGCCCGGAAAATTGACAAAAGAAGAGCGTCAAATCATGGAAACACATACTACAAAGGGCTGTGAAATTATCAATACTATCTCTGTGCTTCAAAATAAAGAATATTTTGGATATACTTATGAAATATGTCGTTATCATCATGAACGTTACGATGGAGGAGGATATCCTGATGGTTTAAGAGGAGATGAGATTCCGATTGCTGCTCAAATTGTTTCTGTTGCAGATGTTTATGACGCTCTAGTCAGTGATCGTGTCTATAAGTCTGCTTATTCGAAAGCAGAGGCATTTGAAATGATCTGTGAAGGAAAATGTGGTATCTTTTCTCCAAAACTGCTCGACTGTTTTCGAAACACGAGAAAAAAATTAGAGGAGTTTGCCGATCGAAATACTCAACTGCAATGTCAGGGAAATGTATAATTAAAAAAAGCTGCAAAATAAAACTTTATTTTGCAGCAAATTTTTCTTGACAAAAAAAAAGAATCGTAGTAGAATGTGTTCGTGACATTAATAAAATATAAATAGGGGTATAGTTCAGCTGGTAGAATATCGGTCTCCAAAACCGCAGGTCGTGGGTTCAAATCCTACTGCCCCTGTTATTTAAACAAAAACGGAGTGGTTTACACTCCGTTTTTGTTTATTGTACCGTTTGGCGTAACTATATTTGTACTTGCAAATAGAGGTTCTATATCAGATTGTGTACGCAAAATTCCATAAAAAACTTTAAGAAATATAACTGCTATTATTTACTAATATTTTCAATTCGTCAATATATAAAATAGTTTTATTTTCTTACTTATATAATAAAAAATAAAACGCTGTTTTTAAGAAAAAAAGAATATAGCAATTACTATACTCTTTTTTTCTACTATTTTAATTATTTTCTATTAATATAATTCATCAGCCCTTCTGCCTGTATAATCTTTTGCATAAATTCTGGAAATGCCTGTCCTTTATAAGAGGTATTTTTTGTGTGATCGTAAATCATTCCTGAGTCAAAATCAATTTCTACATCATCTCCTGCCTCAATCTCTTTTGCGGCTTCTGAACATTCAATAATTGGCAGCCCGATGTTGATTGCATTACGGTAAAAGATTCTTGCAAAAGTTTCTGCAATAACACATGCAATACCCGATGCCTTAATTGCAATTGGAGCGTGTTCTCTTGAAGATCCACATCCAAAATTTTTATTTGCTACCATAATATCTCCATGTTTTACTCGGTTTACAAAGTCTTTATCAATATCCTCCATACATTTTTTTGCCAATTCCTTTGGATCGGTGGAATTTAAGTATCTGGCAGGAATAATAACATCTGTATCTACATTATCTCCATACTTATGCACGGTACCTCTTGCTTTCATACTATCCTCTCCTCTCTAAAAAACTATAGTCCTAATTGTGTTGGTTCACTGATTTTTCCGGTTACTGCACTGGCGGCGGCAACGGCTGGGCTTGCTAAATATACTTCTGAATCAATATGTCCCATACGCCCGACAAAGTTTCGGTTTGTTGTAGAAACAGCACGTTCCCCAGCTGCCAAAACTCCCATATGTCCACCAAGACAAGGACCACAAGTTGGTGTACTCACAACTGCTCCTGCCTGAATAAATATAGAAATTAATCCTTCCTCAATTGCCTGTAAATAAACCGTCTGTGTTGCAGGAAAAATAATCGCCCGAATACCTTCTGCAACTTTTCTTCCCTTTAAAACAGCAGCAGCAGCGCGTAAATCACTAATTCTTCCATTTGTACAAGAACCTATTACCACCTGATCAATTTTTACTTCTCCTGCTTCTTTTACAGTTTTTGTATTTTCCGGAAGGTGAGGAAATGCGACTGTTGGTTCTAGGTTATCCAAATCAATCGTATATTCCGCATCATATTGTGCATCTTCATCTGCTTCATAGATTGTATAATCTTTTTGGGAGTGTTCCTTCATATAGGCAATCGTTACTTCATCCACAGGAAAAATACCGTTTTTTGCTCCTGCCTCAATTGCCATATTTGCAATAGTAAATCGATCATCCATTGATAGATTTGCTATTCCATCACCAGTAAACTCCATTGATTTATAAAGTGCTCCATCTACTCCAATCTTTCCGATGATATGCAAAATAACATCCTTGCCACTGACCCATTTCTTTGGCTTTCCGGTTAAAATAAACTTGATAGCTGATGGAACTTTAAACCATGCTTTTCCTGTAATCATACCTGCTCCCATATCGGTACTTCCTACTCCTGTAGAAAATGCTCCTAATGCTCCATAAGTACAAGTATGAGAATCTGCACCAATACAAGTTTCACCGGCAACAATTAATCCTTTTTCTGGAAGTAAGGCATGTTCAATTCCCATTGTACCTACTTCAAAATAATTCGTAAGTTCTTGTGTTTTTGCATAATCTCTAAGACATTTACAGTTTTCTGCGGATTTAATATCTTTATTCGGAGTAAAATGATCTGGTACAAGAACTACTTTGTTTTTATCAAATACTGTTTTTTTATTTAATTTACCTACTTCTTTGATTGCAACTGGTCCAGTAATATCATTTGCCAAAACTAAGTCGAGATCTGCCTCAATCAACTGTCCTGCTACGACAGACTCTAATCCAGCATGTGCTGCTAAGATCTTTTGTGTCATCGTCATTCCCATAAAAAATGAACCTCCATTTCTATATTCCTATCATTCCATCGCAGACATAATTGCGCCTACAAATAATAAAAACATCACAAACATTCCAACTGCCATAAGAAATGGTACGATTGGATATTTTTCTTTTGGACTTGTTGAAACTGCGGTATCCCTCTTTAACATCATTCTCTTTAAAATACACATCATATTAACTGTCAAAGTAACTAGAAAAAAGATTGGTGCTACATAAAGCAATACATTTGCAATTACTGAAACAACCTGATATGCTTTTCCTGTTGAACCTCCTGCTCCAATACCAGCCCCTAAAAACATACTCAGAAAAAAGGAACCAGTAAGTGCAATTGAGAGCATGGAACAATAACGTACAGGTTTTTCCATATTTTTCATCCCCTTTTTTTGATTCCTTTTTATAGTTGTGCTACAATTCGATCTCCCATTTCTTTTGTTCCTATTAATATTGTATTATCAGATTTTATATCCATTGTACGGTATCCCTGATCTAAAACTTTTGATACTGCATCTTCTATAGCACTTGCCTCTTTTTCCAAATCAAAAGAATATCGTAACATCATTGCCGCTGATAAAATTGTAGCAATTGGATTTGCTTTATCTTGTCCTGCAATATCAGGAGCAGAACCATGACTTGGCTCATAAAGACCTAACTTACCCTCTCCTAAACTTGCAGAAGGCAACATCCCAATAGAACCTGTTACCATGCTGGCTTCATCGGACAAAATATCTCCAAACATATTCTCTGTTAATATTACATCAAACTGACTTGGATCTTTTACTATCTGCATAGCACAATTATCTACAAGCATATTTGTAATTTGTACATCTGGATATTCCTTTGATACTTCACCAACTACTTCTCTCCAAAGTCTGGAAGTATCCAAAACATTTGCTTTATCGACACTGCATACCTGTTTTCTTCTTTTTCTTGCAATCTCAAAAGCCCATTTTGCAATTCGACGAATTTCATTTTCATCATATGGCATTGTGTCAACTGCCTTACGGATTCCTTTTTCTATTTCTGTTTTTCGTTCTCCAAAATATACTCCGCCAGTCAGCTCTCTTACTACAGTAAAATCAAACTTTCCTTTTGAAATTTCTTCTTTTAATGGACAGGCGTGCTTTAATTGTGGAAACAAAACTGCCGGACGCAGATTGCAAAATAGCCCTAATCCTTTACGAATTTTTAATAGTCCTGCCTCTGGTCTTAAATTTGGAGGGAGTTCATACCACTTAGACTGTCCAACTGCTCCTCCGACTGCCCCAAGCAGTACCGAATCACTTTCTTTTGCCTTTTGTAGTGTCTCTTGGGTTAGAGGCTCTCCAGTAGCATCAATGGATGCCCCTCCCATTAATAATTCCTCATACAAAAATTCATGTCCATAAACTGTTCCAACACGATCCAAGACCTTATGCGCTTCTGCGACAATTTCCGGACCAATTCCATCTCCTGGGATTAATGCAATTTTATACTTCATTGTTATCCTCATTTCTGCACTGCTTTTTTGTGCAAAATTAAATTTATACTGTTTTTGCAACAGCTATTGTAATTATAACACAGATCCATGTATATTTAAAATACTGATCACAAATATTTTATATTTAAGATGGAAATTTTGCTATGGAAAATACTATATTACGATAAAATTCAAAAGCAGAAGGTAGAGAAATCTGTTCATAAATTTCTTTTGCATCTGCATATTTATAAACTATTTGATCCTTTTTTGTTATTCCCTCTTTGAGTTCTGTTTCTGCATTTAAAATTGTTTTTTCTTCTAAAATTTCATAATCTTCAACTGGTTCTGCCACTTTAAGTTCTCGTTCTATTTTATAATTTCCTTTTATATAATATCCTGTCATATGCCATTCAATATGAGAAAAGATATGTTTTGCTTTTCCTACTTCTTTAATAGGCTCTAAAAGTTCAAATCCACAGGATTGTAAAAACTTTTCTACTCTTTCTATTTCGTATAGTCCTATAAGAGAAGGAAATTCCCACATTCCAGAAAGTAGTCCCTTTGGACGTTTATGCAGTAAAAACTTTTTCTCTTCTTCTAAAATAAAAATTGTTTTCTCTTCGATTCTTCTGGGCTTTTTTGCTGGTTTTACTGGTATTTTATCCCATGTTTCATTTCGATATGCACTACATATCTGCATAATGGGACACTTTTCACACAATGGTTTTCCATTTGGCAGACAGATAGTTGCTCCTAAATCCATTAAAGCCTGATTATAATTTCCTGGTTCTTTCTTTGGGATAATTGCTCTAATATCTTTTTCTAATTCTTTCTTTACACAGTTTTTGGTAATATCGTCAAAACTACCCGCAACTCGTTTCATCACTCGAAGTACATTTCCATCAACGGCTGGCTCTGGCAGTCCAAAAGCAATAGAGGAAATTGCTCCCGCAGTATAAGAACCTATTCCCGGCAGAGTCAATAAAGTGTTATAGTCTGCCGGAAAAGTTCCTGAATACTTTTCCATTATAATCTGTGCAGTCTTTTTTAAATTTCTGGCACGGTTATAATATCCTAATCCCTCCCAGAGCTTTAAAAGTTTTTCTTCTTCAACGGCTGCAAGATCTTTTATCTCTGGAAGACTCTTTGTAAAGCGGTGAAAGTACCCCTTTACTGCTTCTACTCTAGTTTGTTGTAACATAATTTCTGAAATCCAGACATGATATGGTGTGGGATTTTCTCTCCATGGTAAGCTTCTTGCATTTAACTCAAACCAATCTAACAAATATTTTACTGTTTTTGAATAATCATAACTCATTTTAATCTCCATCGTACAACTGATATTTATTTCATTTAGTTTATAATTTGTTCAATCTTTTTTAATCTTTCTGCCTAAATCCTGCCTTAATCAAAATTTATTCTTAAATTTATGGATTTTCCTGATTCTTAGGAAAGCTCTATAATTTACCAGAAAGAGGGTGTGATTATGGCTTATAAAATTCATAAAATCCTGCTTTTTGTTGTTCTTATCATTGGAGGACTGATTTTAAGCGGCTGCAATAAAGATCAAAAAACAGATATGACTAATCCTCCTATTACCATTTTGCCGCCCTCACCAAGTCCAACTCCTTTGCAGACAGAGGAACCTGATATTACTATTTCCCCCTTTCCGACTATTTCTCAAAAAGATTCTTCCTCAAATGATTCTTCGACGACTGAATTGACCAGCGAAGGAGCAAAAGCTCTTATTTTAGAACGTTTGGATATTACAAAATATTCGGTAGATCTCATTGACAGTTCTTTATCTTTAAAAGGGAATATCTATTATTCCTTTCTAGTTCGTGAAGGAAATCGAATTTTTGAACCTGCTTTAATTGTAGATAAAGCATCCGGTGAAATATTCTGTTATGACTCTTCTGGAACAATCAGTGATTATTCCAATTTTCCACTTTATAATGAAACGTTAGATACTGTTTGTGACTGGAACGGAACTTTTTATCTATATGACAGTATCGGCTCTGTTATGGCAGAATTGAGATTGGGACAGGGAGATCCTCACTCTTTTGAATTTACTATTTCTACAAAAGGTTCAGAAACAAAAACCGTTACAGCTGTCGCTTCTATTCAAAGTAATACTGCTTCCTATATCAGTCCAGAGGGGGATTCTCTTCATTTTGTTATGTCAGATCTAGCAGTTGCAGTAACAGAAGAATATCCTAACAGTACCATTCCTGTTTTTGCTGGAGTTTATTTTCCATCTGAGCAGGAGGCTAATTTGCCAACCCCTTTAACTAAAACACAGGCAGTTGCTCTTCTTTCTACCCTTACAAAAAAAGATACAAAACTATCGCAAGAATTGACAGAATATCGACTTTCGGCAGATGATCTGACTATTAAAATAAAAAATACTCTTTGCTACAGCATTGGTGTCTATCCTAAATCCGAGCAGACTTCTTCTTTACTTACTACATTTTATGTTGCATTAGATGGCAGTCGGATTTATCAGTTTAATGCACAGGCAAAAGATGATATTGAAATTTGGACTGCAAAATAAAAGGAGGGCTGTTATCCCTCTTGGTTAAATCCTATACAGCCCTCACTATCCAGTCCATATGTTTCTTGATACTCTCCATTTCCAATACTATATGCTAATGTAGTACCATCTTCCCTCTGGAAATACCAGATATCCTCTCCCCTTCTTTGATCTGTTTTTGGTTCTTTTTCTGGCAGACGTTGATATTGATTTGTTTCTTTAAATTCTTTTTCTACATTTTTAATCGCTGCAATTATAACTGCTTTATCTGGATCTTTTTTGGAAATTGAACCAAGTTCAAATGTAATTACTTCTTCTACTTCTTTTTTACTACGGCAGTTTTCTAATTTTTTTAATACACTTTCCCGTTTATGCTGAATTCGAAGAGCTCTTGCATATAACTTTGGATTGTTTCTTCGCAGATAACTCAATTCTGCACCAGTAAGTTTTTCCCCAGAAGATAACTTTGATTCAATTCGTCTTTGTTTTGAACTTTCTTCTTCCTGTGAAGTTCCTAAAAGCTGATCCATTAACTTCTCTCTACATTCCTTAAAGGAATTCTCCTCTACCTTTTCCTTTTTTAAAAACTGAAAATTCACCAGCCTACACCTCCTAGCATTTACTTTTGGCATCCCCTCAACCTTTTGAACCCGATTCATAAAACCCCTCCTTTATTTATATATCGGATCATTTTTTTAGTTTATAAGTGCCGGCTGTATGAACTTAGAAATAAAGTATCTTTATTTTACAATTCGGTAATATTCTTTAGCAGTGATAAAAAAGACAGCAATATAAATTATGGCAAAGATTAATATTGTTCCTACAGTACAAACAAAGAAAAGAGGTACGTTATTCAAATTCATGACATAGAGTAGTTTTGTAATTACTGGAAAGGCAAACATAATATGCACAATCGCTACAAGTAAAGGTAAAAAGAACACCATTCGAATCTGACTTTGTATCGATTTTTTTATCTCTATCTTACTCATTCCAACTTTTTGCATAATATCAAATCTCTCTTTGTCGTCAAATCCTTCTGAGATCTGCTTATAATAAATAATTAATACAGTTGCCATTAAAAACAGAGAACCGAGAAAAATTCCAAGAAAGAATAAACCACCATATAACGAAAAGAACTCCTCTCGATTTACTTCTCTAAAATCTATTGTCCAATTTATATCATTTTCTTCACAAAAAGAAGAAATCTCTCTTTTTAAATCTGTTTCAAATGGAATAATTCTTTCTTTTTCACCATCTAATTCAAAGCCATAGCTGTATTTTAATTGTTCACTGATCCATCCCATATCTCCTTCTAGCTGTTCAAATGCCTCTTTTATGTCATATGGATCATTGACTGCAAAGATAATTGCATCTACTGCCATATATTTATCAATAAACTCTTCATGTTGCTCTTTTTCAACAAAATTCCATGTTTTCTCCCCTATTGTAATAGTATCCAAAGTATTATTATAAGAAGCTATTAATATAGCCTCTTTATCTGTTAAAACAAACTCTTTTTGATAAAGATTATTATAATCTTTTAAAGGAATCACAGTAAGATAGCACATCTTTTCTGTTGGAAGACCTTTTTTTGAAAAGACTCCATCCTGCCCTTTCCAAAGAGTAACAGAAAGATAGTGATATTTTTCCTTCTCTACTGCACGAAGTTCATATTCGTCTAAAACTCGATCGATTAAGTCTTCCACTTCATCCTCTTCACCCTCTTTTTGTGCAGTTATTCTTAACATACATTCTTTTCTGTATCTGCTTCTCAATACATCTTCCTGCCCAATATAAAGGGAAACCGTACTAGAAAGCATCACTAAAACCATAGTACTCAAAATACAGATATTAGCTAAACCGACTGCGTTTTGCTTCATACGATATAACATTCCTGAAACAGAAATAAAATGCTTTGTCCTATAATAAAACTTCTTTTGCTTTCGAAGCAACTTTAAAATGGCAATACTTCCTGCTGTAAACAGACAATAGGTTCCTATAATAACTAATAAAACTGCTATAAAAAACAGAGCAACCGCATCTAGGGGCGATTCTGTTGTTATAGCAATATAATATCCTGTACCAAGAGTTACAAAACCCAAAAGAGTTAAAAGCCATTTTGTCTTTGGCTCTTTTTCTCCAACTTTTCCTCCCTGTAATAATTCAATTGGATTAGCTAGAGTAATCTTACCAAAATCGGCAAGCAGAGAAAGAAAAAAGATTCCTGAAAATACAAAAATGGTGATAAGTAGGGAAATGCCTGAAACAGAAAAAGCAAGTGGTACGGAAAAAGCAAGTAATTTTAAAAGCAGCCAAAACATTAATTTACTTGCCAAAATTCCTAAAAACAGCCCTCCGCATAGTCCTATGATTGCCGTATAGATTACCTCAAAAAATAACATTTTAGCAATATGTCTTTTTTCCATTCCAAGAATATTATATAATCCAATTTCCTTTTTTCTTCTCTTCATTAGAAAGCTATTTGTATAAAATAAAAAGATAGCAGAAAAAATTCCAATGATCACTATTCCAAAATTAAGTATCGGTCTGAGTACATCGCCACCACGTATTTCTGAGAGTCCATCGTTTAATGCAATCGCTCCCATCATATAAAACATGGCAACTGTACCAATACATGTAAGTAGATAGGGAACATAAGTTCTGTGATTTTTCTTCAAATTATTAGCGGCCAGTTTCGCATACAATTTAATGTTCATTTTTGACACCCCCTGATGTAAGCACAGTAAGTGTTCTGTTGATTTGTCCAAACATTTCTTCCTCTGTCAGTGCTCCTCTATAGAGTTGGTGGAATACTTCTCCGTCCTTAATAAATAGTACTCTTCCCGCTGTAGCAGCGGCTCTTGTACTATGTGTCACCATTAAAATTGTCTGTCCTTCTTGGTTGATTTCCCCAAACAGTCTTAAAAGTTGGCTTGATGATTTTGAATCTAATGCACCTGTCGGCTCATCTGCTAGTACTATCTGTGGCTTTGTAATCAGAGCTCTGGCAACAGCAGCTCTTTGTTTTTGTCCACCAGAAACTTCATAGGGATACTTGTCGAGAAACTCTCCAATCGCAAGCTTTTTAGCAAGAGGCATCAACTTTTGATTCATTTCACGATATTCTTTTCCCGATAGCACCAGCGGCAGAAAGATATTATCTCGTAAAGTAAATGTATCCAATAAGTTAAAGTCTTGAAAAACAAATCCAAGATTGTCTCTGCGGAACGCAGAAACCTCTCTTTCCTTGAGCGAAACCGTATTTCTGCCATTGAGCAGCACCTCCCCATTTGTTGGTTTATCTAATGTAGCTAAAATATTTAGTAATGTAGTTTTTCCAGAACCGGATTCTCCCATGATTGCCACATACTCTCCCTCTTCTACAGAAAATGTGACGTTTTTTAAAGCCTCTACCTGATTTCCTCCTAGTCTTGTTGTATATACTTTTTTTAAATGATTGACTTGTAAAATTCCCATAATATCAATATCCTGCCTTTCTGTTTCTTTTCGCTGTCTTTCATGTCAATTAGTATACACAATTAATTTTTTAGATTCCATCGTTTCATCTTACATTTTATCCTTTTAATCTTACACTTTTGTAAGTTAAAAAATATCCTCTTTCAGTTCCTCTCTATGAAAAAACAAAGCTACAATAGTTCCTTCTCCAACTTTGGAGCTTAAACGAATAGGATGTCCTAACTTATCTAAAATCTGTTTACAAAGATATAGACCAATTCCTGTTGCCTTTTTATTTTCTCTGCCATTATAACCTGTAAATCCACGTTCAAATACTCTTGGAAGATCTTCTTTGGCAATTCCAATTCCCGAATCTTTAATCAATAAGATTTCATTTTCTTTATCATATTGAATAGTAATTTTCCCCTCATTTGTATATTTGAGTGAATTAGATAATAACTGCTCTATGACAAAAACTATCCATCTTTCATCGGTTAAAACATTTACATGAAATTCAGAAAGTTCTAGGGCAATTTTTTTTAAAATAAACATCGTAGAATAATTTCTTACTGCTTGTTTTACAATGTTCTCCAAAGGATACCACTTTAAAACCAAATCGTTAGACATTTCTCCAATTCTTAAATATTGTAATGCCATTTGGGCATACTGTTCAATTTTAAACAGTTCTAAACGTAGGGCACAAATATCCTTTTCTTCTGACTGCAATAATAATCTCATAGCAGCAATGGGAGTTTTAATCTGATGTAACCACATTGTATAATAATCATACAACTCTTTTCGTTCATTAATAACATTTATCTGTGCATTGGATTTTTCCAAAAATAGATCTTTTAATAGTTCCTGATAAATCATTTCTATTTCTCCAAATGGTTCTGGAAGTCCATCTAGATCATAGAGAACTCGTCTTTGTTGTTCTTTTAGTAATCGATATTTTATCATATATTGTATAAAGGAATAGATTAAAAAAAATCCTCCTAGCACTCCGCTTAATAAAAGTGCATACCAAACTGCCTGAAATGGAATGGAACAGACATAAAATACGGAAATAAATAAGAAAAAAATAAGACTATAATAAATGGCTACAAGACGATAACGTTTTGCAAAATTTAGAAATAGCTTTAGAACTGACATAACATTCCCCCTATTCTACTAGATATCCCAATCCTTTTTTGGTTAGGATATAGTTCTTTAACCCGATTTCTTCTAAACGTTTTCTAAGTCTTGTAATATTAACTGTAAGAGTATTATCATCGATAAAACTGTCACTCTCCCAAAGCACTGTCATAATCTCTTCTCTCGAAACGATTTTACCCGAATTTTCAAAAAGTAATTTCAGAATCCGAAATTCGTTTTTCGTCAGTTCTAACTTTTCTTCCTGATATTTTAGTGTGGTATCAGACAAATTTAGAATTGCCCCCTTATGCTCTATTACCTGAATTTGTCCTGAAAACGTATAACTTCTTCGCAAAAGTGCCTGTACTTTTGCAGTGAGTACAGTTAGATCAAATGGCTTTGTAATAAAATCATCCCCTCCCATATTCATAGCAGTGACAATATTGATATTATCTGCCATAGAAGAAAGATATATAATTGGGACTTTAGATACCTGTCGAATCTGAGCACACCAATAATGTCCATTAAAAAAAGGAAGTCCAATATCTAAAAGAATCAGAGAGGGATCATAGGCAATTACCTGTTCTAAAACCGTTTTAAACTCGATTAGATATTTTACTTCATAATCCCATTTTTCTAAATGAGCACAGATTGTTTTTGCAATTACCAAATCATCTTCAATAATTAGAATTTTATACATAATTGTTCCCCTTATTTTGACCTTTTTAAGCTATGAGGATTATATCATGATTATTCTAATTTCTCAACTTTAAATCAGTAAAAGAAATAAGGGACAGCCACAATATTATGGCATGTCCCTATTTTAAAATTATCTTCTTTGTCTTAATTTTACGGACTTAGAAATACTGGGAGTTTTAAAGGATAAAATGTCAGTACTCCAAAGAGAATTGCAATAACAATCAAATAGAGAATTGCAATCCATTGATAGACTTTAAAGCTTCTCCAAGTTACGTATAATCCTAAACTTTGTCCTAATACAATTCCTATCCACAATAAAAGTAAATCTACCCAGAGTCCATTTATTGAAAATCCTGAAAAGAGAGTATAGTACCAGGTTAAAACAGTTATTCCTGCTACAGTCACACTGACTGCTGCTCCTGAAAATGCTACTAACAGCCAGCATCCTTTTTCTCCTTTCTTATGCCATCTCGGAAAAAATTCCCCCCATGGTAAAATCCAAACAAAAACAATAGGATAAAAGCAAAGTTTTAAATGCTCCCAAACACTTTCATTGACCGGAAAAAAGATACCTAATACCGGCAGTGGTATCCAATCATATAGAAAGTGAAACAACGCTGCAAGAGCAAATGCTCCAATGCTGCTTAATATGACAAACTTGAAGTTATAACGTTCCTCTTTCATGAGTACCTCAATTCTACCGCCAAAATGCGGTACAGCTTTCTGTCTATATTTTATCCAATCAAATGTGCTCTCATTCGAATTAGGATCTTTTTTTCCATACGACTGACCTGAACTTGACTAACCCCTAGTTTTTTTGCCACCTCCATCTGTGTTTTATCTTGAAAATATCGCATCTGGATAAGTTCCCGTTCTGTTTCATTTAACTCTTCCATTAACTGTTCTAATAACATATGATTGAGTAAAATTTCATTTTCATCTTTTGATTCTGGTATCTTATCCACCAAATAAATCTCATTTCCATCGCTTTGATAGACAGATTTATAGATGGATTCTACCTCTATATTCGCTTCCATTGCCATCACAATATCTTCTATTGTAAGTTCTGTGGCTGATGCAATTTCTTCTAGTGTTGCATCTCTTCCTAGTTGATGTGCAAGCTGTTCCATTGCTTGTCGTACTTTCCATCCATTTTCTTTTAGAGAACGACTTACTTTAATCATTCCATCATCTCGTAGAAAACGTTTGATTTCTCCTGCAATCATAGGAACAGCATAAGTAGAAAATTTCACTTCAAAGGAATTATCAAATTTATCAATTGCCTTCATTAATCCAATACTTCCAATTTGAAATAAATCATCTGCTTCATATCCCCTTCCTAAAAATCTGCGTACTGTACTCCAGACAAGTCCAACATTTTCTGTAACCACCTGATCCCTTGCCGCTTTATCTCCAAGTTTCGCTTTTGCAATTAATGCAAGCGTATCCAAGGAAACACCTCCTACTATTTAATATGTATCATTCGCTGTCTGGATTATCAGAAAAAATTTTTCGCAGAAAGACTTTTGTACCATGCCCTGGCTCGGATTCTACTTTTAGATCATTCATAAAAGCTTCCATAAAGGCAAATCCCATCCCTGAACGCTCCATATCTGGACGAGTAGTATAAAGTGGTTCCATTGCCTTTTCAATATCCACAATTCCAACTCCTTCATCTTCTATTGTTACTTCTAATTGTCGTTTTTTTAATCTAAGGGTCATTTTTATTTTTCCTTTTATATTTGGATATCCATGAATAATACAATTTGTAACTGCCTCTGAAACTGCTGTTTTCACATCATTTAGTTCTTCTATTGTAGGATTGATTTGTGCTGTAAATACTGCTGCCACCATTCTGGCAAATCCCTCATTTCTTGAAACCGAATCAAACACCAATTCTGCCTCATTTTCATAATTATCTAATAATTCCATTCCTTTTTCCATCCTCCTGTTTTATTCTGTTTAACAAAGTCCTTTTAAAGCTTCTTCCAGATTATCATATTTTTCAATTATTTTATATAATCCTGACATTCGCATAATTCGATCAACGGCTGAACCGACATTACAAACTGCTGCCTTCCCTCCAGTAAAGATCACTTTCTTATACCTTCCCATAATTACTCCAATTCCTGAACTATCCATAAATTCTACTCCAGTAAAATCAAATAAAATATGTTTCACATTTTGTCTTTCTATCATTTTATCTGCCTGTTCTCGAATCCAAAGTGCATTGTGATGATCTAAATCTGCGTGCATTTGAATTATTAAAATACCAGAGCGAACACATAACTGTGCACCTGCTTCTTCCTTTTCCTTTAGCCATGTAAAACCTGTTTCTGTTCCCATATCTTCCTCCATTCTGCGGTTATTCAGCTTTTTTTTTCTTTTTTTGCTATTTTAAAATAAAAAAGGAAAGACGAATTCATCTTTTTTCTTTCGTCTTTCCTGCTCCCTTTTCTTTGGCAAAGATAGAATAATTCTATCTCTGTGATTCAATCTCACTTAACCGACTTCTTGTATATCCGGCAAGTTTAGAATTTGGAATTTTCTCTAATAATGTATTGTAAACTTGGACAGCTTCTTCTGGCAAATCAAGTGCCTGATAAGTCTTTCCAAGGTAATACAGCGTATAATCTTTGTCTGGACTACATTCGTTGGAAAGCTCCAACAAACTTCTTGCCTTCTCATAATCATTTGCATCCATTGCAGATCTGCCTAATCGATATGCTGGCATTGCAGATTTTTGGTAAACTTCCTGTTTCATCTGAGATAATATTTTTGCTGCGCTCTCATTTTTAATTGTATCTTCATTCATTTCATGTAGCTTTATTGTCAGATCTATCAGTTGTTGTTCTGGAATAGAATCCAAACCTTTGCTTGCTGCTTCCTGATAAAGTGTCATGATTTCAAACAGGCTACTATAATCTTCTATCTCTTTTTCCTTTTGTGGTGCTTTTAATCCTTCTATCTCTTTATCTTTATCCTCTAATTTTTGTTGTAAAGAGGCGATTTCTTTATCTCTTGAGGTAACTGCTGCCATTTGTACCATCAGATCACTATTATAATCCATCTTTTCTTTTTCATATTCTTCTCTAATATTGGCTTTTGCTGTTGGTACAATCAATAAAAAGGTAAATGCAATTCCGACTGCCATTCCAAGAAATAAATTTACCCAAGCCATAATATTTGGTTTGTCTTCCTTATAATTACTTACTGGCTCAATTCCCTGTGTTCCTTCAGAAGAAACTTCATCTTTTTTTGATGTATTTGTTGATTCCTTTTGAATAGTTGGTCTTTCTTGGATTACTTTTAAATAACGAAGAGTATCTGTATTAGCAATATCAATTTTATTTGCTTTTAAAAGACATTTTTTTGCCTTTTCGTAATCTTTTGCTTTCATATACAATAATGCCAAAAGCTGTAATGCCCTTATAAAGTTAGGGTTTAAACTAATTACCTTTTTTAATTGAAGAATTGCTAAATCATCATCTTTACTTTTTGCTTCCTGAAGTGCAATATTATATTTCTTTACTGCTTGATTTAGTGCTTCTAACTCTGTCTGATCAGACTGAAGCAACTCTATATAGTGATCTGCATCATTGTCCTGTGGTTGAAGATTCTTACTAATTACCCATTCACTTAATGCTGCAACAGTTTCTCCCATCTCAAAATAGACAAGTCCTAATAGATTTCTGGAGTTTGTATGATATTTATTCATTTCCAAACTCTTTTTTAACATAATGACTGCACCAGAAAGATCTCGGATATTCGCTTTTTCAAGTCCACGGTTATAATATAAATTAGATCGCATATAAGCTATACGAAATACTGTCAAATCCATTCCGCACATCTCGCAGCGACTCCGCTTTAACGATACTATATTGCCACAATTCGGACAGTTCATCGGCTTGTTTCCTCCCAAGTCTATCGATTGCTTTTTTCCTTTAATAGCTGTTTAATAAAATCGGTCATATCACTTAAATCATTTTGAATGATCGCTTCTTCTGCCTGTTCAATTTCTAAGCTTGGCTGAAACTTTGCAATTTCTTCTTCAAAATCTATCATAAATCTATCTCTCCATTCACTTATTTTGTCAAAGGTATTTTATCAATAGTACTATCATATACGGTAAGTAAAAAAAAATCAAGACCTTCCGGGAAAATTAAAAAGTTTCTAAGAAAGTCCTGATATCATTCGAGCTTTTATTCACTTTAACAACAAAAAAGCCTCTATTCATTTGCAAATAACCCAATATCTTCTCCCCTGCGTTTTATACAAATATTTGTGTGCATATCCAAAATCTGAGTAGCAACACCATTGACTGTAACTTTTGTTCCCGGATAAATTCGTTTGGTTACTACTACCTTTGCAGTCCCCGACTGTTCCTTTTTCATCAATAAATGTTCTTTTTTTGCCTTTGCTGCTGCAGCTTCTGAACTTAGTATAATTTTTGTACGCATTAATTTTAATTTCTGCTGTGCAATGTCCTTTGTCGCCTTTCCTGTACTTTCTATATCGGCAATACGATTTAATGCAATATTGATCTGCTCTACTTTTTCATTGGATTCCTTCATCTCTTTTTCACAGGTTGCAATCTCTGAAACAATACCATCTGAAACTCCAACTTCTAATTCTGTCTTTACCTCTGCCATATTGCCGATAATTGTAGCACTGATTCCATGAACTGCCCGTACTACTCCCCCAACAATAATACCAAGCTTTCCAGATACAACTACTTCCCCTTCTGTTTTTATGATACAGTTTAAAATAGAATTCGCATGAATTGTTCCCATGCTTATAATTTCTACTTGTTCAAAAAATTTTCCTGATACATCGCCGCCTGCTTTAATGCTTCCCTTGCCAGCACCCTGCATTCCGCTTTCCAAAATAACATCTTTTCCTGCTTCAATTTTAGCACTTTCTACATGACCGCTGACTGTAATACTTCCAGTTGCCTTTAAAGCCATTCCTGCAGCAATATTTCCATGAATAATTAAATCTCCTTCAAAAGAAATATCACCTGTTAAATAATCAACATCTGAGTTAATTTCATAGACGTTTGTTACTGTCAATTTATCATTTGCATACTCTACTTTGCCATGAATAGCTGCCATATAGACTAAACGGTCTTCTGAAACTGTAACTCCTTTAACTTTAAGCATACGTTGTTCTTTTCCGCGATAGGCAACAATAGGCTTACCACGAACATCTATTCCATTTTCTCCCTGTATTGCTTTATGATAATAAACTAACTTTTCTCCCATTTTAACCATAGTAATTTCATCTAAGGTATGATAATCTACAGAACCATCTGGAAGAATTTTAGGTCCTTTCTTATCATCAATTGGAAAAAGAAACTCAAACCATCCATCTTTTCCATCCTGTTTTTCTTTTCCCCTCGCCACCAATACTGGACAGTTATATTTTCCTTTTTCAAGCATGGCTTTGATAACTGATTCATTGATTCCAAATGTTACCCCGCGTCCTTCCAGAAAATCCATAACCTCGGATAATCTGTATGGATCTCCAGGCATAGGAGGACATAAGCTTAAATAGGCTTCCATATCATCATTTCGCAGAGCAACTTCCGAACCATTTTTCATTACATTCAGTCTTTCTGTACTGGTCATGGATCTCATCTCCTTTTGTTAATTTATTTATTATACCACACTTTCTATCTGAATTCTATCACTTTTTTTCTGTTCCCTTTCTTTTTTAAACGCCTCCTTTTTACTATTATATCTTATTTTCTTTGAAATGTCTATTTCTCCTAGATAGTTTCTTAAAAAATTAAGAAACTGTCTAAAAGTAATACTAACACTTTAGACAGTTTCTTTTTTTCTACTGATTAAAATGCAGTAGACGTTCCCTAACCTGTTTCATCATATCTGTATACTTTTCTAGCTTTCCTCGTTCTTCTTCTAATTTTGCCTCTGGAGCTTTCGCTAAAAAGTTTGGATTAGAAAGTATTCCGTTTACTCGCTTTAATTCTGCCTCTAATCGTTTTTCTTCCTTTTTTAGCCGTTCTATCTCTTTTTCTAGGTCTACTAACTCTTTTAATGGAATAAAAATCACTGCCTGAGAAATAACTGCTGAAACTGCATCTGCATCTATGCCTGTCTTTTCCTCTTGAATATGCACTTCACTTGCTCCTGCCAGTGTACCAAAAAATAGAGAACCTAAACGGAAAATTTCCCGAACCTTTTTTGACTCTGATACTACAATAATAGCAGATTTTCGACTTGGTGGAACATTCATTTCCACACGGATATTTCTGATTGCCTTTACAGCTTCCTTCATAAGTTCTACTGCTTCTTCTTGCTCTGGGTAATTTCTCTCTGGATAGTAGTTTGGCCAGTCTGAAATCATAATAGATTCTTGTGTCTGTATTGTACCTTCCATTTCTTTTAACGTACAAAAGATTTCTTCTGTCACAAATGGCATGTAAGGATGAAGTAATTTTAATGAAGTGGTGAGTGTCTGTCTAAGTGTCCACATAGCTGCTGCCCTAGAAACCGGATCATTTCCATAAAGTCTTGGTTTTACCATTTCAATATACCAATCACAAAACTCTTCCCAAATAAAATCATAAATTTTTTGTGCAGCAATTCCTAGTTCAAACTTCTCTAAATTTTCAGTTACTTCTTTTGTTAAACGGTTTACTTTTGTTAAAATCCAACAGTCAGCTTCTGTAAGAGTTTCTTGTGCAATCTCTGTCTTAGTTGGATCTTCTCCCTTTTCTTCCATCTGCATCATATTCATCATAATAAAACGGGAAGCATTCCATACTTTATTTGCAAAATTTCGGCTAGCCTCTACTCTCTCATTATAAAACCGCATGTCATTTCCGGGTGCATTTCCAGTAATTAAAGTAAACCTAAGTGCATCTGCGCCATACTGATCAATAATTTCTAGTGGATCAATTCCATTGTTAAGAGATTTCGACATTTTCCTTCCGTTTGAATCTCTTACTAATCCATGAAATAATACTGTTTTAAACGGAGGTTTTCCCATATGCTCATATCCTGAGAAAATCATTCGAATTACCCAAAAGAAAATAATGTCATATCCTGTAATCATAACGTCTGTTGGATAGAAATATTCTAAATCCTTTGTCTGATCTGGCCATCCAAGAGTGGAAAATGGCCATAGTGCAGAAGAAAACCAAGTATCCAAAGTATCCGGATCTTGCTCTAACTTATCATATCCACACTCTGGACATGTCTTTGGAGCTTCATTTGATTTTGCTACTATAATTTTTTTACACTTCTTACAATAGTAAGCAGGAATTCGATGTCCCCACCATAGTTGTCTTGAAATACACCAATCTTTAATATGATCTGTCCAGTTAAAATATGTCTTTTCCATACGTTCTGGAACTAATCGAATCTCTCCTGTCTTTACTGCCTTAATAGCTGGAAGAATCAACTCTTCCATTTTTACAAACCACTGTTGTTTAATTAATGGTTCTACTGTGGTTTTACATCTGTCATGTGTTCCTACATTATGGGAATACTCTTCAATCCGCACTAATAACCCCATATGCTCTAACTCTTCTACAATCTGTTTTCTTGCCTCATAGCGGTCTAATCCTACAAACTTTCCACCATTTTCATTAATTGTAGCATCGTCATTTAAAATATTGATCTCTGGAAGATGATGTCTTTTTCCTACTTCAAAGTCATTTGGATCATGTGCTGGAGTAATCTTTACTACTCCTGTTCCAAATTCTCGATCTACATATTCATCTGCAATAATTGGAATCTCTCTGTCAACAAACGGAACTTTTACTGTTTTTCCAACTAAATGACGATATCTTTCATCCTCTGGATGTACAGCTACTGCTGTATCTCCAAGCATTGTTTCTGGACGGGTTGTAGCAAATTCTAAAAATTCATCTGTCCCAACAACTGGATACTTAATATGCCAAAAATGTCCCGCCTGTTCTTCATAAAGAACTTCTGCGTCAGAAATAGAAGTATGACATGCTGGACACCAGTTAATAATCCGAGAGCCTTTATAAATCAATCCCTTATGATACATCTTGCAAAATACTTCTTCTACCGCCCTAGAACATCCTTCATCCATCGTAAAACGTTCTCTATCCCAATCACAAGAAGATCCCATCTTTTTTAACTGTTCAATAATTTTATTTCCATACTTTTCTTTCCATGCCCAAGCACGTTCTAAAAATCCTTCTCTTCCTAAGTCCTCCTTTTGTATACCTTCCTTTTTCATCTGTTCTATAATCTTTACTTCTGTTGCAATACTGGCATGGTCTGTTCCCGGCTGCCACATTGCGTTATAACCCTGCATCCTCTTAAAGCGAATCAAAATATCCTGCATCGTATTATCTAAAGCATGTCCCATATGCAGTTGTCCTGTAATATTTGGCGGGGGAATCACAATTGTAAATGGCTTCTTTGTCTCATCTGGCTCGGCATGAAAATACTTTTTGTCTATCCATTTTTGATAAAGTCGATCTTCAATCTCTTTCGGATTATACGTTTTCGCTAATTCCTTTTTCATAATGTCCTCCAATTTTTAAAATGAAATAAAAAAGGCTCTTCATCCTCTAAGGACGAAGAACCGTGGTACCACCTTACTTTACAGCTATAACTGCTGCCTTTTTCTGCTTCTTATAAAGCATCCATCTATAACGGGATTTCCCGTCATCCTCTATAAAGCTCTATCGCTGTTTAAGGATGATGCTCGAAAGCTACCTTCCATAAGCACTTACTTCAAACGGTTTTACAGCCTGTGAACCATTCTCTCTGTGAAGGCTACTTATGTAATCCTCTTTCTCACTGCATTTTCTTTATTTATTCTATTGTTCCTATCATAGACAGAAAACAAAAAAATGTCAAGGGGTTTTTATTATCTTCTAATTTGAATCGCTTGGACTGTTTCGTTTCCATTTTGATCGATAGCATAGAAAGTATAAATTCCACCATATTTTATCTGAAAGGTTATTGTTCCATCGTCTTGTGGCACAATCTCTTTTCCTACCTTTCCTTTATTGAAATATTCTGCCCTTCTTTCCCCAGATTCATACCAAACACCTTTTAAATCATTGTCTTTATCCTTTATAGTGACCACTAAATATTTTCCAAAATAATCATAGTATATTTTAAAGGAAAACTCTGGTGCACTACCTGATGGAACTTCTTTTGTTTCCTCTTGTTTTTGTGGTATTTGTTCTTTTTCTTTTATTTGTCCTCTATCATAAGTCAATGCTGCATACGCATCTAACATACCTCCTGTTGCGACTAATCCATCTAAACTTTCTAAAGGACGAACAGAAGCCAAAAGAATATCCTTTATTTCTGATGGGGTAATATCTTCGTATTGTGAATATAATAAGGCTGCAACTCCCGTTACCATTGGTGCTGCCATAGAAGTTCCCGTCATGTAACTATAGGTATTATTAGGCGTAGAACTTAAAATATAAGACCCTGGAGCTGCTAAATCTACAGAAACTTTTCCATAATTGGAACTGGAATGTAATGTGCCGTCAATGGTTAAATTTGCAACGGAAATAATATTATCTAAAGGATACGCTGCTGGATAAATTGGAATATTATCTGAATTTTGACCTCTTCCTGTCCAATCATCACCATTTCCTGCTGCTGCAATAAAAAGCATATTTGAATTTTTAATTGTCTGATACAGCCTGCGGTTATTTTCAGTTGTACCAAAACTCAAATTACAGATCGATGCACCATTTTTCTCAGCATATTGAATTGCTTGAATAATTGCGTTTGTTTTACCTGCACCATCTTTTCCTCCAAGTGCTTTTAATACCATTACTTTTATTTTTGTATTTCCTGCGATTCCTGCTATCCCAAGATTATTGATCGATGCTGAAATGGTTCCTGCTCCGTGTGTTCCATGACTATCTTCCTCACCTAAAAATACTTTATTGTTATTATCATAGAAATTCCAGCCATAGATATCGTCAATATATCCATTGCCATCATTGTCAATTCCATCTCCAGCAATTTCATCTTCATTAATCCAAATAGCATCTTTTAAATCTTCGTGAGCGATGTCAATTCCTGTATCAATCACTGCCACAATAACCTCACGAGCTGTCCCTTTATATGCCTCCCATGCCCTTTTTAAATTAATATCTATTCCTTCTACTGCTGTGGGCAAATTTTTAGAACTTCTTTTTGATGATGTCCCAAAAATATCCCGAAGCCAATCTTCCCAATCAGAATTCCAATCATATTCCCAACCATATTCCCAATCAAAAAAATTTTCCCATCCATTGATTGGATCGTCAAAAGGATCATTATAGATTGGAAAATCATCTACTTCATTGATCGGAGTAAAGGTTCCATCATTTTCAAATGCCCACTGTTTTGCGAAATTTGGCTCTTGTATCTGTGTTCCAAAGGTATAATAAGTACTATCTGTATCAACCCAGTCAGATGTAGTTTTATCTGCTTTTTGGCACGGTAAAGCAGTAAATGCCATGATAATTCCTAAAAGCAAAGCCGTGATTTTCTCTGTTTTTCCTCTCATATAAACTACTCCTTTCTAAACCAGATTTTTCCTAGCTATCCATATTTTTAATTTAGGAGTTATTTATGGCACTTTTTCGTCAGAATTTTGAACAGACTGTGAAAATCTATTCTTGGGCAACTGTAACCTCTGTATTTGCTTCAGAGTGCTTTTTTTGTATCTGCGAAAGTTGATTACTATATTGTTCTATTTGACTATTTAGAGTATCCATTGTCTCTCTTAACTTTTGTCGACGGACATTTAACCGATGACGAACTTCTACCATTTCTTTTTCATTTAAAATTGCATCGGTTTGATAGATCCAAATCTCTGGATCTTGTAAATCCGCTATTTTGAGTTCATCAATTAATTCTTGATGATAAAATTCCAAAAGCTGTGTATTATGTCGATATCTTTCTGCTTCATCTTTAGCACGGACATACGTTTCCCAAATCTTTTCTAATTCTCTTGCACTATTTACCCGATATTTTTCATATTCATAATCTAAAAGTCCTGTAATATTGACATATTTTATCTTAACCTTATTATTTAATTGAATTAATTTATTCATTTTTAAATCCGAATATTTTATTGTATATGCTGTATTCCTTAACCCTATTACAATATAGCCTACAAAAAATAAGGTCATAAAAGAGGTTAAAAAAAATGGAATATTAAGATCGATTTTTGTCTTATCTGAAAGATACAATAAAAGTATAAAGATTAAAAATACAGAAATACAACATCCTACCGAAAATCTTTGAATAAATTCCCGTTTTCGTTCTGCCAATTCTCGTTCATATTGAATACTTCCACGTTCTCCTTCTAATTGGCGTAAATCTTCTTTCACTAAATTTTGATATTGTTCTTGTTCTTTTAACTTTTGAATTTCTTTTGGAAGAATATCTTCATATTGAGCTAAATAACTTTTTGGAAATTCCTGCTGTTCCTTTTGCTGATACTTTCCACGCTCTTTGTTTAAATTCATAATCTGTCTGGAAGCATCTTCAATCTTTGCACGCTGATCTAAAGGAAGCATATCCAATTTTTGTATATCTGTTAAATAAGAAGTCACTGCCCCATATTCCTCTTTTGAATCTGCAAACCGTCTTTTTAGTTCTTCTAGTAAACCAGAAGTTTCTTTTGTCTGTTCTTCTAAAGTCAGATTTTCTCCTCGATCCATTCTCTTTCCATGACTCATCTTAAGCGCCTCTTCAATGGACACATTTCGATATCTTTCATTTTCTTCTTCTTTAGATTGTCTTCTAAACAGATTTCCTAATTTCATTAAATTTGCTCCTTACGGTACTTTTCTTTCAAACTCGATAGAATTGTTTCCATCATCTTATAGTAATCTCCTACTTTTCCTTTGGATCTGGCATCTCTCATCTGTCTTATTTCTTCTAATATTGGTGTAGACTGCCCTAATTCCCTTGCCATTCGAAATTCTCTTTCTATCTGTTCATAAAACGTTCTATCATTCAATAGAGCTTCTAACTCTCTTTCATATTGCTCTTTTTGACCAGACATAGAAAGGGCAAATAAATATTGTTTTAGAGATTCTTTTTTTCGATTTCGTTCATATGCCTCACGAAATCCCTCTGCTGCTAAAGAATAGGATCCTGCCCAAGCATCCATAACTGCAATATTATGGAGAATATCCCCATACTCTACCTCTGTCAAATCGGCAATATCTATAGCATTTAAAATATTTCTATACTCTTTTAAGGCCTCAGAATATTTTTTTCGTTTCATACAGCAATCTGCATATCTTTTTTTTCTTTGTAGCGGCTTCATCTGATAGAGTAGATCAATTTCTGAAAGTAGCGTTTTAATTTCTTCTTCTCTATAATAATCCGTACTGCAAAAAAGACATACTGCCATATCTTTGATTCCAGCATGATTTTCTCTTAAACGTTTTAAATACTCCGCCCGTTCTGTCATTTTTAATTCTTCACTGAGAAAAGTAATTAATTCATCACTAAACAGCTCTTCTGCTGCTGTTTCAATATTATAATAAATATAGTAACATAGCTCTTCTACCGTTCGAATTAAAATTCCGTCTATTTTTGTTCGATATGGATGTTGTGCTATCTCTCCTGTTCCTAAAATTACCCTCCCCATAAAATCCTCCTAAGTATTCTATAATACAAAAGTCTGTTCCCAGACACGGTAATTTGTTTCATAAAATCCTCCGAAGCCAAGATCTCTTACAAATACGATTGCTGTATTCCGATCTGGAAAGGAAACTTCTATTTCTAATTGTATTGTCTTATTTTCTCGTTTTGTTAAACCTTCTAATACCATATCGACAGTAATAGGCATCTTTTTCATAGTATTATTGATTGTAAATTCTAAACAGGCAGTATCATCTAAAATAACTCGAAGTTTATCACCTGCATATTTCCACTCTTCTCCTGCCCTTCCCAAAATGATTTCTTCCTCTTTTGTATCATGATATACTTTTAAGGAAAAAGAAGAATAAAGACGTTCTTCACTTAACAGTAAAATATCCTTTCTTCCACCTGTATGAATTGCTTTAGCAGCATAGCAAGCTCCTTTTGTATAGAGATTTTGTCCTCTAAACACTCTGCGATTAAAGCAAAGCTTTTTCATTGTATCTACTGCCCATGCTCCTTCAAATCCAGTTCCTGTAAAATATAGAGTAGATACAAGTTGTCGATAAAGCAACACTTCTGCAATATCCATAAAGTGAAAAGACAACCGTTCTGGGCTTTCTCGTTGTAACAGATCATAGGGAAATTCATTACTTAAATCTTCTCGATGTAGCATTACAGCAGCTGGCAGGGTTCGTCTTCCTATCGTTAATTGATAATGTACTAATCCTTTTTTCCCATAGTCAAACAATGCTACATCATTCTGCCAAAGTTCCTTTTTTTGGCTTAGAGCATAGTGCATGAAACATTCCCCATAATCTAAAATTTGTACCCGATCTTCTAACAGTCCTAACCCCTCTAATACTGGTTTTAATTTTTCAGAAAGCTCATGGCTTAAACCTCTTACAGTCAAAACCATTTGTAAAATTCCCTGATCTGCATATCTTGTCCGAAGTAATCCAAGAGTTCTACGCAAAAATTTTTCTAAGAGTTGTTCTGGTGTATAGATGATATCAAAAATTGTCTGATTTTCTCCCCGCATCAATTTTCCAAGTAAATCATCTACATATATGCCATTTTTCTGATTTCGACATTCTAATGCTTCACTGCCGTAAAACCACTCTCCAGTTTCTTCTTTGCAACATAGGGCAGTGGGAATCATACTTTGCTCCATCCCGCCGGAGGCAAACACTGTTTCCGGTTCGGAGGAAGAAGTGCAGCAGTTGATCTGTGTATATTCATTATCTAAATCATACCCGACCAACAATGTGTTCTCTTCCTTCATATTTACCTCATTTCTGCGCCGCTTTTTGCTGTGCAATATATACATATAAGAAGTTTGTGGATGCAGCGCAGACACAAACCTGTATTTTTTTAGTGCTTCATATCAACTGGCTGAAAAATTCTTAGAGAAATCGAATCTGCTGCCACATAACTTTCCATCAATTTTTCTACAGCTGTATCATCTCCTAGTTCATGTGCCATAATCATCAAATGAAGCTGTCTGTACTTCGTATCCTCTTCACCACTGTCTTCTGGCTCTGGGGAAAGAGTTTTATTTTTTGTAGTAAATTCTTTTCCATTTGTTATTTCTGTAATGTAATATTGAAGCTTTTCATCTGGAAATAGAATAAACTCTTTTACAAAACATCCATAACATAAATTTTTCATTGGTTCTTCTAAATAAGATGTTCCATTAAAACTATAATGAAGAATTACTTGATTTTCTGGATTTGTCCAATACTCTATATAACTTTTATCATACATCTGTTGTGGAATCGGCAAATACTTTTTGAATTCTCTAAAAAATGGCAGTAATATTTCTTTCCTTTCAAACTCATGTAAGTGACAATGTATAAATTTTTCTTCTACATCTGTAATCTGCTCTTTTAATGATACCTCTTTTAATAGGGCAAGTACACAAATTTCGTTTTCTTCATAACTACATTCTTTCTTCATAATCTCTGCCAGTTCAGGCATAATTTTTTCTCCATTTGCTAAATAACGATACGCATAATAGGATAAAAATGCACGAATCAATTTTCGGTTGAGTCCACTTCGATAATAACTAAAAAATACAGAGCAGGTATCTAAATTATAGTTTTCTGCAAACAATATCTGTCCTAATAGTCGTTCTTCTAAATCTGTTGTATCCATTTCAAAGTTACGAGAAGCTTTCCAAAGTTCTAACATTTCTTCTGTTGTTCCATAGAAATATTGAATTAAATATCCTAAAACTTCCTCGTCATATTTTCCTGCTTGAAATACATAACTACATAATTCTAATAAAATTTTTACTTCTTCTCTATTTTCATTCATTGTACGAATTAATCTGGAACAAAGCTTTAGAAGTCTTTTTGCATCTAATCCTGCATATCCAAACTCATCTAATGCCTTTAATGCTGTCTCAAATAAATCTCTAATAATCATATATTCTATTACTTTTGCTCTATCAAAAGCAGGTGCAGAATGTAAATCTATTTTAAGGAGATATTCTTCTAATAATTCTCCGTCATATACATCATAATAGTGATAGATCAAAGAAAGTATACAATCCATACGATACTCTTGTGTCAGACATTCTTCTGTAGCAGTATGGCGTCTTAGTGTAATTGCATTTTCGTCAAACTTTTGATAAAATATAATTTTTTCAGAAAGATGAAGCAAGAGTTTTCGGTCAGAAACTCCAAGTTCATAACAACGTGTTGCTAGATGATCTAACTGTAACAGCTTATTTATGGTATAATCAATCGTTGCCGCATAGCGTTTGCCTTCTCGATCAATCAAGAAAATTCCTGCATCCTGTGTATATAGATCAACAAAAGCAGAGCCTTTTGAAAAATCTACTGTTAATTCTTCTTTTGTCTCCTTATGTACCACACACACAGAAGTAATATTAGGATTTTTACAAATAATTTCATGGCGGAATAGAATCGATGTCAATGCCTGTGCCAATGTTCCATCTAATATCTGTTCCATAAGAAATGCTTCGTAGATGATCGCTAGATTCTTACTAAACTTTTGCTCCTTTAATTGACGGATTGCAAATTTCTCCATATCCTTTTCATAGATTTTATATTGTACTTCATAATCCTTTCGATTGCGAATCAGACAGGCATAAAGATAGGCTCTTTTTCTTTCATCCATAGAAGAATGATTGGAATAGTAAAGATATACAGAAGGCTCTAACCGTTTTATTCCACATTCTTCTGCTGCATATAAATAGTACTCTGGTAATTCTGCCACTTTTAGCTGTTCTTGCATGCCTTGGCAATATTTTAAAAGATACCTTTTCTCTCTACAATGTCCTCGAATCAAAAGAGTACAGATCACATTTAATAATTCTTTAATCTTATAACGTTTAAAATAACGATCCAGTACATAATAACAAAGCGGATCAAACTTTTTTTCTTTCCCAGCTAAAAAACAAAAATGCAGAGCAATTTCTTTTCCAAAATAATTCCACTTCACTCCAAAAAGTAAAATACTAAGTTCAAATACTCCCAATTTTTTTAACAAAGATGGTTCTTGTCTTACTAGATGTGCTGCTTCAAAATATAGAATTGGACTAATATTTTTGGGAACCTCTTCCTCTGTACAAAAGTTACGGATTGCCTCATATTTTCTTTGTATATTTTCTTCATACTGTCTGTCTAAGTAGAGCAGACACCAAAATATAAGAGATTGCGATGGTTCTTTTTCTAAAAGTTGTCTAAGAGTTTCACATGACTCTTCAATTTTTGTTTTCTCTTTCGTCAAAAGTGCTTGAAGATAAAGCCAAATACCAAAACATACACTATCTTCTTCACGATCACATTTAATCTTTGCAAATGCCAAAACAGCCTGATCTACTTTTCCTGAACTATAGAGTAAATGAACTCGATATAAGTCACAAAATTTTCGTTCCTTTACAAACTCTGGATCTTTCCAAGCCGCTAAATCATGTACATCTGCATCGGTTCTTCCAGATAAAAGAGAAATCAAATTCTCAGCTTCTGAAGTATACTTTGCAGTATTTAATTGTCCTGTCCTAAATTTTAAATAATTTTCTTCTAACTTCCACCTAAGTTTTAGACGTTTCCTTGTTCTATCTCTTTTTCTCTGTTTTATAACATGACAAGTAACAGGTATCACGATCTTTTGATGGATTGTTTCTAAGATGATGTGTCCAAAGTGTTTTCCTTGTACCAATTTTTCCGTTTCTATAATCAATCCTAATTCATATGTATGATTGACAAAATCCCAACTATTAATCTTAGTCTGATCGGGTTTTAAAAACGGAACATCTGCTTGAACCAAAATCTCTTCATATCCCCAGCCATTTAAAGTTAATTGCAGTTTGTCCATAAAATTATAAATCCCTGCTTCATAAGTCAGTTCTGTTTTTGCTGTACTAAACTGAATTGGATTTTTTTTATGTACGGAAACCAAAAATTCCTCTAATGCCTGATTTAACGATGTACTCTGCCTTAAATTATCGTATAGTGGAATACTCTTTCTGTCATAATGATATAAAACTCTCCGAAACTCTGGTGTTTGAAATAAAGTTGATGCTTCCTCCCAATTTGTCTTTGCTAGATTGGTAAACTGAAATAGATCTTTTACCTTTCCGATTGAAGTATCACAACATGGAGCTTCCACTAAAATTCGAAATAGAAGTTTTGCTTCTCCACAATCACTGATAATACTAATAGAGCCTGAAATCTCTGTTTCGGGCTCTAAATAAGTAGCACAGCAATGGTAACGAATTGTATTCTCCTCGCCAATAAATTTATCATCATCAATCACGAAAGCTCTGTCTGAAGAATACAAAACTCCTTTCATTCTTCTACCCGCTTCATTCCATATTTTGAATGATCCTTTTACCTCTCTGCCCTTTTCTACAGTTAAAACTAATACCTCCTGTGACAATAAAAGTTTTGGAAGCTTATATTCGAAGATTCCCTTTGTTAGCCGCTCAATTTTTTCCTTCAATCCAACTCACCCCATAGATTGTATTCATAAAGGTATTGTAACACAAGAAATCTTCCTTTTCAACTTAGTTTAAAAGAATAAAATTATTGTCCTCATCTACTGTATATACCGCTGTACCATCTACTGCTACATAATAGATTCCAGTCAGTGGTCTTCCCTCTATTTTTGCATCAAACACATTAATTCCATAACATTCCTCTCCATTGACCATTGTAGTCCAAGTATCTACTTCTGTTTCATATTGATCAAATGGCTTATTTAAACGCAGCGTATCAATATTAAATCCTTTTAATTTTTCTATTGCCTCTTCTTGTGTGATTTTCCCTTTTTCGTCATCTACAATTTCCACATTATCTAATGGAAATTTTGTAAAATCAGTGATTTTTCCATCTGAATCATAAAAATGAAGCGTTCCATCCTCTTTATCTACTAAAATAGAAGGCTCTAAATAACGTCCCTTTTCCGATACAGCAAACACATAATATTCTCTTCCTTCTGCAAATAAAGAATCTGAGCCCGTTTCAATTTCATATCTTTTATCTGAAATAGCTGTTCTTACAGTCTGTTTTGCTTCTTCTTGTGTTAGAATAGGAGTTGGTATTGGAGTTGGTGTTGAAGAAGGTTCCGATGATACAATAGGAGTTGGATCTTGTGGTGTAATTGTACCTTCTGGTGTGATCGTACCTTCTGGTGTAATTGTGTTTTCTGGTGTAATTGTGCCCTCTGGTGTAATACTTGTTTCTGGAGAAATTACTGCTATTGGCGTTGGTGTTTTTGTTAATTCTTCTGGTATATCTGTAACTTTACCATTTGTATCTTTGGAACTCTTTTTACATCCATATAAACCCCCTAAACACAAAATAGCTAAACCAGCTACAACAAAAAATTTATTTCTTTTTTTCATAATTTCCTCCTTCTTCCCCTTTATCATATCACAATTTTACAAAAACATTAATATATCAACTTTTACCTTTTTTCATTAACATCTTCTCTAAAATCAATTACAATTCTGCCAGAACCACCCTTGATTGAAATAGAATAGACTGTATTTTCTTTTTCTACTTCTATAGTAGAATACTTTTCTCCATTCAACCAAATATCTCCACTTCCTCCTCTTCCAAAAATTTTATAATCTTTTAAAGTTCCAAGTAGGGCATACGCAGTATTTCCACTTCCTGAATCAATCTGATTTTTTCCCTTTAAACTTCCATTCAATGAAAAATTTCCTGATCCAGTTACAATTTCTGCATTAAATAATTCTACATCCTCTAAAACTGTTTTTCCTGAATTGACTGTAAGCTCTGTTTGTTCCTGTACAATAAGATTTTTTAAATAGATGAAACCAGAACCTCCTGTCAACTTAAAAATCTGTGTCTTTAATCCATCTATACTAAACTTTCCTGAACCACAGGTTATAACTGCTTTCTTTAAAATAAATTTTTCTGGAACAGTAAGAATTACTTTTGCTTGACTTTTTTTGGGTTCAAAAAGGTTCTGAAAAAGACTATCTGAATTCTGTCTGATAATCAAAGTTTTATCCTTGACGACTGCCTCGAATTCTTCTGTCACGCCTGAAGCTTTTATAGAAAATTTATCTCCCTGCTTTACTTCTATTTCTAAATCTTTTGCTGTCACTAAAAGTTGTTCTATTTGTTCTTGTTCAAACTCTTTTGATAAAGTTTCTATAAAAGCACTTTCCTCTTGAACAGAATCTTTTGCGTTATTGGCAAAAAAAAGTATTCCTCCTAAAATAAATAAAAATACAAATCCAAAAAGAATATTGTGATATTTTTTGCTAAATTCACTATGTCCTAAACTAATATCAAGACCAATAAAAATAAATAGACTAGGCAAAAAAACACGCCAAAAATCTACATATGAAATCCATCTTTGACTTGCCATAAATAGCAAAACTCCGATTGTCAGACCAATCCATGCCCCTTTTTTTCTTTCCCCAGACAAGATTTTTGCTATACATGGAATAATTACAAATAATGTCCACCATCCATTAAAAAAGATAGTAAATTCCCAAATTCCAAGTACACTTCCTGCAATCCAAATGCCAAAACAAATGAGGCAAACTCCCCAGATAATACTTGCCACTCTTTTTTTCATTCTGCTCTCCCAATGCGAAATCATCAAATTTAATCTTTTGGTCTGATCTTATAGCATAGAATAAGAAGATGCAAGTTAGAATTTTATTAGAATTTGAGTATCTTTAAAATTCGATCTGCTGCTATTTGTGATGCCTTTCCAGTTTCTTTTATTCTAAGTTCCTTTAAAAACTGCTCTATTTTCCTTTTATATTTTTCTTCGTTAAAATTTATAATCTCTTTTCTCAAATCCTCTTCCGTTACTGCATATGGAAATGGAAGTTCTTCTATTTTAAAATATAGCCCTCTTTGCTGTTCATATGATCTTTTATCATTTATATATAAAAAAACATATTTTCCTGCAAGGGCAGCTTCAAACATTGTATTAGAATAATCTGTAATTAATACATCTGATGCCTCTAATAGTTCATAAAAATCTCTTGCAGCACTTGCATTTTTTACTGTTTCTCCATAAGAAATTGTTTCAGCCTGTCCACTAGAAAGAGGATGCAGTCTTACAAAAAGTACAAATGGAGCTTGAAACCGATTTGAAAGGATATGTGCTATTCTAGGCAGATCTTTTAAATAACATTCAGATTCCTTTTGATTTCTATAGGTTGGAGCATAGAGTGCAATTCTTTCTTTTTCTAATAAACCGTATTGTTTTCGAATCTGCTTTTCAATAATGTTTTTTTGTTTAAGAAGCTGATCCATTCTAGGAGTTCCACATTCTAAGATCTCTTTTGTATACCAAAAAGCTCTGCGGTACATATCTGTGCAAAAGCCTCCATTCGACAAATATAAATCTGTCATAGCCGAATCCCATTTTGCACGTTGTATATATCTTTCTCCTAAATACTCTTCACAATCTCCCTCAATCTTCTTTAAAGGTACTCCCCCATGCCATGTTTGAATATAAAATTGCCCTTTTCGCTTTCGAATATAACCCTCTTTTCGATTTGAGTCAACCCAGACTTTTGCTGTTGCAAGAGCAAAAATAGCTGTAATTGAATTTGTCTGTACGACTTTAATTTGTTTCGGTGCACAGGCAAGTTTTGGATGATTTGTAATAAAAATTAATTCTGCTTTTGTTTTACGTAAAGCCATCTCTTCTGCAATATATTTTGCATTGTCCCCATATCCCCAAACATTACAAAATACAACACGATTATTCTGAATACGAAACAGATGAAAGATATGAAATAAAAATACAATCCATAAATATCTAACTCTTTGATAAACAGAAATAAAGTATTTTGGGGTATGTCTTTTGATCCACTCCCTCATTTTTCTCCACACTTTCGCACAGCTTTTTTATATATCAAGTTTGTGGATGCTATGCAGACACAAACTTGTAGCCTCTATGACCTAATCCTCTTTTACAGCTTTCGAATAATTTCTGCGAACTGTTCTCCTGTTCGTTTCCAACTTAAACCTTCCAATACCTTAGAGGCATTATTCATATAAGTTTTTAATAGTTCTGGTTCATGAATACATTTTTTTAATTGAATATATAATTCCTTTCCTGATAGTCCTGTCAAAATAGCACTTGGCTCTGAAAAGAAATAGGAAAATGTTCCATCTTCAAATTCAATTACTGGAAGTCCACTAGAAAGCATTTCATAGGGAATTAAGGAAATATTACTCATAGATGCCACCATTCCAAAATCAGCTTCCTGATATAAATTTGATAGCTCTTTTTTTGTCAACATCCCTAAATTTCTTCCCCCTTTTGTATGAAAACTTTTAGCTTCTCCATAATAGCGTACATCTAAAGTAATGTTATCCTTTTGAAAACATTCTGCAAGTTCTTTCATCATATTTTGAATAATGCAGGGCAGCCGCTTGCCATAATATTTTACATTTACCGCAAAAATTAATGTTTTCTTATCTACATATACAGAAAAATCCCTTTTCTTCTCTGGATATTCTCCTTTTTCATATGGAAAATCTACCACATCAATCTGGGAAACAATATGACAGTTTTTTTCTATCACTTCTTTATTCCATGCTCCTAAACTGACCATATGTAATCCCTGCTCATATGTTTTTTTTGCTAATAAACTTAACTCTCCAAATGGATAAAAGTAAGGTTCATAATCTTGTATAAAATACATTTTATATCCTGAAAGCTTCTTTACAAAAGAGACGGTATCCCATGAAGTAGCAATTACAATATCTGCTCCTTTTTGCTTTTTTATCATAGATTGTAACATACCCGCAGGATAAAAGTTTCCCTTTACACCTTCAAGGTTGCTTTTCGCACAAAAAGCCATTTCTTCTTTAGACTGTTTTTTATAGACTGTATATATCACATCAAATCCCTGTTTTACTAACTCTGTTCCAAGTCTTAGGGCAGAGGTCTGCCCACCTGAAAAACGAACTAATCTTGTAAATACAATGACCACTCGTTTTTTCCTTGTTGGAGTTTGATTGGTGATTATAGTAGGATCATATCTTTTTAATTCTTTCCATATCCTTGTATATTCCAATCTCGCTTTTCCATCATGAAGTAAACTTAAACTTTTTCTTTTTGCTTCACGTATTAATGCCTCTGTCCACAACATTTCCTTCCTCCCTCTATTCTAAGACTTTAATTTTTGTGTATAAATTGCAGATACCTTTTCTATATTTCCCTTTGCTACTAAATGGCCATGTTCTAATAAAATTGCCTTATCACAAAGAGATTTTACCTGTGGTAGTGAGTGCGAAACAAATAAAACAGTCACACCTTTATCAAACATATCTTTAATTTTTTGTTCACTCTTTTTCTTAAATTTTGCATCTCCTACAGAAAGCACTTCATCTAAAATTAGAATTTCTGGTTCTACTACTGTAGCAACTGAAAATCCAAGTCTTGCTCTCATTCCAGAAGAATAATTTTTCAAAGGAACATGAATAAAATCTCCTAATTCAGAAAAATGGACAATTTCTTCAAACTTTTCTTGAATAAATGCTCTCGAATATCCCAACATTGCCCCATAGAGATAAATATTTTCTGCTCCTGTATATTGTTTATCAAAACCCGCTCCTAGTTCTAATAGTGGCACGATCTTTCCATAGGTGGTCACTTTGCCCTCTGTAGCCTTTAACACTCCTGCAATCACTTTTAAAAGAGTACTTTTTCCAGCACCGTTTAAACCGAGAATCCCTAAGCGCTCCCCTTTTTTTATCTCAAAATTGATATCTTTTAGTGCCCAGAATTCTTTATATCTCAATTCACGATTTACTAAACGAACGGCATATTCTTTTAAACTATCAATTCTTTCTTCTGTCAGATGGAAGCATACACCGACATGTTCTACTTTTAATGCTGTCTTATTTTTCATAAATAAATCCTTTCGTATGTCATAGGCGGAAACCCACTACCTTTAGGTGGTGGGAGGAAGCCTTGTAAACTCTTGCAAAAAATAGGATCCCATGCTATCATCTTATACATAGAGAAAACCGTTGGGAGCGATGGCTCTGAAGGCACTCTTTGTACTTTGAAACGTTAAGATAAGAGGTTTTTCACACCAACTGTTGTGAATGTAAAATCTGAAACGTATCGAAAACTAACAGTATAGCATGGGAAGTTTTACCGGATGCAGTTACAACAGAGTATATCTTTGTTGTAAAGGGTGTTGTCAACCACCCTATGATGTAACGCCACGTTAGGTAGTAATACCTATCGGGGTAAAAGGTCGGAGGCGTAAGCTGTTACTACGACTGGGCAGTTACAAGCCCATTCCCTTTCGGTGATGGGTAGTTGACGCGTGAATCCCTTTCGTTATATATATAATACAAACTTGTCCTGTTTTTTATAAAACAGTCCGATTCCAAGGATCAAAACAATGATACTAACCCCCATTGAATACAGCATATAATTTACATTCATCGCTTCTCCATAAACTGCATGACGGAAATTTGCAATAATATTGTATAAAGGATTTATCTTTAATAGCATTCCAAATCTTTTATTTGCTATAAAATATTCACCGTCATAAAAAATAGCAGATAAATACATTAATAACATTGTTACCACATTCCACAAATATTCCGTATCCCTAAAAAATACATCTAAAGTGGCAAGGATAAATCCAATACCGACTACCATAACTAAAATAGTAAATAGCGGAATGAGTGCTTCTATCAAATGCCATGTCGGTTGAATCTTTTGTACTGCTGCCACTGCAATTAATACAATTAATGAAACTAGAAAGGTTACATAGCCAGATAGAGCAGAAGAGAGCGGATAAATATATTTTGGCACATATACTTTTCGGATCATACTACTGTTGCGTCGAATTGCTTTTAGAGCAAGTTTTGTTCCATTTGCAAAGTAAGAATATAGTAATCTTCCAGTTAAAACATAGACTGCAAAGTTTGGTATCTTCCTGTCTTGAATTGTTTCAAATACAATGGTTAATACAATCATTGTCAATAGCGGTTCTAAAAGAGTCCATAGTAATCCCAAAGCAGAACTCCGATATTTTAACTTTACATCTTTTTTTACTAATTCAAACAATAAGTATCGATATTTCTTAAAGTTATTTATAATTCTCTTCAAAAGACATCCTCATTTCTATAAATTTTTATCCATCTATTAAAAAACAAAAATCAGGACAAAACGCAAAGGCATCCAGATCTTTTCCCTTCCCCCTACGTTTCGTCCTGACTCCTTCCTTACCTATTCTTTCCGATTTTTTCTTGTCTATGCTTTATCATTATCATATACAATTTCTTCGCTCAAAAAATCCGTTCTCTATCAAAGAGATAATCTCATTTAAGGCTTCTTTCTCTTTTTCACCATCACATATAATTTCTACTTCTTCTCCCTGTTTTACACAGGCAGAAAGAACTCCTAATACACTCTTTGCATTTACAGTAACCTCTCTGATTTTTAAATTCACCTTGCAAGGATACTTCAATGCCGCTGTACACAAAGCTCCCGCCGGTCTCAGGTGCAGACCAGTTTCATTTTGAATTACTGCCTTTGCACTCACCATATTAGCTACCTCTCTGCTTCATCAATCAATTCAATACTTACATTTGCGGACATTACTTGAACCCTTGCTCTGGTATCAACTCCTACTGAAATATAATGGGTGCCCTTTTGTCGATTGCTTAAATCAATATATGGATGCAGTTCTTCTACTGTCAATTTTTCTAAAACATCTGAAAGTCCTTTTACTCTTAGTCTAACATCTCCATCTACCCGAAATCTAGCCTTTAATCCATTTGGTACATTTTTAAATGTAATCTCTGAAGTTTTTACCCAAAAATCTTTTTCTTCTAACTTCTCAATCATTGCTGTAACAGCTACTGTTTTACTTTCTTCAACAAGAATAAACCCATTTTCTGGATAATGTTCATTCAAATAGCTTTCCAGATCAATTTCTCCTGAAGTAGTCTGTTTCATACCACTAATATCATATGGTAACACCAAATAAGAACCTATTTTTTCTAGCTCCTCTTGTGTTCCAGCAATTCGTATTTTCTCTGGTTTACTAAGTAATTCTGTACACTCATATCCGGGTTCTGCTTCACCTTCTTGCGTAATCTTTAACGTAATATCCTTCGTTGGTAAAATTTTTACATCCGTTTGAACGGTATCCATACTATATACAATTTTTGTCGAATCTACTGGATAGTTATTTGTATCATAAGCAACTGGTGAAACATTGACAGTAACGGATTCTTTTGCTCCAGATATATTCAGTCTTGCAACTACAGATGCAATTTTTGCAATCTGTTTTTGTGAACCTGATACTTTAATAACACTGGGATTTACTGATTTGCTTGCAATATAATATCCTTCTGCTACTTGCCCTAATATATCCACGTCAACACGGAAAGTCTGTTCATCTGAATCCTCTAATGTTAATAACATCATCTCTGGTGTCTTTGTTAAAATCTCAATATCTGATGCTGAATACTTTGTAGAACGTTTTGGAACTACTTTAATTGGTACAGCATTCACAATAGAAAGTTGTCTAAAGTCAGCCGTTGCAGTAAAATTAGACGCCCTTAGCTGATCGATCACCGAACGTTTCCCTCGCACCATAATCGAAACTTTTTCTCCACTTTCAATCTCAAACATCTTATTTTTCTCTTCTACTTCATTTTCATTTTGAATAGAAACTGGAATATCCTCAATCGTATCGGTTATGTAGGGATCATTATAATTCGTTATTGTCACCCAGATTACAATGGCAAGTAAAAGAGATAAAAATTTATAACCAAGATTTTTAGTTAATATATTTTTCATTTTTATTCTTTCCCTTCCATAGCTTAATTTTCTTAGGTTCTCGTTCTATTTTCTTTTGAACTTCTGTCAACTTTGCTCTCAAATAATCTCCATCAACACTTCGAATCAACTCTCCACCCTTTGCAATAGAAACTTTTCCTGTTTCCTCAGATACAATAATAGTAAAACTGTCTGTTGCTTCGCTAATTCCTACTCCTGCTCTATGTCTAGTCCCAAGTTCTTTGCTCAATCTCATATTATCTGACAGAGGGAGATAACAAGTCGCTGCTGCAACACGATTTCCACGGAGAATAACTGCACCATCATGAAGAGGAGTATTATGTTCAAAGATATTGATTAAAAGCTGGCTCGAAATTACCGCATCGACATTGATTCCGGTCTGTTCAAACTCTGTTAATAAAACCTCTTCTTCAATCACCATCAAAGCCCCGGTTTTCGTCTTTGCTAACTCAAATGTAGCTCTTACTAATTCTTCCACTGTATGATCAGAAAATCTTTCTATTTTCTCTTTTGAATCCCCAAAACTAAACAGTGGTCCAACAATATTTTTCTTTCCCATCTGTTCTAGTGCCTTACGAAATTCTGGCTGAAAGACAATAATAATTGCTGTTATTCCAACACTTAGGGCATTAGCAAAAATCCACAGGATAACATGAAAATCTAAAACGGAAGCAGCAATCCAAAATATTACCAAAATCGCAAGCCCTCGCATCAATGCCCAAGCCCTTGTGGTCTTTACCCACTGAATAATTGTGTAGATTAAAAAAGCAATAATAATAATTTCTAATACATCTGTCAGCTTTAATTTAGACGGCAAAAGCCGTACCATATAATCCTGAAAAAATGTTTTAATAGCTTCCATCTTCCTGCTGCCCTTTTCTATTCATCGTTCTATTGCCAACTGTGTTCTACTCTTATGTTTCGTTATCACCAGTTTCCTGATCTTGATCCTGTATTTCTGAATCTTCACTTAATTCTTTATCTTGCGACTGTCTGTTATTGATATGTTTTACACGCATCTGCGGAACTGCAATATCAATCTTTGGAACAGCTTTTACATAATAATAATAGTCATCATCCTCAAACTGAACATTCTCTATTGCTGTATAATCAAGTGCTCGTTTAAAAAATTGTATAATTAGTACAATAAGGGCGGAAAGTAGAGAGCCCAAAATAATACTTCCTGTTTTTCCCGATGTATCTAACTTTAGACTTCCGATTAAAAATCCCAAAATACTTACTGCTGCACCAACCGCAATGGAAATCTCAAACGCATATTCAATTTTAAGAGAGCGAATGATATAAACAGCTATAATCACTAAAGCAAATACAATAATCTCTAAAAACATTTGACGGTTCTTTACTAAGGCATCTAAAACCCTCATATAAAGTTCTAATGTATCATCTAAATTAGATACTTCTGACATTGCCTCTGTGTTAATAATATGAAATAGGTGATATATAACAACTCCACAAGCAGTCGGTAAAATTGTAACTGGATTTGCGGTTACTCCTAATAAGAGAGGAACACAGTAAGATAAATTGAGTGGAAATAAAATAGGAACTGCTACTACTGCATATCCATATTTTGGGGTAAAGCGAAAAAAGAAACAATATAAAATAATAAAAATTGCAACTATAATTAATACTAGAATACTCGAAACCGAATATACATGCAGTAAAGATAATATCATTGCAAAAAGTACAAGGACAGATGAAGGAGTAAATGCACAAAGTAGGGAAAGTACAATCTCTATTGGAACTTTCACCAGTCTTGTATCATATCCTAATGTCTTGTTTATCATATGAAATACTGCAAACGCCACAATAAATTTCATCAATGGATCTAATACTGCCTGAAATTTTTGGTAATATGCCCGCAGAATCGCTCGGAATTCTAATATCTTTGTCATACGCTAATCCTCCCTGCTGCCTTCCGTATCGGCTTCTGCTTCGCCATCTTCTTCACGGTAAATCATACGCAGCCTTCTTAACATTCTAAAATATTTAGCCAGTTTTTTTCTGGAACTGTCATAATAAAACGTATACCCAATCGCCGAACAAACGATATAAACAATAAGAATTACCAGATAAATTCCTAAAATAGTCATGCCGATCTGTTTATAATTCAAATTTACCGCATTTGCGATCAAGTATTCCGACTGATAAAGGGCAATCATCGCAAGAATCATCAGATAACCAAATGTCACTGCTATGACTGTCTTTAAAATATTTAGCCGGACATAATCTGTTTTGTAATAAGTACTGAGTTTAATATCCCCTTTTCCCTCTTTTTTTTCATACCAAGCAAGTCTAGACATCAGTCTTATTTTTCTGTTATTCAACATAAAAAACCTCGATTTCCCCGCAAATGCGGTTATAGTGCATAAATTCTTATCGGACAAAGGTATGTAATCTTTATATACCAAACGGCTTGATTAAATTCTTTACAAAATTCCGGTCCGCTATTCCACTCATTTTTTAGTATAACACATTTCTTCCAGAATATCGAGTGTTTTTTAAGTATTTAAGACTTTTCTAATCTTCTTCTTTTTGTAATAATTATACAATCTATAAACTGCCGCCTTTAAATAAAGAGCTATTACAAAATAAAATTTTGAAAAATTATTTTGTAATAGCTCTTTTTTAAAAACAGCTATACGTAATCTATAAAGTTTCAATACTTGTCCAAGCTAAGCGATCTAACATCTGATTTATAATCAATTTATTTAACTGTTCCGTAAATACCGTTTTATCAACTTCTTTTCCATCTATTTCATAATAAGAACAAGTTTCCTTGCTATCTGAAACTATCCATTCCTCACGGCTAAACATGTTTAAGACCTCCTTCTCCTGTCCGTCAGCCTGATAACGGAATATAGTATAAGAGTGAGTGCCGTTAAAATCGTATTGGCGTACTATTGTTCCATCTTTAAGGGGATAATCTCTACAACTTCCTTCTGTCCAGTCATACTGCCAACAATAAAGTCTGCCGTTTTCATAATGAAATACACCATTGTAACTGCTCGGATCATCTACATATTGAACAAGCAGCTCCTCTATACCGTCTCCGTCCAAATCCAAATAAGTATACTCTAATTCTCCAAAAAAAAGAATGGTATCTTTCCATGTATCTAAAGCCCATTTGGATATATCTGTACTATCAAACAGGGAAATATCTCCTGACAGAAACATTGTATAAGCTGTTTTGGCAAGTTTAGAAATCTCTTCTGTAGAAGGTATAGAAGTTTCCGATTCTATCTCTATATCTTTAGAAAGTCGTATAGGTTCTTGTATTGTCCTTCCATATCCTGTTAAAACAATCAGATAAATTAATAGATGTATACCTATTTTGAATAGTTCCATATCCGTCTTCCTCCAATTTATATTAATATTTATAGTAGTTATATAATATTTTAATTTTATTATATATATGATTACAAGCACTGTCAACAAAATAAGTGTTACAAATGTATGAATAAAAATTTAAAAAGGGGCTGTCGCAATAAGTGTTAAACATACAAGATATACTATTGAATTACATTAAAATTTACAATATCTTGTATATGATTTTCTTATTGCGACAGCCCTTTTAAAACTTTCAATAAAAATATATTTATTTAGAAAGATCGAGTTTTCGAATCGTATCCCTTAATTTTAATACAAAATAAGGAGATACTGAAAGTTCATCAATCCCCATTCTAAGAAATGTTTCTGTCAGAGTAGTATCTGCTGCTAACTCACCACAAATACCAATCCATATCCCATTTTTATGGGCATTTTCTGCACTCATTTCAATCAATTTTAAAACTGCCTCATGATGAATATCACAAAATTGCTCTATATCGGCATTTTGTCTGTCACAGGCAAGAGTATATTGAATGAGATCGTTTGTACCTACACTGAAAAAATCAACCATGGAAGCCAATTTGTCACTGATAATTGCTGCCGCAGGCGTTTCTATCATAATTCCTATCTGTATCTTTTCAGAATATGTAATTCCTTGCTCTTTAAGCTCTGTCTTAACTTCACTGCAAATTTCAAGAATTTTTTCAACTTCCCATACACTTGTAATCATTGGAAACATAATTCCAAGACTGCCGTAAATCGAAGCTCTAAAAAGTGCTCTTAACTGTGTTTTAAAAATTTGTGGACAGGTAAGACAAATTCGAATTGCTCTGTAACCCAGTGCAGGATTTTCCTCTTTTTTAATTTGAAAGTAATCGGTCTGTTTATCTGCCCCAATATCAAGTGTACGAATAATAACCTGTTTGCCTTTCATATTTTCAAGTACTGTTTTATAGGCATGAAATTGTTGTTCCTCTGTAGGATAATCTTTATTTTCAAGATAGAGAAACTCGCTTCTAAACAGTCCTATTCCACCTGCATCATTTGACAGTACCAAATCAATATCATCAACACTTCCGATGTTGGCAAAAATGTCGATTTTTCTGCCGTCAATCGTTATATTTTCTTTACCTTTTAGTGTCTGTAAAACACAGTTTTTTTCTTCCTCTCTCTTTTGTTTTTCAATCAGTTTCTCTTTTATTTTTTCATCTGGATTTATAAAAATTTCTCCAGCAAAACCATCCATAATTACCTCAGTGCCATCTTTTACTTCATTAAGAAAATTCTCACCTACACCAACTATTGCAGGAATATTTCTGTTTCTTGCAAGGATAGCAGTATGTGAATTTAAAGATCCATAAGCTGTAACAAATCCAAGGACTTTATCTTTATCAATAAAAACCGTTTCACTTGGCATGAGATCATCGGCACATAGAATGACTTTCTCATCTAAAAAAGCTCTGTCTATGACTGTATCTGTCAGATTGGCAATAAGCCTATTTGAAATATCCTTTATATCGTCTGCTCTTGCTTGTATATATATATCTTCCATTTGGTTAAACTTTTTTATGAGCTTATCAGAAATAACTTTGACAGCATACTCTGCATTTACACTTTGGGCCTCTATCATATTTTTGATAGAATGGTTATACTCCTCTTCTTCTAACATCATGATATGAATTTTAAAAATCTGTGCCTCTTTTTCCCCAACCTCTTTTAGAGCTCTTTCATAAATGGCTTCCAGTTGTTGTATCGTTTTGAGTCTTGCTGTCTTTATTCTTTCTTTTTCTATTTTAATATCCGTAATATGGACACATTTCACGAAAGGAGATTGCTTTTTAAAAATAGAAATTTTCCCAATTACAACTGCTCCATAAGCACCCCTGCCTTTATATTTTTTCATAGTTCCCCCCTTTATATTTTAAAGCTGTTTGAGTAATTCAAATATCATATCTTTTTTTGCCAATCCATCTGAAAAAGCAGTTGCACCGCCTGTTGCTGTACCAAGCTTTAGAGCATATTCATAATCGCCATTTTGAGAACCTGCAATAAACCCTGCTACCATAGAATCCCCTGCTCCAACAGAATTTTTAACAGTACCTTGACATATACCACATTGATGAAATTTTTTCTGTTCATCAATCAGTATTGCTCCATCTGCTGCCATAGAAATTAAGACATTTACTGCACCCATTTCTTTTAGTTTTTTAGCATAGTATATAATTTCATCCAGATTTCTAATAGTCACTCCAAACATCTCTTCTAGTTCATGATTATTAGGTTTAATTAGAAAGGGTTTATATTTAAGTACATTTAAAAGTAGTTCTTTGGTTGCATCTACTACTACTTTTATTTTCTTATCAGAAAGATGGTTTAAGATCTTTTCATAAATATCGGGAGGCATAGATGTCGGAATACTTCCAGCTAATACAAGTATATCATCATCTTTCAATAAATCGAGTTTTTTATAAAGCTGTGTGATTGCTCTATCACTGATTTTGGGCCCTTGACCGTTTAAATCCGTTTCTTCTTTTGATTTAATTTTTACATTGATTCTTGAAAATCCATGATCAAGATGAACAAAATCTGTTTCAATCCCCTGTTCACAGATTCCTTTTTCAATCGCAATACCTGTAAACCCAGCCACAAAGCCGAGTGCTTTCGATTTGATACCAAGTTCATTTAAAACTAGAGAAACATTAATTCCCTTTCCCCCAAAATAAATCTCTTCAGAAACTAACCGGTTTACTTCCCCTATCTTTATTTTATCTGCATAAATAACATAATCAATGGCAGGATTAAAGGTTACTGTATAAATCATTTTACCCTCATTTCTATCATTTACCCTACATGTCTTTCGAATTTATGAAACCCTAAAATTTCCTCTATTTTTTTCAGTACGTCATCTGAAATTTGAAAACCGCTTGCAGCAATATTATTTTCTAATTGGGATGGTTTGCTTGCACCTGTTATTACACTGCTTATAATAGGTTTTCTTAAAATCCATGCTAAAGCAAGCACTGACATAGAAATACCTAGGTTTTGTGCAATTTTTGAAAGTTCCTCTACTTTATTTAGATTTTCTTCAGTTAAAAGATTATTGATCTGTCTGTCTGCCTGATGCGTTGCCCTAGAACCTTCTGGATATGGACATCCCTTTTTATATTTTCCAGTCAGAAGTCCCTGTGCTAAAGGAGAAAATGGAGTAATACCAATACCATATTTTTCACAGGTCTCTATAATTTCGTGTTCAATATATCGATCCATCATATGATACTGAGGCTGAAGTGCTGTCATAGGATAGAGATGATATTCACTGATAATTTTTTGTGCCTCTGTTAATCTTGCTGCACTCCATTCTTCACTAACTCCATAATATAATATTTTTCCCTGTGATACAAGATCACTTAATGCACGTAATGTTTCTTCCATTGGAGTAGATGGATCAAAACGGTGGCAGTAATATAAATCAATATATTCCAACTGCATATTTTTAAGAGTACGATCTATATTTTCAAAAATATGCTTCCTTGAAAGTCCTCTCTCATTTACATCTCTTCCCACTGGAAAAAATACCTTACTTGATACTACATAAGAACTTCTTGGATAGGATTTTAAAACTCTGCCTAAAAATCGCTCTGCTTCTCCTCCGCTATAACCATCGGCACAGTCAAAAAAATTAATTCCTTTCTCATAGGCAAGTCGAATAGTCTGCTCTGCAATCTGTGCCTTTTCCCCTCCTGTTAAATCTGTCATCCAACTTCCCACTGCAATTTCACTGACCTTTAATCCTGACTTTCCAACACTGCGATACTTCATTATAAAATCCTCCTTATAAAATTTAAACTTCTCTTTACAAACAATAACACTTTAAGTATACTTGAAGTCAAGGAAATTTTTAAAAAGATTTCGGGAGATATCTATGAAAACCTACACAATACAAGAAATTACAACCCTCTTTTCCCTTTCCCCCTCCACATTGCGATATTATGAACAGGTTGGACTGCTGCCAAAGGTAGAAAGAAATTCAAAAAAACAGCGAGTTTATACGCAGGAACATATCTGTAGAATTCAATCTATTTTATGTTTTAAGCGAACTGGACTGCCAATCTCCAAAATGTTAAAATTTTTTTCCTATGAAAGCAACTTAGAAAACAATATGGATAACATTATTCAGCTTTTATCGGATCATGAAGTCATGCTTAAAGTGAAAATAGAGGAAATCCAAAAAGATTTATTACATATTCATCAAAAGGTAGAATACTATCATAAAGTCAAACAATCCTTTGAAGAACATACAGAAATTCCATGTTTTTATAACTTTAAATCATAACTATTTTTTCAACAAATAGTTGAGTGACCTCTTTTCTTTTATTCAACAATTAGTTGTTTGAAGGAAAATCATTTTCCTAGTAAGATAAAGTCACAAAATAAAAAAGGAGATTAAAGTTATGTTTGATATGAATCAGATAGGAAAAAATATTTCGAATTTAAGAAAATCAATAGGAATTACTCAGATGGATCTGGCAGATAAATTAGGAATAAGCTTTCAGGCGATTTCTAATTGGGAGAGAGGTATAAGTATGCCAGATATTTCAAAGCTCGGTGAGTTATCTTCCCTTTTTCATGTTTCTATTGATGAAATTTTAGGAAATCAGAAAACAAGTGATATTGCCAAAAATCTTATTGAAGATCAGCCAGTTTCTGATGTTACTATGGAAAAAATAGAAGAAATCGCACCGATTTTGTACACAGAACAGGTGGAAACTTTAGTTGAACATACGGCAGAAAATGAGATTAATGCAGATAGTATACGTAGTATTGCTCCATTTTTAAGTCAGGATTTTATTGACAATTTTGCAAAAGGCTTGCTTGAAAAAACCCATTCCTTTCAGTCTATTATGCCCATTATATCATTTATCAGTCAAGATATTCTCAATGAGCAGATACCTAAAATTTTTTCTAAAACAGATGACTTATGGGCATTCCATTCTATACTCCCATTTATAGATCAGAGTGTTATTGACAATCTGGCTTATTCTTGTTTTGAAAAGACAGATGATCTGAATGCTCTTCATCCTATCGTAGCCTTTGTCAGCAAAGACACTTTAAATCATATTGTAGCAGAATCTTTAGAAAGACATGGACTTATAGGTTTTAACTTAATTATGCCTTTTATCGACAGTAAAATTATTGAAGATTATATTCTCAAACATCAAGCTTAAGAAATGGGGAGAAAAGTGAAACAGGAAGAAGAAAAAAAACTTACTTATACAACATGGCAAAACACCCTCTATATCTTTCGCGGAGTCTTTAGATGGTGTAAGCCATTGCTTATCTTTATATCTTTACGTGCAGTTGCAGAAACTGCTATTCCATTTATTGGACTGTTTTTAGGAAAATTAGTGATTGAACAGGTGGAAAAGGGAGCCAAAACAGAACAGTTATTATCGATGTTAGTTGTTGTTGCTCTTGTAGAAATATTTGTTTTATGTTTAAACAATCTGGCACAAAACCAAAGTTGGCCTCGTATGATCTATGTTCGAATGAAATTTATTTTGCTTCGTATGGCAAAGTCTATGAATATGAATTATGAAAATTTAGAGCGACCAGAGATGCTTGATCGAATGCGAAAAGCAGAAAATGCAACTGGTGATAATATGAATGGAGTAGAAGGTGTCATTCGAAACTCTTCTAATGCTATAACAGCTGCGGTTAAAGTGTGTACTGCTTCTGCCATTCTTTTTTCTGTTCACCCTATTTTGATTTTATGTATGCTGCTTCTTGCACTACTGCGGTTTTACTTTCAAGATGCGATTGCCAAATGGGACAAACGGGTGATTCACGATCCGATGCAGAATCAATATCGTCAGTGTTATTATTTCGATCATGTTACAAAAGATTTTGAATTTGCTAAAGATATTCGTATCTTTAATATGAAAGATAAACTACAGGACAAACAGAAACAAACACATGATTATATCCATAAAAAAATTTGTATTTCTAAAAACCATTGGCTTGTTTACTGGTTAAAAAATCGTGCTATCGATTTAGTTCAGGAAGGAATTATGTATACATGGCTTATTTATGGCGTACTTTATCAGGAAGTCACTATTGCCAATTTTACACTCTATGTTGGAAGTGTAAGAACCTTTAGTCTTGCTGTGAGCGGATTTTTAGAGTTTATTGCTGAGATTCGAAAATGTTGTAGAGAAGTAGATGATTTTCGAATCTTTATCGAATATAACGATGGAGATGTTTTACCTAATCAAATTGCACAAAAATTCCATATGAAGCCAGAATATTTTCTTCCTTCTAAAAAGATACAACAACATGTATCACAAACTTATGCAGATCTTCCAAAACCGTCAGAAGGGTATGAATTTATTTTTGAAGATGTCTGGTTTCAATATCCCGGCAGTGAAGTTTATGCCTTAAAACACCTAAATCTAACTGTAAAAGCAGGACAGCGACTGGCAGTCGTGGGTTTAAACGGAGCAGGAAAAACCACGTTTATTAAATTGCTGTTACGTTTATATCAGCCTACTAAAGGAAGAATTTTACTTAATGGAATTGATATTTTAAAATTTAACCGTGAAGACTATTTTCATTTATTCTCTCCTGTCTTTCAAAATGTAGAATGTTTTGCCTTTCCGATTTCTGAAAATGTTTCTATGCAAAACCCAGAAAGTACAGACTGTAAACGTGCAGAAGAAGTGTTACGGTTAGCAGGTCTTGGTGAAAAATTAGATGAACTTTCTCAAGGAGTACATACACAATTATTAAAAGTATTATATGACGATGGAATTGATCTTTCTGGTGGTGAAAAGCAAAAAATGTCTTTAGGTCGTGCTCTTTATAAAGATGCAAAAGTTGTGATTTTAGATGAACCGACTTCTGCCCTAGATGCACTGGCAGAATACCAGATGTATCAAAATTTTGATAATCTAATTGGAAACAGAACATCTGTCTATATTTCACATAGGCTTTCTAGTACACGCTTTTGTGATGCCATAGCAATGTTTTCTGCCGGAGAAATGATAGAGTATGGAACACATGATATGTTACTTCAAAAAAATGGAGCTTATGCAGAAATGTTTCATGTACAGGCACAATATTATAAAAAACAGTCGTAGCATGGAGGATAAAAATGTCAGAAACTACTTCAACAACCGAATCAAATGAAAAAAAACAAACTTCTCCTTCCACTAAAAAAGTTCTTCGATATTTTTATTCTCTGGTCTGGAAAGAAAAACCGAAATATTTTGTGTTTACCGTTTTTAGTATTTTAATTGTATCAGGAGCACCATTTATTACTATTGTTTTTCCAAAATATATTATCGATGAACTGATTGGACAAAGACGAATTCCTAAACTGATTGGATATGTTCTTACTATGATCTTGCTTAACTGGGCAATTCAAAGTTTAAAACATATAGTTCAAGAAACTCTCTATAAAATGGACGATTGGTTTGAACGTTATTTTAATCAGGAAAACAGTAAAAAAGCCATGAAAATGGACTTTGAACATACAGAAGATCCCAATGTATTAGATCAAAGTACAAAGGCAGAGACTGGAATGAGTTGGTATTCTGGAGGAATTCAAGGGCTCACTACATGTATTGTGGAAATGATCTCCTCTATTATTACACTGACAGGAGTTATCACTATGATTGTAGTTTATGCACCTATTGTTCTTCCGATTTCTGCGGTAACTGTTGCGATTGGGGCATGGATTACCTCTAAGCAAAATGCAGCAAATATTCGAAGTTTTAATGAACTGCCTGCTGTAAACCGTGCTTTTGGTTATATTTACTGGAATTTATCAGACTTTCGCTACGGTAAAGATATCCGCTTATATGAAGCATCGGATATGATGCTTTCCAAAGGAGAGGAAAACAATGATAAGACGATGAAAATATGGTTAAAACAAGCATCTACAGATCAAAATTATGGCTTTTTAGATGCTGGATTAACCGCCGTTCAAATGGTAGTCATCTATCTTGTCTTAGGGTTAAAAGCTCTAAAAAGTGAAATCACTATCGGCAGCTTTACTATGTTAATCAGTTCTTCTGAAACTTTACAAAGCTGTTTGAAAAACTTTATTTTCCAAATACAGGAACTTAATAAAAAAGCAGTATTTATGAGTGAATATATGAAATTTATGGAGCTGGAAGATGTTTTAGTACATGGAGAAGAAAAACTTCCAGAACAGTTTTTAACCTCAAAAGGAGTAGAAATTGAATTTCGTCATGTATCCTTTCGCTATCCAAGAGCAGAAGAAGAAACTCTTTTGGATATTAACCTTGTCATTCCAGCAGGAGAACATCTCTCTGTTGTCGGCTTAAATGGTGCAGGAAAAACAACTTTTATTAAACTTCTTTGCAGACTCTATGATGTAACAGAGGGAGAAATTTTAATCAATGGAAAAAATATTAATACCTATGAATATGAAGAATATATGCGATTACTTTCTGTGGTGTTTCAGGATTTTAGACTATTTTCATTTTCCATCCGAGAAAATCTTTTGTTAGGAGATTCTAAAAAACCTGAAAATGAGGAAGAGTTACAGCATTTATGTGATCTTTGTGGACTTCATGAAAAAATAGCAAGTTTAGAAAAAGGCTTAGAAACGAATCTATATAAAAACTTTGATGAAAATGGAATTGAACCATCTGGTGGGGAGGCCCAAAAGATAGCGATTGCCAGATCACTATATAAAAATGCTCCAATCGTTATTTTAGATGAACCTACTGCTGCACTCGATCCGATTGCAGAATACGATATCTACCGACAGTTTGATCGATTAGTAGGTGGAAAAACCGCAGTCTATATTTCACACCGACTATCTTCTTGTAAATTCTGCGATCATATTGCTGTGTTTTCAGGCAAAACGATTACAGAATATGGAACTCATGAAGAATTAGTAGTAAAAGAAAATGGTATTTATGCCGAAATGTTTGCAGCCCAAGCACAGTATTATCTAGATCCAACGCCATAAAAAATGCTAATATAGAATGTTAAAAATGAAGAATCGCCAGAACCAAAATTTTTCCGGTTCTGGCGATTCCTAATTTTATATCCCCTTTTCTATTTTTCTAATGCTGTCTGCATATTAATATTTCTAGGAGTTGTCATTGTTTCAAACTGAATGATATATGTTCTGGTATTTTGATTGATTCCAATAATTTTTCCTCTTCCAAATACTTTATGTTTTACTATATCGCCAATACAATATGTTTTTACTTCTGTCTGTGTATTGGTTCTGTTAATATAACTAGCAGCCGCCTGCGTCAGTCTTTGTTCTAATTCTACTGTATACTTTAAATATTTTTTATCAATATCAAAAATAAATCTGGAAGGAAATCGAAATGAACCGTCATAATTTAATCCTTCTGCATCACTTAAAAACAGGGCGTTTTCTGCTCTTGTATATGCTACATATGCCAATCTTCTTTCTTCTTCTAATTTATCTATTGTATCAACATGTTTGCTTGGAAAAATTCCTTCATTTAATCCACACACAAAAACATAGGGAAATTCTAATCCCTTTGCTGTATGAATTGTCATCATTTTAATTGTATTTTTCTTCTCTTCTTGATCTATATTAGAAAACAAAGATATGCTCTGTAAATAATCTTCTAATGAAGTTTCTTCCCCTGCATTATTTTCATAATCAAAAATAGCCCTCTTTAATTCCGCTAAATTATTTAATCGTTCCTCTTCTCCCCCTTGTCTTAACATAGCTTCATATCCACTATCATTTATCACTGCCATTAATAGATCTGTAATTTTCATTTCCTGATACTTTTTTTGATATTTTTCTATTAGTTCTATAAATTCATTTGCTTTACTTTTTACAATTAAATCTTCTTTTCGATTTTCTTTGAGTGCTGTATATAAAGAACATTGATTTTGTTCTGCATAATTTTTTAATAGCTCAATTCTTTTTGTTCCAATATTGCGTCTTGGTTCATTAATAACTCGAAGGAAGGATAAATCATCTTCAAACACAATCATTCGAAGATAACTTAAAGTATCTTTGATCTCTTTTCTCTTGTAAAACTCCACTCCACTGTATAAAACATAAGGCAGTTTTGCTTTTATCATTTCTTCTTCTAAACTTCTTGAAACAAAATGGGAACGGTATAAAATTGTGATATTTTGATAGCTTTCTCCCTTTTGAATCAGATTTTGAATCTGCTTTATTATCCAAAGAGCTTCCTTTTTTGTTGTCTTAGCATGGTGGTATAAAACAGAAGTACCACCTGATCTTATAGCCTTTAATTCCTTTTCGATCCGCTTTGTATTTTTACTGATCAGAGAATTTGCAACATTCAATATCGTTTCAAAAGAACGATAATTTTTATCTATGATAATTGTTTTTGTTGGAATATGCTCTTTATCAAAATTTAAAATAAACTGAATTTTTGCACCTCTCCAACTATAGATCGTCTGATCGGGATCTCCTACAACAAACAGATTTTTATGATAACTGCTTAGAATATTCACCAGAGTATATTGTGTTAAACTGACATCCTGAAATTCATCTACCATAATATATTCTAATTTATTCTGCCATTTTTCTCTCTTTTCTTTAAACTCGTTTAGAATATAGAGAGCGAAAATTAAAAGATCGTCATAATCTAAGCCAAAACATTTTTTCTGTTCATATAAATACCCACAAAAAACTCTTTCTTCTATCTTTTCTGCATAAAGATACTTCTGTTTTAGCTGACTAGAATCCATTTCCAATATCCAATGTTCAATATAGTCCGATAAAAATTTTCTGTCTGAGATCATATTTTTTGCCTGGGTAAATGTATAATTTTTCGAAGAAATATTTGCCTGTTGATATACATTTTTTAAAATGGCATCTGTATCCTCTGAATCCATAACAACAAAATTAGATGGATAGTTCATTGTGTGAATATCTTCCCGAAGTAATTGAACACAAAATCCATGAAACGTACAGATTAATCCCGTATCTTGATCCCCTATCATGGATCGAATTCGTCGTTTCATTTCATTAGCTGCTTTATTTGTAAATGTGACACACAAAATATTCGAAGTAGAAACTCCAAGTTCATCCACCAAATAGACATACCGATTTGTTAAAGCCTTTGTCTTTCCGCTTCCTGCACCTGCAATTACTCTAACATATCCTTCTGTTGTCGTAACTGCCAGCTTTTGTTCCTCATTTAACTTATCCATAAGTTTCCTCCGAACATACTTCACATCTACTTCTTTTTTAGATAATAAAATCCATAAGATGGTATGCTAACTCCAACTGGTTTTATTTCCTTTCCCGAAATTAAATCTATATAGTCACCATCTTTTTCATCAATCCATGCGGTCTTATCATATTCACTAAAATTAAATAAACCTATTATCTTTTCCCCTTCAAAATATCTGCCTATACATAATATAGAAGAATCCCAAGTTTCAACTGTCCATGTATCTGCATTCGATACAAATACCTTTTCTGTTTTTCGAATCTGTTCTAACTGCTTTAATCCACAGAATATTTTTCCTTCTACTGTACCTGTATTTTCAATATTTTCTGCCAGCTTCCAGTTCATCGCTCCTCGATGGATATAGCGTGAATCCGGTGCTTTATCTGGATTTTCTTTATAAGTATAATCATTGATCTGTCCTATTTCGTCTCCGCTATATAGTACAGGAATTCCAGACTGCATAAACATATAGGCATGAAGCATCAAATCCAATTTGATTGCCTGTTCCATTGCATGGTCATCTTGTTCAAAACCTGCCTTTTCTACACCACACATCGACGCAGTAGTTCCACAAAATCTCGCATCCCCAGTAACTGGATCAGCATTATAGAGTTCACCACGGCTATTGCTCTTTCCAGCATACCCTTGAAAATAATCATTTAAATACTTTTTATGAGCTCTCTCTTCCATTCCTTCTGCTCTTAAAATCCCATAATCAAGTCCCCATCCAATATCATCATGGCAACGCAGGTAATTTAAAAATACATAATCTTTTGGAAGGGAACTTACAATATCAAGCTGTCTTTTTAAAAGCTTAACATCCCTTGTTGCTACTGTATGCCATGTCGTTGCCATTGTAGTAACATTATAAAGCATATGACATTCCGGTTTCTTTACTGTTCCAAAGTAAGGTACCACCTTTTCAGGTTCCATAACCACTTCACCAAGTAAAAGGACAGATGGACAAACAATCTCACTAAGCATACGCATCATACGCACAATAGTATGTACCTGTGGAAGATTTCTACAAGGAGTATTTAATTCTTTCCAAATATATGGTACTGCATCAATACGGATAATATCAATTCCTCTATTGGCTAAATACAGAAAATTGTACATCATCTCATTGAAAACTCTAGGATTTTTATAGTTTAAGTCCCATTGATATGGATAAAACGTAGTCATTACAAAATGGTTTGCATCTGCAAGCCATGTAAAGTTTCCCGGAGCAGTTGTCGGAAATACCTGTGGCACAGTTTTTTCATATAGAGATGGTTCATACTCATTATCAAAGAAAAAGTAACGGCTCATGTACTCTCCATCTTGCTGACGTGCCTTTTTTGCCCACTCATGATCTTCCGATGTATGATTCATGACAAAATCCATGCAGACATTTATGTTCTTTTTATGACATGCGGCTGTCAGGCTGTCCAAATCTTTCATAGATCCCAGATCCTTTTGTACCTTGCGAAAATCGGATACGGCATAGCCTCCGTCTGAACGCCCCTTTGGCGTATCAAGAAATGGCATCAAGTGAATATAGTTGACATTACACTTTTGAATATAATCTAGTTTCGATTCCACACCTTTTATATTTCCCGCAAAATTATCAATATAAAACATCATTCCAAGCATATCATTTTGTTTGTACCAGTCTTGATTGATTTCTCTTGCCAAATCTCTGACTTTTAGTTCTTTATTTCTTTCTAAGAAAAACTGTTTCATCCTGCTACACAGTTCACCAAACATGGAATCATTTTCATACAGTTCCATATAGAGCCACTTCAGCTCATCAAGATGCTTCTCTAATCTTTTTTGGAAAACTTTTTCTTCTTCTAAATTTTTGATATTTTCTTTGCTATTTAATTGTTTCTTTCTCATTTTTTTCTCCTATATTAATATTTTCTTGTGTCAGATTGAGAAACGGAATATTCACTTTTTGTGATTTTCCTAGATAAGAATTTCTCCACTCATTATATTCTTTTGTATCGACAGGTTCTTTGAGTGAATACTTTTCTTCTTTCATAATATAATACACAATGCCATCTTTATCTGTATCTGCCTGCTCTGGAAAAGAAAGATCATTATCCCCTTTTTCAGAAATGGATCTATCCCAAGCATCTACCCATGCTACTTGAATATAGGTATCTGTTGTTTTATCATATCGATATAATGTATATGGCCACAGCTTATCTCCAGAGTATCCCTGATTATTTGACCATTTTGCTTCTATTATTCCATTATTATAGAAAGTAAGAGATGGAAATTCAGATAATTGTTTATAGATTTTTCCTAAATTCTCATCAAAATCATAGATAATCGTTGTCATGCCTGCTTTAGCTTGTGTTTGAGTATATTGAATAATTAGTTCTTCTCTTCCATCGCTATCAATATCATATATAGCAAATTGATTTTTCGAAATATCACAAGAATCTGCTTCAAAACTATAATCCTCTTCATCTAAAATACGATTTGAATAGAGATTTTCTAATATGGACTGATATGCTTCTTTCCTTGCTTTTTCCTGTTTATCTTCTGACTTTGGCATTGCTGTTTGAACTGCGCCCAATTTAGAAAAAGAACTGCCTATTAACATACCAAAAGTCAATATTGCTATAGAAATACCTATCTTTTTTACACTTTTTCTTATCATCTAACTCCTCCCCTCTTATGCTAATAAATATACACTCTATAATTTTATTTATACATATTTATACATTTATATTGTCTACGATCTACTATATATTAGTATAATATCATTGTCAATTATTATTTTGCAAAATAGAGCTATCTTACTAAACTGACAATAGGCTCGATAAATTTTTTATCTGAAATATCATAAGAGGAAGAAATCATTTTTATCATTTCTTCCTCTGCTTCTGTCTTATTCTTTTTTGCTTTAAGTGTTTTTATAAATATCTTCATCATAAGCTTTGACGGGGTAGACATTTTTTCATAATTGAATCCACCCTGACAATAAAATACACTTACTTTTTTCCATTCTGACTCTTTGAAATTTTGTTTCAGTGCTGGCTCAATTTCTGGATTATCTATTGGACTTGCTCCAACACAAAATACAATCAGCTTCTTATTTGACCATTTATCTATATTACTTTTAAACCAGCTAAGCTTGCTAATACCTCCTGCACATGCCCAACTTCCAAAAATAATTGCTTCATATGTATCCATATTTTTCTTCTTTGCCTCTGATAACTCAAAACAATCCGCTCCTGTCGCCTCTGCTATCCATTTGGCATATCGTTTTGTAAAACCTGTCTGTGAATTATAAATTATTATTGTTTTCATCTATTTAAACTTCCTTCTTTCATTTTCTCTGCAATTCTATTTTCTAAATTGTCAATTTCTTTTTCTGTAGGATAAATACATATAGCTCTTGTGTCATTAGGACTTTGTTAAGTCGTGGGGATATCTAAATGGGGCATTATTGTAAAAATGTCCTTGACTGTCTTGTCTGATTTTACTATATGCTACATTCGTATATAAACATTTCGCACTCATCATTAAACGCAATTTCTTTTTGATAGGTCGAGTAGGTCAATATATTTTTAAAGCCACACTCTCTTAAATATTGTTCCATTTCTCCATATTTGTATAGATGGGTTTGAAAATCCATATTTTCACTTTGTAATAATTTAGAACCATTGTAAAGCTCATAAATGGATGGAGAAAATTGTGTTTGGGTTTTTTCATCGTAATAATTTTTTCCTTTTAGAACTAAGTCAAATCCTTCTTTCGTTTTTACAAAAACACTTGCTTTATAGTCGCTATTACCGGCACATCGATCAAAAACAGTATCAACCGCAAAAACAAATTTTCCACCAGGTTTCAGTAGTTCTTTCATTTTTCGTAAAATATTCTTACATATATCTATGTCGGTAAATAATGAAATGGAGCCAGAGGGAATAAAAATATAATCAAACTTTTCTTCCACAGAATATTTCAAAATGTCTGTTTGTATAACCTTTGCACTAGGTGCTTTCTGCTTTAGCTTTGCTAGCATTTCTTCTGATAAGTCCATTCCGCCGATATCAAATCCACGCTCTAAAAAAGGCACAAGAAATCGTCCGCTTCCACATAACGGCTCCAAAATCCTCATGCACTTTTCGGCATAAGAAAGATAAAACTGCAATTCATCTATCGGTGCTTTTTCGTGCAAAATCTCATACATTTCTGTACATAAACTACCATAGTAGTTTTGTTTATGTTCACCCATTTATTACCTCCCAAATATTCAATTTATTGTTTCACTACTTGAGTCTTTGCTCATGTGAGATAAAGAAGTAAAAGAAGTGTAAAAAATTTTGCCGTTCCCTGTCCGGCTGACTGCCGGACGGGTCGGGCTTTAGTCGGGCAATTCTACCTTGCCGACAAAAGAGTAATAGATTTCGATTTCCTGTCTGCGGAGCTTCCCCCGGCGTTTCCCGTCAAGGGCTTCCGATTCATGGATTACGATTTTCTCCACAAACTCCCGTAACAGGGTAGGGGTGAGTTCCTCAAAGCTGGTGTACTTGCGGACTACTTTCATAAACTTTTCAGCGTTCGCCGTGGCTTCCAGCGTTTTAGAAAGTTCGCTCTGCAAAGCGGCGGCTTTCTCTTTCAGTTCCTTTTGCTCGGCTTCGTAGTCTGCCGAAAGTTCCGTGAAACGCTCGTCCGATATGCGCCCCGCCACGCTGTCCTCATACAGCCGCTTGAAGATAGCGGAGAGTTCCGCAATCCGCTTTTCTGCCGCTTCCAGTTCTTTCTTCTTGGCGGCGTTCCGGCGTTTGCTCCCGTCCTCGGTCTGCTCGGTCAACAGCTTCATAAACCGGGCTTCGTGCTTTGCGGCGTAGCTGGTGACTTTCCGTAGGTTCTCGGTCACTCCCTCGGTCAA
>CAMUMG010000005.1 GCA_947089905.1 uncultured Lachnospiraceae bacterium
ATAAGATCGCTACTGTTCAGGCAACTCAGAATGTATCTGGTAGTGCAGTTTCTAAATTACTTACAGGTACTTATGCTGTAACAGTAGAAATTGATGGAACTAACAATACAACTAAATTAAATGGAGCGTTTGTTATTAAAGATACTCAGACACCAGTTACTGTAGTTCGTCAGGCAAATAGTGTCCAAGGTATTACTGGTGATGCTGTATTAAGAGAAGGATTTAAGTTTGCATATAATGGTGTAGAACTTAAATTTGATGGCGATAATGCTAATGCTGAAATTAAAGGATACAAAACAAGTCCTGATGATGCTAAGTTAGAACCATCCTCTGATGGTAAAGTTGTTACAGTATTTATTAAGTCAGTTGATCTAAATGTAAAAGTCAATGATGATATTTATGTACCAATTACTGTAACCATTAATCAGTCCTTAATTATAAAATAATTTATACTTAGCTTTAAAAAATAAAATGCTACGATGATACTGAAAAGTATTATCGTAGCATTTCTGTGATCTTACTAAAACATGAATTAAAATTTCTGTAAGAAATCAGTTTATTTCCTAATTTTTTCTTCTCTTCTTGCCTCATATAGCAGCTTCTTTCTTTCTATTACTAATTTACATCTTTTTTCCAGGCTTTCATACAAACTAAATATGTTTCTTTAAAAAAGATATAAAATCAAGATCTTAATGCGCCATTGAAATTTTTTTGCTTCAGGAAACATGAGAATATAATGAAAACTTATTAAAAAGTTAAGGAGGAAGAAAGAAGATGAAGAGTTTCTTCAAGAAAATCGCCCTCGTATTGACTCTTGCTATGGTGATCGGTTTAGTGCCAGTAAACACTGCAAGTGCAGCGGCTACACCAGGATTAAAGTATTCTAGCAAGATTCTCTATGTCGATGGAGATGCCAGCGGTAAATATGATGATTGGTGCTGGACACCATCCGAAAATACGAAAGGTTATGACGTTTCTTACAATGTAAAGAGTGGAAGTAATTTAATTGAAGTTGCAAAGAATGGTAAAATTACAGCAACTGGAAATGGAGTTGGAAAGGCAGTTGTAGAAGTAACCTATACAAGCCAGAACAGCGGAAGTTCCAAAACTGCAAACTTTACTGTTTATGTAAAGAAAAACGCATCAAAAGTAAAATTAACAAATGCCGTTCAAAAAAGTTTAAGTCAGGCACTTTCTATTGGCGACGAAATTACTTTAAAAACTGCAAAGACAGCTTCTGATTACAAAAAGGGTAATTATGGTTTAGATAATTACACAAAAGTAATCACAGATAAGATGAGAGTACTTTCTAGCGATGAATCTGTTGTAAAGGTAGAAGGATTTAAATTAACTGCAGTTGCAGCCGGAACAGCTACTTTAACTGTACAATCCTATCAGACAGAAGGAAATCTTGTTACTGCTGAACAGGAATACCAGATAGTTATAGAAGAAAACTTTTCTGCACAACAGTCTGCACACAACCAATTTTTACTTACCTTTAAGGATCATGAAACAGCAAACAATGCAGTAGAAGCTACAAGACCTTCTTTAAATGTTGCCGATGCTCCTGTTACAGAGGCAAAAGATATTATTAAAGTTTATAAAGTATTAAAGAATACAGAGAATCAAGAAGTTTCTGTATTTATTGGAGGATTAGTTACTGATCCAACTTCTAACATTGTAACGGTAACTATGTTTGAGGAATTAGAAGAGGAAACAGAATATGTAATCCGTTATCAGGATAAAGAAACGAGAATAAAAACTCCAAAGTATGTTGCTGATGCACTAGAAATTTCTGTACAAGCAACAGAAAAACTTACTGAGAATTCCAGTAAATCTACATTGGGCTACAATATTTATACAACTGGAACGCAGGGACAGAAAGTAAATATTTCAGGCTGTAAAAAATATCGTGGATGGCAGGAAGGTGTCACAATTGAAGATTTGAATACCGCAGAGTATCATGCAGAATATATCTTTGATCCATCTACAAATAGTTCACCTGTAATCTGGTTCTATACTGCACAGGCAAATTATGGCGTAAGATTAAAAGCTGTTTTTGAAGACTGGATTAATACAGTAGATGGCAAAGCAAATGTTTTAAGTACTACAAAAACGATTACCCCTGGAGATACCAGTCTAAAAATTGGTGTGTTACTTGACTGGGGTGTTGTTGTGGCAGAACATCCTTCTTATAATAATAATGACAGCTATAAAGTAAAGAAATTTGCTGTAGGAGATAAACAATATGGTCTTGCAGTAAAAATTCAGGTTACAGAATATGGAGTTACCAGTACAGAAGCAAGCTTATGCCCTGAACACGCAGATCGGTTTACTTTTGTTTCATCCAATGATGATAAGTTAGCAATCGATAAAGAAACAGGTGTATTGTATCCTCCAAAAGATCCAATAGATGGAATTGTTCCGGTTTATGTATATTATGATGATCAGTATGTTGGTGTTTGCCCGGTTCAAGTTTATTCCCAGAGAGTTTTAACCAGTTTTTCTGCATCTTTAAATACAACAAAATTATCTTACAATCCTATAAAGGCTGTAGATGATCAGGTAATATTAAGTCTAATTTCAAAAGATCAGTTAGAGGCTGACTTTACACAATATGTAACATTCAAGACAAAACTTTATAACCATGATGTTATGGGCAACTATATAGAACTTATAAGTGGATCGGAAAGTTCTGATACCTCATTAGATAATTCAGTATCCGGACAAATAATTACAATTAAAGCAAAACCAGATCTTCCAAAGTCCATTACTACAATTCGGTTATTATGTACTGCGACTTATACGCCAGATGGAAAGAAAGAAAAAGTTTTAAATTATTCTGTTACCTTAACTGCAAAGAATACAGAAGGTTCAGAACCTAGAACTTATAAAGTTACATGTATAGACAACGATGATGTTAAAAACGCAACGGACATTGATCTTAAATGGGGCCGGACACAACAAGTTTCTATTTCTGCCTATAGTTATGATAAAGATGAATTTAAAGTAGAACATTTAGATCTTTCTATCGATCAAAATGCAAAAGCAGAACCAGAATATCTTGATCCAGATCAGGCATATCTATCTCTTAGAAAGAACAGCGACTTTATGAATAAGTATCTTCAAAAGATAGGAAGAGATTTAGTTTTTAACACAGTATCCGTTAAAAATGGTGTTAAAATCGCCAGCGGTTCTTCTCTTGTCACAAAAAATAATGTTATTAATAAAGTAGATATTGGAACTTATGTCGCAAACTTGTTTATTGCAGACAGCAGTAATGATAATAAAGCTGTTTTCCGTGCAAGCACTCCAATTGTTGTTCAGGACAGTCAGCCTTCTGTTAGTTGGGTATGGAGTAAAGCTTCCACTTCTGTTTCTGTACACAGTGCTACTAATGGTGCATTAGAAAAAGAGAATATAGATCAGGCAATTAATGCAGCTATAGATTGTATCACATTTAAACATTTAGGAAGCGATATTCAAAGAAAAGTTTATATGGGTTATGACAAAAAGGATAACAATGGTAATCCTACAGGACAATTTGCATTTTCCGATGATTGTGAATTAAAAGGAAACAAATTGACAATAAAACAGATTCGATATTTAGCTATTTATACAGATAAGGATACAAATATAGAGTATTATTATGAATTCGTTATTCCAATTATGAGAACAGTTACAATAGGAGTAACACAATAATATTTTTTCGAAGACATTCTCCAAAAAATAAGTTAAGTGAAGGTTAGGGTTCAAAGAGGTGGAAACTGTACAGTTTCCACCTCTTTATCTGTATAAAAATAAGTGGTCTATAGCCGAAGCTATAAACCACCTATCTTTATTAAAACACAGATTATCTAATGATTAAAGACTGATTAACAGTTACAGTAATCGGTACATAGATTCCATCAGCAACTCTTACTTCTAAGCTAACTGATTTAATAAACTTAGTACCTTGTGTTGTCAATTCCTTATCAGGACTTGCATCAAAGCCTACAATCTTAGCATCTCCATCAAATTTAAGTTCTACACCATTATATGCAAACTTAAATCCTTCTCTTAATACAGCTTCAGAAGTAGCTGCAGAAACAGTATTCTTCACACGAACTACAGTAACTGGTGTCTGAGTATCTGTGATAACAAATGCTCCATTTAAAGTAGTAGTATTTACTTTTACAGTTACAGTATACGTACCTGTTGCTAACTTAGAAACTGCACTACCAGATACATTCTGAGTTGCCTGAACAGTAGCGATCTTATCACCAGCAGTAAAGGAAAGTTTATCACTAAGTTCAGGATCATTTCCTCTCTTTACACTAACCTTTGTAATTTCCTTATATCCTGCTAATACGCCGCCTTTGTATTCACCAACACGAATGGTAATCTGCTTATTTGTATCATTTGCTCCATTTACTACAGTATCAAGACTGTTTGTAGAAAGAAGTAATCTATAAACAGAAGCTGCTTTTTCATCTGGCTGCTGAATTGTAACATTGATTAATCTACTTTTTCCATCAACAGTAACTTTAAATACATAGCTTCCTGCTACCTGACCAGCACCATTAACAGTAATCTTACCTGCATCTGCAATAACCATAGTACCAACAAGATTAGCTTTGTCAGCTGTAGAAGGTGCAGAAAGAACGTTAACGTTTGGTTCTAATGCAGACATTTCACTTCCATACTGATCGAATCTCTTTACTGCTACTTCTTTCTTATCATCTGCTGCTACAGCATTAGAAAGAACTACATTAGTGGTATCTACAGTGATAGAAGTGGTTACTCTTTCTCCAAGAACTGCAACAGGTAAAGAATATACTACTTTTCCATCTCTGTCTCTTACTAAAACATATGCTCCATTTACTACTTTGGTTGCAAAAATATCTGCTGCAATACCATTTGTTAATTCTACCTGATTATTTACTAATAATACATCTGGGTTAGAAGAATCTAAGAAATAATCTTTGGATACATCTGCACCAGCAGAATTCTTCAAATAGAAGTATACTCTGCAATTTGCTTCATTTACAGCAACTTTATTGTTTGTTGTTACTGCTTTTGTGAAATCTGGAACTTTATCTACAGGTGCTAAAGTATAAACATAGGCTCCTAATGTTACAGCAGATGGATCTACTGCTACAATCGTTACTTCTACATTGATAACACCTTTTTCTACACCAAATTCATCATAATCATAGGTATGATAAATTGCAGTTGCTTTTGCTGTGTTGCCTTTTTCAAATAAGGTTAACTTATTTTCACCATCAATATAACCCTGTGTGGTTTCAATTCTAAATTCAAGTTTGCTATCTGCACTATTATTTCCATAAGCAACTTCATTTAAAATAACACCATTTGCATCTAATAATTTTGCCTTAATTTCAGTTGCTGTCTGATAAGCAATCTGAGTTGGGTTAATAGAAATATTAGTTACTTTACCATCGGTTACTTTGAAAGTATAATCCTTCTCACCATAAGTTAAAGTATATTCTCCACCATCATTTAAAGATTCAAATGTAGTAAGAATGATCTTCTTCTTATCTGTACCATCTACTTTTACTTCTCTAAGAGCAATCACCTGATTGGTGCTGTTTCTCTTAATAGTAAAGTCTTCTGCTTTCACACCGTCTGTTAATTCTACGCCTGAAAAAGCATTTAATTCTGTAACAGAAACCTGATTAATCGAAGTGATTCCTTCATTTAAAACAACTACTGGATAGCTTGCTGTTGCTGTAACAACATTGCCTTCCTTTTGATATGCTTCTACGATAACGTTTGCTGTACCACCGCCTACTGCAGTCAGCTTGTTGCCTTCTACTTTTACTACTTCTTCATTGTCAGAAGTAATACGAATTAAGTCAGTGATTACTTTTGTATAATTGTCTAAGCCATAGTTACCTTTTTTATAGTCGGTAGCTGTTTTTGCTGCCTTTAAGGTAACTTCTGCTCCAACCATTAACGCTTCTTTTAAAGCTTCCTGTGTTGCATTGACTAATTTTACTTTGGTTGCATTTTGCTTTACATAAACCGTAAAGTTTGCGGTTTTGGAACTTCCGCTGTTCTGGCTTGTATACGTTACTTCTACAACTGCCTTTCCAACTCCATTTCCGGTTGCTGTGATTTTACCATTCTCAGCAACTTCAATTAAATCGCTTCCGCTCTTTACATTGTAAGAAACATCATAACCCTTTGTATTTTGGGATGGTGTCCAGCACCAATCATCATACTTGCCACTCGCATCTCCATCGACATAGATAATCTTGCTAGAATACTTTAATCCCGGTGTAGCCGCTGCACTTACAGTGTTTACTGGCACTAAACCGATTACCATAGCAAGGGTCAATACGAGAGCAATTTTCTTAAAGAAACTCTTCATATTATTTCTTCCTCCTTAAATATTTAGATGGGTTTGTATTATATTGCACTGTTCCCCCCTCCTCCGTCTTAAAAAAATGTTAATGGCGCATTAACATTTTTCTAAACCTCAGAAAAAGCACAAGCAAATATAACCGTTCCAATAACAAGATGATTATAACAATATTCATTCGAAAGGTCAAGTCTTTTTCTCTGAGAAAATGACAATTTTTACAGCCAATTTTTAGAACCTTTTCCAATCCTATCATCATATCATCTGTACTTGGTAAATCAAAAGCCAAACTTTAGACAGGTCCCCCGCCTCCACTCTACTTCCTCTTACTTGAGTTATATTATCTTTTATCTGTTCTTGGATGTGACACTTAAAAGATAATATATTGTTTGGAATGTAACTGAGTGCTTTTGGTTTTGATTTGTTTATATAATGCCTTGTGTTTGTGTCAAAGATATGTCACGGTTTTGTCATAATTAGATTAATTTTACTTTCTAATCTAAAGTTCCAAAATAATTTCCACTTGTGCCTGCATTTTATTGGGATCACAGATAGTATTATGTAAAACTGGTGCTATTCGGATGTCCTCGATAGCTTTTGGCACTTTTGTTTTGGACAATTTACTTAATTCATCCACCAATGCAAAATCTCCCATCGCATCATATTTATTATCAATCGCTTTCATCACACTTCTTGTAAATTTATATGGACTTGCTGTAGATGCAATTAAACACTTTGTTTTATCCTTTGTATGCTCTTTGTAGTCATACAGTACACTTGCCGCTACTGCAGTATGAGGATCGATAATATATCCTGTCTTTTGATACAGAGTTTTAATTGTATTTGCAGTCTGCTCTTCTGTTGCAAACCCGCCTTCAAAGTCTTGTAACATTTCCTTCATATCTTGAGTAATTTCATATACCCCTGTCTGGCTAAGTAACTGCATCAATTCTGCATTTTTTTCTGCATTATTTCCAGAAATGTGATAGATCAGACGTTCTAAGTTACTTGAAATCAAAATATCCATAGACGGAGAACTTGTCAACTTAAACTCTCTATTCTTATTATAAGTTCCTGTTGAGAAAAAGTCATATAAGACTTTATTTTCATTAGAAGCACAGATAAGCTTTTCGATTGGAAGTCCCATACTTTTTGCATAATAAGCTGCTAGAATATTTCCAAAGTTTCCGGTCGGTACAACTACATGAAAAGATTCTCCCTCTTTTAAAGAGCCATCTGCTAGCATCTTAACATACGCATACACATAATATACAATCTGAGGAACTAGACGCCCAATATTAATTGAGTTAGCAGAAGAAAACTGAAATCCTTTTTCCTTCATTGCTTCCTCTAGCTTCTTATTATTAAACATTTCTTTTACACCATTTTGTGCGTCGTCAAAATTTCCACGGATTCCAATTACATGGGTATTCGCTCCCCGTTGAGTAACCATTTGCTTTTCCTGAATTGGACTAACTCCTTCTTTTGGATAAAAGACAATAATTCGAGTTCCCTCTACATCTGCAAATCCTGCTAAAGCCGCTTTTCCTGTATCTCCAGAAGTTGCTGTCAAAATCACAATTTCATTTGAAACTTGATTTTTCTTTGCGGCTGTTGTCATTAAATGAGGCAAAATAGAAAGAGCCATATCCTTAAATGCAACTGTTGCCCCATGAAACAGTTCCAAATATACAGTATCATTTACTTTTTTCAATGGAGCAATTTGTGGAGTGTCAAATTTACTATCATACGCACACTCAATACAATTTTTTAATTCTTCCTCTGTAAAATCGGTTAAATAAAGTTTCATAACCTCATAAGCTATCTGTTGGTAATTATATGTCCTCATCGTTTCCAAAGATACATCCAATAGGGGAATCCTCTCTGGCACAAATAATCCTCCATCTGATGCAAGCCCTTTTAAAATTGCCTGAGAAGCCGTTACCTTTTCTTTTGAATTTCGCGTACTCTGATACATTATATCCATTCTTCTCCCTCCTTTTCTTTTCTGACCATCCAGTTTTACGTTGATTAACCATAATAGAGATATAATAATCGTGCGTATTATATCACGGTTTCAGGGATTATACAAGTTGCAACCAATTACATTCTTTTATTTATTTTTAAAAAATTCGTGTGCTCCATAGCGGAATAAGCGTTTTAAACTATTGTCGAACCAACTCGCCTTTTTTGCTGTTGTCAACTTTCTGGCAAAGAAAAACAGTGCCCCATCTGAATAATCTTCTCCAGCTAATGCCCTCTCTACTGCCTGTTCTGTCAAGGAAGTCACCTTTACTGAATAATATCTTCCATCTCTTATCGGAGAAAACTGTCCTTTTTGAAAGACTACTTTCTTTACTGTACTTGGAAAGTTATTGCTTAAAACACGATTTAAAACAACATTAGCAACTAATATTCTCCCATAAATATCTTCGTCTGTTGCTTCTGCCTCTACAATACGCTCCATAATCTCTATTTCCTCTTCTGTCAAAGTCATCTGCATTTTTTCATTCCAAACCAGTTCTAATCCTTCTTTTAAATCTGTTTTTTCTTTTTTTTCTGAAACTGCCGTTTTGGTCTGTGTTTTTTGTGAAGAGGTCTTTTTGGTACTTTTCGTTGTTGTTTTTTTAGAAGAAGTATTTTTTTTGGTTGTCTCTTGAATAGAAGCCATTTTTGCATTTTTCTTTGCCGCTTCTTGTAAAGAAGATTTCTTTATTTCTTCTTGAGAAATCGTTTTTCCTGTATCCCCTTCTAATGCTAAAGAAATAGCTTCTAAATTATCGACTTCTGTTTTTTGTATAGAGCTGTTTTGTATAGAATCTTTCTTTGTATGTTCTACAAAACCCCCTAATGAAACGGATAGTGTCTGCGTTTGAGATTGTATCTGTTTCCAAAAATCTATATTTGATGTTTCGTTTTTCCCAAATAATACTAATTCTTCTTCCTGTTCTATTTCAAAATTTCCTATTAATAGTCTAGATGTGAAACAGATAGAGAATATATTTGATTCTTCTGACTGAATAGGAATTATCGTTTCCTGAATTTCTTCTTGTGTTTTTTCTTCAAGCTTATCAAAGAAATATCCTGCTACTTTTGGACTTACCATCAAAATTCCTGCTCCTGTTAAACAGGCAACAAAATATCTACATTTTCTCTTACTTTTTTTAATCCAGTTTTCAGCGTAACTTTTAACATCTTTTATCTTTCGAAGAAACGAGTCTATGTATTTCATCGCTTTTCCCTCCAAATCTTCAGATATCATTTATCTATTTTAAACGCTACGGCTGCCATATACTGGATTCCGTTCACGGATGCTTGTATTATAACAGAGCTGATTTTCCAGTCAAGTCCTTCCAATTAATTTCGTTACTATCAGCCGATTAGAATTTTTCCTCCCTCCTTTTTATTGATTTATTAACTAATTATTAAGTACTTAAAGTTCTTTCTTTTGTGGACTTTAACTATTTTTCTTTTTAAAAAATTGTTACATTTTTGTTAACTTTATTTTTCTTATTCTTTTCATTTTCTACTTTTTGTTCTTCCTCTCTTGTAAAAAAAAAAGAAATCATATACTATATATAATGTAAGAAACTAATTTACCTTATCTTGAAAGGAAAATCTTATGCCAAACACTGTAGGAGTATTTTCTGCACAAAAAAAAGATGGAACTGTTTATTTTCGTTCTTCCATCACATATCATGGCAAACATATCAGTCTTGGCAGCTTTTCTACTGAACAAAAGGCACATGACGCCTATTGTTTAGCTTCTAATCTTTTATTTTTTAATCCGAAAGACACTTGTCCTTATCAGCCAGAAGATTATTTCGATCATGGAACTGCAGTAACATTTTCTAAGTGGGTAATGTTGTTGAATTTCAAGGCAAATAATGTTTATTGTCGTAATCCTATTTATTTAAAACATCGTTATTTTATCTATTACTTAGATATCTCAACCCCTCTAAAGTTTGATATTGATGATCTTTTTTATTATATGAACCATAAAATCTTACGTCGAGGTAATCATTTATTTGTTTCTGATTATGGAATGCAGGTCAATATTCTCTCTCGATATGGTATAAAAAATTATAGTGTATCAGGAAAAGATTACCGTTTTGTCAATGAAGATCCTTTCGATTATCGATATGGTAATATTGAAATTATTAATCGCTATTATGGAGTTACTAAAACTCAAAAGGTAAATACTATTGAATATACCGCAAAAATTCATGTTAATGGTTCTATTCTGATTGGACGCTATCAAAGCGAAATAGAAGCTGCAATCGCCTATAATAAGGCTGTGGCTATATTAAAAAAGCAGGGGATTACAAAAAATTTTTCTGAAAATTATATTGAAGATATTAATGAAATTGATTATGCAAAAATTTATCATCAAATTAGAATAAGTAACAAAATTCGTAATTATATTACAAATTCTTAAAATTAAAATATTTTTTTATTTTTTTTAAAAAAAGACTATGCTTTTTTTAAAGTTCGTGTTATAATATCACTATATTTTTCTTCTTCCATTTTCATAGTAAAAAAAACGAGCTTCTGTTTTTATACAGAAGCTCGTTTTTTTGTCTTTTTAATTTAAAGGACTTAGTTTCTTAGATGCCAACCACAAAAATAAAAGAGATACTATTAATTGGAGTATAAGACTAATAAAAAACCAATGTTCATAACAAAATGGGCTCATTCCATTTGACATTAAAAATAAATATCCCTCCTGTGTGCCATATCCTATCTGATCTTTTAGCATAGAAAAAAAGCTGATTATTGGATTTAACAATAGTATATAAATGAAATTTCCTATTGCTTTTCCACAAGAAGTTAATAAAAAAGAAAGATGATAGGAAATATCCTCCTCATTTAACAGACTTAAAATGCCAACCCCTATTACTAATAGGAGACTTAAAAAAACCAGAACTAACATAGCAAAGTAAGAACATACCGTAGCGGCAGTAGTTCGTTTACAGTAAGTAGAAAAAAAGATAGAAATACTTCCTAAATAAATTGCTGTTATAATAAGAAACAATAAAAATTTAGCAAGGTCTAATAAAGTAATACCACCAATAGAAAAACAAAGAGCAATAATCGGAAGAGAGGAAACTGCCAATAAAATCATAATACTGATTGAAGAAAGCAATTTACCCAAGATAATTTGAAATGGTGTTAATCTTGTTGTTAGTAAGATATCTAGTGTCTGTTTTTCACGTTCTCCTGATATCGATCCTGCTGTTAATGCTGGAACTAAAAGAAGAAATAGAATAAATTCAATTCCAGTAATAATTCCATAAATAGTTAAGATATCTTCATAATGAAGTTTATTATAATATTCGTTTCCTTTTCCAAATGTAATATAAAAAGAAAATAGCCCGAATAGTGCCAGAAAAACATTATAACAAAAAATCAAAACAGGGGTTCTATACATTCTTGCTGTCTGCTTTAACTCTCTTTTATAAACTGGATTTAAGAACTTCATACGCCACCTTACTTTCTAACTCTTCTGGCTCTAGATCCTCTAATTCAGAATTTTTCGTAAGCCTTAAAAATAAAGCTTCTAAGCTGCCTTCATCTCTTTTAAAAGAAGATACTTTTGCTCCTGCATAGATAAGTGCAGTTAAAAGTTGTGCTTCCTCTTCTTTTTCTCCACTAAAGGAAAAATTAATGCTTCCTGCCTTACTTGCTATATTAGATGCCAAAGGATGTTCTTTTAATACTTTTAATGCTTCTTCTGTTCCTTGTGTAAGTTGCAACTGAATTGGATTTGCTGCTTTTTGTTGCTGTTTAATCTCTTCGATACTTCCCTGCATAATTAATATTCCACTGTCAATAATTCCAATGTTAGTACAAAGTTCCGCAAGCTCATTTAATATATGGGAACTAATTAAAATAGTTTTCCCTTCTCCACAAAGCTGTCTTAAAATCTCTTTGATTTCTTTTCTGGATCGAGGCCCCATTCCAGATGCCGGTTCATCTAATACAAGTAGTTCTGGATCGTGAATTAATGTTCTTGCTAGACAAAGTCTTTGTTTCATTCCACGAGATAAATGATCTACAAACATTTCTTTTTTGGCAGATAATCCTACTAAATCTAAGAGCTCTTGACTCTTTTTCTCTGCTGCTTTTCCATAATATCCGTAAATATCTAAGTAAAACTCCATATATTCAGAAACTTTTAAGTTGTCATAAACTCCAAAAAAATCAGGCATATATCCTATTTTCTGTTTTCTCAAATTAGGACTTTTTAGAGCATCTTCCCCGTTTAATTTCATACTTCCAGAGTCTGGTGAAATTAATCCAGCAATGATTTTCATTGTTGTTGTTTTTCCCGCTCCATTTGGTCCAACAAAACCAAATAACTGTCCTTGTTCTACAGACATTGAAAAATGATCCAATGCCAGAATTTTTCTATATGATTTCATTAAATTTTTAAGTTCTAGCATAAGATCCTCCTTAATTTTTTTTATAATAGGATAGATATGGAAGAATACAGTTTGATTCTATACTTGTATTTACGAATTTAACTTGTATTTCATTTGAATCATTTATATATTTTTTCAAGTTATCCCCTGATATTTCTTTAATTTCATTTGAATTTAGGGATTCCCAACTACATCGAAACACAAAATCGTAACTTCTATCAGTAAAGTTAAAAAAATAGATATCTCCTGCCATTTCAGCCATATCTTCCATTTTAGGAAGTTGATTCAACATTTGCGTTAGCAAAATTTTTGTCACTTCCTCTTCTTTTGGAAGATGATATTGAACAACTAGGGATTCTGTCATAATATACCTAAAACTGTCTTTTTCTAATGTTCCATCTATAATTTCCATATAAGAATCCATTGTTGGAACAAACTGCTGTCCTGCATTTATATATTGTTCCTCCATTGGTACAATAATAAGCGTTGTCCCATAACTACCTTCTTTAAGTTCTGTTTCTGCAAGTGGATTTTCTTCTGTGATCTCTTCAGAAAATCCAATCAAATAACTTCCTCTTTGTTCTAATAGATCTAAGAGGGCATACTTTGTTGCTAATATGTTTCTCTGTTTTTTTGCAGATAAACGTTTATATTCTTGTAATGGCACTTCCTGATAAGCATAAACCAATTCATCATTTGCTATATTAAATGCCTGTTCTGATGTAAACGATATTGTTTCTCCACTTTGTATAGTTCCTAGATCCATACAAAGATGATTACTATAAATAAACGCATCTTCTAAATCAAATGAAAATAAATTCGTTACATTTCCTTCAATACTGACATCATCTACAGAAAGTTCTCCTAACGGAACTGCTTCATACTCTGCTGTATATGAAGTTTGATAATTCGTTTTAGTAAATGCTGGAAGTCTTTCAAGAGTTATAGTAGTTTTTTCTTCCTGTATATTAATGCAGTTTGTATAATTTTCATATTTGTTTGGTAATGAATTAGAAAACCAAGGATCACTATATAAAATATTATAATAGGATAATTTTGGAAATCTATTTTTTACAGTCAGTTCTTTATTATTCTTTAGATCAAAACTATGGGCTTGATTATTTGAAAGTTCTACATAGAAATTTAATGTTCCCTGTGCGGTCTTTTCTCCTACTTTAAAAACTTCAATATCAAAATATCCATAAAATGGCTCTTCTACACGTGTTGAACTTCCCATTCCATATACAATGAAAGTAAAGAGCAAAGAAAGAGCTGGAACTACTCCCCATAAATACTGAATCCGATCCATACGAGAGAGTATCCAGTAAATGAGAGGGGATATTATAAGTAAATAGACAATAAATATTAAAAAATATCTAGTAACAGAAGGTATCTGCTCCTGACTTGCTGTATCTAATATATCCTCAGTCCAGTAATCATTGGAATATCCATGACTTTCGGAATTAATTTTTTGTTTTCCTGTTTCTGTGATCTGTTCCATAAAAAAATTTGTCAGCCAAGTCTGTGCCGCTTTCCATACAGATTCCTCTATTTCAAGAGAAAATGCCAAATATAGTACTTTACCTTTTCCAACCTGCTTTTGGACTGCTAATATTTCGGTATCTTCTCGAAGACAAATCTCTGTTTGCGACCGTGGAAGTTCTATAATCTGTTTTTTAATTGGTTCAGGTTTCATATCACTTAACATTCTGTCTTCTAGCATTGTTTTTCCAATATAAAGTGGTAATAACACTCCTGACTCTTTTCTTCTTTTTTCAATATCAAGTAATGTAGAAACACGTTCTTCTTCATATCTATTTACCTGTTCTCTCAAACTTCGAAATACTTCTTTTTCAACTCCAAATGTAAGTTCCTTTTGTGTCAGTTCTTTTCCTGTATTTTCATACTCTCCGAATTTAGCTCCTGCTCCAAGAACCAACAGTCCTCCTGCTTCCATCCATTGATTTACTGTGTGTATTTGTTCTTTTGAATAGTTAGAATCATCTGAGGAATTAACAAACAAAATATCTAAGGTATCTAGTCCATTTTCTTTATTTGGTAAATTATTTTCATCTAATTGAAGTACATTATTCCCGAAGTCTTCAAGATACTTTACTTTTTCTCGACTACTTCCTAACACTCCTAACTGCATCAATGAACCATAGTGTTTAATCTCAAAAGAGTTCTCATATTGTGCTAATATTTCTTTTTCAGAAGAGAGAATAAGAATTTGATATCCTGTAAAATCAAAATCTGTCTTAATCTGAAAACAGAGCTCTTTTCTTTCCCCTTTTACTAAAGAAAACGACTGTTCGTATCGAACTCCTCCTTGTACTCTTCCAGAAGCCAAAGTTAATTGAACCGTTCCCTGTGTTGCTTCCTGTAAATTCATTATATCAACAGTAAAAACACAAACTCTCCCATACCTTGCTTCCTCTTTCGACAGCCCATAGGATACCTCTAACTGAATTCTTTCTTCTGAAGCATAGACCTGTAATGGCTGGCTGAAGAAAACGAAAAACGCAAAAAATAAAATTTTCCAAATTCGAGCCACCTTGATTTGCTCCTTTCGGTTAGACGGTTATAGGAAGTTTTACTTCAAATACCGTTCCACTAAAATCACTGCGGGCAGTCAGACTTCCACCATGAAGCTGAATAATATTTTTTGCAATAGTTAATCCTAAACCACTTCCGCCTGTTTCTGTACTTCTTGATGTTTCTACACGATAAAATTTTTCAAAGATATCGTGTAGAGCATCTTCTGGAATCAATTCTCCAAAGTTTTTAATTGAGACAACTGCAAATTCTTCTACTCTTTTTACATAAATCATAATATTTTTTCCGTCAGCTCCATATTTAACTGCATTACTAATTAAATTAGCAAATGCCCTTGCTAATAGTCCTCCATCTGCAAAAAGAAGAATTGATGTTTCCTTACATTCAAACTTACATTGCAGTTTATTTTCTTCAAAACTAGGATAAAATTCCTCGTACATTTGTTCCATCATTTTAACAAGATCTAACTCTTGGCATACCGGTTTTACTTCTCCAAAATCTAATTTGGTGTACGTAAATAAATCCTCAATTAGTTTTTCTAAGCGTTTTGACTTATCATAGGCAATGTGAATATATTTGTTTCTTGTTTTCTCATCCATTGGCTTTTCTGCTACTAAATTCAGATATCCAATAATAGAAGTTAGAGGTGTTCTTAAATCATGTGCTACATTAGTAATTAAATCATTCTTAGCATTTTCCGACTTTCTTTCATTTTCAAATCGTGTATAAACTTCCTTTGCCATCTTATTTAAATTGACAGCGATATCTGTTAGTTCATCATCATTTCGCACAACAACTCTTGTCTTAAAATCACCAGCAGACATTTTGGCAATCCCCTCTGTAATCTCTTCTAGGTATGTGCTAAATCTTTTAGTAAAAATCAGAAAAAAAGTAATAAAAAGAGCAAGTCCCAATATAATAGCAGCTCCCATAATTACAGCTATAGTACCTGTTTTCGATGTTGGTATATCCTTTCCCAAATCTCCTCGGAGAGAACTATATAGTTCCAAACTATTAGAACTTTCACTGATTGCTTGTGTTGTTTTATACATTAAATTTTTTTCTGCTTTATTTCTATTTAGCATATAAATAATTAAAGAACCAACTCCAAAAATTGCCCCTTCGGAAACTAGGGTACAAATCAGACTAAACAGACTGTAGAGAACAATTTCAAAGCGAAAGCTTTTAAAAATATTACGATGCTCACTTTTCAATTTTATAACCTACCCCCCAAACGGTCTTAATAATTTCAGCATTTTTTGGATCAGCTTCAATCTTTTCACGAATTCTTCGGATATGCACCATCACTGTATTATTTGCCTCATACATCTTTTCGTTCCAAACCCGTTCAAAAATTTCATCTGTACTAAATACCCGCCCTGGATTTGAGGCTAAAAGATATAGAATTTCAAACTCAATTGGCGTGAGTCGAACTTCTTTTCCAAAAGAAGTAACTTGATGTGTTTCTTTATTGATCACTAACTGTCTAACAATTACTTCGCTTTCTTCTGTAAATTCTCCTGTAGCTTTTGGGTTTAATTCCATATAGCGACGAAGCTGTGACTTTACACGTGCTGTCAATTCCAAAGGATTAAAGGGCTTGCTTACATAATCATCTGCCCCTCCAGTCAAACCTATAATTTTATCTAAATCTGTAGATTTAGCACTTAATAAAATAATCGGAATCGCACTCTTTTCTCTAATCTTACGACACATTGTCAAACCGTCCATTCCGGGCATCATAATATCCAAAACTACTAATTTAATTTCCTCTTTTTCTAAAATTGCAAGACCATCTTTAGCACTATAAGCTTTAAATACCTCGTAACCATCACCTACCAGATGAATCTCTACTAATTCCGCAATCTCTTTATCATCATCTACTACTAAGATTTTAACTGGCTTTGCCAATCCGTTCACCTCCTTTAATATAGGCTTATTTTCCTATAAAGCATTATAACAAATAAATTGATACATTTCTTTACTTTTTCCTTACAAAATATAAAAAAGCAGCTTTACAACTGCTTTTTTTCATGATAAAATGAGCCGTATGGAGCAGCACAGATGACCGCATCGCATAAAGCGCTGAGGAAAGTCCGGGCTTTACAGGGCAGGGTGCCGGATAACGTCCGGTGGAGGCAACTCTAAGGATAGTGCAACAGAAAAGAAACCGCCGTCTTATGACGGTAAGGGTGGAATGGCAGTGTAAGAGACTACCGCCTTTCTGGTAACAGAAAGGGCTGTGTAAACCCCACCTAAAGCAAGACCAAATGTTCTGCCTTAGGGCAGAGGAAGGCGATACGGCTGCCCGTCGTGTCTTCAGGTAGGTCGCGTCTTCGTTTGGTAACAGGCGAAGAGAGTCATACGGTAACGTATGGTCAAGATAGATGGTCATCGAATACAGAACCCGGCTTATAGTGCTGCTCATACCTTAAAACAACTTCCGCCAACAAATTCTCTTAAAATTGAATTCTTTGGTATTTCTTCTGTACTTACTCCTAAAAAGTATTCTAAAAACTTCAAAAGTCGTTTTGCTTCCTGATATTCCTTACAATCTTTTTCGACACTAAATAATAGTGGTTCTGCATACTGTTTTAATACTGCTAATTCATAGATTAGAGCAGAGTTAAACATACAATCACAATCTTCTTGAAATGGGAAAATATTTTCTTCTTCTCCTCTTCGGACAGAAGACCACATTCCAATCGTATGTTTAGCAGATGCCCCTCTATTTCTTGCATCGCGTACTAAACGACGAATAAGCCTTCCATCTGTTGTTGAAATTCTATTATGCTCATCAATATTTAATTGTGTTAAAGCACTGATATAGATTTTAAATTTACTTTCCCTTGGAAGAGAATATGAAAGTTTATCATTTAGTCCATGAATTCCTTCAATAACTAAAAGATCTTCTTCTTCTAACTGTTTAAAGTTTCCTTTATATTCCCGTTTTCCTGTTTTAAAATTAAAAGTAGGTAATTCTATACGTTGTCCATTTAATAAAGCTGTCATATCTTTATTAAATTGTTCTACATCTATTGCAAAAAGAGTTTCGAAATTATAATTTCCATTCTCATCTAATGGAGTATCTTCTCTATTGACAAAATAGTCATCTACTGCTATAGGGTGTGGTTTAAATCCAAGTGTTCGAAGTTGAATAGAAAGCCGATGTGAAAATGTCGTTTTTCCAGAAGAGGAAGGCCCTGCAATCATAATAAATTTCTTTCCCCCTGCTGCTTTGATACGTTCTGCAATCTCTGCAATTTTCTTTTCCTGAAACGCCTCTTGTACTAAAATTAAATCGCCGATCATTCCCTTTGTAATCTGTTCGTTCAAAGCTCCGACATTTTCAATTTCCATTGTCTTTCCCCATTGATTCGATTCCCTCTGAACCAAAAACAATTTTTCTCGTAAGATAAGTCTTGACAGTTTTTTCGTATCTTTTTTAGATGGCAGTATCAAAAAAAATCCGTCTTTATAGAGCTGTAAATCAAAAACAGACAAAATTCCGGTACTTGCAGGCATATAGCCATAATAATAGTCTTCAAATCCATCAAGACGATAAATATTTGTTTTAGAAGTTCTACGATAGCGAAATAATTTTTCTTTATCATACATTTTATATTGATGAAATAATTCTACTGCTTCCTGTGTATCCACCGCTCTCTTTTCAAATGGTAGATCTCTTTGTATTAATTGCTTCATTTCCTCTTTTATTTTAGAAAGAAGTTTTTCATCTAAAATAAGTTCTCCTTCTACTTCACAAAACAGAGAATCTCCAATCGAATATTCCACACAGATTCGACGGATCTGCGCCTGATCTACCACTCTATAAAATGCTCGCATTAAAACTAAAACAAGTCCGCGTACATAAGTTAAATAACCATCACTTTCTGCTGTTGTGACAAACTCCAAAGTGCAATCTTTTGATTCTTGTCTTGTCAGTTCTCTTAATCTTCCATCTACATTTACTAAAACAATAGGATTTTCATATTCACTTTGATATTCTTTTGCAATTTCTAAATAGGTAATATTTTCTGGATACTTTTTTGTTATTCCATGGATTGTTATTTTTCTATCACTCACCACATTACCTCCTTTATTCTATTTCTCATCAAACCAAACTAATGCTCTTTGAATATCGAAAAGTTCCTGTTCTAACTGCTGATATCTGTCTGTTGCCTTTTTTGTAGAAGAAAGTGACAATTCCTCTGACAGCCGTTTGATATATTCTTTTCTATGCAGTAGAAATTCTTTTAAGACCGGATGATGGCAAGTAATTAAATATTCTCCATATTCTTCAAAAATATCACTATCTATTGCTTCTTTTTGTATAAGATCCTCTTTTTGGTCTTTTTTTCCTGCTTTTATAACAACATAGTATTTTCCGGCATCAATACACATATCTTCAAAAAGAATTTGGAAACCGGTATTATGTAAGTACTTTCTTACCTTACCTATCTCCGACTGTGGCTGTAAGATCAATTCCGCTGTTTCGTTTGTACAAGAACTGCCTTCCGAAAGAATTTTTATCATCAGTGCTCCGCCCATTCCAGCTATTATAATACTATCTACCTCACCAGGCTTTATATGTTTTAGTCCATTTGACTGTTGAAGAGTAATCCTATCGGAAAGACCATAATTTTTAATATTTTCTTCTGCCCGTATTAACGGTCCAGTATGAACATCTGAAGCAATACAAGATTTTGCAATTCCCCTTCTTATTAAATCAATAGAAAGATACGCATGATCACATCCAACGTCTGCGATCTTGTTTCCTTTTGATACACAATCTGCAACCATTTTCATTCGTTTTGTAAGTTCTATCATATCATCTACTCATCCAGATAATCTCTTAATTTTCTACTTCTACTTGGATGTCTTAATTTACGAAGTGCTTTCGCCTCAATTTGACGAATTCGTTCTCTTGTGACATTAAATTCACGCCCCACTTCTTCTAAGGTTCTAGCACGCCCATCATCTAATCCAAACCTAAGTCGTAATACCTTTTGTTCTCTATCTGTAAGAGTACTTAATACATCAACAAGTTGTTCTTTTAAAAGAGTAAATGCTGCTGCATCTGCTGGTATTGGCATATTATCATCCTGAATAAAATCTCCTAAATGGCTGTCTTCTTCTTCTCCAATCGGTGTTTCTAAAGAAACTGGCTCTTGGGAAATCTTTTGAATTTCTCGTACTCTGTCCACTGGAAGATTCATCTCTTTAGCAATTTCTTCTGGAAAAGGTTCTCTTCCTAACTCTTGTAATAATTGTCTTTGTACTCGAATTAATTTATTAATTGTTTCTACCATATGAACTGGAATTCGAATGGTTCTTGCCTGATCTGCAATCGCTCTCGTAATCGCCTGACGAATCCACCAAGTAGCATAGGTACTAAATTTATATCCTTTCCGATAATCAAACTTTTCTACTGCTTTTATTAAACCTAAATTTCCTTCCTGAATTAAATCTAAAAACTGCATTCCCCTACCTACATAGCGTTTTGCAATACTGACAACCAATCGTAAGTTTGCTTCTGCAAGTCTTTTTTTTGCTTCTGAATCTCCTTGCTCCATCTTTTGAGCAAGTACAATCTCTTCTTCCGAAGAAAGCAAAGGCACTTTTCCAATTTCCTTTAAATACATCCGTACTGGATCTTCTAATCCAATTCCCTCTGGAATGGAAAGATCAATCTTTGACAGATCCTCACTCTCATCTTCAATTAGAGCAAGTTCATCATCACTGACGTCATCCACTTCATCTAATTCTGGAATACGAAGTACATCGACATTGTTTGCCTCAAGAAATTCATAAATACGGTCAATTTTATCTGAATCCATTTCCATATCCGCAAAAAAGTCATTAATTTCATCATATTCCAATACATTTTTCTTTTTCTTTGCGAATATCAGTAATTCTTTGAGCTTATCATGAAACTTTATCATGGTGTCGTCCATTCTAATCAACCCTCTTTCTCGTCCGAATCTTTAAAAAGTTTCTCTCTGTCATTAAGTTTACCCTTCCTGAAAATAACTATGCAGTTTTTCCAGATCCTTCATTTCCTCTTTTTTCAGAGAAAATTGTTGTATTAAATATTTTTGTGCACTCTTGGTATCTCCCGATTGTGCTGCTGCTTCATACTTTTTTGCCAAACTATTTCCTTTAATCTTTAGTATTGTTTCTATCAATGCCTTTTTTTTGTCCTCTTTGTTTAAATCTCCTCTGATCTGCATAGAAAATAGATGTTCTGCCGCTGTTTGCTCTTCTTTACTCTCAAAATGACTGATAATCTGAGCTGGTAAAACTTTTTTTTCTTTTTGATATTGTTCTAGTATCATTGTCATTACCTTTTGATATAATTCTCCGGTAAAATCAGAAATATCTAAAATTCCTAAAATTTTTTCTAAAACAGAAATATCATCACTAATCCAAGTAAATAAAAGTTTTTGTGACTGTTCAATTCCATCCTTTGTCTTACTTTTAATAAATTTTGAATCCTCTTTTTGAATCCTTTCTGGAAATTTTTGCGAAACAGAAAGTTGTACTCCCATACGATTCACTAAGCTTTTTAAATCATCATAGCGAATATGATAGGTTCTCGCTACAGCTTCTATATAATTATTACGTTCCAGCTCTTCATGAAATTGCAAAAGTAATTTTGCTGCTTCATTAAAGAATTTTGTCTTTTGTTCTGGATCCTTTAGATTATATCTTTGTTGTGTCACTTCTAATTCAAAGAAAAAGCTGTTTTTTGCCTGATCTAATCTTTTTTGATATTCCTCTGCTCCAAGCTTTTTTATAAATTCATCTGGATCTTTAAATGGACTTAGATTTACAACCTTTGCAGAAAGTCCTGCCTCTTTTAAAATTGGAATTGCTCGAAGAGTTGCTTTGATACCTGCCTGATCACTATCATAAGTTAAAAGCACTTCTTTTACATAGCGAGATATAATTTTTGCTTGAAGAGATGTAAATGCTGTTCCAAGTGATGCTACAACATTTGTAAAGCCTGCTTGATATAGAGATATTACATCCATATATCCCTCACAAATCAAAAAATAGGACTTTCTGGAAAGTCTTGCAAAATTTAATCCATATAAGTTTCTGCTTTTATCAAACAGTTTCGTTTCTGGAGAGTTTAAATATTTTGGTGTACCTTCTCCCATAACACGCCCTCCAAAACCAATCACTTTATTATTTAGATCCATGATAGGAAACATTACTCTATTCCAAAATTTATCATATGCTCCCTTCGTTTCTTCCATTGAAATTAAACCTGATTCCCGAAGCAACTCATCTTCATATCCTAAACCTTTTAAATATTGGTAGAGATCTTTTGGATTTTTACTTGAGTATCCTAGTCCAAAGTGTACGATTGTTTTTTGAGTCAGACCTCGATTTTCTAAATACTTTCGTGCTGCTACTCCTTGTTCTGCCTTTAATTGATAAAAAAAATATTTTGCCGCCTGTTTTTGAACTTCTAAAAGCCTAGAACGAAGATCTGCCGCACGTTTTTCTTCTTTAGAAGCTTCAAGTTCTGGCAGTCTTACTCCTACACGATCTGCAAGCAAGTTTAGAGCTTCTACAAAATTATAATTTTCATACTCCATAACAAAAGTAAATACATTTCCGCCAACCCCACAACCAAAGCAGTGATACATCTGTTTTGTTCCGCTTACGGAAAAAGATGGGGTTTTCTCATTATGAAATGGACAAAGACCTAAATAACTCCCTCCTTTTTTCTGTAATTGTACATACGATCCAATTACTTCAACAATATCATTACGTACCCTGACTTCTTCCACAATTTCTTCTGGATAAAACATATCATCCCCCTGCCTTTCGCTTCGGTCAGATCCTTTCTATTTACATATTCTCTGTCATTTCCCGATTTCCTCTTTTTCTTTTTCAAAAAATTCTGGATTCTTTTATTTAATCTCTTCTTCAATCAAATATTGAGGTCTTTGTTTGACCTCGTTATAGATCTTTGCAATATAAATTCCAATTATTCCAAGACTTAACATCAAACTTCCCCCGATCATTAATAAAAGAAGAATTACTGTAGTAAACCCTTCTGCTGCATTTCCTGTCAAATATCGATATAGTGTTTGTACTCCTAATATAAATCCAAAAACAAGTAAAATTGTCCCGAATACAGTAATAAGTTGTAATGGAAATGAAGTAAAAGATGTTACATTATTAATGGCATATCGAATCAATTTCCAAGTAGACCATTTCGTTTCTCCAAATTTACGTTCTAAAACTTCATAGGAAACTTGAGTTGTTCGAAATCCAACCCAATATGTCAATGCTCGAAAGAAAGTATCTCTTTCTGGCATTGATATAATTACGTCAACTACTTTTCTATCAAGCAATTTAAAATCGGAAGATGTATTCATATCAATTCCGACCGCTTTACTGATCCATCTGTAAAATATTCCTGCTGAAATTTTATGAAGAAAAGATTCCTTGCCACGGGAAGCTTTTACTCCTTCAATAATGTGATATCCCTGTTCCCAAAGCCGATACATTTTTATAAGACACTCTGGAGGATGCTGCAAATCACAGTCTATTACAGCGACACAATCTCCTTTTGCCCCACGTAATCCAGCTAAAATAGCAGCTTCCTTTCCAAAATTTCTGCTAAACTTAATTCCACGGATTCTCCTATCTAAACTATGTTCCTGTTCAATTAGAGTATAAGTAGTATCCTTTGAACCATCATCAATAAACAATAATTCAAATGTAATTTCTGCCTGAGTTAAAATTGTCCGAATAACATTAACTGTATTTGAAATATTTTCTTTCTCGTTATGAGCAGGTATTACTACTGACAACATGAGCACTTACCCCCTTTGTGTCAGATTAAAATTTCCTTTTCAGACATTGTCCTTTTAAAGCACATCTGTCATGATCCTCACATATACACCACTGTTTTGCTTTTATTTGTTGTATCTTTTTCTTGACTATCCAAATACTATATACTAATAGTAAACTGGAGAGAAAAATTGTAATTCCCATATAACTTCCTTTCTTTTCTAACAGAATATTCTTCCAATTTGATAGATTAAAACTGCAAAAAACCAAGCAATAAAAAGTTGATATAGTACAGAAATGATTGTCCATTTTACAGATTTTAACTCTCGTTTAATTACTGCAATCGTAGCAACACATGGCGTATATAAAAGACAAAATACCATGAACGCATACGCATTTAATGCCCCAAAGTCATATCCAGATAAAACATCAATTAATCCATTCATCCCAGAAACTGAATTGATATTAGCAATACCAAATAATACAGAAAAACTGGATACTACAACTTCCTTTGCTGCCAGACCAGAAATTAGGGCAAGTACAATCTGCCAGAGTCCTAAACCTGCTGGAACTAATATTGGAGTTAATGCTTTGCCAATACCTGCGCCAAAACTCTCTGACATTTCTTTTATCATACCATGTGGTCCAAAATTTAATAAAAACCAGATCAAAATTGAGGCAATAAAAATTGTTGTTCCGGCCTTTGTTAAATAATCTTTTACTTTATCCCATACATAAATAAAAATTGTTCTCATATTTGGTGTCTTATATTCTGGTAATTCAATTAATAAAGGACTAATTTCTCCCTTTTTTTGAAAGCGATTTATGACAAACGCAGTCAATATTCCAACTGCTAATCCAATTAAATACATAGAAAAGGCAGCGATTATGGCGAATTTTCCAAAAAACATCTGAGAAAATAAGACATAGATTGGAAGTCTTGCACTACAAGACATAAATGGAGTAATTAAAACAACCTTTCTTCGATCTCTCATATCTTCTAAAGCCCTTGATGCCATAACCGCTGGAACAGAACAGCCAAATCCTAAGATCATTGGAATAAAAGCTCTTCCTGAAAGCCCAAGTTTTTCCATCAGACCATCCATCACATACGCCGCCCTTGACATATAACCACTATCTTCTAAAAAAGCAAGTGCCAAAAACAGTATTATGATATTTGGAAGAAACGTTAAAATCCCTCCAACCCCTGCAATAATACCATCTACAATTAAAGAAATCAACCATTGTGCTGTTTTTGCTTTTGTTAGCAGATCAAATACTGTATCTGAAAAGAAAGAAAGTCCACTTTCAAAGCCTCCCTTTAACCAGTCTCCGATTGTAAATGTCAGAAAAAAAACAACAGCCATAATCCCTAAAAATACCGGAAGCCCCCAAATAGAATGGGTTAAAATACGGTCAATCCGATCGGTTGCAGCTGCTTTTTTTGCTTTATTTACCAGACATTCTTCCATAATCTCATCAATAAAATCATATTTTTGATTAATAATCTCTGTTTCATAGCTCTGATCGACGATTCCTTCCAAATCTATTGGATATTGCTTGATAATTTCAGAATCTTTTTCTAAGAGCTTTAACGCATACCAGCGATAATTTGACAGTGTATAACCTGCTTGTTTTAATCTTTCTGTAATTTCGTCGAGTTTATCTTCTATTTCATCACTGTATACCATTGCATACTCTTTATGATGAGCGTGAATATGTTTGCTCTTTTCTTCTAATTCTTTATGTTGATGAATAAAATTAATATCCTGACATTTTGTTTTATGATGTGCAACTGTGTGCATTAAAATTTCTAGTCCTGTTTTATGTCTGGCAGATACGGGAATACATGGAACTCCTAACATTTCTGGCAGACGGTGCAGATCGATCTCCATTCCTCTTTCTTCCACAATATCCATCATATTCAATGCAAGAATTACTGGTTTTCCAAGTTCTATTAACTGCAAAGTCAGATATAAATTTCTCTCTAGGGCAGACGCATCTGCTACATTTACAATCACATCTACCTCATCACTTAAAATAAACTCTCTCGATAATTTTTCTTCCATTGTATATGAGGTTAAACTATAAATTCCGGGCAGATCCACCAGTTTAAACCGATGATTATGATATTTCATTGCCCCTTCCTTTTTTTCTACTGTAACTCCCGGCCAATTTGCCACTTTTAGTCTTGCTCCAGTATATGCGTTAAATAATGTTGTTTTTCCACAGTTTGGATTTCCGACAAAACCGACTCGTAATTCTTCTTCCATCGCTTTTCCTCCTAGTGTATTATTCTTGTATGTCTAGCTCAGAGACTAAAATTGCTTCTGCTATCTGCTTTCCAAAGGCTAACCTAGTCCCTCGAATACGAATAATAACGGAACCGCTTCTTTTACGGTTTAACAATTCCATTTTCGTTCCATTTGTCAGTCCAAGTGCTTCTAAACGAATTCTTGTCGCCTGTGGCAGATTCATCTGTTCCACTCGATAGCTGTGATTTTTTTCTCCCTCTCGAAGCATCATAAATCTTCCTCCTTACAGCAAATGAATCCCTATTTTTTGTTGTATTTGAAAATAGTTCTCAATTACGCTAGGATTATAGCTCATTCTTCTGCTCTTGTCAATCCTACGATTATTTTAAATGATGCTGTCGATTTTGTGCCTCCTGCTTTGAAAATCCACATCCACAATAATCTTGTCGGTAAAGTCCATTTAGCTTTGATAATTCAATACTTCTTTGATAACCACCTTTTTTCTTAAAGTCAGATACCAAATAAATCACTCCCTGTGGCTGTATACGACACCCGATTTCATTTAACTTTTCTGCATTTTTCATTGGACTAATACTTAATGTTGTAGTAAAATAATCAAATTTATACTGTTTTGCTGTTTCTGCTGTCTTTGTAAGTCTTAATTCATAACAGCGAAAACATCTCTCTCCTCCCTCTGGAATCTGTTCGTATCCTCGAATTGCTTCTAAAAATTCTTTTGGATCATACTCTCCCTCCAAAAAATGTACTGGATGCGAAAAGGTTTTCTCTTTTAAAAAACGTTTTTGTTCCTCCACACGTTTTTGATATTCTTCTAAAGATGTAATATTAGGATTGTAATAAAAGACGGTAATTTCAAAATATTTGGAAAGATACTCTAATACATAACTACTACAAGGAGCACAGCAACTATGAAGTAAAAGTGTTGGAACATGATTTAAATGTAAAATTTGTTCTAAAATTTGTTCTAATTCTTTTTGATAATTTCTTTTTTGAGCCATATTATTCCCTTTCTTTACTTCTATATAAAAAAACTGTGTCCACCGATAAATTTTTTTCGGTATTTTAGAACACAGTTTCTTTTAAATTTATTCATGAAATTAAATTTAGTTTTCTTAATACATGTTCGAATTTTTTCTGATCTATTGGTTTTCCTGCATAGGCAGTACAACCTAATTCAAATGCTTTTGTTACATTTCTTCCTTCATTTAACGCAGTTGTCATAATAATTTTGGTACGCTTTTCTTCTGGAATTCCTCTTTCCTTTTCAATATCACGAATTGTTTTTAGTGCCTGATATCCTCCAAGAACGGGCATCATAATATCCAAACAAACTAAATCATACCCTTCATCTGCTTCTAATGCCATAGTAAACGCATCTACGGCTTCCATACCATCTACAGTAACATCACATTCTCCATACTTTGACAGAAATCTCAACATAAATTTTCTACTGGCAAAATCATCCTCTGCGATTAATATCTTCATGTTTCCTCTCATTCCGCCGTTTTAACGGCTTTCTAATCTAAACGGAATATTTAAAAGCTGATATACTTTTTGAGCAATCATCCTGAGTCCAATCTGATACTTTACTGCCCCTGCCAGAAAAAGCTTTCTTTCGCTTTACACTCCACTTGACTCTAAATTACTTTAATATACTTTTCTAAAAAATCTAAAAAAACATCCATTTCCTGATCTGTGCCGATCGTAACTCTCAAATAATTTTCTATCCTCTCCTTTTCAAAATATCGTACAAAGATATGTTGTTTTCGCAGTGCTTCAAATAGTTCTTTTGCCTGCCATTTAGGATGTTTTAAGAATAAAAAATTTGTTTTAGAATCTGGACATAAAAATCCTAATTCTTTCACTCTTTCTTTTACACGTTCTCTTGTCGTAATCACTTTTTGAATACATTCCTTAAAATAAGTATCCTCCTTTAAAATTTCTGTTCCAATTTTAATACTAAGAGGATTCATTGTATAAGAATTAAAGGAATATTTTACTTGATTAAGTGCCTCAATTAATCTCTCACTTCCGACTGCAAATCCAATTCTCATTCCTGCCATAGAACGAGATTTTGAAAAGGTCTGTACAACAAGAAGATTATCATACCTTTCTAGTAGTGGTATTGATGAGACTGCACCAAAATCCACATAAGCCTCATCTACGATGACAACACTTTCCTGATTCTTTTTTATAATCTCTTCTATAAAATCTATCTCTTTTGCAATAGAAGTTGGAGCATTGGGATTAGCAAGAACAATTCCTCCATTTGGAGAGAAATAATCCTGCATTACTATCTGAAACTCGGAATCTAATTTCTTTTTTTGATATGGGATTTCAAATAACTGTGCCCATACCTCATAAAAAGAATATGTCAAATCTGGAAAGAAAATTGGTATTTTGGAATGAAAAAATGTTAAAAATGCCATTGCCAATACATCATCTGAACCAACTCCAACGAAAATTTGTGATGGTTTGACTTTATAATATTTAGCTAAAGCACAAACCAGCTCCGATGCCGCAGGATCAGGGTATCTTCTAAGAATATCATAAGAAAATTCCTGTAAAAGCTGTTTTACTTTCGGTGCTGGGGGATAGGGATTTTCATTTGTATTTAATTTTATCATATCTGAAAAATTTGGCTGTTCACCTGGAACATATGGCTCAACACTTCGAATATTTTTTTCCCATAGTCGCATAAATCCCCTCCTTTCTTTAGTATATGCCATATTCTTTTGCAAGTTTTAAAAATGCTGGCAAAGATCGTTCTATCATCTTTGGATCGACACAATATGCAGTTCTTACATATCCAGAGCAATGAAAGGAACTGCCTGGAACAAGCAAGAGATGATGTCTTTTTGCATGTTCTACAAAAGCTAAATCATCTGGTTCAAATGTCTTTATAAATAAGTAAAATGCTCCTTGTGGCTTAATACACTCATATCCATACGAAGATAATGCCCCATATAGCATCTGTCGGTTCCTATCATATTCCTCTATTGGAACTTTTTCATTTAAACATTCTGCTACTACTCTCTGCATTAAAGATGGAGCATTGACAAAACCCAAAATTCGGTTTGCTACATTAACTGCTGATAAAATTTCTTCTGTATCATCTAATTCATCTGGTAAAACTAAATATCCAATTCGTTCTCCTGGAAGAGAAAGGGATTTACTAAAGGAATATCCTATAATCGTATTTCGGTAATACTTTGTCACATATGGAACTTCTATATCATCATAGACTAATTCTCTATATGGCTCGTCTGAAATTAAGTAAATACTTGTTCCAAATTCTTTTTGTTTATTCTCTAAAACTTCTGCAAGCCCAAGAAGTGTTTCTTTAGAATATACTACTCCTGTTGGGTTATTTGGAGTATTGATAATAACTGCTTTTGTTTTTTCATTCAGTTGTTTTTCAAACTCCAAAAGATTCGGTTGGAAACTCGGAAAATTAGGAGGTACTACTTTTAAAATTCCATCAAAATTTTCAACATAATTTTTATATTCCCCAAAAAATGGAGCAAATACGACTACTTCATCTTTTGGATTTAGCAATGTCTTAAGTACTACATTAAGCCCTCCTGCTGCTCCTACTGTCATTATAATATTTTTATAAGAAAACTCAGTTGAAAATTTCTTATTTAAAGAAAGTGCAATTTTATCTCGAACATCTTCATAACCTGAATTATTCATATATCCATGTACTAAATTTGGACTTTCTTTACACAAAATTCGTTCTATTGTTGTCTTTACCGCCTTGGGAGGTTCAACACTTGGATTTCCTAAACTAAAATCGTAGACATTTTCTTCTCCATAAAGCTTTGCCATCTTTTTTCCTTCTTCAAACATCGCCCGAATGACAGAGCTTGTCTGAACAAAAGATTTCATCTTATTTGATATCATTTTTAACCTCATTTCTGTCCGAATTTTTACATTGTACAAAATTTTTTATAAATTTCGCAAATCTCCACCACATTTATCGCAAAAATCCAGTCCTTCCCAAGTAATTCCCCCACAATCTGGACAAATAATTTTTTCTGGAAGGATCTCTCGTTCTAAAATTTCATACTCTCCATTTTCCATTCGCTCCTCTTGAGCTTCTTTTTTATAAACTGTAGAAATTTCTTTCTTTTCTACTTTTTGTTCCAATACTTTCGCATCTACCTGTTGCATTGGAAATAATTTCTTCATTCCATTCATTAGTGACATATCTATTCGACCTCTCGTTATAATAGATCCCCTCTTCTGTATCATATCATGTCCCGCTTCTTGTGTCAAACGTTCCTCACGACAAACACAGGACAAACGCATGAATCTATTTTTATTAGAAATCTGAAAGCAGAATATCGAAAAATTTTTCTATTATTTTTGGATATTCTGCTTTTTAGATTTTTTATTTTTGCATTTAATATAAATATTGTCTATTGTAACTTTTATTTTCACGTTACTCTTATATCAAATGTTGTATTTCTAAGTTGTTCAAACGCATTATAAACATCAAGTGTTCCATATCCCCATTCTGGATTTGGATACTCTCTTCCTCCTCTATTTGCTCCTCGCACCAAAAGAACACGAATATTTGTTGAAGACATAGTAAGTTGATTTTCTTCAACGATCCCCCACTGCATTAATAATGCTGCTGCTCCTGCTACATGTGCTGCTGCAATACTTGTACCGGTGCGTCTTACAAACTCTCCATTTACTCCTGGTCCTTCTACATTTACTGCTGGTGCTGCCAGATCTGGTTTTATACATCCATTTCTTGTATAGCCTCTGCCAGAATGAATATAAATTGCTCCACTTACATGATCGTACCCTGCTACTGTGATAGGCAAAGAAGTATTTCCTGGATCAGTGATTGTAATATTGGGATCAGGTTCTAAAAAATACACCTCTCCCCATAAAAATTCTTGTATAGGAAGCCACATATCAAAATATCCCTTTACATTTCTTCTTGGATAACATCGTAGTGTCCAAATACCTGCTGCTGGGCGTTCGAATCGAAGCAAAATTAATTGATCTCCACTAAACATTCCTGTACTGATAGCATCTGCAAAAACGATAGTTCGATCAAACAAAAAGCGAATTTCTTCATTTTCATCTTCTCGTTGACCAACTCGAATTGAAACTTCTCCGCTTGGAGATATGATTTCTAAATAATACTGCTGAAGTTTTCCAGCCCAAAATTCTAAAGAAAAGCCTTGAATATTTGCTCCAACTCGCATCTCTACATCTTTAAATCTCTCCGAGTCTCTGTCTACATATCTATAATGTGTTCGATATCCGGCCTCGTTTCCAGATGCTGTTACAACACAGATCCAATTTGTATCTGCAATATCGTTTAAAACCTGATCCAAAACACCACTTCCATCATGTCCGCCCATATTGGTTCCAAGATTGATACAGATAATCATAGGTTTTAGTTCTCTTCTTACCACATCTAATAAATAGCGGATCCCAAGTGCAATATCATTTTCCTGAAAACATTCTGCATCTTCTCGAATAAAATAATATTCTCTTACCAATCGTTTTGCAGGTTTTAGTTTTACCATAACAATTTCCGATAAAGGAGCTGCTCCTGTAAAATCATGTTCTTGATCATTATTTCCGGCAGCAATTCCTGCCATAAACGTTCCATGTCCAGATTCGTCTTGTGTAGGAACAATAGAAAGTGGATCTTGTGATTGTAATGCTCTATTGATTTCCTCTCTTTTATATTCTGTTCCATAATAAAGTCTAGGAGGAGGAGTTCCAGTTTGTATTGTTTGATCCCAAATAGAAACAATACGAGACGTTCCATCCGCATAGCGAAATAACTCATTTGTATAATCAATACCAGTATCTATAAAACCGATTAATACTCCCTGTCCTAATAAATCTAGGTATGGCTGTCTATGAACTCTATTAATTCCTGCTGCTTCCATACTAGAACGATCTTGAAGTGTAAAACATCTTGGAAATGCTGGATATCGATATTTTCTTTGACGAAACTCTCTTTGTTCCGTTTCAGAAAGCTTATAATATAAAACAGCAAATTTTGAGTTAATTACTTCAATACAATCTGGTTGAAATCGTTCTTGTGCTAACTCTATACCACCGTCAAACCGAATAAAATAATCTCCTGTACTCTCTGATAAAATTATTTCCCGACAGTCTTTTTCTTCATTTTGCTGCATCTGTACCATAAGAAAACCTGCATTCTATTTTTTATAAAGATATGCAGGTTTTTTTCTACCTATTCAGATGTTGTTTTTGAAATTATCCAAAACGGACCATTTGCCGCTGCCCATGTCTTAGCTTCCTCTATAATGGTAGCAAGCTCCCATGTCTTATCTGTTCGATCCTGACTTGCAGGATCTGCTACTAAAACCTTTCCATCCTCTGTTAAACCTCTTAATACAATAAAATGTCCACTTTGTGTAAACTGTCCCTTTCCCATAAGGGCAACAACAAACTTTCCATCTTCTAATGCTTTCTTTAATTTTGCAGAAGCTTGTGCTGTATTCTCCACTCCCTCTGCCTCTAATCCAAATGCTTTTGCTGCATCTGGAATCAGAGAATGAAGAGAACCACTCTTATCAAACCAATATCCATTATTCTTTGCCCATGTACTCATTTGAACCGGATCAATTCGAATATCTGTCAAACTAGAAATCACAATAGACATACAGGTTGGTCCACACGCATACTTTGCAATTGTATCTGTTCCACCATAATACTTTTCTGCCCATCGCTCATCTATCTGTAAATAAAAGTATGTATCCAGCCCTCCATCTCCTGTCATCCAGTTTCCTTCTTGAGCTAATGGAAGAGTAGAAAGAAAAGCAGCTACACTTTCTGTTACATTTTCATAGGAAGTTGTAGGAATACTCCCAGTTGTCCCATTTGGATCGCTTATATCTGGGTTTCCTATGTCTGGATCTGTTCCTATTGGATCTATTCCTGTTGGAGCATTTCCATTCGGATCTGCTATACTTGGATCTGTTATGGTTGGATTATTATTATCATCTGAGTCTGGAAATGCTATTTGATCTACAATTTGATGCTCTTGCTGCATTGCAAAAGCCATCTTATCTTCTTTTGTATTCGTTTCTTTAAGACGATTACATCCGGCTGTTATAAGCAGCATTGTCATACATACTACTAAAATACAAAATCTTTTACTTCTGCTTTTTTTCATTTTTAACCTCATCTATCCTTCCATTCCAGCAGCAGTTCCAATGCGGGGAATTCCTGCTGTTTTCCTTATTTCAATCACTGGTCCTCCTTTATGTTCCAAATAGTCTTTTGTAATAGTTACTCTTCCAATGTTTTCGTCTTTTGGAATCTCATACATAATATCTAACATAAACTCTTCGATAATTGCTCTCAGTGCTCTAGCACCCATCTTCTTTTCTAACGCCTTTTCTGCAATTACTTCTAGGGCATCCTCATCAAATAATAATTCTACTTCATCCATCTCTAACAATCTCTTATACTGCTTTAAAATTGCATTTTTCGGTTTACACAAAATATCGATCAGCATTTCTTTTGTCAGTCCTTGTAGTGTAAAAACAACTGGAAGTCTACCTAAAAATTCTGGTATCATCCCAAACTCTCTTAAATCATCTACTGTAACATATTGAAGCAGATTCTTTTCATTGTCATATTTGTCTTTTAAATCTGCAAAAAAACCCATAGACGACTTTTTATTTAGTCTGGTCTTTATAATATTTTCTAAATCTGGGAATGCTCCTCCACAGATAAATAAAATATCCTTTGTATTTACTGTAGTCAAAGGAACCATTGCATTTTTATTAGTAGCTCCTACTGGAACTTCTACTTCACTTCCCTCTAAGAGCTTGAGTAAACCCTGCTGAACAGATTCTCCACTCACATCTCTGCTATTGGTATTTCTTTTTTTTGCTATCTTATCAATCTCGTCGATAAATATAATTCCATGTTCTGCTTTTTCTACATCATTATCCGCTGCTGCCAATAATTTAGAAATTACACTTTCTACATCATCTCCAATATATCCTGCTTCTGTTAACGAAGTTGCATCTGTAATTGCAAGTGGAACATTTAATAGTTTTGCTAAGGTTCGAACCAGATATGTTTTACCACATCCTGTCGGTCCAATCATAAGCATATTTGATTTTTCAATCTCCACGGATTCTTTGGATGAGTTTTCTTCTGACATAACACGTTTATAATGATTATAAACCGCAACTGAGATTACTTTTTTAGCATAATCCTGTCCAATAATAAATTCATCTAATTCTCCTTTGATGATATGCGGTGCAGGTATCTTTTTAATATCTAACTTCCCTTGCACATCTTTTGCTTCTTTTGTTGCCTCTTTTGGTTGTTTTTTCTTTACTTTTTGATTTTGGTAATCTTGTGAAGGAAACATAAAATTAAGCATTGCTGGATTCATTGGCATCTCAAATGAAGAATTTGTCCCATTCTTATTGATCATATCAAAGGTTTTCTGCATACAATCTTGACAGATACTAATATTATTTGGGATATGGATCATTCTTCCTGCTTTGCTCTCTGGTCGTTTACATAAATAACAGATTTCTTCGTATTTTTTTTCTTCTCTATCCTTTTCCTCACTCATTTTTCTCCTCATTTCTGTGTGACTTTTTATTTTGTAAAATAATATATATCAAGTCTGTGGATATCACACAGACACAAACTTGTATTTTAATATGCGTTCTTATTGATAAATCCTTTGAATATAGTCAAAAACAATATTTTCATATCTAATCCAATTGTCCAATTTTCAATATAATATAAATCACAATCAATTCTTTTTCGAATTGAAGTATCTCCTCTATAACCATTGACTTGTGCCCATCCTGTCATTCCTGGTCGTACCTGATGTTTTATCATATAACGTGGCACTTCTTCTTTAAACTTCTCTACAAAAAATGGGCGTTCTGGTCTTGGACCAATTAAACTCATATTTCCAATTAAAACATTAAATAATTGAGGAAGTTCATCAATACTTGTCTGTCTAATAATCCTTCCAATCTTTGTTACTCTTGGATCATGTTTTGTTGTCCATGCACTTTTTTCCTTTCCTTCACTTTGTACTTCCATAGAACGAAATTTATACATTTTAAATTCTTTATTGTGTAATCCCACCCGAATCTGAGAAAAAATAATAGGTCCTGGCGAGGTCGCCTTAATAATAATTGCTACAATTAACATAGGAATTGCAGCAATCATTAAACAAATCACTGCCCCTAAAACATCCATACATCGTTTTAAAAATCGGTTGAATAAATTACTTAAAGGAACATTTCGAATATTAATTACAGGAAGCCCGTCCATATCTTCCATAACCGGAATCGTTGGTATAATTTCATGGTAATCCGGAATTAATTTTGTATGAACACCCGATTTTTCACAGATACCAACTAAATGTTTTAATTTTGAATATTCATCGATACTAAGTGTTATCGCAATTTCATCAAAATCATTTTTATCTAAAAAAGTCTGTAATTCTGCTGTTGTACCTACAACAGACACTTTTTTATATCGAGTTCCTAAAACCATTGTATCATCCAAAATACCATAAATATGATATCCCCACTCTGGATTTGTCATAATCCGATCAATATATCCCTCTGCTGTATAACTATATCCTATCATTAAAATATGTTTTTGATTTAATCCCTTTCGTCGAAAATGCCCTAAAACTCCTGAAATAATTTCTCTATAAACTGTCTGTGCTAAAAAGTTTGTAGAAAAAAATATCCCTAAAAATCCTCTTGATATATCTATTTCCTTTGTCCAGAATAAATACGCTATATAAATTAAAATACTTAACATGCCTCCGGTAAAGAGCAAAAATAATTCTTTTTGTCTACTACTTCTTGCTCGCTGTTTATATACACCACAGATTGAAAAAGATACTAAAAATGCCGGAATCATTGCCCATAGATACTTAATATACACAAAGAAAGGATAATATCTTTCATTTTCTCCCAGTTGAAACATGGAATATTTCTGTAAAACAAAAAAACGTAAATAATATGACCCACTATAACATATAACAATAAGAAAAAGATCTAAAAACATATAGAGTCGGTTGATCAATTTTTCATTTCTTCTCATATTCATATCGTAAAACCTCTCTTTACGACTTTATTTATCATACCTTATTTTAAAATAATACACAATTAGCAATTTCTTAATTTTTTCATAAATTCTTTGTAGTATATCATCAAAAGTCTATATTTACGAAATTTTTAAATAATTTTTCACAGACTTATCACAATCACTTGATACACTGATTTTCAGAAACAAGAAAAAGCACTTAACAAGATTATATCCAAATCTTTCAATTATGCAAGTATAAAATTTAAAAATTACATTTCCTGCAAACAAGATAGTGTAAATTGAAATATAGAAAGGAGTATTTTTATGTCAGATGAAACAAAAAATAGTTATACATTTTGGGAAGAACAAGCATCGAATTCTTCTTTGGAACAATCTTTAACACAATCTCAAGAAACAACTCAGGAGTTGACACCAACAACTGTTACTCCTGTTTTAAAAGAAAACGAAGGCTTTTCCGAGCAGTCACAAGACGCTTGGGATAATCCAAATGGATATCAGCATACTTACACAGGATATTCGAATGGAGCAATTCCAGCAGAACCTCCAAAGAAAAAGAAAAAAGGAACTAAAAAGTTTTTGATATTTGTTGGAAAAGCAGCACTATTTGGATTTGTAGCCGGGGGCGTATTTTTAGGATTTAATAAGATTTACTATCATTTTAACCCAAATGCTTTGCCTTCTTTACAGCAGCCTAGCACAGAATATGGAAATGATTCTTTAGAGATACCAAATCAAAATACCACTCTTTCTGTTACAAAGGTGATGAAAGATGTTGATACTTCCTATACAGATGTTTCTGCCATCGTAGAAAAAACGCTTCCTGCAACTGTTTCTATTACAAGTAAGTTTGTAAGCAGCAATTATTTTTATGGCTCTTATACACAGGAAGGTGGGGGCTCAGGCATTATTATTGGAGAAAATGACACAGAATATCTGATTGCTACAAATGATCACGTGGTAGACAAAGCTTCCTCTATTTCTGTATCTTTTATTGATACAACATCAGCCGAAGCCTATATTAAAGGCTCTGATCCTTCTTCTGATTTAGCTGTCATTGCAGTGAAAAAATCTGACTTATCTCAAAAAACAAAAGACAGTATTATTATAGCTACTCTTGGCAACTCAGATGATGTAAAGGTTGGAAACATGGTTATTGCTATTGGCAATGCTTTAGGTAATGGGCAAAGTACAACGGTCGGCTGGATCAGTGCAAAAGATCGTGAAATTAAAAATAGCGATACTGGTACTAACCTGACTGTTTTACAGACAGACGCGGCAATTAATCCTGGAAACAGCGGCGGTGCATTACTCAATATCAAAGGAGAAGTAATTGGAATTAACTCTGCCAAAATTTCTGGAACAAAGGTAGAAGGTATTGGATATGCCATTCCTATTTCTAAAGCACTTCCTATTGTAAGTGATCTTATGACTCGTGAAATTTTAACAGATGATGAAAAGGGATATCTTGGGATCAGGCTTTCGGATGTAGATATTACTGCTGAAATAGCTTCTGCATATAATTGGCCGATGGGTGTGTATGTAAAAGATGTATTAGAAGATGGTGCTGCCAAAAAGGGTGGTTTAATTGCTGGTGATATTATCACTGCTGTAAATGGTTCTTCTATTACAACTAGAGCACAACTTCAGAAAACAATTAATTCCTATCGATATGGAACAACTGTTACTATTACGTATTCCCGTTTTGAAAATGGTTCTTATCAGGAACATACTACAGATGTTATATTAAGTCAGGCAACTGTACTAAATAATGATTCCAGTAAAACAGACTCTAATGATTCCAACAGACCAAATAATTCTGGTAAACCTGAACCAACTAAACTTCCAGACAATTCTATGCCAGAAGACAATAATAGAAATTCAATCGAAGACTTCTTTGACGATTTTTTTGGAAACTTTGGATTTTAGTATAAAAAAGAGTGGAACATTCTATCATTAGAATGTTCCACTCTTTTTTTTATTTATGCAGTTTTTGTTTTTGCAAGTTCTACTAATGCACGAAATCCTTCTGGATCACTGATTGCCATATCAGAAAGCATCTTTCTGTTTACAGTCACATCTGCTAACTTTAATCCATACATCAGCTTTGAATAAGAAATTCCATTTAATCTTGCTGCTGCATTGATTCTTGCGATCCAAAGTTGTCTAAATTGTCTTTTTCTTTCTTTACGTCCCTTATAAGCAGAAGTTAATGCACGCATTACAGACTGCTTTGCAACTCTATATTGCTTACTTCTCGCACCGCGGTAACCTTTTGCGAGTTTTAATACTCTATTATGTTTCTTTCTTGCGTTTAAGCCGCCTTTTATTCTTGCCATTGTTTACGTCCTCCTTCTTACCGAAAATTAAAGATATGGTAAAATCTTCTTCATATTTTTCTCATTTGTCTTATCCATCATGGTTGACTTTCTTAAATTTCTCTTTGTCTTTGTGGATTTCTTAGTCAAAATATGCTGTTTTCCTGCTTTCATTCTCTTTAATTTACCTGTACCGGTCTTTGAAAAACGTTTTGCTGCTGCTTTGTTTGTCTTTAACTTCGGCATGATACTTCCTCCTTAAACCTTCCTACTAAAATCTTTCCTGTGCATTGCCGGATTCTATCTTGTATTATGTTTTTATCTCTTTTCAGCCAGAAACATAATCATGTTTCTTCCTTCTAACTTAGCTGGCTTCTCGATAACTGCAATATCCTCAATTTTTTTAAAAAAATCATCCAGAATCCGCTTACTTGCCTGCATATGAGCCATTTCTCTTCCACGGAATCTAAGAGCAACTTTAACCTTATCTCCCTTGGTGATGAACTTTCTCGCCTGATTTGCCTTCGTATTCAAGTCATTATCATCGATATTAGGAGATAGACGTACCTCTTTGACCTCAGTAATCTTTTGTTTTTTCTTTGCTTCTTTTTCTTTTCTAGTCAACTCATATCGATACTTTCCATAATCAATAATCTTGCATACTGGCGGTTTTGCCGTTGGTGCAATCTTTACTAAATCCAGATTTGCATCCTGTGCCAGCTTTAAGGCATCTCTTGTTGCCATAACGCCTAACTGCTGTCCGTCTTCCCCGATCAAGCGAACCTCTTTGTCTCTGATCTGCTCATTAATCATTAACTCGCTAATAGTTGCTACACCTCCATAGGTTATTATAATAAAATAAGGTGAACAGCATAAGCTATCCACCTTCTGATTGCGTATAAAAAATATCAGAAACCCCTTTACTATGACAGATATCATGCTGAGGGTGAGAGTGGATACTCTGCTTTGTAAATGTGACTTTAAATCACAGCTTATTTATTCTAGCATAGAGAAAATAAAAAGTCAATAAATATTTATTTTTTTCTATACAAACTTCTATCTCTTATGGTATACTATTCCTATTATTGCCGTAATCTAAAATAAGAGAATGGGAGCATAAAAATATGTTATTATCTATTATTCGTTTAATACAGACCTTTTCAAGAAAATTAAGAGATGATTTTATTAATGCTTTTTCTGCACAAGCAGCTTTTTTTGTAATCATCTCTGCATTTCCTTTTTTAATGTTTTTATTGACATTAATTAAATATGTTCCTGTAACAGATGCTGTATTAGCTGATCTTTGTATGCAGGTCTTTCCAGAAACTATTAACGATCTAATTGTGAGTATTATCAACGAAACAAAAGCCGCTACTAGTGGAACTTTAATCTCTATTACTGTTATTGCCGCCCTTTGGTCTTCCTCTAAAGGATTTTTAGCTATTGTACGTGGATTAAATTCTGTATATAATCATAAAGAAACTAGAAATTATTTCGTTTTACGTTTTTGGTCTGCTATTTATACAGTTGGATTTGCAATCTTAATTATTGCTCTTTTAATTGTTTTTGTCTTTGGAAATAAATTGACTCTTTTCTTTACTAAAAAGTTTCCAATCCTTACAGAGTTTGCTTTGTTAATTATAAGTTTAAGAACTGTTGTCGGTTTTTGTGTGTTGTTACTTTTCTTTTTATTAATTTATATTATTCTCCCAAACCGAAAGTCTACTATTTTTGCAGAATTACCTGGAGCAGTTCTTACAAGTGCTGGATGGATGGGCTTTTCTTATCTTTACTCTTATTATATTGATAATATGGGAAATTACTCAAGTACATATGGCAGTTTAGCTGCTGTCGTGCTTTGTATGTTGTGGTTATATGCCTGTATGTATATGATGTTCATTGGTGCGGAAGTCAATGCCGTTTTTTCTAATCCTATTGTAAAAGACGCCTTTCATAAATTATTACATAGTCGAAAAGCAAAAAGATCCTGACTTTTTTTACTTTAAATCATCATATAAAAATTCCAATCCAGTATCTGGATAAAAATGTTTTAAAATTTCCTCATAACTTTTGCCTTCCTTTGCCATAGTATTTGCCCCATTTTGGCTCATACCAAGCCCATGTCCATATCCTCCTCCTGTAATTAAAAAGGCATCCTCACCATCTTCTATTACAGGATCAATCGCAATAAATGCACTTGGTAGCAGACTCATTCCCTTACTTTGACTTTCATCTTGTCGGTATAAAATATCATTACTTGGGGCTAACAAAGTACGAATGTTTGTCTGGTAACGTATTAATACAGTTTCCTTTGTTCCAGTCAATCGTAAACTAAGAGCAATTCCGCCTACTCCACGCTCTATAATTTCTGCTTTTTGGATTGTTCCAATTTCTTTCGGCTTACAGCTTAAATAAGTTTCTTTCCCTATTTTATATACTATAAGTCCCTCTTCACTTTCCATTTTTTGTTTTGCTTCCTTTTCCGATACTTTGGTCAGAATTTGACTTTTTCCTGCTTGATATTGCTTTATTAATTTTTCTTCTACCTGTTTTGATAGATCTTTTGTGGAAATTGTCACATTCCAACGATACCAACTAATATCACTATCATATGTTTTAATTACCTCTTTCATCTCTTTAGAAGAAATCGTATCAGAAAAAAGAAAGTTTCGAAATGCCTCTTCTTTTGTCAGATCTACTTTTGTATCAGAATCATTTTGTAGACTCCCTGTTAAATAGGCAGTTGGATTTCCGCTTTCCCATACATCTTCTACATTTGCAGTATGACCAAAAGAAGTTGAAAAGTAATAGGTAGTAATAATTTTTCCTGCATATTCCGCTACTTTTCCATAAGTATCTTTTACTGCTAAAATCGATGTTTCATTTTCAGCTGAATTATTATAAACCTGACAATTTACACTGTCATCCACATGAGCCCCATAGGCACTGTAACGGTTTGCAATTAATTGATTATACGCATAACTTCTGGCACAGACTGCCTGTGCTTTTAATGCCTCCATTCCATAGGAAGTTGGCATTTCACTTGGAATTACTGCATAGAGATATTCTTCTAATGGCAGTTCATTGACTATTAAAATTCCATTTTCATCTGAGGCTAATTCAATACTTCCACGGTATGCTGGTATCCCATATGCTCTTTTTACTGAATTTAGAGAAATTTTTCCATTCTCAGAATCCATAAAAATTCGAATTCTTCCCCCCTCCTTTTCAATCTGCTCGGCAGTATAAGTCAGATTTTCTCCTTTTTCATAATCTGTAGTTTTATCTTTTGACTTTACATGAAATGCCCTATTTGCTGTCAAAGTAACACTTTCATGATAATTTGAAGTATACCCTGTTGTTTTAATTAAAACCCGAATCGTTTCTGCACGAATACTTTCTTTCATCAATGCCGCACAAATTTTTCCATTTGCTACAACAAAGTCTGTAGTTGTATAGCCGACTAAAATACTACTCGTCTGCTCCATACTCAGTTCTCCATAAATTTTATAGATTCGGTAATTTTCATCTAGGGGCAACCTTCCATAACCTTCTACTTCAATCTGTTTTTTATCTGCCATTAAAACCTTTCCATTTACTACTTCTGGTTTTATAGTAACGGCTGTAACAATTCCCTTTGTTAATGTAATATCTCCAATTGTACTTGAAATTTCTTCTGATAGGGGCAGTTGAACTTGTGTCTGTCGTAAAATTCCTTCTGCATAAAAAGTTAAATTAGTATCTGTCCCCGATTGAATTAAGGCATTATATAATATTGTTTCTCCAGAACCTTCTCCAATACAACAAATGATTTCCTTTCCTCTGACAAGAAACCGTAAGGTACGATCTAAACAATCCTGCGCTGTCAGATATTGAGTAGAAACTAATTCTGTAAATAATCCCTCTTCTTTTAAAGGGGTATCCCAGATTTCTAAGTAATCTCTGCAAAAAGAAAGTTCTAATGTCTTTCCCTCAGAGCTGTAGATTAAAATTTTTTCCATTGGATTTTGTTTACGTTCACTAGCATCTTCTTTAGCATCTTCTACCATAGATTCTTCTGCCAAAATATAAACTTCTAGTTCCTTAATTGGATTTTCTTTTCCAAGATTCGTTTCTAATTGTTTTAATAGAATTTGATATAAAAAAAGAAATTCTGACAGTAACAATTCGTCTTTTTCTTGTACTGTTTTTAGACGATCAGGAAGATTAGGTAAAAGATCAGCATAGGAAAATAAATCATTTTTACATAAAGCAAATAGAGCATCTCGAAATTCTCCACAGGTGATCGCTTCTTTAGGTCTGGCTTCTTTTATCTGATCACTAAAAAAACCTGCCTTTCTAGAAATCCAAAAATATTCATATGCCTCCTCTTCTATTGTTAAATCAGTAAAAACAGACTCTTCTGATAATTGCTTTTTTCGTTCTGTTTGATCGTAAAGTAAGAAGCTAAGCATTCGATAGGCATCTATTCTAGAAATTGCTTCCCCTAAATTCATTGGATCGTTTTTTTCTCCCTGTATCTCTTTTTCTTCTTTTTGGAACAAGTTTGGGAGAGTACGAATAAGAAGTAGGACTGCGATCATCCCAATAATCCCTATTAAACCATACCATCTTAGGCGTTTTCCTCTCATAATCTCTCCTCCTGCCTTTTATAAATCTTAGGTGAATTCTTGTCCTTATACTATATTCCTGCTCTTAAAAAGTATGCTAAAAGACAAAAAAACTACCGATTCAGATATTAAAATTCTATCTGAACCGGCAGAAGTCTAAAGTTCTATGTGCATTGCTGTCTTTACTTTCCGCACGGTTTCTTCACCAATTTGGTTGGCTCTTTTACTTCCTGCCATAATAATCTCTTTTACTTCATTTCGGTGATCTTCATAATAAGCCCGTCTTTCACGGAATGGATCTAAAAGATTATTTAACTTTTCTGCTAAATTTTTCTTACAAGCGACACAGCCAACGTTTGCACTTTTACACATTTCACAAATCGATTCATGTTCTGGCTCATTAAAAATCTTATGATATTTGTTTACTACACAAATGTCTGGATGTCCCGGATCTTTAATTGCAATTCGCTCTGGATCAGTTACTGCACAACGTACTTTTTCTGACACTGTTTTAGCATCATCAGAAAGATAAATTCCGTTTCCTAAACTTTTTCCCATTTTTGCATTCCCATCTAATCCCATCAACCTTGGACATTCACTTAGCTTTGCTTTTGGTTCATGAAGTGTATCTCCATATAACTCATTAAATCGACGAACTAATTTTCTTGCTAACTCAATATGTGGTAATTGATCATCCCCTACTGGAATTAAATCGGCATTACAAAAAGTAATATCTGCTGCCTGACTTACAGGATATCCTAAAAATCCATAGGTAATATCATCATATCCATACTGTTTTGCTTCTGTTTTAATTGTTGGATTGTGCCTTAGTACATTGACACTGACTAACATAGAATAAAATACTGTCAATTCAGCAATCGCCTTAATTTGTGACTGTTGAAAAAATGTTACTTTCTGTGGATCTAAACCCACAGAGAGATTATCCATTGCTACATCATAAATACTTTCACTGATAAGTTCTGGATGTTCAAAATGGGTAGTTAATGCCTGTACATCTGCAAGCAAAATAAATGTATCATATTCATTCTGAAGTTTTACACGCTGAGACAGACTTCCTACATAATGTCCTAAATGAAGTTTTCCTGTTGTTCTGTCTCCTGTCAGAATTCTCTTTCTATTTTCGCCCATATCAGCCCTCACTTTCTTTGCTTTTGCATAGTATATCTTTTGATTTGCTGTTTGTCAAGTATGGGATATCATGGGTTTTATATGCTACCTTGAAAAAATTTTATCTGTTTCTTCAATAAAGGTCTGTACATCTCTCATATCAATCAAAAACTTTGGTGTCCCCTCTAACTGCATAATATAATAACTGCTATCATATGGGAAAAATTCTGCTTTCAGTGTTGAAAAATTATCTGTATTGCGTTCTATTTGTATACTCAGTACTGGCTCTTCTGTTAAAGAAACAGATTCCTCTAAAATCTCCTTTCCTTGGAGTGAAATCAATTTTTGATAGTAAGTACGAAATTCACTATCATTTCCAACTTCTTTTCCATCTAAAATAAAATTATCTTCTATTTGTGTTGTTTCATCTTCTGCAGTTATTTCTGTGCTTTTTATTCTTTTTATTTCTGCTGTATGTGTTGCTTTCCCATAAGAGATTGAAATTTTTTCTACTGTATTAATATTTACTCTAACTGCATATTTATCTATCAAAGATTCTAAATCAGGAAAAAGCAGAGAATTTACTGTTTCCTCTGACATCAGATACGTAAATACAGAATCTTCTGTACGAACATAATAATTACCGTTTTCATCCTGAGAACCAAAATATAGTGTTATTTCTTTTGGTATCGTTTCTTCCTGTATGGTTTCTTCTTGTGAAGTTTCCTCTAAATAAAAAATTCGAAGTGCCTTGATAGGATTTAATAGTCCATATTGTTCAAAATTTTCCTTTCGATAATCTACACATTCTATTGTAGAAAAACTGTTATATCTGTCTAACAGCTCTGTAACAGCCGAAGTATCCGCAGACATTCTGCCATTTACTCCTTCTATCACCCATGGGTTTACATTTGATCCGCTTCGATCTAATTCATTATTTTCTTCATAAAATAATCTTATTGTACTATTTACATCTTCTATTTTAATCGTTTGAATTGTTCCAGATACTGTTGGTAGTTCATCTGCTTGAATTAAATCTTTTTTTGTCTTTTCCAGATAAGATCGTACAGAAGAACTGATTTTATAGACTGTATCCGAACCATCTAATTTTGCATACCTAGAAGAATTAGATGGTATAGTATCTCCTATCCATAATGTAACACTTGTTCCATCTTTTAATTTTAATTTTGCAGTAACTTGTGGTTTAGAAAGTCCATATTGTTCTAAATCTTCTGGTTCTTGTGTCACAATGCCCTCTGCTGAAAGTTTTGCTATCGTATTTACCATTAACTCCACCTGTGATTGATTGAGTGGAAAGTCTTCTTCTCCTGCCATTACAAAGCCCTCTTCTTCTGCTATGAAATGCAAAGTATTGTTATCCTGCTCTATAGAAAGTTCTGCCACATCTTCTATTTCATAATTATTTAGTACAATCGATGTATCCTCTTGCTCTTCCTCCTTTGATTGATTGCGATTTATAAGTAAAATATAACATAGGATTACAAGAAGTAAAATCACTACTAAGATTCCTAAGGTTATTCCATTCTTTTTCTTGCTTTTATTTGCCATTTCTTTTCCTTTCTTCCGAGATTATCTGCGTCGTTTAATGACTACTGCAATTCCAGTTCCAAGAATCAACAATGGCAAAACTGCAGTCACTATAATACCATTTCGGTTTTTTTGGGCAGAGGTCATACTGATCATCTCTTCTGAAGTGGAAGTCGCTCTGACACTGATTGTTTCTATCTCTCCTGCTAATTCGTTAATCGTTTTTAGCAAAAGTTGGCTGTTTCCAAAGCTAGAAGTTGCTAAACTACTGTCATCAAATAAATATCTTCCAGAATATACAACAACTTTTGTTGTAATATCATTATAATTTTCCTCTGCTAACACCCCAATATAGAATGGTCCATCAAGATCACCATCTTCCTTTAAAAGAGTAGAAGCTTTTGTATTTATTTTAGAATATGCCTGATCGGAAGTAGTAAGAAATCCTGATAGCATCAAGGTGTCTCTACTATCTTCTTTTGTTAAAAGACCAGAAGCTACAGAACTGACAATAAATTTCTTTCCACGGATTCCTTCTGTAAAATCACTCGTTCCAATCGTTGGAACTAACTGATTTGGATAGTTTCCAATAAAATTATTAGAATTTCCCTCTACTACAATTCCCTCTGTGACAGAAACTCCATAGTAAGCTAATAACTCTGAAAAATTAGAAAGCGTTTGACTGACATAATCTACACAGATAACTGCATTTCCGCCACCTGTAAGATAATTTTTAATCAGTGTGATTTCTTCTTTGGTATAATCACTCTGCGGCTGATAAATATAGAGCAGATCGCAGTCTTCTGGAACAGTTTCACTAGTTAAAGTGTTTAATGTCTGATACATAATATTGGAATCTGAAAGTAGACTACTAAGGACATTCGAAACACTTCCTTCTCCATGTCCTTCTACAACATAGATCTTTGGCAAATCTTCTGTTGTCACATATTGAATTGCAGCATCTAACTTTCCTTCTACATTAACTCCTGTAATCGTAGACTGATAGGTGGAATAGTCAAATTCCTGAACGATCATATCTGAATATCCAATATATTTTGAACGACCATTTGTTTCATTTACTACGATAAAACTGTCATATTCTATGGTTTCATCTGTATATTGAGAAGCAAATCTCGGATTTTTAACAATATCCTTAAACTCTAAAGTTATTTTTGAAGATGTCTTTGGAAATTGTTTTGCAATCTTTTCAAATAATTCAAGTTGTGTATCTGTTTCGCCTAGATAATAAATTGTAATCTCGTCTTGAATTCCCTTTAAAAATTCTTTTGTTTCTTCTGTTAAACTATATCTTCCTTGAGAGGTTAAATCAAAAGTCAAGTTTAATTGTTTTGCTGCTAGATTAATAAAGAGAACAAGGATAATGACAATGACCGAAAGGATCGTTGCATATGCTCCTCCTTTAAATTTTCGACTTTGAAAGGCCGCCTTTTTACTGCGTTTTTTTTGTGGCGTTTCTTGTTTTACCTGATCGGACTTTTCTAAAATATCCTCTTCTATCTGCTGTGATTCTTCTCGTATTTCTTTTTCGTCCATGTTAATCCCCCTTTAATTAACTCCATCTTCTTTTTTTGACACCCTGTATGGTTAAAAATACAAATAAACCACTGATACTGATATAATAGATGAGATCAGAAACATCTAAAATTCCATAAACAATGTTATCAAATCTTCCAAGGATATAAAAACAGTCAAAAAAGTTTTGTACTGCTCCTTCAAATATCCCAGGCTTTATAAAATAAAGTGCTACTAACATAATTTCTCCTAATATACCAATCATAAAAGAAATGGTAGCCTGATTCATAATCAGATAAGTAATTAAACAAAAGATAAGAAATAAAAGCGCAAAAAATAACCATCCTGTTTTACTATCAGATGGAATAATACCTCCTATTCCACTACTGATACTTGTTACAAGTACAACAACAAAAGTAATCACTGCGGCAAATGCTTGACTTTCTGTTAAGGCAGAAATAAATAGTCCAATTGCCATATAGGCAGCACCTAACAGAAAAAAGATTAAAATTTCCATATAAGCCTGTTTTAAATTCACTTGCCCATACTTTGTCATAATAAGTGGATAAATACAGCTAATTATCATTACTATAGCAAACATCGATAAAACTGCCAAATATTTTGCAAATACTACCCCACTAATTGAAACAGGTGAAGTAAATAACATCTGATCTGTTCTTTGTCGTTTCTCTTCTGCCATTAAACGCATTGTGACCATTGGTACTAATAAAATAAAAAACATTCTCATTCCATAGAGTGCATATCCAAAATTGGCATATCCCCCATACATATTCTGTAAATAGTGATACAATCCAAGTAAAGCTAAAAAAAAGGCTAAAAACAGGTAGCCAATAATTGAGGTAAAATAAGAACGCATTTCTTTTTTATAGATCGCTAACATTTCCTGCTTCCTCCTTTTTTTGATTTCTTGGTAAAATACTGCGTTTTAATCCTCGTTTTATTTGTTTTTCTGGCTCTTCCTTTGTCATTTCTAAGAAAATATCCTCCAAACTCATCTTTTTAATATTCATTGTATAAATCGGGCATTTGGCTTGTGCTAATGTGAAAAAAATTCGCTCCCTTAGATCACACTCTCCTGCTGCCTGCACTAATACACGAATCAATCCTTTTTCTTCTCCTTCCTCTATTTGAAGTTTAGAAATCTCTGAAATAGGATCTAGTGCTGCTTTTAACTGTTGTTCTGTCGCCTTTACCTCTAAAGTTAGATCATTTTTTCCTTTGAAATGTTCAGATAGTCGTTCTGTGGAATCGGATAATACGATTTTTCCTTTATTAATGATTAAAACAGTATCACATACTGCATTGATTTCAGATAAAATATGAGAACTGATAATAACAGTATGATCTTTAGCAAGTTCCTTCATTAAATCACGAATCTCTATAATCTGCATTGGATCTAGTCCAACTGTTGGTTCATCTAAAATAACAACCTCTGGATTGCCTACTAATGCCTGCGCTAATCCTACCCTTTGCTTATAGCCTTTTGAAAGTTGCTTAATCAAACGTTTAGAAACATCGGTTACTTTTGTCTTTTCCATAATTTCATCAATCATATGCTTTTGTTTTTCTTTTGGCACTTGTTTTAATTGCGCTGCAAAATGTAGATACTCCAAAACAGTCATATCTGGATAAACTGGAGGCAGTTCTGGCAGATATCCAATACACTTTTTCGCTTTTTCTGGTTCTTCATACATGTTATAACCATTAATTACAATATCTCCTTCTGTCGCTGAAATATATCCTGTAATCATATTCATTGTTGTAGATTTTCCAGCACCGTTTGGACCTAGGAACCCTAGAATCTGACCTTTTTCCACTTTAAAACTTAGATGGTCTACTGCTAGATAGTTGCCATATCGCTTGACTAAATTTTTGACTTCAATCACTATTTCTCCTCCTTGCTGCTATTTCCTATGCCCTTTTTCATATAACATAAAACAGCTATTCTTTTGCAATCATACTGCAAAATTGTGAAAACTTACAGTAGAAATTGTGAAAATATTGTGAACTCTAAAACGATTATCGTAAGAAAATTCTTTCTTAACAGTTTTTAATGTGTTAGAGAGAGATTTAAAAGAACAAATTTTTGAAAAGTGTTGACAAAAATGAAAATATACCTAAATAAATCTGATAAATCATCCGATATTATTAGTACAAAGGAACTAGTTAATCGACTATATAAGACCAAGGAGGGGACAATATGGAAGATCGTATTCAAGTTTTGCTTAGGATTCAGCCAGTATTACGTATAGAACCATCTAAGAAGATGTATCAGCATGAACAAAGAATGCAGGATCACACTTCAGACGGAGAACAAAATTCAGAAAACGGATTCTCTAAAATGCTAGCGGCAGAGCGTGGAAAACTAGAACAGGAAAAAACAAAAAGGATTTTTATAAGTAGCAACTATGGCAAGGATGCCAAAGAGATTACAGAATATATAAGTAGTTGGGACTTTAGAAGATGAAAAAAACAGACATTATACTTACACTAAGAAAAGAGGATATCCCCCACATTTGGTAATAAGCTTACCTGTAACCGTCAAGTACAAGGTAGGCTTATTTATTTTCGCTTGTTGTTTTGCAATCAAAAATCTTCTTTTATTCCTATGTCTGCTCTATAAATTCAAATAAAAATAGTTGACTTTCTAATTATATAGTGATAGTATAAAGAAAAAGTTGTTTTAGTAGAGGTGCGTCTAAAAAGAGTACATAGCATATCAAAGTGCAGGTTTTTCATGCTATGGAAAGGTGCAGATGCCGAAGTGCCAAAGTTTCCTGCAATTTTGGTGCTGGGGACAAGCTGAATAAGTTTGTCACTGTCATCAATTTTTGATGGAGTGCTACTGAAAAGTGGAATTAGGAAAATTCTCTATTCATAGTGCCGATCAAATCGGCTTTTTTTATGTAAATTTTTAGGAGGTATCATATGTCAATTTTTAAAGGTGCAGGTGTGGCTATTATTACTCCATTTCATACAGATGGAACTGTAAATTATGAGAAACTAGGAGAATTAATTGATTTTCAGATTGAAAATGGAACAGACAGTATTATAATTTGTGGAACAACCGGAGAGTCTTCTACTTTAACACATGAAGAACATATAGAATGTATTCGATATGCAGTAGCACATACAGCTAAACGAGTTCCCGTAATCGCTGGAACAGGCTCAAATTGTACCAAGACAGCTATTTATCTGTCACAGGAAGCAGATAAGGCTGGGGCAGATGCTGTTTTGTTAGTTTCTCCTTATTATAATAAAGCAACTCAAAAGGGATTGATTGAACATTTTACTCAAATAGTAAAATCTATTCAGATTCCTGCAATTCTCTATAATATTCCGGGTAGAACAGGCTGTAATATTCTTCCGTCAACTGCCGCTTATCTGGCAAAAAATGTAGATCAGATTGTAGCGATGAAAGAAGCTACTGGAGATCTTAAACAGGCAATCGAAACTATGTCTGCTTGTGAAGGAAGACTGGATCTATATTCAGGAGATGATAATCTTATTGTACCAATGCTATCTATTGGTGGAAAGGGTGTCATTTCTGTGCTTTCTAATATAGCTCCAAAAGACACACATGAGATTGTTGCACGTTACCTTGTAAAAGATATTGAGGGAAGTTTAAATCTTCAACTTCGCTATCTTCCTTTAATTAAAGCACTATTTTGTGAAGTAAACCCAATTCCAGTAAAACGAGCATTAAATTTAATGGGTTTTGAAGTTGGAGGTTTACGAAGTCCATTAACAGAAATGGAGTCAGAACATGCTGCAGTCTTAAAACAAGAGTTAGAGAAAGTAGGACTGCTTTCGTAACAAAAAAGAATGGAGAACAAGATTATGACTAAAATACTATTGCGTGGATGTAATGGAAAGATGGGACAAGTCGTTACATCGATTGCAGAACAGGATTTAGAAACAGAGATTGTGGCAGGCATAGATTTAAATACAGAACAAAAAAATTCTTATCCTGTTTATAAGACTATTTCAGAGTGTCCTATAAAAGCGGATGTTATTATTGATTTTTCCTCTCCCTCGGAATTAGAAGAATTATTAGAAACTGCAAAAAAACAGGCTCTACCTATTGTACTTTGTACAACTGGACTAAATGAAGAACAGATTATATCCATAGAAGATGCCTCTAAGGAAATAGCAATTCTTCGTTCTGCCAATATGTCTTTTGGAGTCAATGTATTGATGAAATTAGTACAAGAAGCTGCAAAAAAATTAACGGAAGCCGGATTTGATATAGAAGTTATAGAAAGACATCATAACCAAAAAGTAGATGCTCCATCTGGGACAGCTCTTGCCATAGCAGATGCAATCAATGAAACTTTAGACAACCAATATCACTATGTCTATGATCGCTCGAAAGAACGACATAAACGAGAAAAAAATGAAATTGGAATCAGTGCAATACGAGGTGGAACAATCGTTGGAGAGCATACTATCCTCTTTGCAGGACGTGATGAAGTAATTGAATTGAAACATACCGCCTATTCTAAAGAAATCTTTGCAAATGGTGCTGTACAGGCTGCTAAATTTTTATCTGGGAAAAAATCTGGAATGTATCAGATGAGTGATGTAACAGAGTAAATAGATAGTTTTTAAGGGGATGTTGCACTAAGAAAATTATATACAAGATATTGTAAACTTTAATATAATTTAATGCTTATTGCGACAGCCCCCAATCTTTTCCTTAAATTTTTCTTATGAATAGTCCTTTACTCCTCTTCTGTTTCTAAATATTCTAATTTACTAACCGATACTTCATAGGCAACACGTTTTTCAAATTCATCTTCATCTAATTTCTTTTGGTACTCTCTACTTTGAATTCTACCCCAAACCTGAATATGTGAACCGACTTCAAAACTGTCGGCAAAACGTGCATTTCTGCCCCAGCAAATACACGGAATGTAATCGGACTTTCCATATGGACGATTAACTGCCAATAAAATATCTGCAATTTCACGTCCTAAAGGGGTCTTGCGGTATACAGGTGGTTTACAGACAAATCCATCTAAAAAGATATAGTTTGGTTTCTGTCCCTCTGTTTCTTCATCTGTAAGGAGAACTTCTCTTGCAAAGACTGATAATACTAGCCGATTTCTGTTTTCTTCATGACGGTTATAGGAACGGAACTGACCATTTACCTCCATAAACTTTCCACGGTAATCTTCTTTTACATCTAAAAGACGTTCTGATACCATAACTGGAATAATATCTACAGAATTACTCAGACGGTTGATTCGAATATCAACCAGATAAAATCCCTCTCCAAATACATCATGGCTGTAAACAAACTCACTGACAACCTCTCCTGCAATACTTACTTGATTATTATCAAATACTTTATCTGTCATTTTGTATGACTCCCTTCTTTTCCTTTTGTTTGTTTTCATGTTATCTCTTTATAGGTTATTCTTATACTCTTTATTATATTAGTAAATTATTTACAAATCAAGTATTTTTTGTATTTTATTTCTTATTTTTTACAACCTTTTTCTACAAAAATTTCATACAATAAATAACTTACCCTTCAATCCCTTTTTGTTCTCCTTTCATGGAAAGGAAACAATTCTTTTCCTTCTCCTCTATCTTTCTGCACTAAATTTACTAAAAATCAGGTTTCTTAGAAAAAAATCTTGTAAATTCTCTGTCATTTGATCTATAATAGCCGATAGTGACTGCATTTATTGATTTTCTATTGTAAGAAAGAGGGTTAATCCTTATGAAAATGAAACGTGAAGATATTCGTAATATTGCAATTATAGCTCATGTCGATCACGGAAAAACAACTCTGGTCGATGAACTTTTAAAGCAAAGCGGAGTATTTCGCTCTAATCAAGTCGTAGAAGAACGTGTAATGGATTCTAATGATATTGAACGGGAACGTGGTATTACTATTCTCGCTAAAAATACGGCTGTTATTTATCAAGGTGTCAAAATCAATATTATTGATACTCCTGGCCATGCCGACTTTGGTGGTGAAGTAGAACGTGTTTTAAAAATGGTTAATGGTGTGATTTTAGTAGTAGACGCTTTTGAAGGTCCTATGCCTCAGACAAAATTTGTTTTAAGAAAAGCTTTAGAATTAAATCTTCCTGTTATTGTATGTATTAATAAAATAGATAGACCAGAAGCACGTCCAAAAGAAGTAATTGATGAAGTTTTAGAATTATTTATTGAGCTAGACGCAAGTGATGAGCAATTAGACTGTCCTTTTGTTTTTGCCTCTGCCAAATCGGGTATTGCTATCTTAGAATTAGAGGACAAGCCAGAAAATATGAAACCTTTATTTGAAACTATTTTAGACTATATTCCTGCTCCAGAAGGCGATCCAGATGCCCAAACACAAGTTTTAGTCAGCACCATTGATTATAATGAATACGTTGGAAGAATTGGAATTGGTAAAGTAGATAATGGTTCTATTAAAGTAAATCAAGATGTTGTAATTGTAAATGCCCATGAACCTGAAAAAAATCGGCGTGTTAAAGTCAGTAAACTATATGTTTTTGAAGGTTTAAAAAAGATAGAGGTAGAAGAGGCAAGAATTGGTGCCATTGTAGCGATCTCTGGAATTTCCGATCTGCATATTGGAGATACTATCTGTTCTCCAGAACATCCAGAACCAATTTTATTCCAAAAGATTTCAGAACCTACGATTGCGATGAATTTTATTGTCAACGACAGTCCATTTGCAGGACAGGAAGGAAAATTTGTAACTTCCAGACATTTAAGAGAACGGCTCTTTCGTGAATTAAATACTGATGTCAGTCTTCGAGTAGAAGAAACGGATACAACAGAATCCTTTAAAGTTTCTGGACGTGGAGAACTGCATTTATCTGTTTTAATTGAAAATATGCGTAGAGAAGGATATGAATTTGCTGTGAGCAAACCAGAAGTGTTATATAAAATATCAGAAGATGGAAAACGATTAGAACCAATGGAGCGTGCTTATATTGATGTTCCAGATGAATTTTCTGGATCTGTTATTGAAAAATTGAGCAGCCGTAAAGGTGAATTAGTTGGGATGTCCACGAAAGGAAGCGGCTACACCAGACTGGAATTTTCTATTCCATCAAGAGGATTAATTGGATATCGCGGTGAATTTATGACAGATACAAAGGGAAATGGTATCTTAAATACTTCCTTCGACGGATATGGTGATTATAAGGGAGATATTCAATATAGAAAACAGGGAAGTTTAATTGCTTTTGAAACAGGAGAAGCTATCACCTATGGACTATTCAATGCCCAAGAGAGAGGAACCCTTTTTATTGGACCGGGAGAACGAGTTTATTCGGGTATGATTGTTGGACAAAATGGAAAAACAGAAGATGTAGAATTAAATGTATGTAAAAAGAAACAACTTACTAATACACGTTCTTCTAGTTCTGATGAGGCCCTCCGTTTGACTCCACCGAAAATTTTAAGTTTAGAGCAGGCTATTGAATTTATTGAAACAGATGAATTGTTAGAAGTAACACCAAAAAATCTTCGAATTCGTAAAAAGATTTTAGATCCTTTACAGAGAAAACGTGCAAATCGAAAATAATTATTATATCATTTATCATTTGCGGAAGCAGAATTTTCCTTCTTAAATTCTACTTCCGCAGTTTAAACTTATATTACTTTTTTTCTTCCATTAAACGGCTGATACGATTCCATACATAGGGAATAAAATCTTCTGGTTTTAAAACCTGATAGTGTTGAAACAGTTTTTTATAACATTCTTTGAATTTATCATGCGAAATCTTTTTCTCTTCATCCTGATACTGTTCCATTTCACATTCTTCTCGCTCTTTTAACAACAAAGCACTTGCCGCCTTAAAATTATACCATTCAAATGCTTTAATCACAGTTTGAATAATATATTTTTCTTCTTTACTAATCTGATTTTCCTCAATTTCCATAATATAAATTCCATGTAATTTCATATACTCATAAAGTTCTACATAAGGTAATATATTATAAGTAATCTGACATTTTTCTTCAAACATCGGTTTATTATACATGGTAAGAGAAAGAATTTGAGAATAGTATAAAATTGTTTCAACTGCCCACATCGTAATATCTCTATTACAATAATTAATAATATATTGGGCTAAAAGTTTAATTTTACTATTCATGATCTTTTCCAGCACTGCTTTTCTACTTTTTTTAAATGCAACATTTGTAAGCTTATCCCGATTTTCTAATAGCAATCTATAATAATAATTCGGATCGCAGTGAATTTGTTTTAACCTAGATAAATACTCTATAGTTGGAATATCCCCTTCCATATAGCGGATAATCGTAGTTTCACCCCATCCTAATAATCTAGCTAGTGGTTTTTTCCCTATTTTATATTCTGTGAGAATTTCTTGGATTTGTTCCGAAAAAGTTTCTTTTACATATTCGTTATCCTCTCGTCCATCCTTCATCATAATTCCTCCTGGTTTTAATATTTCCGGTATTCATTAATATCTGTTACAATAATCTCAATTCCTCGAAACAGTCGATCAAATGCTCCCATCCGATAAAAACTAATCAAAGCCATACCGATTGGAATTCCAATAATCATTCCTAAAACTCCGCTGATCCGATAGCCGATAAACATAAAAATCAGAGTAGATAATGGTGAAATTCCTATACTGTCCCCTACCATTTTCGGCTGTAATAGCTGTTTAATTAACTGACATGCAAGATAAAGAATAACAAGTACGATTGCTCTCGCATAATCTCCAGTAATTATCATAATAATTGCCCATGGCCATAGTATAAATCCTGTACCAAATACAGGAAGTAAATCAATAAAGGAAATTAAAAATGCAATTAAAAAAGAATAATTGACTCCCATAAACAAAAAGGTAATAAACATAATCATCATGAGCAGTAACATAATTTTAAACTGAGCTTTAAAATAACCGCCAACTGCATTTTTAAAATTTGAAACAATAACTCGATACCCTTTCTGAATAGATTCTGGGAAAAGTTTCTTTGTAGTAGATACCAATTTATCTCGTTCTGCAATTAGAAAATAAGAAGCTAAAATTGTAATGATTGTAATAAAAAGACCGTTTGCAATTCCCTTCACATAACCACTTGCTTGTGTGATAGAAGGAAGTTCAATTCCTTCCAATAAACCTGCTAAAAAAGTTTCTGCTCCCTCATTTGCAGCCTCTATAAACTCTTTTACCCCTTTCGGAAAATAGGTATCATATTTTGAAAGGCTAACAGAAATTTTTTCAATAACTGCCGATAATTCTTTTGCAATATTAGGAATGTCTTTTAGTAATTTAATTACTTCACTGACTATTAAAGAACCCAATATATAAGCTATTCCACAAATTGCAGCAATAGCAACAACAATAATAATTGCTGAACCGTGTTTTCGAACGATCTTAATTCGTTTTTCCATAAATTTTACTAATGGATTTGCAATAGCAGATATAAAAAATGCAATAACAAATGGCAGGAAAAATCGAAGTAGTTTTGGCCCTAAAAAGATAACCAAGCCAAGTATCAATAGATTAAGTAAAAAATTAACAATGATTTTCCCATAAATCCCTCGTTCCCTCATAGTTAGCCTCCATACTGTGACTGTTTTTAAAAGCAGATAATCATTTTTATCACTAGCTCTAAATTTTATCGGCAAGTACTAACTTTTCACTAACGGTTTTGCCAAAAGAGTCAAGAAAAAAAACACTGACGCTATGATTACAATAGTAGGGCCAGTCGCTGTATTTAAAAAATACGAAAGTACCAGTCCAAGCAAGCCAGAAAATAAAGAAATCAAAATAGAAAACAAATGATATTCTCTCATATTTCCCGCTATATTTCTTGCGGATGCAGCAGGTAGAATCAACAGTGCATTGATCAACAAAATTCCAACCCATTTGATAGAAAACATAACAATCAAGGCAATAAATACTGCAAAAATAGACTCGATTGTAGTTACTGGTACACCCTTACTTTTTGCAAGACTTATATTGAGACTAGCTGCTTCCAGACGATTAAAACAAAATCCCCAAAAAAGAAGAGTTGCTAGAAATACAAGTAATAGGAGGATAATTTCTTTTTTTGAGATACTTAAAATATCTCCTACTAAAAGTGCAGAATATTTCGAAAATTGTCCTCCTAATGATAAAATTACTAATCCTATTGCGGTACTAAAGGAAGAAAATACTGAAATAATAGTATCCGTAGAAAGACTGTCTTTTCGTTTTATAGCATTTAAGAGTAATGCAAAAATAATTGCAAATACTGCCATAGTTAAATTAGTATCAGCAATATGTAACAATACTCCAATTGCAACTCCTGTAAAGGCAGAATGTCCAAGAGCATCCGAGAAAAATGCCAATTTATTATTGACAATCATTGTTCCAAGAATTCCAAATAATGGTGCTATCAAAAGAATCGCAAGAAATCCATTTCTCATAAAATCATATTTCATAAAATTCATGATTAATACATTCCTCACTTTCCTATCCTACCCATGCGGTCTTAGAACTTCCAAAAACTTCTTTAAATTCTCTGCTTGAAAGAACTTTATCAGGAGTTCCTTCTCGTATAATCGTCTTATCTAATAGTATAACATAATCTGCATATTTTTCAACAAATTCAAGATCATGAGATACTAAAATCATTGCCAAATCATAATTTCTTTTTAACATTTCAATATTTTTATAAAAAAGCTCTATACCATTTCTATCAATTCCAGATACTGGCTCATCTAATAAAAGAAGATTTGGAACTGGTGTACAGGCAATCGATAATAAAACCCGCTGTAATTCTCCACCCGACAGATCGCCTACTTGCCTATCAATTAAATCCTGTGCAGCAAAGAGAGAAAGACGCTCTTTTACTTGTTTATATACCCGTTTGGATTGATACAGACAGACAGGAATTTTACTGATATAGGCAGCAAACATGTCATAAACACTTGCAGGAGTATTCTTATCAATGTTTAAATACTGTGGTACATATCCAATTTGTAATCTTCGAATGGCATTTTGTTTAATATCTCGAAACTCTATTGTTCCTTCATGGCGTATCTCACCTAACATCGCCTTGATCAGTGTTGATTTTCCTGCCCCATTACGTCCAATAATCACAGTCAGCCTTCCACAGTGAATATGAAGATTGATATGTTCTAATAGCATGGTAGTTCCTGCTCGAACAGAAAAATCTTTTACCTTAATACAATGAAAACCACAAGCTCCTGCTCCTATTTTTAATTTTTCCATTCTACTCCCCTGCTTTCATTTCTATCCGAATTTTTTCTAAATTCCTTTTCATTCCATTTAGATAGGCCTCTTTTGGAATGTCCTCTTTATTGGATTCATTTGTCAGGGTACTTAAAACTACAAGCTTTGCTCCTGTTTCCTCTGCTATCGATTTGGCTATAGAATTTGTAAACTGTTCTTCAACCCATAAATATTTCACATTATGAAGTCGGATTTCATCTATAACTTGTGCCACTTCCCCTGCACGAAAAGAAGTTTCTTCATCCATATCCAATGTATATATAACTGTTAATCCTAACGCCTGTGCCAAATAAGCAAACGCCTCATGAAAGATTACAATTTCTTTTTCGCTAAGTTCTTTAGTGAGCAGTGTCATTTCTTCCTGTAGCTTTTGAACCTTTTGATCATAAAGTTCTAAATTAACTTTATACTGGCTTTTATGTTTGGGATCAAATTGTTGTAATGCCTTGCTAATTGTCTGTAATTGTTGTCTGTAATATTCAGGGTTCATCCAAATATGTCCATTCGTGTCCTGATGATCATTCTTTCCAGAACCAGATAGTAGAGAAATTCCTTCACTAGAATCAATGACTATAAGTTCTTCATAGGAAGCAATTACATCTTCAAAAACATGTTCCATATCTGCACCATTTAGTAAAAAAATATCTGCTGCATCTAATACTTTTTTGTCTTTTGTAGTCATCTGATAATCATGTAAACATCCTGTATGATTTTCTGTAAGATTTTGTATTTCCACTTCCTCTATACTATCTGCTAAATTTAATGCTGCAACATATATTGGATCAAAGGAGGTTACAATCGTAACAAAGGATTCCTTTTTTTCATTCTGTATCCTTTGTGCGTTTTCTGAGATTAAAACAATTCCGACTCCAAGAAAGGATAACAGTATCATAATCGCACAAAGTAGTAACAGCTTTCTTAAAAACAAACTTTTCAAAACCTCCTCCTTTCATCTTCTATTTTACTGCTAACATCCAAGCTGCTATAAAACCTAAACCAAATGTAACAATTCCAGTAAGAACAGAACCTATACCAATAGTACCAAGTCCAATTCCCATTAAAACAGCTATTGGGGAAGCCATAATTAAGCCTAAAATTGCAAAATAAGTCTGCCGTTCAAATCGATGTAGCAAATATTCAATTAATTTTGCAATGGCAAAGATTCCAACTAAAACCCCAATTCCAAATGGAAAAAGAATTCCGACATAGCGAAACATCTCTGAAAATTTTCCATCTAAGGTACTTCGAATAAACTGGTTAATCGTTTCAATAATCGGATTATAAAATCCAAATGACATCAAAATCATAGAACCACTGACACCAGGTACCACCATTGCAGCGGAAGTTAAAGCACCAAGTAGAAAAAGTTTTAATACAAGTCCAATACTTAAATTTAATTCTACATTGCCTCCTTCTTTTAAAAGCTGCATTCCAATGATTAGGGCGAAAAATATAAGAAATAATCCACCCTCTAACAGACTTATTCTGTTTCCTTTTACTTTTCTTAAAATCACTGGAAGTCCACCGAAAATCAGTCCAATAAAAAGTAAAGCTGTCTGTAATGGAAAATTTTTAAATAAATATTCAATACAAAAGGAAAGTCCGCCAATCCCAAGTATCATTCCAATTCCATATGGGAGAAGCGTTTTTATACTTTGAATAAAATGATGGAAAAGTTGATTGACTGCACCGATAATTTTATCATAAATTCCCATAGAAACCATCATTGTTCCACCACTTACTCCCGGTATAATATTGGCAATTCCAATAATAACCCCTTTTAATATCTCCTTAATCCACTTCATCTTTTTTTTGTTCCTTTCCTATGTCTACCTCTTCTGATTCAAGATAAGAATTTTTCAGACAATTTTCAATGAATGTCCAAATTTCTTCTCTACCTTCTTTGGTCTGTGCAGAAAATGGTATCATTTTTATCTCCGGCGGCAAGTGTAGAGAAGTTCTGATTTGGTTTAATTGTTGATTTTTTTGGCTGCGCTTTATCTTATCTAATTTCGTTACAATGATAACTGGTTTTAACCCATAAGAAAGTATCCATTCATACATCATTCGATCTTGTTGGGAAGGAATGTGGCGAATATCTAACAAAAGGAAAATCTGCTGTAGTTGTTTTGACGATTTTAAATATTTCTCAATCATCTTTCCCCACTTTTGTTTGATTTCTAAGGATACATTTGCATAGCCATATCCGGGAAGATCAGTAAAATATAACTGATCCTCTACCCGATAAAAATTAATGGTCTGTGTTTTTCCTGGCTGGGAGGAAGTTCTTGCTATAGCTCGCCGGTTAACTAATACATTGAGTAAGGAAGATTTTCCTACATTTGATCTTCCTACAAAAGCAATTTCTGGCAGTGTGTTTTCAGGCAATTTACTGGTAATCCCGCAAACTGTTTCCAGACTTACCCGATTTACATTCATGATTTCCTCTTTTCTGCTAATGCGTGGCTTAATACCTCTTCCATCGTCGATACATACCGAATTTTAATTCCTTCTGTAATCTCTGACTCTAATTCTTCTATATCACTTTTATTTTCTTCTGGCACTAATACAACCCGAATTCCCGCTGTTTTTGCTGCAAGTATCTTTTCTTTTAATCCTCCAATTGGAAGAACTCTTCCGCGTAATGTAATTTCTCCAGTCATTGCTATGTCTGCACGTACTTTTTTTTCTGTAACAGCCGAAAGCATTGCGGTTGCCATGGTAATTCCCGCTGATGGTCCGTCCTTTGGAACAGCTCCCTCCGGAATATGGATATGAATATCATGTTCTTCAAAATAATTTTCAGGGATTTGATATTCTTTACAGACAGATCTTAAATAACTGATTCCTGTTTTAGCAGATTCTTTCATCACATCTCCAAGCTGTCCTGTCAGTTCAAAATTTCCCTTTCCTTTCATTGTACTGACTTCAATTTCTAGAGTATCTCCTCCTACACTTGTCCAAGCTAAACCTTTTACAATACCAATCTCATCTGTTTTATTTTTATGATCTTGTCTATACTTTATCTTCCCTAAATAATTCTCTAATTTTTTTTCATTTACTCGAATTTTGGTCATTGTTTTCTTTTCTATACATGCTGCTGTCTCTTCTTCTATTATTTTTTCCTGTTCTAACAATTCTCTCGCAGCTTTTCTACAAATCTGACCGATTTTTCGTTCTAAAGTACGAACTCCTGCTTCTCTTGTATATCCGAGAATAATTTTTCTTAATGCTCCATCTGTGATAGAAAGCTGTTTAGACGATAATCCATTCTTTTCTATCTGTTTATTAATCAAATGTTTTTTAGCAATATGAAACTTTTCATTTTGAGTATAGGAACTGACTTCAATTACTTCCATACGATCCAATAATGGTTTAGGAATTGTCTGTACAGAATTTGCTGTGGCAATAAATAATACTTCTGATAGATCAAGTGGAATCTCAATATAATGATCGACAAAGTGACAATTTTGTTCTGAATCTAATACTTCCAATAGTGCAGATGAAGTATCTCCTTTATAATCACTACTCACCTTATCAATCTCGTCTAAAAGCATCAACGGATTTTTGACTTTTGCTTGACGAAGTGCATCGGCAAGACGCCCTGGAAGTGCTCCTACATACGTTCTTCTATGTCCTCGAATCTCTGCTTCATCTCGTACTCCCCCTAAACAGATTCGAATATATTTTTTATCTAAAGCACGGGCTACAGAACGTGCTATTGATGTCTTTCCTGTTCCTGGAGGCCCTACCAGACAAATAATCGGAGCATCTCCCTTTTTTGTCAAAGTTCGTACTGCCAAAAATTCTAAGATTCGTTCTTTTACTTTTTCCAGACCATAATGTTCCTCTTCTAAGACCTTTCTTGCGTATCCAATATCCTCTCTATCTTTACTTGCCCTATCCCAAGGCATCTCTAATAGCGTTTCAATATAACTTCTTTCCACTGCACTTTCGGAACTGCTATTTGCCACTGTTTTAAATCGTTCTATTTGCTTACAGATACGTTCTTTTACTTCCTTAGAGGCGATTAACGCTTTTGTCTGTTCTAAATATAAATCTGCATCTGCTATTGTATTATTTTCTCCTAATTCCTCTCGGATCACTTTTAACTGTTCTCGTAAAATATACTCTTTTTGATTTTGATCAACTCTCTCTTTTACCTTATTTTGGATGTCCTTTTTAATCCGAATCACCGAAATCTCATTTGCTAAAATTGCAGAGAGCTGTTCATATCTGGAAACAAAATCATACTCTTCTAACAAGCTTTGTCTTTCTATCATGGACATAGGAATCTGTACTGCAAGTTGTTCTACAATACGCTCTAGGTTATCGACTCCCATCATCTGTCTAATCATATCCTTATTCATCTGAGAATTTTCATTAAAATAGGCATTTAATAAGTCTTTTATACTTCGTAGCATTGCCTCTCGCTCTTGTTGTGTCAACTCTATAGCTTCCTGTATATAACTCTCTACTTCTGCTAAATAATAAGGATCTTTTGAGAGTATATCAATTAGTTTTCCTCTCTCTATTCCACTGACCATAACCCGAAGTAAATTTCCGGGCATCCTAATTAACTGTTTTACATTTGCAACTGTACCAATTTGATAAAAATCTTCCTTTTCAGGTTCTAAAACTTCAGAATCTTTCTGTGTGATCAGTAAAATCTCTTGATTCGTTCGCATTGCTTCTTCTACAGCAGCGATTGAAAAACTTCTGTTCACATCAAAATGGATCAACATCCCCGGCAATATTGTCATTCCTCGAAGTGCAACTACGGGCATTTTTCTTGTGTATCCACTCATTTTTAGCCTCATTTCTACGCATTATAGCGCAAATCATACCCTTTTCATATCTCTAAAAAAATAGGAAACAGCTTCTTTCACGGCTGTTTCCCATCGTCCTAAGCAATCTCGTTATTGCTTATTTTCTTGCTGCGTTTTGCAGCCGCCTTCCTCTGTTTGCCATCCTCAGCACATAACAGGACAGGTTCTGCCGTTTTATCTACGGAATCTTTCGTTATAATACATTTTAATACCGTCGGATCAGACGGAACACGATACATCGTATCCATTAACACAGACTCCATAATTGCTCGCAGACCTCTTGCTCCGGTTTTTCGCTCAAAAGAACGTTTTGCAATCTCATGCAGTGCTTCGTTTTCAAATTCTAGTTCTACACCATCTAATTCAAATAACTTTCGATATTGTTTTGTAATTGCATTTCTTGGCTCTGTAAGAATTCGTACTAGCGCATGTTCATCTAATAGATCCAAAGCAACATTGATAGGAACTCGTCCTACAAATTCAGGAATCATACCAAATTTAATTAGATCCTGTGGCAATACCTGACGTAGTAACTTTCCAATATCCACATTTTGTCCCTGCGTAATTTCCGCGTTAAATCCAATAGATTTTTGACCAATACGAGACTCTATAATCTTTTCAATTCCATCAAATGCGCCTCCACAGATAAACAAAATATTTGTTGTATCAATTTGGATAAACTCCTGATGAGGATGTTTTCTTCCCCCCTGTGGTGGTACAGAAGCGATTGTTCCCTCTAATATCTTTAATAGTGCCTGTTGTACTCCCTCTCCAGAAACATCTCTAGTAATAGAAGTATTTTCAGACTTTCTAGTAATCTTATCGATTTCATCAATATAAATGATTCCATATTGGGCACGCTCAATATCATAATCTGCTGCTTGAATAATCTTGAGCAAAATATTTTCTACATCTTCACCTACATATCCGGCTTCTGTTAATGCTGTAGCATCTGCAATAGCAAATGGAACATTTAATATTTTAGCTAGTGTCTGGGCAATATAGGTCTTTCCAGAACCCGTTGGTCCAATCATCAAAATATTACTCTTTTGTAATTCGACATCGAGATCCCTTTCGGAAAGAACTCTTTTATAGTGATTATAAACTGCAACCGAAAGTGTTTTTTTGGCTTCGTCTTGACCGATCACATACTGATCTAAAAACTCTCTAATCTCTGTCGGCTTTAATAAATTAATGGAATGATCATCATGCTCAATATAATCGTCTTCAAACTCTTCCTCTACAATTTCAGAGCACAATTCAATACATTCATCACAAATATACACATCATTCGGCCCAGCAAATAATTTTCTTACCTGATCTTCTGTTTTCCCACAGAAGGAACAACGTACTGGTCCGACATTATCTGATCTTCCTGACAATGGCTTCCACCTCATTTCTTACTTTACCCGATTCGTAATTACGCTGTCCACGATGCCATATTCCATTGCCTGTTGAGCAGTCATATAATTATCTCGCTCTGTATCAGCCGCAATTACTTCATAGGACTTTCCTGTATTGGCAGCCAAAATCTCATTTAGTCGCTTTCTAGTCTTTAAAATATTTTCTGCGACAATCTGAATTTCTGTTGCCTGTCCTTTTGCTCCCCCAGAAGGCTGGTGAATCATAATTTCAGCATTCGGAAGGGCAAGACGTTTTCCCTTTGTTCCGCCAGCAAGTAAAAATGCTCCCATACTAGCTGCCAATCCTACACAGATTGTAGAAACATCACATTTAATGTACTGCATCGTATCATAAATTCCAAGTCCTGCTGAAACAGATCCACCAGGACTATTGATATATAAATTAATATCCTTTCCTGGATCTTCTGCTTCTAAAAAGAGGAGTTGAGCAATTACTACCTGTGCACTTGCGTCATTAACTTCCTCTCCTAAAAATACAATTCTTTCTTTTAATAATCTAGAAAAAATATCGTAGGAACGCTCTCCTCTGCTTGTCTGTTCAATTACATAAGGAACTAAACTCATCATACCCTTCCTTTCCTTTTTTTAAACTATCTGTTTGGCACAAAGAGGATGCCCTATCAAGAACATCCTCTTTTTTGGTTTAAGCCTCTTTTTGAGCTTCTACTTCTTTTGGGGCTTCTACTTCTTTTGCAGCGTCTGCTACTAAATCAATTGCTTTCTGAACAGCGACATCCATCTTCATGGATTCCTTCTCTTTCTCTCCAAGTAATTCCTTTACTTTTTCTACTTCCATCTGATAGGAAGCTGCTAACTCAGAAATTTCCTTTTCTACTTCTTCTGGAGTTACTTCGATATTTTCTGCTTTTGCAATTTCTTCTAATACAAGTCTTGTCTGAATTCGCTTTAATGCCTGTGGAGCAAAAGATTCCATCAATTTATTAGCATTTGTTCCAGTAAACTTAAAATACTGTTCCATTGTCAGACCTTGACTTTGTACTCTCTGTGAAAATGCTTCTGCCATCTGACGCTTTTGTGTTTCTATCATTGCATCTGGAATTTCCATAGAACAGTTTTCAATAATCTTTTCAATGACTTCATCTTCCTTTGCTTCTTTTGATTCTTTTTCTTTCTTTTCCTCTAAAGAAGCTTTTACATTCTTTTTATATTCCTCTAATGTATCAAATTCCGAAACATCCTGTGCAAAATCATCATCTAATTCCGGAAGTTCTTTTACCTTTATTTCTTTAATTTTTACCTGAAATACAGCTGGTTTTCCTGCTAATTCTTTTGCATGATATTCCTCTGGGAATGTGACATGAACTTCAGTCTGATCCCCTATATTTTTTCCGATTAATTGCTCTTCAAATGTATCAATGAAGGAATGTGATCCTATTGTAAGAGAATAATTTTCGCTTGTTCCTCCCTCAAATGGAACTCCGTCAACCGATCCTTCAAAGTCAATTACTGCAATATCTCCATCCTGAATAGATCGATTGTCTACTGTAATGGTACGGGAATTTTGTTCTCTTACTCTATTTAATTCTGCTTGTAATTCTTCTTCCGAAACAGAATTGTCTGGTTTTTTCACTTCAATTCCTTTGTATTCACCAAGTGTTACTTCTGGTTTTACTGCTACTTCTGCTGTAAAAATAAACGGCTTTCCTTTTTCGATCTGGGTTACATTAATTTCTGGACGGGATACAATCTCTAGACCAGACTCTTGTGCTGCCTTTTCATAAGCTCCCGGAATAATCTCATTCGCAGCATCTTCAAAAAATATCTCTGCACCGTATATTTTTTCTACAATGACCCGAGGAGCTTTTCCTCTTCGGAATCCTTGAACGTTGATCTTATTCTTGTTCTTTTGATATACCTTGTTTACTGCCTGCTCAAATTCTTCTACAGAAGCTTCAATCGTAAGCTTTCTCATATTCTTTCCTAAATCTTCAACCTGGTAACTCATTTGTTAAAATCCTCCTTAAACAATTCACGGCTCATTCTCTTCTTCTGTTACCTAAGCCATAGGGACTAACCTCTAAAGGTTAGATATCAACTTATTATAGCATATCTTATTCTTAAAATCCATAACTTTTTTCAATTATTCTGCCTGCCCGCAATCTCGAATTGCAGCTATAACCTGTTCTACCATATCCGCACAAATTTCGTCTGTCTGTGCTTCTACCATTACACGAATCACAGGTTCTGTTCCACTTTCTCTTAATAACAATCTGCCTTCTGTTCCAAGCTGTTTTTCTACTTTTACTGCAGCCTCCAGCACTTTTTCATTATTTTTTGCTGCAGTTTTATCCTTTACTCTGACATTTTTTAAAAGCTGTGGATAGATCTTTAGATCCTTAACTAACTCTGAAAGTTTTTCTTTTTTCTCAAGCATAACTTCCATTACTTTTAGTGAAGTCAAAATACCATCTCCAGTTGTAGCATGTTTACTGAAAATAATGTGTCCTGAATCCTCTCCACCTAAAGAATACCCATTTGTCATCATATTTTCATAGACATATTTATCCCCAACTGCCGTTTTTTCGTATTGGATCTCCTTATGATCAAGTGCCTTATACAATCCCATATTTGACATTACAGTAGTAACAATCGTATTGTGATTTAATTCTCCGCGTTCTTTCATATAACAGCCGCATAGATACATAATTGCATCTCCACTTAAAACTTTTCCCGTTTCGTCTACTGCTAAACATCTATCTGCGTCTCCGTCATACGCAAAACCGACATCTAAACCATTTTCTACAACAAACTTTTTTAATCCTTCAATATGGGTAGAACCACAATTTGTATTAATATTTGTACCGTCCGGCTCACTGTTAATCACATATGTTCTTGCTCCTAATGCGTCAAATACTCCCTTTGCAACTGTTGTTGCTGAACCATTTGCAAGATCTAAACCTACTTTTTTATCTTTAAAAGAACGAGTGGCAAGTGAAATTAAATATCCAATATAACGATGTCTTCCCATAGCATAATCTACTGTTCTTCCAATCTGTTCTCTTACTGCAAATGGCAGATCTAAATCTTTTGAATTTGAAAACTGTCCATCTAAATAGGCTTCTATCTCTTGTTCTATATGTGCTTCTAACTTATAGCCTCCCCCATTGATTACCTTTAACCCATTGTCATAATATGGATTGTGGCTTGCTGAGATCATAATTCCACAGTCAAAGCCTTCGCTTCTTATTACATAGGAAACACTTGGAGTTGTTGTAACATGTAAAAGATAGACATCTGCTCCACTTGCTGTCAGACCGGAAACGAGGGAATATTCAAACATATAGCTGGAACGTCTTGTATCTTTTCCAATAACAATACGTGGCTTATGTTCTCTACCATAATACCATCCTAAAAAACGTCCCACTTTATAAGCATGTTCTACTGTTAAATTGATATTTGCTTCTCCGCGAAATCCGTCCGTACCAAAATACTTTCCCATGATTCCTCCCTTTCTTTTTGTCAAAAATATTCTCTTTAAATAGTATACTTTCTGCGGTTTCAACATACCGTTTTTCTTTGTATTCTATTACACTTTACAAATGATACCGTTTTTTATATAACGTGTCAAGACTTTAAATACATAAACTATAACAAACAAACAGTATGGAATAGCATAAATACTATTCCATACCGATAAACTGTCATGTAGTCAATTTTACTACATAATAATTTTTTATTCTTATTTTTGATTACATCTGACCACCAGACATAGATTCTTCTTGCTTTTTAATCATCTGACGAACCATCTCGCCACCTACAGAACCATTTTGAGCACTTGTTAAATCTCCGTTGTAACCTTGCTTTAACGGTACTCCAATTTCTGATGCAACTTCCATTTTAAAACGCTCCATTGCTTCTCTTGCCTGTGGTACTTCCATTCTGTTTGTTCCTGAATTGTTGCTTGCCATGTTAATTCACCTCCGTATACTTTATAGTTAACTCGTCCGACCGCTTTGTCGGTTTCGACATTTTTTCCGATAAGTTTTTACTCCATCACTTATCGGAAAACGTCTTTAACCTTCTCCACGTGAATGTTTCATCGCTTATCGTGCTATTATTATGTACACGGTTTTAAATATTATGATTGGTAATTTTTGGTCTGATATTCTAAGAAAACAACCCTTTTCATATATTTTATTAATAATGCTATCTAAGGAATGTTATGAATCTTTTATCTATTCTTTCAGGAATCAATTCCATTTTATGGGGTGGTCCAATGTTGTTTCTTTTATTTGGAACCCATTTATATTTTACTATTCATTTAAAATTCATTCAGCGAAAAGCAGGACTTGCAATTCGTTTATCTCTTGAAGCAGATTCGGATCATTCCGGAAATGCCAGTGTTTTTTCTACATTAGCTACTACGCTAGCCGCTACATTAGGTACTGGAAATATTGTTGGAGTTTCTACTGCGATTGCTCTTGGTGGTCCAGGAGCTCTTTTTTGGTGCTGGATTACAGGAATATTTGGAATGGCAACTACTTATGCCGAATGTTATCTTGGCATCAAATATCGTCATAAACTTGCAAATGGATCTTATTGTGGTGGTCCAATGTATGCCCTAGAAGATGGTTTAGGCTTTAAAAAGACAGCCCGTTTTTTTGCTTTCTGTGCGGTTTTAACTGCTTTTTTTATGGGTTGTCAGACACAATCTCATTCTGTTGCAGATGCAGCAGCACACTTTGGAGTTCCAAACTGGCTTACTGGAATACTATTAAGTACACTTGTTGGATTAGCAATTATTGGTGGTGCTTGTTCTATTCAAAAAATTTGTACTTATATTGTTCCTGGAATTGCCGCCTTTTATCTATTTGGTTGTCTGATTCTTTTTATTTTAAACATTCGTTTTCTTCCTGCTGCACTCAGACTTATTATTACTTCTGCCTTTTGTCCTAAAGCTGCTATTTCAGGTTTTGCTGGTATGACAGTGCAAAAGGCTTTACGTTATGGCATTTCCAGAGGTCTGTTTACTAATGAAGCAGGACTTGGTTCTGCTGCTATTGCAGCAGCGGCTTCTAGTTCTACTGACTTTAAAAAACAGGCACTTGTGTCTATGAGTGCAACCTTTTGGGATACCGTTGTAATGTGTGCTGTTACTGGAATTGTTATTGTGTGTACAGTAATAAAAGATCCTCTTACAGTGACTAATCTCTCCTACAGTGAATGGACAAATGCCGCATTTTCTCAGATTCCCTATATTGGAAGTCCAATGTTACAATTATCTCTAATTGCCTTTGGAGCAGCTACTCTAATTGGATGGTCTTTTTTTGGAGAAAAAGCGGTAGAGTATCTTTGGGGAAATTCCCGTCAAAATCTCTACCGCTTTTTTTATCTTCTTATGATCTTTTTTGGAACAGTTGCATCCTTAGATACCGTTTGGGAATGTGCCGATTTCATCAATCTTTGTATGACACTTCCAAATCTTATAGCACTTTTTCTTCTTCGAAAAGAAATTAAAGCTTAGTTCTACTTTGGTGTAACACTTGTAATCTGCATGGACAAATACTGTGAAGGCAGTCCCTCTTCTTTTGTCACGGAATCCTTTTCTAATTTCATTCGGATTACCATAACATCTCCTACAATCGTTTCTGCCTTTCCAGTCTTTTTAATTAAGACAGACTTGGAACTGCGGACTGTAGTCCATTTTGCTTTCTGCATATCCAATACTTCTCCAGCATGTAACATAGTATATTCGTATTGTTTTGTAGCAGAAGCATCTTTACAGGTAAGTGTTGTGCCATTTAGTTCAACTGTTGCTGAAGTTGGTGCTGTTCGCTGTTGTTCAATTTCAATAGTACGAATAGCAGAAGCCACCTTCTTCTCTGTTGCCATGGTTCGAATCTCTATTGTTCCAGCCGGAATTCTGGAATTATCTGTTGTACCCGGAGCTAAAAGGGAACGTAGATCTAAATATTTCGACTTTCCATCCGATGCAATATAAGTTATCCATTGACCGTTATTCACACGGTATTGCATGGTATTATTTTTCATTCCCGTTAAAACAAATTTATCACCGTCTACCTTTACACTTGGGGCAGTAGGACGCTTTGGAATCTTTAAGCTTACGATCTTTCCAGAACGCTCTGCAATGGTAGCCTTTTCTCTAAACTGTAGCGTTATTCCTGTAATTTCATATGGTGCAGTCTGAAAACTATTTTCTACCCATGTTGTCCAGTTACCGTCTTTTCCAATTCGATACTCAATTCCACCCTTTCCTACTGCTCCAGTGAGAGTGATTTTGCCAGCTCCTCCAACTACAGAATACGCCGCTTTTAATCCCTTTACCTCTCCTTTTAAAACAAGCTCTACAGGATTTTGATCTTTATTGCCCTTAAAGTAAAGTTTCACATCTGAACTTTTCATCAGACCATTTAGATCAATCGAATTTGGATTCACATCTAATAACTCCCATGTTTTTTTCTTATTTGTACTTAAATAAAACTTTGTACTTCCCCCAGCTCCTGCTGCATAAGTCACTCTGCCTGTCTGATAATTCATCGTCACTTGAATACTCGTTTGAGGAATTGGTGTTGGAGTTGTACTTGGAGATACAGAGGCCGTACTTTCTGGCGTTGGAGTAGTGGAAGTTTGAGAACTTCCTGTCTCTCTTAAAATATCTCCTGTCAAAACTGTATTAGTATTCATTGCATATGTTGGCTTTTCTGACAGGACAAACCCTGAACAAAGAAGTCCTAACGTCAGACAAGCTATCTGAACTTTTCTTTTCTCATTTTTAAATAACGATTTTTTCATTGATCTTACCTCCGATTCTTTCTAAACTGACATCTTCCTTATTTCCATCTTATTGATACTGAATCGAAGCGGCTATCTGTCTTGCAAGAACATTATCCCTAAGTTCTGTAATAATCGCCAGAGCAAATTCTATTGCCGTTCCCAATCCCCGGCTAGTAATGATACCCTCATCTGAAACAACACTTTTCTCTTCTATCTGTGCTCCCAACAGTTTATTTTCAAATCCCGGAAAACAGGTTGCTCTTTTGCCACGTAATAGTCCGTTCATTCCAAGAACACTTGGTGCTGCACAAATTGCAGCTAACTTTTTAGCGGCATTGCGATACATAAATAATAACTCCCTTAATCCTTCATGAGCCATCAGTGCATTTGTTCCTGGCATCCCTCCCGGAAGAACTAACATACTTCCATCCTCACATTGATCCGTTTGATAGATCCTATCTGCCTTAACCGTAATCTTATGAGATCCTTCTACCTGTAATGTACCATTGATGGAAACAGTCTCAATTATTATATCGGCTCTTCGGAGTAAATCTACAACCGTTAAAGCTTCAATTTCTTCAAAACCGTCTGCTAAAAACAAATAAACCTCTGCCATATTGTTACCCCCTTTTTATAAAAAATTTATCTTATACAAATAATGTACACCCTTGACGTTTAAACTGTTCTATCTTTTCATCGATATCCTTTACTGAAATATCTAGTTTTTCCGCCAGACATTTTTTGCATAAAAAACTTTGACTGCCCCTATTTACAAATTTTTTATATGCTCCAATTTCATTATAACTGAGATTTTTTCCACACTGCATACAAAAAGACATTATCTTTTTTCCACCTTTGCTCTAAAAACAGCACAGTCGTATGGATCTAACTTCCAAATCACAGAAGCATTTTTTACAGTCAATTCTTCACCTGTCCATAGCTCTTTCATTTTAAGAGTTCTTCCTGTGCTAAGTGGAAGTCCTAATTCATCCAAATTAAATCTGGCATAGGTAGCTTCCTGTCCTAAGTTAAACAGACCAATCGCAATTTCTCCATGTTCCAGTTGCCTTGCATATATGATACAATCTTCTTCCTGCCAAAAACCATTTAATTTAATTGGCTGTCTGCAAGCTTTATCCTGATTAATCAAAATTAATTCTTCATTGCCCAAAATTCGTTTTGTCTCTTCAGACATATGACGTACATCACAGCCAATCATAAGTGGAGAACCAAGCAGTGCCCAAATAGAAAAATGTGTCTTATATTGTGTATCATTGCATCCTTTTAATCCTACATTTCCTTTGCCGTACATTCCAACAACTAACATATCCATATCATTAAAACAACCAACCGCATTATATGGATGTAGACAATTTTGTTGTTTCACAAGTTCTTTAATCGATTCCCAAGTATCAAAAATATCCCCTGTAGAGCGCCACATACTCGCTCCTGTAGATTTAATCCACTCGTGTGTCTGATCTGCTCCCCACGAACAGGCACTAAATAAAATATCTCTTCCACAGTTTTCTAACGCCAGTCCCATCCTCTGATATAAATATTTTCCATGAATAATCGAGCTGTGATAACAATAATCATATTTTAAAAAGTCTACTCCCCATTCTGCAAATGTTTCTGCATCTAAAAACTCATGTTCAAAACTTCCGGGATATCCTGCACAAGTAAGATTTCCAGCACAAGAATACATTCCAAATTTTAATCCTTTTGAGTGAACATAATCCGCTACTGCTTTCATACCATGCGGAAATTTGACAGGATCTGCAACCAGTCTTTCCTTCTCATCTCTTTCTTTTAATGACCAACAATCATCAATTACAAGATATTCATACCCTTTTGCAAATAGTCCTGAATCTACTAAAGCATCTGCTGTTTCAAAAATGAGAGACTCATTAATCTGCTCTCCATACGTATTCCATGAATTCCATCCCATTGGAGGAGTCATTTTTACCATAATCATTTCCTTTCTTGTCAAATCTATGATATTTTATTATACTTGTCTAAGTAAAATAAATCAAGATAGTCATTAGTCACAAAAGATTTTTTTTGTAGTAAAAAACATACTGTTGTATAATTCCTGCATCTTCTCCAAATGCCGAAAATGGATCTTCTCCATTAAATTCTTCTTGTATAGCTCTTGAAATCCAAATATCGATAGGCACTCTTGAAGATCTTCCATATCCAAATAGACAGACACAGTTTGCAACCTTTTTTCCAACTCCATATACTTTCATCAGTTCTTGAAAGAGCTTTTCATCTTCATATTCTGCTATCTTTTCTAAATCCAATCTACCTGATACCACCCTTTCTACTGCATCTTTTACATAGGCGGCACGATATCCTAAACTACAAGAGCATAAATCTTCTATTGATGCCTTAGATAACTCTTTCGGGGTTGGAAATGATGAAACTGTTCCAAAATCTGTGGTTATTGTATGACCATAATTTTTTGCTAATGCCTCTACCGATTTTGAGATTGCCGGAATATTTTTTCTCTGAGAAATAATAAAGGTGATCAACATCTCCCAAGGTTTTTGATGTAACACCCTTAATCCAAGACCATATTCCATTGCCTTTTCAATAAAATCATTTCTACCGTCTGCTATTTTACGCAAATTTCTATAATTTCTCGATAAATCAAAATAGTCTGTCCATACCTGATTCCATTCTTTTATACTGCAAGAAATCCAATAAGTATTATCTGGAAGCTTTCGGATATAAAGAACATGATCTTCTGTTATAAAACGATATGTTTCATCCTCATACTTCTTTACTCGAAAACACTGACCGCATGATGTAATCTTTTCAAGATCAAAATCATCTTGAATCTCAATCATTTTACCTGACATAGTATCCCTTTCTAATTTTTCCAACAAGTTCTAACTCGTTTTTATTATAAATCGTTTTTTTATGAAAATCAATTCATCCTAGTCAAAAAATAAAAATATATGTTCGAATATTTTTAAAACCTTATAGAAAATAATTAGCAATTATGCTATAATATCTATAAAAGTAAAGGGATAGAGATATGACAGAAGAACAACTTAAAATGGATTATAAAAAATGTTTATCTTTGCCACGTGGCAAAGAGAGAATGGAAACATTCCAAGATCTAATTCGACGTGCAGATTTTATAAAATCTCATTCTTTGTCTAAATATTTTCGTTGGATGTATTCCAGTGAGTTAATGGAATATGGCGATCAGGGAAAAGTCTTTCCTCTTGTAGCAGAATATATTGCTCTTAGAGAGACCGAAAAACAATGGACACCTCCTGATGGTGAAGATGGACTTGTTTTTATGGTTGATTATTGTATGGAAGTCTTAGGTTATTTACCTCAGATTCCACTAAAACAAGCAGAACAAATTATAGAAAAATTCGATAAGATGATTGTCTATAATCGTTTTGGAAGACGTTTGTTTTATCAGCGTTTATTTCGTTTTTATGGAGATATTGATACTTTAAAAGCATTGGAATATTTAAAAAAATTCAAAAGTACTCGCCGTGATCTTTTTTCGGACTGTAGAGCCTGTGAACAGGCAGATATGGTACGTCTATTTTTTCGTATGGGTGATATGGCAAGTGCCGAAAATTTGGCTCGTCCTATTTTTGATGGGGTAATGAAATGTCATGATGTTCCTCGTAATGTATGGCTTTTATATTTACAACGTGCTCTAGACTATAAAGATTTATCCAAAGCTTCTTCTTTAGCAGAATCCCTATATGCTACAAGTACACTTGGAGATCCCAGTGATTTAGGTTACTTTGGTGCAATACTGCGATGTTGGACTTTCACCGCTCCTAAAAGGGCAACTAAACTTTTCAAATGGTATCTAATTCATTGGGAAGTTTTGTGGGATAAACAAAAATGGTTTTCCTTTCTTATTGGAGCATGGATTTATTGTAAGGTACAAAAAAATCATATCAAAGCATTAAACTTAAAACTGTCCTCTTATTGTCCTTTTTGGCAGAAGACTAACATTTACGATCTTGCTCAATTAGAGAATTGGTTTTATTTGCAAGCAGTTGACATCGCCGGTAAATTTGATGCCCGCAATGGTACAAATCGCTATACTTTAAGCTTAGAACGGGCAGATTTTTCCATAAACTATAAAGAAGGAGAAAAATTTTGGTTAGTATAATAAAGATTGGAGGGAAATTATGGGGTTATTTTTACATATAGCAATTATAAAAAAGCGAGGAATATTTCCTGTAAAAAAATATTTGTCTTCTATCGCATCAGATAACAATTTTTATTTAGATCCTGCACAATGTCTTATTGAAACATCTGCTGGTGGAACCATAGTACAACTAAATGACGATTGTTCTAGTTATGAAGATGTCGCTTGTGAACTTTCAAAAAAAGCAGATAATATTGTTTTACTCTGCTATATTTATGATGATGATTTTTGGGGTTATTCTCTTTATGATAGGGGAAAGAAATTGGATTGCTTTTGTCCTATTCCTGATTATTTTGGAGAGATAGATAAAAAAGAACGTCTTCGCATGGCTGGAAATGCTGAAATTTTAGCACAAGCCTTTCATATTTCACCCCAAAGACTAAACCGCTATTTATGCTTTTGGGAAGAAACGAACCTTAAAGAAAAAGCCTATTTCGATGATCAGTATGGATATCATGACGTATGGCAGATAACTGATTTTATAAACGCTTTAGGTTTTCCATTTCCTCTTTCTGATAGACCAGAGGAAATAAAAACAGAAAAAAAACAAGAAATTATAAAAGATAAAGAACCATTTCATTTTCAAGTAAATTTAGGCGGTATGTTAGATATATTATCTAATCACTTATATAAAAGCCCTGATGTATTTATACGAGAGCTATTGCAAAATGGTATCGATGCTATCACACTGCGTCAGAAAGAACAGCCCGGATGGAAAGACGGACGAATTACCATTTTGGTAGAACCCGGTCATAGAATTGAATTTAGAGATAATGGTTCTGGTCTTAGTGAAGAAGGGATCCATCGCTTTCTTGCGGTAATTGGACAATCTTCTAAGACACAGCTTATTGATGGGAAAATTCCAGAAGATTACATAGGTCGATTTGGTATTGGACTTTTATCCTGCTTTATGGTTTCTGATTCTATCGTTGTTCATACAAAGCCAGTCGACGGCAGTACCGCCCATGTATGGACAGGACTGCCAGATGGAACTTATACATTAGCTCCACTTTATCAAATGACTTATCATTCAGGTAATTCAAATAAAATAGATTCAACTGGTACTACTGTAATTTTGACTGCAAAATCTGGTGCAGAACATTATTTTCAGCCAGAAAAAATCATAGAACTGGTACAATATTATGGTCTTGTTCTGCCTGTGCCAATCTATTTGCAGGGAAATCCAGAACGGCTAAATAATATTCCCGCAGATTTTTCTATTATCAGCCGAAGTCAGTTGTTATCCTTTGGAGAATGGCTGTTTCATGAACAATTTTTAGATGCTATTCCAATTCAGACACCCCATCTTAGTGGCGTAGCATATATACTGTCCTATCGCACTGACTCTTCTTTAAAAGCTGGCCACCGCATTTATCTGAAACAGATGCTTTTAACAGAAGAAGGGAATACTCTCCTGCCTTCTTGGGCTTTCTTTTTACGTTGTTTTCTGAATACTAGAAATTTACGTCCTACTGCCTCTCGTGAGGATTTTTATGAAGATATGGAATTAAATGTAGCACGTAAAGAATTTGAAAATGCAGTAAAAAACTATTTGGAACAGATAGTACAAAACGATCCAAATTTGCTTTCACAGATTGTAAATACACACGTTCGGGCAATTAAATCTATAGCAGTATGGGACGATACACTATTTGCTCTATTTATTGACTATCTTCCTTTTGAAACCAGTGAGGGAACTTTTACTGGAGCAATGTTAAAAAAGGTGAAAGAAGCTACTTGGGTAAGCTCTGTTTCGAGATTTAAACAATTAAAACCTATTTTTATGGCACAGGGAAAACTTTTAATTTGTACTGGTTATACCTTTGATGAAGAATTAATTTCGAAGTTATCCCACATATTTGCCCTACCGTTTTCTCCGCTTCAAGAGGACAATATAGATTTAGTTTTAAATGAATTATCTCCTGCGGAACAATATCAAATGTCATCACTTATTTGGGTTGCTAATGAAGCTTTAGAAGAATTTGACTGTCAGACCGATGTAAGGCGTTTCCTTCCTGCGGATCTTCCTGTTCTTTATTCTATGAGTGATGAAGTACAGTTTTTAAGACAGGTTCAGTCAGCCAGAGATATTAGTTCTAATATTTTTTCTGATGCTTTAAGCTCTCTATTAGAAAGTGTAGAACAAAAGCCGTTAGCTATGTTATACTTTAATCTAAACAGCCCATTAATCCAGCGGTTAGCAACGATTCAAGATGAGTCTTTGTTAGAAAGTATCTCGCAGGTATTATATGTACAATCACTTCTTGCTGGAGGACATTCTTTAAGAGGCGGAGAGTTAAAAACAATGAATCGAGAATTATTAAATTTAATTGAACACAGTACCTGATAATTTCTATACTACATAGAAAAAAAGGAGATTTTATGGCTTTACAAAAACTTGATACAAATGCTATATTTGATAAAATTTATGATACACCAGATGGTCCACAACGTACTGCTGCCTATAGACAAGCGATTCAATTAGCTGACGAAGCAAAAGATTTCTCTGCAGCAATGCGATTTCGGGCAAGTATGGCTTTTTTTACTCCCTTTTACGATGACTCACCTATCATTCTTCCAGTCTGTGCCGAGTTTTTTGCACTGGTAGAAGAATATCCTGAACTTTCTGACGCTGAGGACTGTTTTTATACAGCATTAAAAGCTGCTGCTTTAACTCTTTCATTGCCACAACTTGAATTATCCGTCTGCTATAAAATGTTAGCACGAGTGGAAGAAGCTGCTCATATTGTTTCACAAGGTGCAGTAAGACGTTTTCATATGCTTTGCCGTGAATTTTATATCTATGTAGATCCTATTTTAGCGAAAGAGCATTATACTGCCTTTTGCAAAGAACCTAGAGGTCAGTACTCTGACTGTACAGCCTGCGAACAAAACGCCAAGGTGTGGTATAATATGAAGAGTGGAAATTTCCGTCTGGCAAGAGAAATGGCAACTCCCATATTTTCCGGCAAAAAAGTCTGTCATGATGTTCCTTGGCAAACCTATGCATTATTTTTAGAACATTATCTTGACCAAAAAGAATTTGATAGTGAACTTTCTACAGAAGTCAAACTATTAGAGAATAAATTATTAAAGGGAGGCTGTCGGGACAAAAGCGACCTTGCCAATCTTGGGACTGTTTTACGTTCTATGGCATATACCAATCCCCGAAAAGGTTTTAAGCTTCTGCCCCATGCTCTGCAATTAAGTAATGGTATGTGGAATCAATACGGATTATATTACTTTTATAAAGGAGCATGGTGTTGCTGTAAGGCTGCCGATGGTTTAGGACTATCACTTATGCCGCCGCAGGGGCATCCTCTTCAGCAAAATAAACAGTTAGATGCTGCCACTTTAGCAGAATGGTTTTACACTCAGGCAGTACAGATTGCCGAACGATTTGATCAGCGAAATGGTACAGACTACTATAAAAAGGACCTAGCTCGGGCTTAAAAATAAAATAAGGAGATTTGATTATGAGAAAAAAAACTTTTGATGGTGAGATGTTAATGAGAGAAATGAGTATCGTTCCAAGCGGAGCAATGAAAATGGATGCTTTAAAAGAAGCAATCCGTCAAGCAGACGAGGCAAAACAAGATTATTACCGACTAATTTTTCGTTATGATTATGCCAGCGAGGCCACTTTTCATGATGATCCTCCAAAGGCTATGCCAGTAGCCGCTGAATTTTCTCATATCTTTGAAGAAAACCCTACTGCACTGCCTGAAGATTCTGGCAAGGATGCCTATTTAATGATTATACAAATGGGAATTGATCCGATTGTCCATCTGCCGCAAATTCCTATGACGCAGTGGGAAGAATTAATGAAACAGTTCTACGATTTAGTAAAACACTACCATGTTGGTTTAAGAACCTACTGGAAACAAATGACTAATTTTTGGCAATATATTGATAAAGAAAAGGCTTTTGAATATTTCGAAAAATTTTGGAAAACAGGACGAGACAGCTTATCTGACTGTAGAGCCTGTGATCGGAGTTTTGCCGTTCGAATGTGTTTATTAGTTGGTGACAGAAAAGCTGCTGATGAATATGCAAAACCATTAAAGGCAGGACGTATTCGCTTCTGTCCAGATACCCCTCAGCTTTATTGGCTTGCCTATTTAGAAGATGCCCTAGATCGAGGAGATTTAAAAGAAGCAACCCCATTTGCCAATCAGCTCTTTTGTAAAGGAAACAGAGATAAAGGCGATCTCAGCTATTTAGGTGCTGTACTGCGCTGTTGGGCATATACCGATCTTGATAAGGCAATAGAAAAATTAACTTCTCGACTGGAATGGACTTTTGGCATGTGGGATCAAAAGAAAATTTATGACTTTTATAAAGGGGCTATTGCTTGCTTTAGAGAGCTTGCAAAACGTCAAGAAGTAGTTTCACTCAATTTATCTAAAGACTTCCCTTTATATAATGAAGAGAACTCTTATAACTGTACTACTCTTGCTGACTGGTTTTATAATCAGGCAGAAGTAATTGCAAAACGCTTCGACGCCCGCAACCAAAGCGATTATTTTGTAAAGAACTTAGCACTGACTTGTGCCTGCGAAGGCCAGAAAGTGGAGTGAGTATTATTCTCCTCTCTTAGTAGTACAAAAACTACTAAGAGAGGGAATTAACTCTTATATTAACCTTTTCATTTCCGTTAAATAGGCATTACAAACTTCTTTTGATTTACCAATCATCTTCAGTTCTCCTTTATTTAACCAAAGGGTATGTGTACATAAGCGTTGTATCTCTTCTAAAGAGTGTGATACATAAAGTAAAGTGACCCCTTTTGAAAGCATTTCATTCATACGATTTTCACACTTTTTCCGAAAAGCATAATCACCTACTGATAAAATTTCATCTACAATTAAAATTTCTGGCTGAACCATTGTCGCTACTGCAAAACTTAATCTTGCTTTCATACCCGATGAATAATTTTTAATAGGAGAGTCTAAAAATTCTTCTATTCCGGCAAACTGTACAATTTCATCAAAATGTTCTCGCATGTACTTCTCTGTATGACCTAATACACAGCCATTCAAATATATATTTTCTCGTGCAGTTAAATTAGCATCAAAACCAGCACCTAATTCAATTAATGGTGCAATACTTCCTTTCACTTTTACTTTTCCCTTATATGGTTTCAAAATACCACTAATGACTTTTAATAATGTAGATTTTCCAGAACCATTTGCACCTATAATCCCCCATGACTCTCCCTCTTTTACTTGAAAATTTAAATTTTTTATTGCAAGAAATTCTTGAAACATTAACTCTTTTTTTATAAGTCGAATGATATATTCTTTTAAATTATCTACCTTTTGATTTGCTAAATTAAAACGAATCGTTAAATTTTCTATTTCAATTACTACCTTTTCGCTCATCTATATCTCCTAAATGTGTAAAATAAACTGTTCTTGCTTCTTTAAAAATATTGCTATTCCTAAAAATAACATTATAATTGACATTATACTACCCATAAAAATATATTTTATCTCTGGAAAAGTTCCTATATAAAAAATATCTCTAAATTGTTTTATATAGTAATATAATGGATTGAAATGTACTATTATATCACGCACTATTTTAGGAAGTGCCTCAATAGGATAAAAAATTGGAGTTAAATACATCCATGCCATCATTACTGCATTATAAATATATTGTACATCTTTAAAAAATACATTTGCCTGTGCAAGAAAAAGCCCCACACCTAAACAAAATATTACTAACTGAAAAATTACGATTGGAAAAAGTAAATTATACATACTAAATTTTGCTCCTGTTGCAATCATAACAATTAGTAATGCTATCATTGTAAAAAGTAAATCGATCAATGTACTAATTATTTTAGAGAATGTAAAAATATATTTTGGTACATATGCTTTTTTAATTAAAGAGGAATTAGCATTAATAGAGTTCATTGCTTGACTAGTTGAAGCACGAAAAAAGTTAAATAGTAATTGTCCACAAAACAAATAAACTGGAAAATTATCAATATTTCTTTTAAACATAGAAGAAAATACAATAGTTGTTACAATCATTGTTAATAAAGGATCTAATATACTCCATAGATAACCTAGTACACTTCTACGATATTTCAATTTAATATCCCTCATAACAAGCTGTTTTAATAAATCTTTATAATGAAAGAAATCTTTTAATCTAGCAAACCAAATATACATTATTTTTCCCCTTCTATATTTTCTGTCCACCTTTTTATATTATATTCCTTAGTACAAATTGCGTCAAATTCTATATTTTCTTTCGATATAATCTGTGCATATTCCTCTATTTTATTATTCCATCCTTGTAGTTCTGGCGATACCATACATAACTTATAACCCCATTCTTTCATTTTACAATAAGTTAATTTATCTAAAGGAAATTTCGTAAAACAATCTATCCAAATCCACTCAACTTTACCTGCCATATTTCGTATTGTATCTATTCCCTCTAACTCTGAATAACGAATTGCTATTTGTTTTATTCCTTTATCAGATAATGTTTTAATCATTGGAAATGAAGAATCTAAGAAAAAATAATTTTTAATATTATATTTATTCATTAATTCTAAGACTTTTGGTTCAATTCGTTCACTTTTTATATTTAAAATTATTGTACCATGATGATATTCTTTTAAATACTGCTCAAAATCTTCTCCGATTATAAATGGTTCATGGGATAAATATATTTTGCCATTCGTATCATCCCTTAAATCTACTTCTACACCATAGTGGTGAGGTATTATTTTTAATTCTTCTATTGTATTTACTCTGTGACTAATAAACTCCATTATAAAATTCCCTCTCTTTTTAATTTTGTGCTAAAGTTTATTGTTCTTTTTATAAATTTTATTTTAGATTTTAGTCCTGTATTCCACTTTGAGTTTCCATATATTCTTTTCGGAAATAATACATCAAATCGTTCTATTTGTAATTTATTCTTTTTTGCTATATAAAGGGCATATAAATCTAAAGCAAAATCGTAAGGCGGATTTTTCCATGTATCAAAAAACTTTTTTGAAAATATATTAGGTTGTGCATTTATATCATATAATCTTGTTCCTAGATATATAGATTCAAAACAACTCATTCCAAAAGTAAAAAAACAATCCGATAATGCTCTTCCTTTTCTATTTCCTTTTACATAAATATTACAATCTTTCTTTTCTTGCTGGTATCTATCTATCCTCTTTAATGCTTTTATTACATCTGCTGGATCTGTCTGCATATCTGCATGTGTCCAACCAATAAACTCAGATTTACAAGACTTTAATCCTTGAAGAATTCCATACCCATATCCTTGATTAACTTCTACTAATACTGTACGAGCAAAAGAATATTTTGGAAGTTCCCTTTTTAATACCTCTCTCGTTTCGTCTGTCGAACCATTATTCACAAGTACAACCTCTATATCTTCTCTTTTTATTACTTCATTAAAACGTTTTAGTATTAATGGTATATTATCTGCCTCATTATAGCAAGGAATTACAATAGATAACTTCATTTTTGTTCTCCTTTATAAAACACAATAAACTTTTGACCAAAAAAATTCAAAATTGTACTAACTCCTGTAGCACCTAAAAATGCTAAACTTTCTATATGAAATAAATCAAGTAATAACTTATTAATTTCTGAATTTATAAATGCTGTACATAAATATAGAACACTATATTTTAGAATTTCACTTTTAAGAAGAGTCTTACTCTCAAATGTCCAAAATTTATTAATAGTAAATCCAACTATAGAACCTAATATAAAAGAAATTACTTTTGCTATTCCTACTTTGATATTAATATATAAAAATAGACGATACGTTATATAGTCTGTAATTACTGCACAAGAACCACCTATCAAAAATCTTAATAATTCCTTTTTCTTTACTTTTTTCAGCAAAAATTTTTTCCTCCTATTAAAACTTGTTTTAATTCTGACATAGTAGTTACACTTTTTACTGATTTTTCTTCATATTCCTTTGGCAATTTCTTTTCATTTGTACAAAACCATATTGGTAATATTTTAACAGATAGTGCTCCTATAACATCTTTTTCCAAACTATCTCCTACCATTATAGTTTGGCTAGGTAAAACTTTTAATTTCTTTAAACATATCTCAAATATTTTTACCTCTGGTTTTTCTACCCCTGCTTCTTCACTAGATACAAAAACATCAATATATTCTGAAATTCCTAACCTTTTAATCTTTTGATATTGAATTTCTACTATCATATCTGTACAAACTGCAACTTTTATTTCATTTTTCTTTAAGTAATCTAATAACTCTTTTACTCCATCTCGTAATACCATATGTTCTAGAATATAATTCCAATAAATTTTTTCTAGGGTAAGTGTATATGTTATTGGATTCTTATGCAAATATTCCAGTGCATGTTGACAATATAACGCTCGACTACGACATGCTGGTTTATGTCCTAAAATTCTTTTAGTTTCATCTCTTCCCCATAAAAAGGCCCGCTTAAATTTTTCTTTATCAACTTCTAAAAGTTTACTTCCAAAAATATATAGTGTATCAAGTGCAGCTTCTTGCAAACCTGTAAAATCATATAACGTATCATCTAAATCAAAAATAACAGCCTGCATTCTTTTTCTTCCTCTTTATTTTATATTCTGTCTATATTTTTCAGCATCCCAATTTAAAAGATGATTTTGTTCTTTTTCCGATAGAAGGTTCATACATTTCTCTTTATTTTCATAACATACTTTTGCACAAAAACGAAATACTGTTTCGATTTCCTTTGCCTTTTTTATATTTGCCGCTAATATATAATACTGATTTTCAAATTCTATAATAACAGGATGTCCATAAATTTTATAATATTTTTTATACTGAACTATAATATCTCCCTCTGAAATTTGTAGTATATTTCTTCCACAGTAAACAATACAATCAGGTGCAAATGTATAATTCCAAATTCCATCTTCCCTTAATTTTTTTAATTCTTTTATATCTTCTACAGCATAAATAATTTTTCCATCATTTACTGGATATAAATTTTTGTATAAATAGAAAATATTTCTATTTATAGTATCTTGATATTGTAGCTTTTTATAAAGGATTTGTATAACTTTTTCGTGAGTATCAATAGCCTCTTCCGCTGTCGATCCACTGACAACTAACCCATGATTTTTTAAAAAAATAATTTGAAATGTTTGTTCTTCCTTTTTTATTTCTTTTTGGTAGGTTTGATAGTATGCAACTGCTAATTCAATTCCAGGTGTATAATATTCTACTAATAACGCATTTGGAAACAGTTCTTTTAACTCCTGCATACCGTTTTCTCTTGCTGTAAATATGTTTACTAGTAATGGATGAGAATGAATTGTAAACTTTTCAGTAACTGCATGTAAAAATGTTTCTATAGAAGGTCTCTTTCCCATAAAAATACTTTCTTGTAACAATCTATCTGACATAGATATTTCAGTATTATGATTAATTTTTTTTAATTCTTGTATAAGTTTTTTATAATTTACTATAGAATAACCTTCTTCTAGTGTCATTTCTGATAGCGAATATCCTGATGATTTAATAAGCATTTTTGTTTCGTCTAATTTAACAGATGTATTACCTCCCCCTGCTTGCACGAAATCTTCTCTCATACCAATATACTTTGACATCCAAATAAATTGATTTTTTATATTACGATCTACTATTATTTCCATCTTTATTTTACCTTTTCTTTCATTTTATAGTAAGTATCTAAACTATTTGTAAATTTTCCAATCGGAATTAAAATTTTACTAATTAACTTTGCTTTCCAAGTAGGTTTAAACATTCCATCTTCATTTACTTCAATTACACCTGCTATTTGTGCATCATGAATTCTTTTATCAAAAATTTCTACAGAAAATTCATCTCGAATATCCTCTATATTAACATAATTTTCTTCTGCTGCATAAAAAGCAATATGATAAGATATACTTCTATCAATAAAGACTGGTCCAAACACTGCTACGAATATTGTAACTAAAACAGAACATACATACATTAAAAATATTGAATATTGATCAAACTGCTTTTTCCATAATTTTCTTGGAATCCAATATACTAAAACGGGAATAATAATAGCTAATATAATTGAAGCAAAAAAAATAATAGGATCCTTTGAAATCTTTACATAAATTCTGATACCAATAAAATAAAACAATAGAGTAATAATTACTCCCACTATAAGAAAACCCGTTTTTCTAAAAAATACTTTCATAATTTAATCTCCTATCATTTGATAACTTATAATTATTAAAATTATTAAAATAATAATTCCATTAATATTGTTATCTAAGTCTATACTTTCTCTTGTAATTTCATCTAATTGTGGAATAATTTTATATGCTATACTGTCTAAAGGCAGTTTTTTTTCTTGTATAGTTTTTCCATTAACTACTAATTGCTGCATATCTAAATCTGGCAAAAAATCATATTTAATATCTACATTATATTGTTTCAAACTATTAACTAAATCCTCCATGTCAATTGCATTACTCATTATAGCTCTTAAACTCAAAACAGGTTTATAGCCAGAATTCAAATCTTCGGAAAAATCTGCGTCAAAATATTGTAATATTAAATCCGCATATTTCTTTTGGGGTATAATGTACGCATAAGAATCTTTCATTCTTGTATTAATTGATTGTATAATTTGTTCTTTAGAATGTCCTCTTAATAAATCTCTATTAATTTTCCAATATCGTCTTAAATTTTCCTCCACATCCATATAAATTTTTAAATCAAATTGTTGCCGCATTTGTGGTAAGTAAAGAGAATGTAATCCACTAAAAAGAATAAAACGATTGGGGTAAATTTTGTGATTTTTTGTAAATTTTCCAGTATCATGTGCATAGTCTACTCTCTTTACAGAATTCCCTTTTTTAAGTTGTGCTATATTCATTGCTTGGCGATATAAATAATTAGCCTTTGGATCTAAGTGTGTATAGTTATTCCACTCTATATCTCCTCTTTCCCATTTATGATCTCCATCTCCTTCTACTAATAATACATTTTTATTTCCCAAACTTTGTTTCAGAAGTCCTACCAAAGTACTCTTTCCACTTCCACTATCTCCTGTAATACCAATTGTAAAAGGTTTATCCTTTCTGCGATATAAGCGATTACTTGCTACACCTGACCAATACATCAAAATGATTAAATATATCAGAGTTCCTGTCATACAGGTAAAAAAAAGATTTTTTCCCACTGTATGATCTATCTTTAACCATGTCATATCAATTCCAAATAAATATAAATCTACATATTGTGTATGATGAAAAAATACAAAATAAATTAAATAAAACATATTGAGAGCCAAATAGATTATTATATTTTTATGTTTGTTTTCCATCATATTAATAAAAAATATTGTAATAAATGGAACTATCCATATATACCAACCTGGCATTGGTGGACAAAGTGCAAGAAAAATTGCAAATAAAATACCACAAAAACTTAAAAGTAATTCTTTATTAATTCTTCCAGTATGATAAACTAGCCAATAAATAAGTAATATAGCAAGTATAGGTATATAAATTTTCATATTATAAAATAAAAAAAACACTTTGAATAGAACCTTTTGCTCATCATTTAGTAATACTGTATGTAAAAGACCTTCCCCATAAAAAGGAAATATGCCTATACATAATAGAGCAAAAGTAATAATAAAATATAAAAATGTACCTTTTAATCCCTCTTTATAATATAAATAAAAAAATAAAATCGGAAGAACTGCTAAAATATGAAGTTTTGTTAAAAGTGCAAATGCTAAAAATACAGCTGATAGTACATTTCGATTTTTCTTTTTAGTTAAATAATATAAACTACCAAGTAATAAAGAAGTGGGAATAATATCTAATTGTGCATGCATATAAATAGCATATATTAATATTGGTGATGAAAAATACAAAATTCCAATATATCTTTTATACCATGGAAACATCTTCATTAAATAATACATTGCAAGACAGTCAAAAAAAAGTAAAGGAAGTTTGAATGTTATATGTCGAATAAAATCTATACTGGAGGGAAATAAATGGGAAAGAAGACCTCCAAATGCCTGAATAATCAACATTCCGGGTGGATAGGGAAAAGAGGATAATAGATTATTTTTATAATAATAGTTATAGGGATTCCAATTATTAGTTCCTATTCCCTCTAAAAATTTCGAAATAAAGGGATAAAACATAAGCTCTTCATAATCAGATGAACAACTTCCCATTAATATTAATTTAATAATTATTAATAAACTAATATAACAGATAAATATAGTATAGTTACTCTTTTTAAACTGTAATATCATAATCACTCCGCATTTAATAAGTCAGCATTATTTTTGACGAATTTTTCCCAATATTGAAATGTATTTTTATAATTTTCGAAATCTTTAGGCGTTCCCCAACTGATATAATGTTCCACATCAAAAATATACGCATTGTAACCAAGATCAATTATATGCTTTATTACCTGATCTACATAAAATTCATTACGAATTCTATCGTTCTCTCTTATCATTTTTTCTGCTGCTTCTACAAAAATGTTACCAGTTTTAAACCAAAACGTTGCTACTACTGCATGATCCTGCAATGGATTATTCGAAATAGGTGTTTTAATAGATGTTCCTATAATTTTTCTGTCTTTGTTTATTCTCATCCATCCATAAGCCTCTGGCTTTTCTGAAACTACAGAATTTCCTGTAAAAGTAAAGACAATCGCATCACTTTTTGTTTTTAGATGTTTAAATTCTTCCTCTTTTATAACCATCCCATTATCACAACCTGCTATTAATAATTCCTGTTGATTGTTAATAATGTCTTTAGCAAGTAAGCAAGTAGAAGCTTGTCCCTCAGTCAAATAATCAATTGTAATAAAATTTGCCTTTGGATAATACTTTTTAATAAGTGTTTCAACTCCATCTTCTTTATGAAACTTTCGATCTATATATGTTATATTTTTCCCTTCCTCTTCTACCCAAGGTAAATCCATTGTAGCACATACGACCATCGGAAATTCTTTTCCACTTTTCCGATCTATTGTCATAATGGTTGGTTTATGAGTTTTGTAACCAGCATCTACAAATCTCTGTCCAGCTCCTGCCATTGGTATTAATATATTCATTTTTTATATCTCCTTATTGTTTCTGTCCAAAATAAATACTCTTCTAAGTCCTCAGGTGTTCCCCATTGACAAAATTGTTCTACATTAGTAGGAACCCATACTTTTAAACCATCTTGTACCATATAATTATAGGGAAGACTAGCATAGTACTCTCCATTTATGGTTTCATCATTTTCAATTAACCTATTACAATACTTTTTTAATAAGTTTCCTGACTTAAAATAGTAAACTCCCGGTGAATGTTTAGCCTGTGTCTTATCTATACTAAATGAATATTTTTCACGTATTTCAATTAAATTATCATCCCTATCTGTTAAGCAGGAGGCATAAAGATTTTTTATTGGTATTAAATGGGGATGAAATCCAGTATAACATGGAATTGCTCCATCACAGTCTTGTTTCTTAACTTCTTCTAAAAACTTTTCATAATCCCAATTCATAAAAAAGTCACAATAATTAATAATACATGGCTCCTCATCATTAATAAATTTTGATGCTCTTAAAACATCATATACTGGTCCTTTTTTTACCCAATCTTCAATTTCAAAGATCTTTCCTGTAGGGACAAGTTCTAATAAAGTATCACGCATATTTTTATTATCTTCTAAATGCTTTTTTCTACAGACAAACATTACATTTTTTTCCGAAGCATACATTCCCTTTATAATCCATTCAATAATAGGTTTTCCCTGTACTAAAATAAATGGTTTTAGTTGTTTATATCCCATTGCTACAAAACGAGATCCATAACCTGTCATTGGTATAATTAACTGCATAATTTTCTCCTCTATCACTAATTATTTATTTTTCTTTGTATTTTTTCCTATAATAAATATACTAATTATCAAAAAGTAAATAGTATAGTATAAAGGTAAATAATACATAAAATATCCTGCATATGCTCCCAATATTACTATACCTAAATGGATAATAAAAGAAATAGCAATTAATACTAACATTTTATTGTGTTGTTGTATTGCATATAATAACATCACTATTAATAAGATTAGAGGAATATAAAGATTGTAAGTAATCTTTTTAACCAAAGTAATGCCTTTCATAAATAGTGAAGTTTTTTCTAGAGAGGGTAGATAAGAACCACCGCCTGAAATTATGCTATTATATAAGGACTTCATAAATGGATATGGTGTATCTGCAATTATAGACTGAAGTTTACTTGTATTATAATTTTCACTTATGGTTTTCATTGATATATTATCTGCAAATGGTCTTTTATTTATAGCACAATAGTGAAATGCCTTCAATTTTGCTTTCATAAATATAATTGGATTGTTCAAAAAAAGTTTTATACAACTACGATTAAATTCACTATATTGTTCCTTTGATGCTGCTTCTTTATAAGCATAATATTCTGTTTCAGAAAGTCCTGTATAAGCCTCTTTATAACAATGTATTCCATAATCTTTTATTACTCTTTTAACCATATCTATATCTAAAACTTGATCTATTTTTTTTAATAAATCGTTATTTTTTTCTTCATCTAAATTTTCATAAAACATAGTGGTGATTGTATACGCTAAAATATTTTCCTTTTGTATTTTCCCATAATCTATATAGGTACTTTTCTCACCTATCTTTTGTGGAGTATTAATTAAAATTAAAACTAGTATAATACTAAAAATATAACAAAATATTTTTTTGATTATAAGTTTATGATAGTAAGTTATACAGAGAAAAAGTGGGACAAAAATTATTAAATAAATACTTTCACTTCTCCATGAAATTAATATTGCTGCAAACAATATACGTAAAAAAATTTTATAAATATTGTTTTTTGCTTCAGAAATATAGTCTAAATAAAGTAATGCGTAAAAAAATAAATACATCATTGCATACATTGGTACTCTATTGGGATACAATGAATAAAATAGGGTTGGAAGAAGAATGAATAGTATTATAATATATTTTGCCCTTTTTCCAAATATCATATTTAATCGTATTTGTAACCAACCATAAAATAGAGCCCATACGATAGCTAATAAAATTGTAGGGGCTGTTATAATTGGTATAAACATAAAAGATATAATATGAAATAAAGAGGTAAAGTAATGATACTTCCATACTATGTTATATCTTGTAGTATTATTAAAAATGCTAATCATATCTCCCCATGCGATATTAGTAGGCCATATACAAATTATGAAACTAAAAAGTAATAAAAAATATGGCAAAGAAGTTTTAATTATATTTCTATATCTATTTCCTTTTTCACTTTTACCTATCATTTCAAAAACTGCTGACCATATATTTAATAAAAGGAACCAAAATATTACTTTACTAAATAAAAATATTATAAAATTCTTTTTATTTACATCAGAAAAAATTAATCGATCTGTTAAAAAAGTAAGTAGCCAATGAAAGGTCGCTATTATTACTACTTTTGTTTCAAATTTTTTTTGTACTTCTAACAAAAATTTGTTTATCTTTTCCATGTTTAATTTTTTTCTCCTGATTTTTTATACATATTATAGACTGCATCTGCTATATCAAAATCCTCCTTTTCATCTATATCTATACTTTCTATCTCTCCAACTTCAACCATATAAGGAGTATTTCCTATTCTTCGATTCATATCTGTAATAATATTTTTACGATATATATAAAATCCACTTGTTTCGCAATATAAGGGTTCTAAATCTTGTGTACGTGAAATTTTCTGTAAAGAATAATTAAATGGTTTTCCATCCTTCCAAATAAACTCTTGAAGTTTTTTTACAGTAAATGCAGAATCATATTTTTCGGTTAATACTGCGTTTAATCCTTTTTCAATAGTATTTATTTGTATAAATGGTGCAGTTGTATGTGTCATTATATAAATATCTGCTGGTACATCTTTTGCAAAGGCTTGCAATACTTCATTCATTGTTGTTTTATCCTGATCTAGTTCTTCACTTCTTTTTAAATAAGATATATTCTCAGGAACGAATTCTTTAATTATAGGATTGCTACAATATACATATACCTTATCAATCCCTTTGACTTGAACTAATGTGTTTAAAATATACCAACATAGTGGTTTTCCATTAGTAAATTTTTTTGTGTTTTTTTGCGGTAATCTACGATTATTTAATTTCATTGGAACAACTGCTACTACTTTCATAAAATTAAACTTCTCCTTCTTGTAATATAACTCTCCTTTGTTTTGTAACAAAATAAATTTTAATATCTTTCTCAAATAATCTTAGTCTTTTACTCATTTCCAAATTCATCGTTTTTAGTAACTCTACATCTGTCACTAAAGCCATATCCCTATCTACATAATCTACACTAACATCACTACTATAACCATCTAACCCTGCCAAGTAAACTGATTTTACCTTTATTTGTATTAAAAGTTTTATTAACATCATTGCAGCATTATCTTTAATTACAGAATGATCGCTTAATAAATTTGAATAGTCTACTAAATAATCTATAGTTTTTAACTGTTTTTCTATATTTGAAGTAACAATTTCTTTACAATTCCGATCATGTTTTCCATCTATATAACGTCTTATATTGCTATAAAAAACAAAATCACTTTTTATTAAATCTGAAATAAAATTTATTGAAATTACTATTAAATTCTTTTCACTTATTATCTTCTGAATCTTTTTCTGCTCTAAAACAATACTTCCTCCCGGAGCAAGTAATAAAACCTCTTTATCATGTAACTGTTCCTCTAATTGTCTTAATGCCTCAGTATCTGCAATATGATGTGATTGATATTCTTCATATAGATATTGGATATAGTTTTTATCATAACTTAAACGTTTCTCTTCAGATAACTTAGCTAAAATATGATTTATATCTACTATGGTTAATGTATTTTTAGCCTCTAAAAAGGTCGAATAGTTTGGATGGCACTTCCATTGTGCAGACAAATAATGTGGTAGAGAATAACCCCAGCAATTTAATTGATACTCTTTATTTATCACTTCATCGATTGCCTGTAAAATAGGAAATATTTTATAATCTCCATCTTTATTTTCGTTCATATATTCTAGAAATAATTCTGTATTTAAGTTTCCAGCCCCTCTTCCCATTCCCATAATACTAGAATCAATAATTAAATTTCTTCTTCCTGCTATTGAAACAATTGCTTGTGCATTTGAAAATGCTAACTGTAAATTATTATGAGAATGATATCCCAATTCTATATTGGAATTTAGATTATGATTTGTTAAATAAAATAGACGTAATAAATCGGATTGTCTCATTACCCCAAAGCTATCTACAATATAAAATGCTGTAACACCAATTTCATTTACTTTATCAATTAAATCCATAAATTCTGAATCAGTATATGATAGAGAAACCATCGGTTGTATATATACCTTATAACCTTTTTCTTTTAATTGTTTAACATAATTTATTGCGTCATTTCGATCTTTTTTATGAAAAGCAAGCCTAATTCCAGAAATTTTACTTTCTTCTGCAGATGGTAATTTTTCTATTGTATAATCCCCATAATTAATCATACACACATAATTTTTCTTTGATACTTCTGATAAAAAAATATCTGTGTCTGATATAAAATTAAATAATGTACTATCTATAGAATTTTTTTTCTTATCTACAAGATAACCACATTCAATAATATCTATATTAGCTTCTTCAAGCCTTTTTATTACTTTTTTTATATTTTCTTTTCCAAATCTCCAATCATTAATATAACCACCATCTCTTAACGTACAATCTAACACTTTTATCACTACTATATCTACCTCCCCTTTTTATTTTCTATTTAGTGCATCCTTTAACGTTTCAAATCTTATTATATCTTCCTGGTTTCTACTCTTTTCTAAATTTCTATATATTTTTTCTATTGATTCTTTATAACCACCAATACGTTTATTACTTTTTTGATAGATTTTTTGAGAAAGCCAAAAAATAGCCTCTATTTCTTCTTTAGTTTTTACATGTTGAAAACCAAAGTAGGGCTCACATATATCTCTTTGTATCTGCGTAATTTTTGTATTTAGTGTCCCATTTTCTGCAGTAAAATACTCAGAAATTTTTTTCTTATTATTTTCAATAATCCAAGCAGCCTTATCACTTAAATGTTCCTTACTTTTCGTCGTAATAACGGCTGTTTCTAAAAACGTTACAGGTTTGTCCAAATAAATAGAATATCCGAAATGAGATCCAATATCATTTGTTAAAATATAGTCTGATAAAGTTATTAATGTCTTTTGTCTTTGCATAAAATTATTATCTGAACGAAAACCACAACTGACTATCTTTACTCCCATTTCCTCAAATATTTTTACATAATCTTTATCTACATCTGCCCAATAACAACATAATACAACCGTCTTAAAATTTTTCTGCTGTTTTTTTACTAATTGAATAAACTCTTCATTACTATAACTTTTTTCAAGCCATTCATGATTATGTGCATAAAAAATTAAAAGTGTTTTTCCCCATTTTTCTTTTAAATCTTTCAATTTTTTACTATTATAATATTGTTCTGAATATGCTATAAATGGTCCCACTGTATAAACTGGTAAGCGATATTGTTTTAAAAGAAACTCTTTTCTATATTCTCCTAATGTTATATATCCCGTATATCGTTGTTTTCCGCCCCCTCCAAATGGAGCAATATTTTGAAAATGTGCTCCATGTTCAATAAGAGCGTAATCATTTATTTCATTTTCCTCTTTTATTTCTGCGTAGTTAAGCATATCTCTTTGAATTCCATAATATGCTCCCGGATCTTTTGTATAATAAGCACAATTTGTAGCATATTTCTCTTTTTTAAGTTCCTCATTAAATTCAAGTAAAACTCTATAGTTTTCAAGACAATCCATAGCAGAATATTTTTCTAATATAAGCTTAGGTATCGCATATTCTTTTTCTAGCCTTTTTCTAGTTTGTATCAAATTTTTATATTCTACCTTTAACTCCGGAAAAACTTTTCTTTTTATTTGTCTTTGCTTATTGATTATCTTCCGTAAAGGTTTTGTTGCTTTCCATATAGTAGAGTTTTCATATTCAGATATTCTTCTTTTTAAAAATTGGCTTTGTTTAAATAACTTTTCTTTTTCATTTTTATTAACTAATATTGTATTATTACTTTTACAATAATGTTCTAATAAAGAACAAGGAACTGCTATCATGCCATCATTATTTATTTTAGAATGGCAAAAATGTAAAGCATTTTTACCTTTATTATTTAATTCGTCCAAATAATAATAAACTGCTTCAGGTCTTAATAAGGCAATATTATTTTCATATAATTTTGTACAACAATCTAAATGTCCACTAAATTCTTGTTTTATACAATCTGCTAGCAAAAGGGGAATCTCTGGAATTTCATTTTCTTGTAAAGTAGTGCTTACTTTTTCTAAAATTTTTTTGAAGATTGTACTTTGCTTTTTCCCGCCAAAAATATCTTCTGAGAATACCTCTTTTCCTGAATATGCAAAAAACGCATCAAAAGGTAGCATAGCATTAAAAGGATTATCTATATCAAATAAATTGCTAATATAAATTCCTCCCTCTTCAATAATTTTCTGAATTGCAAAATAAATCCCTACTAATTTATAATTTTGTTTTTCATATTCAGGAGAAATAATTGGATCTTGCATATTACAACTTTCTTCATCAAGAATTACTATTTCAGCCTCTACATCATAGAAACCCAAATTTTTCAATCTATCTAAATTTTTTTTCTCTTGGTTTTTATTAAACCCATTAATATAAAATCTTTTTGTAATTATGTCATCAGATAAAGTCCAATATTTTTGTAAATTATTTATTAGCGTGGGATATCTTTCTGGCATTGTAGATGAAAATACAAACTCTTTTATATCTCTTATTTTAGAAACAAAGGCGTCAGAGTAATACCAACGTACTAAAACACTTCTATCTAATATTTTAAGTAATTGGACTGTAACTTCTTCTTTAAATTCCTGATTGCAATGCTGTTGAGCAAAGTCTACAGCTTTTATTAAATCTAAAACACGGCTATTAAAGACACTATTTGAAATAGAGTTTTCTCTCGTATAATAATGATATAGTGGTTTATTTACATATCCTATATTTTTAGCATAAGAAGCAATACAAGGAATATATGCTACATCTTCATGCCACATTATAGGAATTTTACCTACGTTTTCAAGTAACTTTTTATGTATTAGTTTTGTACAAAAACATACAATAAAACGTTCAATATATTGTGATTTAGTAAAACTTTCAGGTAAAATTCCAGTAATTTTTGACATAGTATTTGATTCTATAAAATAACTACTATCTACCATATCATATCTACCTTGTATAGCTTTTTCATATAATTTTTCATACATATCTAATTCTATATAATCATCAGAATCTACAAAGCCAATATAATCAGCACTTGCTTTTGTAATTCCATAATTCCTAGCATCACTTAACCCTCCATTCTCTTTTATAAATCCTTTTATTTTGTCAGGATATTTCTCTATATAAGCATCAATTATTTGTTGTGAATTATCTGGACTCCCGTCATTTACCACTATAATTTCAATATCTTGTAAAGTTTGATTTACTAAGGAATCTAAACATTTTTCTAAATATTCTTCTACATTATATACTGGTACAATTATAGATACCTTTGCCATCTTACCCTCCTACAAATATCACATAATAAAATCTTCTTTTATTATTTATTTATACTATTTTCACAATAATATTTCAGCAAAGAGTATGGAATAGTTACCATCTCTTTTTCATTATTATTTATTTCAGTATGACAAAAATGTAATGAATTTTTCCCTACTGACTCTTCTTTATTAATATAACAATAAACTGCTTCTGGTCTTAATAAGGCAATATCGCTTTCATATAACATTGTATAACCATTTAAAGTAATATTATATTTCTCTCTTACACTATCTGAAAATAATTCTGAAATATTCAAAATTATATTATTTTTTAATATATATTGTATTTTTTCTAAAATACTTCTAAAAATAGAACTATTCTTTTTTCCACCAAAAATGTCTTGGGAAAGTAGATGATTGCCTGAATAGGCAAAGAATGCTTCAAAAGGTAAAAGCACATTAAAGGGGTTGTCTATATACATAGAATTGGTGATATAAATTCCACCTTGTTCTATAATTCTTTGAATTGCAAAATAAATTGCTACTAATTCATAACTTCCTTTCTTATAATACTCTCTAATAATTGGATCATTAATATCACAATTATTTTTATTTAAAACTATAACTTCAGCTCCATCATAGAATCCTATTTTTTTAATTCTTTCTATTTTTTCAGTATAATCTTGACTTAAAAAACCATTTATATAAAAAACTTTTTTAATAAATCCTTCTGGTAAACGCCAATATTTTTGAAGACCATTTATTAACATAGGGTATCTTTCTGGCATTGATGAAGAAAATACCAATTCTTTCATTTCTCTTATTTTCTTAACAAAAATATCTGCATAACGCCATCTGGCAAGTACATTTCTATCTAATATTTTTAAAACTTGTACTATAACTTCTTCTTTATATATATTGTCACAATATTCTAAGGCATAATTAATTGCTAATATTAATTCTTTAATTTTATTATTTAAATTTATTTTTGAAATAGAATCTTTTCTAATACAATAATGATATAATGGTATATCTACATATCCTATTTTTTTTGCATAAGAAACTAAAGGTAAAATATAGGCTATATCTTCTGCCCATATTTTAGTTGGAATTTTTCCTACCTGATTAATTAAGGATTTACTTATTAACAACTTCCAAAAACATGCTGTAAAACGCTCAATATACTGAGATTTATTTAAAGGTAAAGGTAATTTCCCTTTTACTTCTTTCACTTTTTCTTCTATAAAATAACTACTATCTACTATGCCATATTTTCCCAAAATCGCTTTTTTATATAAAATCTCAAACATAGTGTATTCTACATAATCATCGCAATCTACAAATGCAACATATTCCCCCTGTGCTTTTGTAATACCATAATTTCTAGCATCTGCAGGACCACCATTATCTTTAAAAAAAGCCTTTACTTTTTCAGAATATTCTTTACTATATTGATCTATTATCCTTGCTGAATCATCTATACTTCCATCATCTATAATCAAAATCTCAATTTCTTTTAATGTTTGATTTACTAAAGAATTTAAACATCTTTTTAGATAAAGTTCTCCATTATAAACTGGTACAATTATAGATACTTTTACCATTTCTATCTTCCTATCAATCTTTTCATTTTATTTATACTTTTTCTTACTGGCGCAGTCATTTTCCATGATGTAGAATTTTTAATAGTTTTATTTTCATTATTTAGTCTTTTAATTTCTTCTTTCCAATATTCTGCTTCTAATTCCTGTAATAAAGCTGACTGCTTATATAATTTTTCACCATCTTTTATATTTCCATTATTATCTGGTATACGTTCACATAAATTCTCTTGAGTTCCTATATTAAATATAGTAACTTCTATTGGTAAATATATATTTCCTTTTAAGTCTCTTTTTATTCCTAAACCAATCTCTTTCCAGTGATTTTTTACTCTTTTATATAGTTGAATAAATCCATTTTCCTTGCTCCAATAATTTCTCAATATATTTTGTATTAACTCATTTCCTTTTACTGCCCCAAAAAATTCTTCAGATATTGTTTTTCTATTGAGCATTGCAAAAACTCCCTTATAATACCGTAAATAATCAAAACAGGCATTAGGTTTTATTGTATCACCTATATAAAATCCTCCATATTGATAAATATATTTTAGACCGAAATATCTTGCCAATTTTGTATATTCTTTGTTCTTATAAGATTTAAGCAATAATGGATCTTCAAACAAGGCTTTACAATTTTTTTCATCCAATACTATAATCTGAGCCTCGTCAGTAAAAATATTTTTATAAATTTGTTGTTTTGTTAATATTTGATCTTTATCATATCCAAAACCATTTAAAAAAATTATATTTTTAATTCCACTATTAAAAGAATTATACTCTTTTTCAATCCATGATCTTATAGAATTAGGCACTCTCTTTTTACTATCCCATGATAATTCATCAATATAACTTTTTCCTATCTGTAAAAATTTTTTTCGATAAAGAAAATAATTTTCACTTAAGTATGGTATTCTTTTTATTATATTTAAACGAATGTTATCTCTATATTGCTTTAAACTATTTTCTATTGCTATATCCCATGCTTTTAACATTTCTAAAGTTTTAGGATTTCTTTTTTGTGCTACAATAGAATCCTTCCTTTTTACATAATGATAAAAAGCTTTTGGCATATAGGTAATTTTTTCACAACGAGTTAAAAGAGGAGTTACATAAGCAAAATCCTCAAACCATATATCTGGTATTTCTCCTGTTTCTAAAAGTATTTTCTTAGAAAATAACTTGTTACAAAATGAAACGGAGGCTTGCTCTAGTAAATTTTTACGATCTTTTTTTCCATAAATTTTTCCAGCTATACTACTATTTCCATATTCATCAGTAACGTAAAAAGGGGTATATACTATATCTGCTTTTGTTACTTTAGCCTTTTGGTATAATTGTTTATATGTTTCCTTCTCAACATAGTCATCCGAGTCTACAAAGCCAATATATTCCCCTTTTGCGAGGTTAATCCCTCTATTACGTGTTTTACTTAACCCCATATTTTCATGAGTATAAAATTGAAATTTTTTGGGATATTTTTTTACATATTCTTGAGCAATCGTTCCACTCATATCTGTACTTCCATCATTTAAAACAAGAATCTCTATTTCATCTAAAGTCTGCATACGTAAAGAATCTAAACATTTTAAAAGCTTTTCCTCTACATTATATACTGGAACTATTATACTTACTTTAGGTATTAATTTCATTATTTTTTAATATATCCTCCAAATTTCTCCTTTTAAAAATTTCTAATTTTCCACCTCTTGTTGCATTATAAATCTTACAATTTTCTTTTTCTGCAATCTGTTTCATTATTTTATATCCCCAAATCATTAAATCAGTTCTTGGATTTAAGTAATTCGAATCGATCTTTCTTTTTTGATCTGCTACAGTTTCAATTATATGAGCCTTTTCATTTGAATAATCACAATCTACTCCTAATAAATAAATTTCTTTAAATCCCATATAAATGGCTAATGCTATTAACATATTTGTTACTGTAAAACAATCATAATAACAAATGGACAATTCTAATTCCTGCTTAAACTTTTTTTTTAATATTCTCCTTCTGTGATTTCCATTGTGTATTAAAAGTGAAATTGCCTTATTTGACTTTTGACTCGTTTTTATTTTATAATGAAGAAAAATCGCCTCTTTTGCATAATCATCAAAATTTTCTGCACTATATTTTGAAATATCTTCTTTATAAGCCAAATAATCTACAATTCCATAATAATCTGGTCTCCATGAAGTATAAGGATAAGTTAAAAAAATAGTATTAGCACTAAAACAATACTCTCCTTTTATAGTCTCTAAATCCTCATAACGTAAACTTGGACCAGTAGCAACTATAAAACATCTCTTTCCATCATGACAATTACGCCATCTTTGAATTTTTTTCATTTCAGGATTATATTTATCTAAATGTAATTTATATAATATTTTTCTAAATAAAATACGTATATGTCCATTTAAATTACACCAAATTGCCCAGGGATTTGGATAACGTATTTTACAATATTGAGCATAACATCGAGGAAATTTTTTCTGCAGATACTTAAAAATTTTTTTCATCTTTAATTACTTGTTTCCTCCATGCTTTTTCAGCTTTTGAGAAGTCTAAGCTTACTTTTTTTATTATTTTTAAAGCTTCTACAATACACCTTATTGTTTCTATCCATGACTTTTCTACTAAGAATCCTTTTCTATTTTTGGGATCTATTAATAAAACTTTTTTCTTACCAGCAAAGGCAATAATTGGTGCCCCAATACGAATTCTAGCTTTTTTTCTTGCTGGTAAAAAATATCTTAAAAGAATATATAATATATTTCTTTTTGGATATTGGCATGAAGTAGATATTGTATTTACATTTTTCATTTTATATCCATATTCCATTAATTTTTTATGATACATTTCTGTATCTAATTTAAATAGCCATTCTGGACCTTTTAAAAAATCCTCTACTGCTTTTATAGATAATTTAAAATCTTTATATCGGTATCGGAATACATTTGCATATAATCGTTCACATATAATATAAATTGCATTTAATTTCCTATTTTCTTTTTTATATATGGAATTTGTTATTAATCTATTTCTCACATCATAATATTCTATGATAGAACTTTTTTTATCTTCAAACTCATCATGCCATACAGCTATACCATTTAAATAAATAGGCCTTTTCCCATTTCGTAAACTATATTCTACATCATCTACATGTATAAAAAATGGAAGGGGATACCCTTTTTTTTCTACATAATTTCTTGGAATACAACAATACCACCATCCAGCATATGCCTGATTTTCTATTATATTCTCTGAAACTTTTACTACTTCATTTATTGTTCTCATATCTGTATTTTTATATGGATTTTCTATATGTCCATCTAGCCAATTTTCTCCTGCTGCATGTAATATATAAGGAATATCTTTTCGAAACATTGCTCCTCCTAAAAAATGTTCCTCATAATTTTTTTTAATATAGGTTAAAAAACTTTTTGTTCGTAAAAAGGCTTCAAATTCTATCTGAACATCATCATCCATAAGAATAATATGAGTCATACTATTCTCTTTCATTGCTTCCTTCATACCACGAGTGAATCCACCTGTTCCACCTGTATTCGGATTAGGGAATAATTGTATCTTTTCTTCTTCTATTAAATTTTTCTTTAAGTTTCTAGCATTATCTATAATATAAATCCATTCTAAAACACTTTTTTGATCAACTTGATTTTTATTTTTCTCTTTTAATATTTCAATATTTTTAAATAATTCTTTTTCTCGGTTATAAGTACAAATAACAAGTGCTAATCTAATATCTCTTCCTATCATATCTGTTTTAATGATACCTCTAAAAATTATTGTAGAGTCATCACTATATAACTTTAAATAATAAAATGAATATTTTTGTATACTTATAGAAAAAGAAACTTTTTTCTTTCCATCAAACTCTTTTTGCTCAATCAATATATCTTTATCCGCAATGAGTTGTACAACACCTTTTCCTGAAACTTCGATTTCGAAAGTTACTATTTCAATTTTTGTATATTCAGCCCATTTTTTTGCTAAAAAGCTATTAAAATAAGTATCAAAACAAATAGTTGTATTAGCAGGTAAATATATATTATTTTCTGAAATAATAATATTATTATTTGTATGATAATACAGTTCTGTTATTTCTGAACCTGTAGTATTTGGCCATATGATATTTTGTAATATCATAATATTACCCTCCATTTTCATATATTTGTTCTACTACTACAACAGACATTCTATTTTTTTATAATCCTCCATACAATTGCTGCTATCGGATAGAGAATATAGTGACTTTTTCGTAACCATATTAAACTTCTTTTTTCTTTGATTTTATATGCTGCTAGACAATTTTCCTTTAACTCTCTTTCTATAAAAACTAATTCTTTTTTTGATTCTTTTCTAATTGGTAAACTGAGTATAATTTGTACATGATTAGCTTCCATCTTTCCAATTACCTTTGATAAATAGAAAAGAATTTCTTTTTTCTCTCCCAACCTTTCTCTTTCTTTATAAAAGTTTATGAGCGAAAATAATATATTTTTATGCTGTTCCCGATTTTTCTGCATATTTTTTATTGATACACTTTGCTGTTCCTCTCCCAAACGATACTGATATACAAAATAAGGAAGGATACAGATTGTTTTAATCCACGGAATCGGAAATAAAATATATTGCATATCCACATAAAACGAATGTTCCGAAAGAACAATTTTTTGTTCTTTTAAAATTGCAGTACGGATAGTCCATTCGTGCATACGAATATGTAAAAACTTTGCCGTATCTTGAAAGGAAAGTATCTTTTTTTGAGGAAGTTTTTCTGTACCCTGAATTTGACGTTTTATAACCTTTTTTAGTTTTCCTGTTTTATAAATCATACAAGTAAATGGTGTAGCAACTAAATCGCAACCTTGTATCTCTATTTTTTGTAATTCTTTTAAATATCTATCATATGCTGTAGGATTTACCGTATCATCTCCATCTACTACTTTAAAATAAATTCCCTGTGCTGCTGCAATTCCTGTATTTATAGCAGAACCATGTCCTCCATTTTGTTTATGGATTACTTTTATAATTTTTGGATATTGTTTTGCATAACGATCTGCTATTGCCGATGTATTATCTTTTGAACCATCATCTATTATTAAAATCTCTGTACTATTTACTAATTTTACATATAGTAAAGATTCTATACATTCCTCTAAAAATTGTTCTACGTTATATGCTGGTATGACTATGGATAAAAGCTTTTGATCCTTCATTTGCCTATACTCCTTTTTACAGTCTACGCTTTACTGCACGCAGCAGATTTACTGACATATAACGTGCGGATTTTAAAATGGAAAAACCCTCTTGTCTTCGATACATATTCCAAGTTCCCTTTACTCCATGCCATTTATTTGAAGAATGAGAGGCCTTATGTCTACGATAAACAGATAATGCTTCATCTAATCCGTAAGCTGTATATCCATTTCTTAAAATTTTCCACCAAGTTGCAGTATCTTCTCTTGCACAATCCTCTGGCATAAATAATAAGGTATCTGGTATTTTGCTGCGGTCAAATAACACTGTAATCGTAGAGATCGTTGTATTTTTCAATGCTTCTTGATATTTAATTTGGTGTGGTACATGTACTACTTTTCCATTTCTCTTTGCTGTCTTATCTGCAAATTCATAGCCAGTGAATGTAAAAGCATAGTCATGTTTGGTTAAAAATTGGTACTGCTTTTCCAGTTTTTTAGAGTCCCAAATATCATCTGCATCTAAAAACGCCAAATATCTTCCTTTTGCTACTCTAATTCCTGTATTTCTTGCTACAGCGGGTCCTTGATTTTTAGGAAGACTAAAAACTTTTATTTTATTTTGCTTTCCTTCCTGTTCCCACTTTTTTTTACAGTCATATAGTAAAGAAAGACTTTCGTCTGTTGAAGCATCATCTACACAGATAAGTTCCCAATCTGTATAAGTCTGTTTTTCTACAGAACGAATGGTATCGGGCAGATAGGAAGCTGCATTATATACTGGTATAACAATACTGATAAGTTGTTCCATTTGACCACCTTATAGTAATAAATGATATAGCATCATTATTTTATAATAACAGATAAAATAGGGGAAATCAAGATTTTTGACAAAATTCTTCTACCCCCCCCCTAGTATAAAAATGAGATTTTTTTACTTATTAATATCAAATTTTCTATTAATTATTAATTAAAATTATAACTCTCAACACAACTAAGTCTACAAAAATAAACTTTTCTTTATCTGTGCATATAGCTATTTCATAGCGTAAAGCAGAGAAGGGCGGTGCTGTACCCGAAATATGAATGTTACCTTTATCTTCACCCATATCCCTTCAATCGTTTCCGACTGTTTTTATTTCAAACTCAGTCGTTTCTGCTCTCTTCTAAAGAAACCTTCTCAAAACGTCTGAGGAAATATTTACCGATATTTTTTGCTGTATTTAGTGCAGTATTTCCCTTATGTCCATTCGGACAAATAAATAACTTACCTCCATAATAATCTTTACTGGCTCTATGACCTTCATTATATCTGCGAATCTTTTCTTCACAAATACTACAACAATCTGAAATATGATATGGAGGAATCGTAGTTACAACAATTCCTTCTTTAAATGCTTTGTATTTCAGGTTATGAATAATTGCTCTTCCCTGCCAGCGGTATCTATTTGTATTCAAATACTGTTTTCCTTGAAAATTAATTGCTTTCCCATAGTTTGGGACTATTATGACCTTAATTTCTTTTTCTATACAGTAATCTAAAATCTTTCTACTAATTTGATGTGCATAATATTCATTGATCTGCTCTAATTTTTTTAATAAAACAGCATTTTCTTTGCTGACTTCTCCCTTTAAATTTTTAATCTCTCTGCCGCTTCCTTTTCGGCTTCTCCGGCTTTTCTCCAATTTTAATAAAATTTCTCTTCTCTGACCTTCTCTAGTATTTCCCTCATGTACAAATAGACTATCCACTAATATTCCTTCCTTTGTCATAATTGCACAAACTGCTAGATTGTCATGATCGGGAAAAGATATAGCACAAACCGTTTTTTCTGTTTCCATTCTTTCATTTACTGTACGAATATCTTGTACAACTGTTTCTACTGGTACATGTAAATAGGCCGTTTTTTTATGAACTTTAAGAAAAGGAGATAAAATCTTTCCTTCTTTGGGAAAATCGCGTCCAGTATATGGGTAGGTTATCCACACCCATTTTTTACCATTAAATAATTTCAACTGTATCGAAGTAGCTGTAAAATCTCTATACATTCCTTTATAAAAAACAGGATGTGTACGAAAGATCTCTGCTTTCTTTGGCATATTTGTACCAAATTTTTCCTGTCCAGCCTGTACTTTCTCTTCCCAAATAGAATATCTCGTTTTATAACTGCGAATTAGACTAATAGCTTGATTAATTGCTGCTCTTCTAAAATAAATAGGAGGCTTTGCATTTAGGAATTGGTTTAAAGAGTATTCAATCTCTTTTCCTTCTGCCTTCATCTGTCTAGTTCCAATAGTTAAGATCTCCAGTTGTCTTAAAAGTTTGTAGTTATCTAATTCTAAAAGTTCTTGCTGTTCTAATAATAGCTTATAATAAAATTCTACTATTTGATTATATAGATCAACCGTGTTTTTGATCCAATCTAAATGTCTGTCATAAAGACGCAACTTATATGCAGTTGTAGCACTTCCCGATTTTTTCTGTTCTATCACGGTGACCCCCTTTTAAAAAAGGATACTTTAATTCGACTTTTAATTAGAATATTACTATATTGTATCGTATTTTAAGTCGTACATTAGTATTATAACACGTATTTATACAATTTCAAGTCGAATTTACGATTTATGAATGGTATTTTATGTTGTGTTATTCTTATATTCTTATTTATAACCAAAACTATTCTACAAAATACTATGAGATAATAGATCCATCAATAAACAAAAGAGGTGATTTTATGTACATGGATTATGCCGAAATTGGCAGAAGAATTGCACAAAAAAGAAAAAATCTACAATTAACTCAGGCAGAAGTAGAGGAGAGAGCAAATCTATGCCCCAAATATTTATCTAATATTGAACATGGACGTTCTATTCCTTCTATCGATGTTTTAATGCAGATCGCGGATTCTCTTCATACTACCCCCGATCAGCTTTTACTAGGTGCAGGCTCTTTACAAAATGTAGGATTAAGTGATACTACGATTGAGAATATAAGGAGACTTCCATCTAATAAACTTGTTTTACTTACAAATTTCGTTGACTGGCTAAATGAACAAAAAATTTGAAAATTTTAATAAAATAGATAAAAAAAATATGAATGGGTATTAGAGAAAATAAAAAGAAAGAAAGTACTCTCTATATCCATAAAAAAATCACAAAATAATAACTTTATATCCTTATCACAATAAGACACAATAAACACTAAAATATATTCTTGTGTTTATTGTGTCTATAAAATTTATGTAAATCCATATTTTTTATAAGCATATCGAAAGAGAATACTAACAATTAAAATATTAAATAAAATTACTATTACATTTTCTATATTTATTTTAATAGGTTCTGTTTGATTGAGAAAAAGACTAATTTGTTGGGTATAAGTTATTTTTGCTACTTTTCGAATTGTTTCATTAAACATGGATAGCATTGGAAGAAAAGAAAAGACCATCATAATTGGTACAGTAAAGGATGTTGCACTCATTTGATTTTTGCTCCATGTACCTATTACGGCACCAATCAATAATGAAATTAGGATTCCTACTGCCATACTACCCAAAAATACAATTCCCTCGTACCCTTTATAATTTCCAGTAATGAAAAAGATACTGCCTCCTAACATACATACAAACCATATATACCCTCCAACTCCAACTAAATACTCTATCGATGTTATATTAGATAAAAGTAGTGCACGTAATGTATTTTTTTCTTTTTCTTCTGAAAGAATAGCTGCCATAGTAGTTAAAGGTGCCATTCCAAGATACATAACCGCAAACATTTTTGTAAAAAAGTGTTCTGGTAATCCATCAAATGTTACACTATGTTCCATAATAATATTAATCAGAGGAAATAAAAGAAACTGAATTAGAACTGTCTTATTTTTTAACATATCCTTACACTGTTTTTCTGCAATTATTATACTATGTTTTATCTTCATTCCCTTAACTTCCTCCCTGTAAGCTCCATAAAAACAGTTTCCAAATTTGGCTCTGTAGAATGGATCGATTGTATACATCCTTGCTCTAAATATTCCTTTACCTTTTTAGCACTTGAACTATGATTTGGTAATTCTATAATTTTTCCATCCAAAAGACAAATCCTAAGTTTATTTTGATGATTATATTTTAGACAGATCTCTTTTGGAATTCCACATTCCACTATAGAACCCTGATTGAGCAGTGCAATTCGATCACACAATTTTTCTGCCTCGGTCATATTATGTGTAGTTAAAATTATAGTCGTTCCTCTTTCTCTCTCTTTTTGAATTAGATCATGAATACTAGAGGCGTTAGAAGGATCTAAACCACTTGTTGGTTCATCTAAAAATAAAAGTTTTGGAGTATTCATAATTGCCTTTGCAAATGCTAACCTCTCTTTCATCCCCTTAGAAAGCTTGGCAACAGAACGTTTTCTTACCTCCCATAAACCTACCTTTTGGAGTATTTGTGAAATTTTATCCTTTGGTACATCGTTAAGTCCTGCGAACAATTTCAGATTATCATAACAAGATAACCTCTCATAAAGTCCAAGACATTCCATCATTATCCCTATTTTATGATATATCATTTTATCTAAATATCTTATATCATTTTCTAAAACCATTATTGTTCCAAGGGTTGGTTTAAGCTGTCCAGTAAGCAATTTCAGTAAAGTTGTTTTTCCTGCACCAGAAGGCCCTAATAATCCAAAAATTTCTCCTGAAAAAATATCCATATTGATATCTTGTAATACTTTCTGATCGAAAAATATCTGTGTTAAATTCGATACTTTTATGACACTCTTCATATTTAGCCCCATTTCTTTTCCCTTTTCCTATTTTATTCTTCTTTTGCTCTCTCTTTTAACTTCTTTAATGCCTCCTCCATTTTTTTATTTTCCATTCTCTCCTTCCAAGTAATAATTAGTACACTGAAAAAAAAGCTAATAATAAAACATAAAAAAAATAGTACCCACGGCTGCCATTGATCGATTGGAAACCAATGAAACGTTATAATAAAAGCTATAATAATACTCACTGCAGAAATGATCATACCAATCGTTCGTTTTGTTATAGACAGAGTTTTTATAATCGCATCGGTAAAAAATAAATATCGTATTATAACAATACTAACTGCTACCAAAAAAAACTGTAGCATAATATCAACAGAAAGTCCCTCATTTCCTAATACAAACATTGGAGAATATCCCTTGGCAGACTCTCCAAATATTCTGCAAAAGATATTCAAAATAAAAATAATCCACCCAAATAGCATAAAAACCTGTCCTAGATAATCAAATAATGTCTTTCGCTTTTCCATCTACTTCACTCCTAACCTCTTTTTTAATTCTTCTGCATATTGTCTTGATACTATAATCTGTTCTCCATTTTCTAAAGTCACCCGAATCTTTCGATTCAGATCTGTTTTTAGTGATTTAATAAAAGTTAAATGGATCAGACAAGACTTACTCGCCCGAAAAAATCCGCTGGTTTCTAACTGCTGTTCTAGTTCATATAGTTTTAGCTTTGATTCGTAAACCTGATCAGTTGTATAGATAAAGGTCTTTCTATCTACGGTTTCAATAAAAATAACCTTTTCTATTTCTAAAAGAAAAACTTCCCCCTTCTTTATACCTGACAGTTTTTTATCTAAAATTCTCAGTGCCGCTAAAACCCTCTCAATCTCTGGAGTCAGCCGATTACAGGATATAACCACTTGTATTTCTTTTACTTTAGGCTCTACATTAATTTCAATCTTCAAATAATCACCTCTTTTTTGCACTATAGCATAGTATCTATTTTTCTTCAAGTTTGTAAACCTAAACTGCCACTTTTAGAACTTAAACTGCTCATTTTTGTACTTACTTAAAAGGCTTTTTCCACACAAAAAAAAGAGCAATGTATATATTTCTATACACACTGCTCTTTTCAGTCCATTTAAAACAGGGACACTTCTATCTAATTGTATATGTAATTGTAATTAGGTGAAAATTAGTTTTTTGGTATCTCTGTTTTTGGACTTTTTCTAGTATAACTCTTTAGTCTTACTAGAATGGCTATTGAAGTACTTTAACATTAATCTGATTAAAAAACTCTTTTCCATCTTTTAATGTTACTGTAACAGTAATAGTTCCATCCTTTTCAGCTTTTACAGTTACGCTTTCTCCTGTTGTTGGAGTAACTGTTATACCTTCTGTTGCTGTCCAGTTAATAGTAGGATCTGTAAGATCAAGTGCTCCATCGTTTGATGTTATTTCTGCAGTAAGTGCAACAGAACTTCCTGTTGGTACATTCACAGATGTTAATGCAGCTCCTGAAGCCGATTTAACTTCTACTTTTACTGTAGTTGAAGGTTCTTCGCCAGTACTTTCTTTAACAGTTACTGTAACAGTTGCTGTTCCTGTCTTCTCTCCATCTTTAACAGTTACTGTAAGAGTTACTTCTCCTGCTGCTTTTCCTGTTACAGTTACAGTTGCTGTTGTTGTATCAGCATAGGTAAGGGTTACATTTTCTGCTGGAGAAGCTATCCACTCATAGGTTGCACCGTCACTTGCTCCCTCTGCCGTTGCTTTAACAGTTACTGCTTCACCTACTTCTACTTCTACAGTTGCTTTATCTACTGTTACTGTTAATGTTGTTTCTGGAGCTGAAGTTGGAGTTGGAGTTGTTGTACTTCCACCTGTTGATCCGCCACTGCTTGGTGGTGTTGTAGGGGTTGGAGCTGGAGTTGTTGTACTTTCTTCACCCTGTCCTACATTAGAAGTATTTCCATTGCTATCTGTTATCGTAACGTTTGTTGTAGTATCATTTTTAACTTCAACCTGAACGCCTTCACCTGTCTTCACTTCTGTGCCTTCTGCACCTGCAACAAGTTCTACTTTGATGTTTGCATTAGTATTAACGGTTACTTTTGTTTCAGACTGAATGGTTGCACCTTCTGCTGCCTTGTCAACATTTACCTGAACATTATTTGCAGCACCAGTTAAGCTAGCAATTACATTCTTTAAGATATTAACAACGGTTTCTGCTGCCTGTGCTCCTAAAGAAAGAGATACCGAAGCATTTACGTTTAATTCTAGTTTTACTTGTGTATCAATCGTTGCACCTTCTGCAGTTTCTTCTACTGTTACAGGTACTGGATCTACGGTTTCACCAGAAATCTTTACATCACCTTTAGAAGCGATGCTCACATTTTTAATTCCACCGCCTTCTCCAACGATGTTTAACTTTGGTGCATTGTTTGTTATATTTTTTGGCTGGAATACTAATTTACTAACTTCTGCACCCTTTGCTACATGAAAACTTGCATTTGGAGCAGTGATATGGAATCTGTTTCCTACTGCTTTTTCAAAGAAAGTAGATCCCTTGATTTGTTCTACATTAATCTGTTGGAAACGTGCTTCATTTACAATATCTGCATTTGGAGCATCGATTGTGATAGTCTTATAAAGATATCTTCCTTCTTTTAAGGTAAATGTCTTTTCTGCATCAGTTGTAAAAAGAATATTGGTTACTTTCTTGTTCTTTAATGCTAGATCTAACTGTTTCTGCCAGCGTGCTACAGCAAGACCTTCTTCTTCACTAGTTACTTTGATTGTTGTCCAATCGGAATATGCTGTTACATAGCGTTCTCCTGCATTAGCATCCTCTACATAACCATTTGCTTTTCTAGCTTTTAACCAAGCATTTAAATTAGTTTTGTTTGCAAATGCAACGGCACGGATTTCAAACTGACCTGCATAGACTGGATACATATTTCCATAACGGGCAGACTGAACTCCTGCTGTGTTGGTTCCTGCTTTTACTTCAAAATAAACCAAACCTGTAGTTGCTTTTCCTTTGCCCTGTTCCGTATTTAAAATAACTGGGTCAAAGTTAAAATGATCACCCACTTCGATCGTATTATTTGCTGGCAATGCTTTAATACCAACTTGGGTGATATTGTTTTTCGTGGCTGCCTTTGTCTCAGTCACTCCTGCTGGAGTATATACCAAAGACAATAAAAGAGCTGCAACCAAGAAAACGGCAAGTTTCTTGCATCTCCGCATCTTTTAAAACCTCCCTAATAAAATATTTGTAAGACGTATTTCCTACACTAAGATATTATAGCACTTAGTGCGTCAAAATGCAACAAATATGTTTATCTTTAACAGTACAAATTTATACCCTTTTTTCTTCATCTTTTTATTTATTTTGATATAAAATTGTAAGAAATACTATAGAAAAAATTAATAATTTCTAATTAAATCTATAGATTGTATTTTTTACTCTATCCTGATTTGTATTTTTGTTTCGAAAATTTTCTACCAATTAAAGGTAAACTTCCAGAAATTTAAAAAGATAGAAAAGTTTGTTTCCTTCCTATCTTCTTAAACAACTCTTATTTTTATTTATCTCGCCAAATAATTCTTCCCTTACTTAAATCATATGGGGATAATTCCAATGTTACTTTATCACCCGGTACAATTTTGATAAAATTCATACGCAGTTTTCCACTGATATGTGCCAAAACTCGATGTCCGTTCTCCAATTCTACCTGAAACATCGCATTCGGAAGCTTTTCCACTACAGTTCCTTCAATTTCTACTACATCTGACTTTGACATTCAAATAATTACCTCCTGCTTTAAAAAACGGTTTTTCTTTTCTTATTTTTCGGGAACAGGATCATTTCCAATAGAAAGCAGTTCCGGTTCTCCTTCTGTAATTAGAATGGTATTTTCATAATGTGCTGACAAGCTTCCATCCTCTGTAACAACAGTCCAATCATCCTCAAGGACACAAACATCATATCTTCCCACGTTGACCATTGGTTCAATTGCTAATGTCATTCCGGGGGATAAACGAATCCCTCGTCTTCTTTGACGAAAGTTTGGAATTTGAGGATCTTCGTGCATCTCTCTTCCAATTCCATGTCCAACCAGATCACGTACACAACTGTAGCCATGTGCTACAACATAATCCTCAATAGCAGCGGAAATTTCAAATAGATGATGTCCTGCCTTAGCATAACGGATTCCCTCAAAAAAGCTTTGTTTTGTCACTTCCATCAAATCTTTTGCTTCCTTGCTGATCGTTCCTACTGCATGTGTTCTGGCAGCATCTGATTGATAGTCTTTATAGATAACTCCAGCATCGATACTGATAATATCCCCTTCTTGCAAAATCACTTTTTTGTCTGGAATTCCATGAACTACCTGATCATTTACAGAAGTACAAATAGATGCCGGAAATCCATTATAATTTAAGAAAGAAGGAATACATCCATGTTTTCGAATCATCTCATCTGCTTTTCGATTGAGATCCATTGTAGAGATTCCGGGTTGTACAAGTTCAGCTAATTGTTCATGAACTTCTGCAAGGATCTTTCCTGCATCACGCATTAGTTCAATTTCTCTTTCTGATTTAATTGATACTGACATATTTAGTCTCCATGCTGTTTCTATTGATATTTCTATGCTTCCAAAATGTTTATAATTCCATCAAATACTTCAGAAACTTCTTTCGTTCCATCCACTTCTCTAAGTACGTTCTGACCACGATAATAGTCAATTAATGGCTGAGTTTGATCATGATATACTTTTAATCTTTTTGATACCGTTTCTGGCTTATCATCTTCTCTGAGTACCAACTCACTGCTACATTTATCACAAATTCCCTCTTTTTTAGAAGGGTTAAAGATAATATGATAAGTTCCTCCGCAATTTAGACATGCACGACGTCCTGACATTCTCTCTACAATAGATTCATCTGGCACTTCTACATTGACAGCAAAATCGATTTTTTCAGAATTTTCTGCAAGAGCCTTTGTAAGTGCCTCCGCCTGTGGAATTGTTCTTGGAAAACCATCTAATACATATCCATTTTTACAATCTGGCTGTTCAAACCGATCCATAATTAATTCTAAAGTCAGTTCATCTGGTACTAAAAGTCCCTGATCCATATATTCTTTCGCTTTTTTGCCAAGTTCTGTGTTATTTTTAATATTTGCACGAAAAATATCCCCTGTAGAAATATGAGGAATTCCATATTTTTCTGCTATCTTTTTTGCTTGTGTTCCCTTTCCTGCCCCTGGAGCTCCCAACATGATAATCTTCATTTTTCATATCTCCCTTTTATTTAAGTATTTTTTTCTACTGATACAACGCTAGGGTGGTGTAAGTTTTGTCTTACGCCACCCTAAACAATTCCTTAGTCATTCAAAAATCCTTTATAGTGACGGACTAACATCTGGGATTCTACTTGTTTCATTGTTTCAAGTAAGACACCAACAACGATAATTAGTGAAGTACCGCCAAAGGATACCTGTGCACCGGAAATTCCACAAAAGAAAATTGGAATCATCGCTACGATTGTAAGGCCAATTGCACCAATAAATATGATGTAATTTAATACCTTATTGAGATAATCTGTCGTTGGTTTTCCCGGACGGATACCCGGAATAAAACCACCTTGTTTTTTCATATTATTTGCGACTTCGATTGGATTAAATGTAATAGAAGTATAGAAATATGCAAAAAACAAGATTAGAACCACATAAATTACCGCTCCGAGCGTATAAACAAATGCACCTTCGTCTTTTATATTAAACCAGTTGCTCTGGTTGAGCATATATAAAATTTTTGGCAGTACATATGCCCTTGCTGGCTGTATTCCAAAGAAAGAACATATAATAATTGGGAACTGCATAATAGATACAGCAAAAATTACCGGAATAACACCTGCTGTATTGACTTTTAACGGAATAAATGTCGACTGTCCGCCAACCTGTTTTCTTCCCTGTATCTTTTTAGAATACTGCACAGCAATCTTTCTTTGTGCATCCTGCAATAAAATGATTAATACAATTGTTACTGCAATGACTGCTAAAATTACAACTGCTGCCAAAACACCATTAACAACGTTTGAAGCTCCTTTCACAAACATCGTATATAAATTATAGAAGTCGGAAGGCATACTTGCAACGATGTTAATAAGAAGGATAATGGAAATTCCATTTCCAACTCCCTTCTGTGTAATTCTCTCGCCCAGCCACATTAAAAATGCGGAGCCTGCCGTAAAGGAGCAGGTGATTACAAAGAGATGTGCAACAAATGGAGTTCCCGCATCTAATACTGCCCCCTGATTATGGAAGCCAATCGTCAATGCAGCAGACTCAATTACTGCCAGCCCAATGGTGAGATATCTTGAGATCTCAGCGATCTTTTTTCTTCCATCTTCTCCGTCTTTTTGCATTTCCTCTAACTTAGGAATTGCAATAGTCAAAAGCTGCATAATGATCGAGGAAGTAATGTACGGAGAAATATTCAATGCAAAAATCGACATTCTGGAAAAAGAACCGCCGGTAAGAGCATTTAAGAAGCCAATTCCTTCTCCCATCTGTGATTCAATCCATATTTTAAAGTATTCCTGATTGACACCCGGTACAGGTAGGGCAGAACCAATCCGTACAATAATCAATGCTATAAACGTAAATAGAAGACGACTTCTAATATCCTTTACCTTGAGAGCGTTTCTGAGCGTTTTGAACATTAAATCACCTCAGCATTTCCACCAAGAGCCTTAATCTTTTCGATTGCGCTCTCACTGAACGCTGATACTTTTACATTAAGCTTCTTAGTAAGTTCTCCATTTCCAAGAATCTTTACGCCATCCTTCGGATTGCTGATGATACCGTTTTCCAATAAAGATTCAATCGTTACCTCTGCTCCGTCCTCAAATTTATTTAACATACTTACGTTAATAGCGACGATTTCTTTTGAATTGTAGTTTTTGAAGCCTCTTTTCGGAAGTCTACGGTATAAAGGCATCTGACCACCCTCGAATCCAGTTCTCGGAGCTCCTGAACGTGCTTTTTGACCTTTATGACCTTTTCCAGCAGTTTTTCCATTTCCTGAACCATGACCACGGCCTTTTCTAAAATTACCGCTGTGTTTAGAACCTTCTGCCGGTTTTAACTCTGATAAATTCATCGTGTGCACCTCCTTACAGTTTTTAGATTTCTTCTACCTTTACTAAATGCCTTACTTGATTTACCATTCCTCTTGTAGCTGCATTGTCAGGCAGTTCTACAACACTGTGTAATTTTCTTAATCCAAGAGCTGTTACTGTCTGTTTATGCTTCGGAATTGCACCGATTGTTGACTTTGTCAATGTGATTTTCAGCTTATCTGCCATAATATCCCTCCATTTCGATATCTTCGAATACATCAGCCAATAAGACGTATTAACCGAGTAACTCTTCTACGGAAAGACCACGCAGTGCAGCAACTTCTTCTGGTGTCTTTAACTGGCTTAAACCATTAATAGTAGCAAGTACTACATTTTGCTTATTGTTTGAACCAAGAGATTTTGTACGGACATTTTTAAAGCCTGCAAGTTCTAATACAGTACGAGCTGGCCCGCCTGCAATAATACCAGTACCTTCAGGACTTCTCTTCATTAATACTGTAGCACTTCCGAATTTACCAGTAAAATCATGTGGTACACTACTATTTTCATCTAATGGCAAAGAAATCAATTTCTTTTCTGCATCCTGTTTTCCCTTGCGAATTGCTTCTGGAATTTCAGTTGCTTTTCCAAGTCCTGCACCTACATGACCATTTCTATCTCCAACTACAACAAGAGCAGCAAATCTAAAATTACGTCCGCCCTTAACAACTTTGGTGACACGTTTGATGGACACTACTTTATCTTCTAACTCCAACTGACCAGCATCAATGATGTTACGTTTCATGGTTTTCCTCCTTCTAAGCCTAGAATTCCAGACCAGCTTCTCTTGCTGCTTCTGCCAATGCCTGAATCTTTCCTTGATAAATAAATCCGCCTCTGTCGAAAACGACCTGTTTAATTCCGTTTTCCAATGCTCTCTTTGCAATGATAGTTCCAAGATAAGCAGCGGCTGCAACATCATTGGTTTTTTCTAACTCAGACTTTACTTCCTTTTGTACAGTAGATGCACTGATTAAAGTTTTCCCTACTGTATCATCAATAATCTGTGCATACATATGGGAATTGCTGCGGAATACAGCCAAACGTGGTCTTTGTGGAGTACCGGAAAAACGATTGCGTATTCTGTAGTGCTTTTTTCTACGAATTTCACTCTTACATTTCTTACTAATCATTGTCTTTCACGCCTCCTTTTACTTCTTACCAGTCTTACCAACTTTGCGTCGAATTACTTCATCGACATATTTAATTCCTTTACCCTTATAAGGCTCTGGTCTTCTCTTATTACGAATTTCAGCCGCATATTGGCCAACTTTTTCTTTATCTATACCCTTCACGGTAATTTTATTTTGTCCATCTAAAATCGTTTCAATTCCTTCTGGATCTGTCATAACTACCGGATGAGAATATCCCAATGTCAGTGTAAGTTCCTTACCAGATTTAGCTGCTCTGTAGCCAACACCATTTATTTCCAAGACTTTCTCATAGCCAGAGGTAACACCTGTAACCATATTTGAGATTAAAGTTCTTGTCAAACCATGTAAGGACTTCATTTTCTTTAAATCATTCGGACGGCTTACTACTACTTCACCGTTTTCCATCTTAATTTCTAATTCAGCAGGCAATACTCTCTCGAGTGTACCCTTAGGACCTTTTACAGTCACTTTATTATTTTCTGCAATATCAACAGTTACACCTGCTGGCACTGCGATTGGCATTCTACCTATACGTGACATGCCCGTACCTCCTTAACCTCTTTTAGCAATTTTGACAGCACTGTCGCTATCCCCGTAGAAAAGAGTATCTAATGGGCAAGGATTAACCCGAAAAGACTTCTTTTCCGTGAAACGAAATAGTTTTACCAAACAAATGCTAATATTTCACCGCCGACATTTAATTTTCTTGCTTCTTTGTCGGTCATAACACCTTTATTTGTGGAAATGATTGCAGTTCCTAAACCACCGAGTACCTTTGGAAGATCTTCTGCATTGGCATATACTCTAAGTCCTGGTTTACTGATTCTCTTTAAACCGGTAATTACTTTTACATTTTTATCTTTTCCATACTTCAAGCTCATATGAATTGTTTTAAAGCTTGCAACTTCTTCTATTTCATAACTTTTAATGTAACCTTCCTTTAAGAGAATATCTGCGATTGCAATCTTCATCTTGGAAGCAGGAATATCTACAGTATCATGTTTCGCAGTATTTGCATTACGAATTCTTGTAAGCATATCTGCAATTGGATCGCTCATTGTCATCGAATTTGCCTCCTCTCTAATTACCAGCTTGCCTTTTTCACACCCGGTATCTGTCCCTTGTATGCTAACTCACGGAAGCAGATTCTGCAAATTCCGTATTTTCTCAAGTAAGCATGTGGACGTCCGCAGATTTTGCAACGGTTATATTCTCTTGTAGAGAATTTCTGTGGACGACTCTGTTTAATCTTCATAGACGTTTTAGCCATTGATTTTCCTCCTTACTATTTGCTGAATGGCATACCAAACAGTGCTAACAGTTCACGGGCCTCTTCATCCGTTTTGGATGTGGTTACAAAAATGATATCCATTCCTCTTACCTTATCCACCTTATCATACTCGATTTCAGGGAAAATTAACTGCTCCTTAATTCCAAGGGCATAGTTTCCTCTTCCATCGAAAGCGTTCGGATTTACACCTCTGAAGTCACGTACACGAGGCAGGGCTAAATTGATTAAACGGTCTGCAAACTCATACATCTTATTTCCTCTTAAAGTCACTTTGCAGCCGATGGCAATTCCTTCTCTGATTTTGAAATTTGCTACGGATTTTTTTGCCTTTGTGGAAACTGGCTTTTGTCCTGCGATAATTTCCATATCTTTCATGGCAGTTTCTAAAGCTTTTGCATTTTCCTTTGCTTCGCCAACACCCATGTTGATTACTATTTTCTCAAGCTTTGGAATCTGCATTACGTTTTTATAACCAAACTTTTTCTGCATAGCTGGAGCAATTTCATTAAGATAAGTTTCTTTTAAACGTGTCAACTTGAATGACCTCCTCTCTTTATTTAGTCGATAACGTCGCCTGTCGATTTTGCAACACGAACTTTTTTCTTTCCGTTCTTTCCATCTACTGTGGTAAATCCAATTCTAGTTGGCTTTCCCTTATGAACATACATTACATTAGAAACATCCATTGCAGCCTCTTGATGAACAATTCCGCCCTTTGGATTTTGCTGTGTTGCTTTGCTATGCTTCGTTATAAGATTAACTCCCTCAACGACTACTTTACCTTCTTTTATAGAGAGTACTTTGCCTTCTTTACCTTTATCTTTTCCAGTGATAACCTTTACTGTATCACCTTTTTTTATTTTAAGCATTGCCATTTTCGCCCACCTCCTTATAATACTTCAGGAGCTAAAGAAACAATTTTCATAAACTGTTTCTCTCTTAACTCTCTGGCAACTGGTCCAAAAATACGAGTCCCTCTTGGATTCTTATCGTCTTTAATAATGACTGCTGCATTTTCATCAAATTTAATATAAGAACCATCTTTACGACGTGCTCCCTTGACGGTGCGAACTACTACTGCCTTTACAACGTCACCTTTCTTTACAACACCGCCTGGTGTTGCATCTTTTACAGAAGCAACGATTATATCACCGATATTGGCATATCTTCTGGTTGAACCGCCCATGACCCGGATGCAGAGTAATTCTTTCGCACCTGTATTGTCGGCAACCTTCAGTCTGGTTTCTGTCTGTATCATGTTCGATACTCCTTTCTGAATTTGCGTAAACGTTACGTCAAATTACTTCGCCTTTTCTACAATCTCAACCAATCTCCATCTCTTATCTTTGGATAATGGTCTGGTTTCCATTACTTTTACTCTATCTCCAATATGACATTCATTGTTCTCATCATGTGCTTTGAGTTTATAGGTTCTCTTTACGATTTTGTTGTACAGCGGATGTTTTACGTTATCAATGACTGCTACAACGATTGTCTTATCCATCTTGTCACTGACTACCTTACCGGTACGTGTCTTTCTCAGATTTCTTGCCACGGCAAATACTCCTTTCTAAACCCTCCGGCTTAATTCTTCTGCTGTGAAATCACAGTTTGAATTCTTGCGATATTTTTTCTGACTTCCTTAATTCTGCTTGTATTATCAAGCTGGTTCGTTGCGTTCTGGAATCTTAAATTAAACAGTTCCTTCTTAGCAGCTACTAATGCTTCGTTTAATTCTGCAGCGGATTTCTTTCTTAAATCTTCTACATAGTTACTCGTTTTCACTGCCCGCACCTCCTTCTTGATCTGCACGAGAAATAATCTTGCATTTAACCGGCAGCTTATGAGAAGCAAGACGGAGAGCTTCTTTTGCTGCATCTTCTGGAACGCCGGAAATTTCAAACAGAACACGACCCGGCTTTACTACTGCTACCCAATATTCCAAAGAACCTTTTCCAGAACCCATACGAGTTTCTGCTGGCTTTGCAGTAACTGGCTTGTCTGGGAATATTTTGATCCAAACCTGACCGCCACGCTTAATATAACGTGTCATAGCAATACGTGCTGCTTCGATCTGATTTGACTTAATCCAAGCTGGCTCTACAGCTACAATGCCGTACTCGCCGTTTGTAATTTTATTACCTCTCATCGCCTTGCCTGCCATACTACCACGGAACTGCTTGCGATGTTTTACTCTTTTCGGCATTAACATTATTTATCTCTCCCTTCCTTTTTTGTTGCTTTTGTTGGAAGAACTTCACCATGATAAACCCAAACTTTTACGCCGATCTTACCATAGGTGGTATCTGCTTCTGCAAATCCGTAATCGATATCTGCACGAAGAGTTTGAAGCGGAATGGTTCCCTCACTGTAGAACTCAGTACGTGCCATATCTGCACCACCAAGACGACCAGATACAGAAGTCTTAATTCCCTTTGCACCTGCTTTCATAGTTCTTGACATACAAGACTTCATAGCACGGCGGAATGAAATACGATTCTCTAACTGAGTTGCAATATTTTCTGCAACAAGTTGAGCATTGACATCCGGTTTCTTAATCTCTTTAATTTCAAGATTTAACTTTTTATCAGTAAACTTTTGCACTTCTTCTTTTAACTTTTCAATTCCAGCACCCGCTTTACCAATTACTACACCTGGCTTTGAAGTGTGGATAATAATTTTTAATTTATCTGAAGCACGCTCGATTTCCATTTTTGCAATACCTGCAAGATGTAATCTCTTCTTTAAAAAGGATCTGATATTATAATCTTCTACTAAGTTATCTGCAAAATCAGCTTCCGCATACCATCTTGAGTCCCAATCATTAATAATTCCGACTCTTAAGCCATGAGGATTAACTTTCTGTCCCATGATTTTCCTCCTTATCTTTCATTCAATACGATTGTAATGTGGCTTGTTCTCTTTAAAATCTTATATGCTCTTCCCTGTGCCCTAGGTCTGATTCTCTTCATTGTTGGTGCATTGTTTGCGTAGCACTCTGCAATATAAAGTTTTGACGAGTCTAAGCCATTATTATTCTCCGCATTGGCGATTGCTGATTTTAATAACTTCTCTATTAATGTAGAAGCATATCTTGGATTATATGCTAAAATACCAAGTGCTGTCTGTACATCCTTGCCTCTGATTGCATCAAGAACGAAACAAGCTTTTTGAGTGGAAACTCTAGCAAAAGATAATTTTGCAGATGGTCTAGTATCCTTTGTCTTCTCATTTCTTTCTCTTTTAATCTGGGATCTATGTCCTTTTGCCATGGATGTGACCTCCTTTCAAATGTTAACGGTTCTCCGTTATTATAACTTCCTGCACCTTGGTGCTACACTTTCTTTGTGCTACACCTTTGGTGCTTCAAACTTTTATTAGCGTTTTGCTGCCTTCTTCTCATCTTTTCCATGTCCACGATAAGTTCTTGTTGCAACAAACTCACCTAATTTATGTCCTACCATATCTTCTGTTATATAAACTGGAACGTGTTTTCTTCCATCATGAACAGCGATTGTATGGGATACCATCTGTGGGAATATTGTAGACCGACGTGACCATGTTTTAATAACAGCTTTATCACCAGATTGATTCATCTGGTCAACTTTCTTTAATAAATGGTCATCAGCAAATGGTCCTTTTTTTAATGAACGTGCCATATAGGTTTAACCTCCTTATACTTACTTCGTCAATGCCTTACCATCTCTTCTTCTTATGATCAGCTTATTCGACTGTTTATTCTTTTTACGTGTCTTTAAACCGAGTGCAGGCTTACCCCAAGGAGTTACCGGTCCCGGACGTCCAATACCAGTCTTACCTTCACCGCCTCCATGTGGATGGTCATTCGGATTCATAACCGAACCACGAACAGTAGGACGAATTCCCATATGACGTTTCCGTCCAGCTTTACCGATGTTTACTAACTCATGTTCAATGTTTCCAACCTGTCCGATGGTTGCACGGCAGATGATTGGAACCATTCTCATCTCTCCTGATGGAAGACGAAGTGTTGCATACTTGCCTTCCTTTGCCATTAACTGAGCGGCATTTCCGGCGGAACGAACTAACTGACCGCCCTTTCCAGGATATAATTCAATATTGTGAATTTCAGAACCAATTGGAATGTTTTGAAGTGGTAGACAATTTCCTACTCTTACTTCTGCATTTTCTCCATTCATAACGGTCTGTCCAACACTTAATCCATTCGGTGCAAGAATATAGGACTTTACACCGTCTGCATAGCAGATCAAAGCGATATTGGCTGTTCTGTTTGGATCGTATTCAATAGTCAATACCTTTGCAGGAATTCCATCTTTTCTTCTCTTAAAATCAATGATTCTATATTTTCTTCTTGAGCCACCGCCTTGATGTCTTACTGTAATTTTTCCCTGATTGTTACGACCAGCGTGTTTCTTTAAAGATTCTACTAAGGATTTCTCAGGAGTCTTTGCTGTGATTTCAGCGAAATCAGAGCTGGTCATATGTCTTCTGGAAGGCGTATATGGGCTGTACGTTTTAATTCCCATGTCACTAACTGCTACTAAAATGCTAATATATCATCAAAGTAGCTTTTCCTTTCTTAAATTTTTTGCTCTTGGCTTTCAAGATTTCCTATAATCTAGGGCAGATTGCCCTGTTTCCTTAGCTTTATTTTACAGACCGGAGAAAATTTCGATATCCTGACTGTCTGCAGTCAGCTGAACGATTGCTTTCTTTACCTTTGCAGTTTTTCCAACTGTATAGCCACGTCTGCGATTCTTGCCATTTAAATTCATTGTGTTTACACTCTTTACCTTTGTACCTGCAAACATCTTTTCTACTGCTTCTTTGATCTGATTCTTGGTTGCATCTGGATGTACCGAAAATGTGTATTTCTTTTCGCTCATAGCACTCATACTCTTCTCAGTAACGATTGGTTTCAAGATCACATCATAATACTTTAAGTCTGCCATTATGCGTACACCTCCTCGATCTGTGCAACTGCATCCTTGGTAATTACTAAAGTGTCATACTTTAAAATATCATATACATTAATTGTATTAAACAGTGCTGTTCTCACTGTCGGAATATTTCTAGCAGAAAGAATCACCTTATCATCTTTTTTATCTAATACAATCAATGCCTTTCCTATTTTAAGAGCATCCAACATTGCCTGTACTTTTTTGGTCTTAATCTCATCTAAACTGATTTCGTCCATCACATAAATTTTATTTTCAGAAACTCTGGAAGTCAACGCTGATTTTACCGCCGCCGATTTTTCCTTACGGTTCATCTTAAAGGAATAATCTCTTGGCTTTGGAGCAAATACAACGCCGCCGCCTTTCCACTGTGGAGCTCGGATAGAACCCTGTCTTGCATGACCAGTTCCCTTTTGTCTCCAAGGCTTTCTTCCGCCGCCGTTTACTTCTGAACGTGTCTTTGCACTCTGTGTTCCCTGACGCTTATTTGCCAAATGACTTACAACCGCCATATGAACCAGATGTTCATTTATTTCTACTCCGAATACAGCATCATTTAACTCTATAGAGCCAACTTCTTTGCCTTCGATATTATAAACTTTCACACTTGCCATTTCAGTCATCCTCCTTTCTTAAAGTGTTCCTTATTTCCCAGCTTTTACTGTGTTTTTAAGCATTACTAATGACTTCTTTGGTCCAGGAACTGCACCCTTTACTAAAATCAGATTGTTCTCTGCATCTACACGGACAATTTCAAGATTTTGTACTGTTACTCTAACATGTCCCATATGTCCTGGCATCGTCTTGCCTTTGAATACACGACCCGGAGTTGTAGCTGGTCCATTTGAACCTGCATGTCTGTGATACTTTGAACCATGCTTCATTGGTCCTCTTGATAACCCATGACGCTTGATTGCACCCTGAAATCCTTTTCCTTTTGAAACACCAGTAACATCCACTTTGTCTCCTGCTGAGAAAACATCTGCCTTAATTTCCTGACCTACAGAATAATCTGCAGCATTATCGAAACGGAACTCTCTAAGAAATCTCTTAACCGTGACACCGGCTTTTGCAAACTGTCCTTTTTTTGGCTTATTTACAAGTCTTTCACGGATTTCACCAAAGCCTACTTGTATTGCATTATAATCATCATTTTCTTTTGTCTTTATCTGAGTTACAACACAAGGTCCTGCCTGTAAAACCGTTACTGGAGTCAATGTTCCATCATTCCCAAAGATCTGCGTCATGCCGATCTTAGTTGCCAAAATAGCTTTCTTCATGTTTCTACCTCCTATTCATCTACAGCGGTTCGAATTCCTTCGAACATCCTAGACGGTTTATATCATAAACCATAAGGATTATTTCCACTTTTTTTATTTTACTTTCATCTTAATATCGATATATACGCCAGCTGGCATCTCCAATCTGGAAAGTGCATCTACCGTCTTTTGAGTTGGTGCAATAATATCAATTAATCTTTTATGTGTCCTTTGTTCAAACTGCTCTCTGGAATCTTTATATTTGTGAACTGCTCTTAAAATAGTCACAACTTCTTTCTTTGTTGGAAGCGGTACAGGTCCGCTCACCTTTGATCCGGTCTTTTTTACAGTTTCAATAATCTTTGAAGCTGATGAATCGATTAATTGATGATCATATGCTTTCAGCGTAATTCTCATTACTTGACTTGCCATAAAAAAAGTCGCCTCCTTTTCGCACTTAAAAATCAGTACGACAAGCGGTGACTGTACACTCACCCGTGTGTTTCCTGACTGTCGGAATAAAACCGGAATTAATGCTCAATTCTCCGGCTGTCAATCGACTTCATCCCGAAAAAGCCTTCCTGACACGGAATCTGTTTTCACAGAACTATTGTTTTGTACAGTGACTTGTCGCCAGTTTTTTATAACTTGACATTCGCTCCACGGAAAAACCTGTACTTAAAAAAGCACAGCAACCTCTCGCTTCCACGCTATCAACGTCACAACGGGTATTATTATATAATAGAACTTTTCTGTTTGCAAGCTTTTTTTAAAGTTTTCTAAAAAAAAATGAAAATTCAGCAAAATGGATAAATTAAAGAAAGAAGAAGGGAAAAAAAGAAGACAAAATTGCTATAAATTTTTCCACCTTCCACTTGCTCCACATGGCAAGACGAGTCCGGTTGCTTTTACTGGAAGTCCAATTTCGTCTGCTTCTACTATTCCACCAAACCGCTTTTGTACAGCAAGTCCCAACAGATATGCCAAAACTGCTGGCTGTAAACCAGTCGTATAAGAATTAATTAAGTAAAATAGTGGCTCTTTTTTTAATACCTTTGCACAAAGTTCTACTAAAGAAAAAATCCCCTCTTCTATCTTCCAGATCTCTCCTTTTGGTCCACGTCCATAGGATGGTGGATCCATAATCACTGCGTCATAATAGTTCTCTCTTCGAATTTCTCGCTCTACAAACTTCTTGCAATCATCTACAATATATCTGATTTTTGCCTGATCTAATTTAGAAGCAGCTACATTTTCTTTCGCCCAAGTTACCATTCCTTTTGAAGCATCTACATGAGTAACAGCAGCTCCCGCCGCTGCCGCCGCTAAGGTTGCTCCGCCTGTGTAAGCAAATAAATTTAAAACCTTGATCTCCCTTTGTGGAGATTTCTCTTTTGCTTGTCTAATCGTTTCCATTATCCAATTCCAGTTGACTGCCTGCTCTGGGAATAATCCAGTATGCTTAAAATTAAATGGCTGTAAATGAAATTTAAGTTCTTGATAGGAAATCGTCCATTGTGCCGGCAAATCAATAAACTCCCACTCGCCGCCTCCCTTACTGCTTCTATGATAATGAGCATTATACTTTTTCCATCCGGGTTCTTTTTTTTGTGTATTCCAAATTACCTGCGGATCTGGTCGAATCAAAAGATAATCTCCCCAACGCTCTAATTTTTCTCCTTCTGAGGTATCTATGACTTCATATTCCTTCCATTTATCTGCCAGCCACATTATATATAGCTCCTCCAATTTCTGTATTATATTATTTCAGTATCATCATAGCAGGAGCAAACAACAAAATCAAGAAAATTTCTTATCATTTTTTAACTTGACGCACGTATAAAATAAGGATACACTATTAGTAAAGTTACAATACAAAAATCACTTATATGGAGGAAAAATATATGGGTATTTTATCTAGGTTTAAAGACATTATGTCCGCTAACATCAATGCACTTTTGGACAAGGCAGAAGATCCAGAAAAGATGATCGATCAGTGTCTTCGCAATCTGAATTCCGATTTAGGAAAAGTAAAGTCTGAAACAGCCGCTATTATGGCTGAAGATGCAAGAGCTAAAAGAGCTTTGGATGAATGTGACGAAGAGATCAATAAGATGCAGGCATATGCTGTGAAAGCATTAGAAGCCAACAACGAAAATGATGCTCGTCGATTCTTAGAGCAAAAGGCTTCTTTAAATGAAAAACGCACCAGTCTTTCACAGGCATATGAAACAGCTCATACCAATGCAGTCAATATGCGTAATATGCACGATAAACTTGTGGGAGACATCAATGAATTAGAATCTCGCAAGAATATGATAAAAGGAAAGCTTGCTGCTGCTAAAACACAAGAAAGAATTAATAAAATGGGATCTTCCATTACCAGTGCAAACAGTACAATAGCAAGTTTTGAACGCTTTGAAGATCTTGCAAATCAGAGATTAGATCAAGCGAATGCTATGGCAGAGTTAAATCAGTCTTCTGCTGAAAGCGATATTAAAGATCTGACTGAAAAGTATTCACGCAGTACGGATGTTGATAATGAATTAGCTGCTTTAAAAGCAAGTCTTGGAAAGTAATAAATTTTTATTTTCGCTGCTGCAGGGCAGATGCTGAAAAAGCGGCTCAGCAGCAGCTTTTCTTTTCTAAGTTTGGCTTATGTATAGCTTTAAGGAGGAAAGAATGGTAATTCAATATAAATGTCCTAACTGTGGTGCTGATATGAAGTATGACAGTAAAAGCGGTAAGCTATACTGTGATAGCTGCAAAACAACAAAAGACATTTCACAGATGCCGATTCCAGATATTCCAGAGGGAGAATCTGAGGATACTCCTGATGTAACCGCATTTTCTCCGACGGAAATTGAAGAAGAGGTATCTTTAGATTATCCAAAAGAAGCGGTTGCTTCTAAACTTTTTGATAGTCAGACAGTCAATCATTATCATTGTCAAAACTGTGGGGCAGATCTTTTGACAGATAAAGATACTGCCGCCACTACTTGCAGTTTTTGTGGTGCTGGTGTAGTGCTTGGAGATAGACTAAGCGGTGAACTTGCTCCTGCAAAAGTAATTCCTTTTCGTATTAGTAAAGAAGAAGCACAAACTGCCTTTCAAAAATGGTGTAAGAAGGGACTTCTCATTCCACATGAATTTCAGGTCTCCAACCGATTAAAAAGTATTACAGGCATCTATGTTCCATTCTGGCTTTATGATATTCAGGCAAAAGGCGATGTCGACGCTACCTGTACCAGAGTCCGAACCTATACAAGAGGAAATTATATTTATACAGAAACCAGTTATTTCCATGTCTATCGAAGAGTAAATATCAGTTATTTAAAAGTACCTGCCGATGCTTCTGCTAAAATGAACGATACTCTTATGGATCGGCTTGAACCCTTTCATTATCAGGACTTAAAAGACTTTAATATGCCATATCTGGCAGGTTATCTGGCAGAAAAATACAACTATACCGATGATCAGATGTTTTCAAGAGCAAAGGGAAGAGTAGATCAATACGCCAATCAATATATTGCTGGAACAATTAATGGTTACTCTACAGTCCATTATAATCGTAAAAATTTATCGATTCAACCAAGAAACGCCTATTATACATTAATGCCAGTTTGGATGGTATGTTATGATTATCATGATAATGAACATATTTTTGCTATGAATGGACAGACAGGTAAAATCGTAGGAAAACCTCCTCTTTCCAAGAGCAAAATGGCAGTTTGGTTTATTGGTATCAGTGGAATTCTCTTTGCCCTAATGCAGTTAGTCACTCGATTATTCCTCTGGACATAATGTTAAGAAAGGAGGCGTTATAAGTTGAAAAAATATATCTTAGCCTTCTTTTTCTGCCTGTTGTCTATCTTATTGTTTCCGATGGTCAAAATAAAGGCAGAAGAATCTGTCCAGTCGCATGTATTTGATTATGAAGGCTATTTAAGCGATTCGGAAGCTTCCAAATTAGAGGAAAAGCTTGCCGACTATTCAAATGATTCAAACTGTCAGATCATTATAATTACTTCAAACAATTTAGATGGGAAAAATGCTACTACCTATCTGGAAGATTTTTTTGACAATGGATTTGATCTTAAAACAATTCAAAAAGATGCGGTTCTTTTAGTCTTTGGAAAAAATGCTTCAGGACGTTTTTTAGAAATTCAAGGGTATGGACTTTGTGAATACTATATGAATAATGACCGAATTGAAAATACCCTAGATGAAATCATTCCTTATTTTAAAAAAGAAGCATATTATGACGCATTCATTAAATTTGCCAAAGAAGTAAAATATTATATGGGGTTAGAGCATGGAGTTTCCTTTGATCCTCAAAAACCTCATGGAGAAACAGCAACTGCCTCTAGTATAAGACCTTTTTATTATACAGTCTGGTTTCAGCTATTAGTTTCTGTTATTATTGGAGGAATTGTTGTTTTTAGTATGGCACATACTTCTGGTGGCACTATGACAGCAGGCGGAAAAGATTATCTTGATCCAAGTCATTCTGGAATAACCGCCCGCAGAGATGACTATATCAGAACTACAGTTACCAAGGTTAAAAAGCCCGATCCGCCAAAAAGTTCTGGAGGAGGTTATAGTGGCAGAAGCAGCGGTGGAGGTGGAGTTAGCAGCGGAGGACACTCCCATAGTGGTGGAGGGCGCAGTTTTTAACGATAATTATTTTATTAGAAATGAGGTCAATTATGGGATTATTTTCAGGTCAATTTGCAAATGTAGTAGAATGGCAAGAATTTAGAGAAGATATGATCTTTTATAAATGGAATAACCGTGAAATCAAAAAGGGAAGTCGTTTAATTTTACGTCCTGGGCAAGATGCTATCTTTTTATATAATGGTCGTATAGAAGGAATTTTTAAAGACGATGGAGATTATGATATTGAATCTCAAATTGTTCCGTTTTTATCTACATTAAAGGGATTTAAATTTGGTTTTAACAGTGGAATGAGAGCAGAAGTTCTTTTTGTCAATACAAAAGAATTTACTCTAAAATGGGGAACTGTAAATGCAATTAATATACCAGCTCCTAATATGCCCGGCGGACTCCCGATTCGTGCACATGGTACACTCAATTTTAAGGTAGGCGACTATATTAAATTAATTGATAAACTTGCTGGTATCAAAACAACTTATTTTGTAGAAGATGTTCGTACTCGTGTGATTGCTGTTTTAGATCAGCTTCTTATGAAATGGATTTCTAAAGAAGGAAAAGATATGTTTAATCTACAGGCAAATGCGTATGATATTTCTAAAGGAATTCAGACAGATCTTGATATGGAACTATTTTCTACTGGACTTTCTATTACTGGATTTCATATTATGAGCTTTACTTATCCAGAAGAAGTTCAAAAGATGATCAATAAAAATGCTTCTCAAAGTATGATAGGTGATGTTTCCCGCTATCAGCAAGTTAGTATGACAGATGGAATGGCATCTGGAAATATGAAAAGCGGTGGAACCGTATCCGATATGGCAGGTATGATGATGGGAATGAACATAGCCAATCAAATGTTACAGAATATGAATCAGAATACTTCCTCGAATGGTTTAGGAACATCGTCTAATACTGGAACAAAACCTAATTTTTGTCCAAACTGTGGGCAAAAGACAGGAGCTGCCAATTTCTGTCCAAACTGTGGGCAAAAGTTAATTTGAGAGAATTTTTTATAAAGTTTTCTCTTTCCTATTGCGTTAATCAATTAACAATGTTACAATAAAACTATCGTAATACTACAAAATTTATATATATCATACATAATTGAAAGGAGAAACATACAAATCATGATGAGATTTACTTTACCGCGTGATCTTTATTATGGAAAAGGTTCATTAGAGCATTTAAAGGAGTTAAAAGGGAAAAAAGCAATTCTTGTTTTAGGTGGCGGCTCTATGAAGAAGTTTGGATTTGTAGACAAAGTTCTTTCTTACCTAAAAGAAGCAGGCATTGAAACTACTCTTTTTGAAAATGTAGAACCAGATCCTTCTGTTGAAACAGTTATGAAGGGTGCAGAAGCAATGCGGGCATTTGAACCAGATTGGATTATCGCAATGGGCGGCGGCTCTCCAATTGATGCAGCAAAAGCAATGTGGGCATTTTATGAATATCCAGATGTTACTTTTGAAGAGCTTTGTACTCCATTTAATTTCCCACTTCTGCGTCAGAAGGCTAAATTTTTAGCAATTCCTTCTACTTCTGGTACAGCAACAGAAGTTACTGCATTTTCTGTTATTACTGACTATGCTAAGGGTGTGAAATATCCATTAGCAGATTTTAATATTACTCCAGATGTTGCTATTGTAGATCCGGAACTTGCTGAAACAATGCCTCCTAAGTTAGTAGCCCATACAGGTATGGATGCACTGACTCATGCTATTGAAGCTTATGTTTCTACTTTAAATTCTCCATTTACTGATCCGCTTGCATTAAAGGCAATTGAGATGGTATGGAGTAATCTTCCTGTTTCCTATCAAGGCTGTATGAAGGCAAGAGAACAGATGCACTATGCACAGTGTCTTGCAGGTCAGGCATTTTCTAATGCTTTACTTGGTATTGTTCATTCTATGGCACATAAGACAGGAGCTGCTTTTTCTACAGGACATATTCCACATGGATGTGCAAACGCAATTTATCTTCCTTATGTTATTAAATATAACGCAAAATGTGCAGAGTCCAGATATGCAGCAATCGCAAGAAAAACTGGTGTAATTGAACCAAGTGCAACCGATGCAGAATGTGTAAACGCTCTTTGCAAAAAGATCGATGACTTTAATGTAAAATTAAATATTCCAAAGACCTTAAAAGAATTTGGTATCGATGAAGCTGAATTTAAAGAAAAAGTTGCACATATCGCAGAGTTAGCAGTAGGAGACGCCTGCACAGGATCCAATCCTAGACCAATCACTCCTGCCGAAATGGAAAAACTTTTGACCTGCTGCTATTATGGAACAGAAGTAGATTTCTAATTTTTAGAACATAAAACAAAGAAAAGGATAGAAGTTTCTTGCTTCTATTCTTTTTTTTGTTGTCTTAAACCCAGTTTTTCTATGCTTTCAAGACATTTTTTGAGGTTTAAACTTTTTGGAATTTACAAATAGATTCTATAGAATATATTCTAAGTCCTTATTCTCACTTATAATAATTCTAAAATACGAAAGATAAGGAGGTAGTTATGAAAGACAAATCAAAGACTGAGCCGGCTGTGAAAGATAAGCTTAATGTAGAAGTAGGTCGTCGGATTCGCAGTGTTCGAGAATCTTTGAATATGACAAGAGATTGTTTTAGTGAGCGCTGTGATATTTCAGAAAGTTTTTTAAGTGATGTGGAACGAGGTAACAAAGGAATTACTTCAAAAACACTAACAAAAATCTGTGAGACTACGAATGTTTCTGCTGATTATATCTTATTTGGAAATAATCGTTCAGATTCTGATGTCAGTGTACTTTTAGAATTATTTTCAAAGTTAGATAATCGTTGTATTTTTCATGCCACAAATATATTAAAAGAATATCTTCAACTAGTTCTTGAACTAAATTCTAAAAATTCAAATAAGTAAGGAGCTGTTGCAAAATAGGTTTTAACTACTAAGTAGTATAAAAATTTTATTTTGCAACAGCTTCTGTTTTATTTCCTTAGCGAAGAGGAATTCTAAATATAGTTACAGAATATTTTGGTGCCATATACTCAAATTCCTCTGATATTTCTAACTCTGAAGTATTTGGTATGATCTCTTCTGGTTTTTCTTTTGAATTTTGTACGTTTTTTTCTAATCCTCCTAATACTGTTACACTTGCTTTTCCCTTTGGTACTGTATCAAGAGCGATATGAACATTTTCTTCCTTTTGATTGGCATTGACTAATTTTATGATCAGCTCTCCTGTTTCTTCTTGTATACTTGATGTTTCATAGATAGGAAGCACAGATTCAACAGGAAAACTATGTATCAACTTATCATCTAAATAACACTCTATTAAATTAGGTGCAACTACAACTTTAATTTCATACCATTGTCCTGTCTTTATCTGAATTGGTACAGTGGAACAAACATTTGTCTTTGCACCGCCTTGTGCCTGTTCTACTACACTTAATGTATTTCCCCAGCCGCCGATATTCCAATGATAAAAATTATTTAGATCTTTAACTGCAAATGGGATTAAAAACCCTTCTGCTCCTGATACCTTTTTCGCCTTACAGGTAAATGTGTAGTCACTCCAGCTATTTTCTCCAATATAAACGGCACTTCCCATAATGGCATTATCCGTTGGATACTTTGCATTTTTTTGAGCAAAGACGGAATTTCCATCATCTTCTACAATTCTCCACTCCCCTTGTCCAGAAGAAATCCAATCCTTTTCCTTTTCATGAAAGTCTGTTTCGTATAATATTTCTCCCGTTTTGTTATCAACTACTTTAACATCATCAAACTCTGCACTGGTCAGCCATGTACCAAGTCCAATCCTTCCATGAATTTCACCTACTTTTTGATCTGTGTCTAGTTTAGATTCTACTATATAATCTCCCTTATTTTCTGCAAATAGTTTTTGTACATAATAATTGACCGATCCAAAAACCAAGGAATTGTTAAACCAGATTAAGTCCGGCGACCACTGAGATTGATGTAAATTGCCAAACAGTGGAGCATATGCTGTCATTTTTACCAGATCCGAATTTCTCTCTAATCCAGTCATATATGCCGCTTCTGCTATTGCCGCATATAACGTATTCGATTTTGCTGCATATTCTCCTAAAAATACATTTGCTCCTGCTCTGTCATAGGCATCATAGCGGGTAACGTTACTTAAAAACCACTCTGGTGCATTATAATAATGCTCGTCTACCAAATCAGCATACAAAACTTCTTCTCCATTATGAGAATTCACTCGATTCCAAGCATATTCATATAGATCACCATTTGAAGATGGACCTGATGTGGTGATGAGTAAAATTTCAGGATGTTCTTTCCTTAAAACTTCCTGAAACTTTTCATACCTAGAAAAATATCCTGACTGCCACTGTTCATTTCCAATTCCAAGATATTTCATCTGAAATGGTTCTGGATGCCCCATCTTAGCTCTAAGAGCTCCCCAAGTAGTAGAAACATCTCCATTTGCAAATTCAATTAAATCTAACGCATCCTGTATATAGGTATCTAATTCATTGATAGGTGCCGTAATATTGGTTCTGACCTGACATGCCATTCCACAGTTTAAAATTGGAACTGGTTCTGCTCCAAGATCTTCACAAAGCAAAAAATATTCATAAAATCCAAGTCCATAGGACTGATAATAGGGATAATTTTTGTTTGAATTCCAGAGATTAATATTTTGCTTGCGTTCTGCTACATCTCCTACAGTATCTTTCCAGCAATACGCTGTTTCCATTGTATTGCCCTCTACAATACACCCACCCGGAAATCGTATAAAAGATGGATGTAGATCTTCTAAAAATGTTACTAAATCTGCCCGTAGACCATTTTCCCGATTTTTATAAGTATCTGTTGGAAATAACGAAACCATATCTGCATCTACTGTTCCATTTTCCTCAAGGGTTAGAACAAGTTTTGCCTTTTTTGCATCCTCTGTCACTTTTAAAATGACCTCATATTTTTGCCACTCTTTTGTAATTCCTGAAATAGTATCCGAAGCGAGTTCTAATTCCTCTTGCGAGGAATTAGAAATTAGGCTTACTTTAAGTCTTCCCAAATACTGATCGCTTTTTAAATAAACACTAAATCGATAGGAAGCCCCTTCCTTTATTGTCATTCCTTCTAAAAATCCTGCATTGGATAATCCAGCTGAAACTCCAGTAGTATTTTCTATCCGTACATAATGAGGATTATTTTCATTTAATGGAGTTTCTGTCTGTATGGAAAGTTCTCCTTCCCTATAACTTTGATATCCATGCAATCCTCCACGGGAAGCGACAGAATCTTCAAATTCAAAGGAACGGTTTTGGATCATTTCTGCATATAAACCACCATCACCTGCAAAATTAATATCTTCAAAAAAAAGCCCATATAACATATCACTGATTTCTATTACCTTATTTGAAGTATGAACTGCAAGTTTATACTGTCCATTTTCTGATGTCGTGGTATCTTTTTTTATAGTATCGTTACTGTTATCTATATCCTCCTTGTTATCTTTTACTATATGATTGGAGGTATTATCTTCATATACTCCTTTTTGTTCCTCTTTTGACTTATTACAACCTGTTAGTGGCATTGCTGCACATAACAGAGCTAGTGTTAAAGTCACAAATTTTTTCCTTCTCATTACATTCCTCCAAAAGAAAACTCAAAATGTAACTTTTGATTGGAAATCAAGTGTTCTGGATGTGGCCATGCTCCCCAGCTATTATCTCCTGCAATTCCCATTTGACCAAGAGAAGTTTTAATAACAGTATGATGAATTGGCGGCAGTTCATACAAGTGGGAAGCTGCTTCTAACTCATGTGGTGTATATGGAAGAGCGCAAAAATCCATTGGAACTACATCTTCTTTGGCAAGTAATTCTTTTTCTTTGCTAAGACTAAGTCCTTTACAGCAAAAATACATACCATGTCCACTATAATCGGTTATAGTGGCATATCTCACTCCAGTTTTATTTCCACATTCTTGTGGAATAACATAAGAAGCAATCGCATCTTTTGCGGTACTATGAAAATATCCTAACTTTGCTCCACGATTGCGGTCACAATAGGTTTCCCCTAATCCCATACCATACCAATTCACATTACTATAGTCTGCTGGCAGTTTAATAATCCATCCAAAGTCAGGAAGTTCACTCATCTTCTCTACTGGTTCATAATCCATTGCAACCAAAATTCTTCCATTTGGATATACTGTATAGGTTAAAGTCAATGGTTTTACATTCCCCGGAAATTCATAGGAATATGTTATAACTGCCTTTTTTTCATCAAAAGAACAATCATAACTGCATATTCTCGTATAAAGACTGGCGATTTTCCAGAGAGCTTCTCTAAATGGCATCCCATTTCCTCTGTCATTATCAGTAGGAGTACGCCAAAAGTTTGGAGTTGGTTCTTTCGAAATTAACTCTCTACCCTCAAATTTGTAAGAAACTAATCCCTTTCCTCCCTTGTCAAAAATAATAGAAAAGTTTCTACCCTTTACTCCAAAATTGAAATCGCAGTCAGCAACTCGAAATGCCCCTAGCTCCTCCTCTTCTACAGAAAGTTCTCCTGTCTTAAATTCGTCTTCTGGTTTTAATACAACACTTCCCTGTCCAAATGCTACTTCAAATCCTGCCCCTGCCCAAAGAGTATCTTCTTTTAAACAAAGAGATGCTGTAATTGTATATTCTGAAAACTGTTCTCCACTTCCCTCTGAAGCCGTAGTCATACAACAAGTACGAATAAAATCTTGTACTGACATTTGGACACGAATTTTAGAAGCAGCACCAAAATTTCTTCCCGGAATTAATTCAGAATAAAGAATCTTTCGCTGTTGTTGAGGCTCTAATTCCATACAAAATTTATTTTCCCAAAGTTTTTTGCCATTGCGTGCAATGATAACCTTAAAATCGTATTCTGAAATATCAGAAAACAAATATTTATTTTTTATCAAAATTCCATCTTCAGATACATCAAAGGAAGCCATTTGATAATTAAACTTTACTTCCTGCATCTTTGGTGAACATGTTCTATCTGCATACATAATACCGTTGACACAAAAATTATAATCGGTTGGATAATCACCGAAATCTCCACCAAATGCTAAAAACTCTTTTCCATATCGATCTTTTTTTCGTAGTCCCTGATCGATATAATCCCAGATAAATCCTCCTTGATATCTTGGTTCTCGATCTGACAGGTCTGTATATTTGTACATTGCACCATTTGAATTTCCCATAGCATGTGTATATTCACAACAAAGAAATGGCTTTTCTGGATGAGCTTTTAAAAACTTTTCGATTCCTTCCACACTGGTATACATCTGTGATTCCATATCTGAAGTATCTGGATATCTGCGATCATGAGCAATTCCTTCATAGTGAACCAATCTTGTCGAATCTTTTGTATGAAATAATTTAGACATTTCATAAATGTTACTGCCACCGTACGATTCGTTTCCACATGACCAAATTAAGACACATGGGTGATTTTTGTCCCGCATTAACATAGAATTTGCCCGATCTACAACAATCTCTTTCCAATCTTTTCGATCATTTGGAACGGCATGTTCATCTGCTCCATTTGGCTTTGCCCATGTTCCATGTGATTCAAGATTTGCTTCATCGATCACATAAAATCCATATTGATCACAAAGTTCATAAAATCTGGTCTGATTCGGATAATGTGAAGTACGAATTGAATCAATATTGTGCTGTTTCATATTCTCCATATCTTGAATCATTTCTTCCTCTGTTACTGCTCTTCCATGATCACAGGAAAATTCATGGCGGTTGACACCATGAAATACAATTCGTTCTCCATTTAATTTCATCAACCCATCACTTAATTCAAATTGACGAATTCCCACATTTTGTACTATGACTTCATAAAGAGATCCTGTCCAATCTCTAACTGCTAATAGCAGACAATAAAGATAAGGATGTTCCGCACTCCAAAGTTTTGGAGTATCAATATGTAATTCTAAAAGGGCATCTTGTCCACCCTGTGCATTTATCTTTGCTCCATAACCACGTTTGCCCTGTCCTTGCCAAAATTTCATTCCTGGCATAGCGGGCAATGTCCCATCTGCTGACGGTGGTAAAAGTCTTGCTTCTATACTTCCTGCCTGTGTACCATAAAGTTTCATCTGAACTTCAACTTTTGCCTGTGTATTTTCTTTTGATAGTTCTGTCTTTACAAAAAGATCTTGTATATGGAGCTTTGGAATTGTATATAAATATACTTCTCTAAAAATTCCAGAAAATCTCCAAAAATCTTGATCTTCTAACCAACTTCCAGAAGAAAATTTATATACTAAAACTGCTAATTTATTTTCTCCTTCACAAAGAGCTTTTGTTAATTCAAATTCGGCTGGAGTAAAGGAATCTTCACTATATCCAAGAAAAACTCCATTGAGCCAGACAGCAAAAGCACTTTCTACCCCCTGAAAAGAAATAAATAAGGGTTCTTCTTTCATCATGTCTGGAACAGTGAAATATTTTACATATTCAGCCGTTGGATTAAATTCCTGTGGAATCTGTCCTGGCACTAATTTTTCATGCCCGTCCCAAGGATATTGTGAATTTACATAGTGTGGCACATCATACCCCTGTAATTGAATATGCCCCGGAACCGTAATATCTGCCCAATATCTACAATCTGTTTCTTTTTTTTCAAAGCCTTTTACACGACTATCTTCGTTGACTGCATAAGAAAACTTCCAACTTCCATTTAGAGAATATCGAAAACTAGAACTTCCTCCTGCTGCTTCTGCTTCTGTTCTATAATACTTATGATCGGAATGGGCATCCACACGATTTATAGAAAATATCTCTGGATCTGCTACCCATTTATAGTCAAATTCCATATTGTTCTCCCTTCTACCGTTATTTTTACGGCTAACTATGATCTATATTATAAGAATACCATAATTCTCGAAAAAAAGTAATAGATTATTCTATCTTTTCATGTCATATTCCATCTGAATTTCTGAATTAAAAACTTTATTGCTTTCTAAAAATTTCTATACTATAATTTAACTTAGGAGGTGATAAAAAATGAATGGTTATACTTTCTCAAAAAGATATATAGGAATTGATAAATTATATGGAGGTAATGTTATGGTATATTTTAAAAAATCGGTAAAATATATATTAATTGCAGGATTTATCTTTTTAACAACTACAAACATACAGACACTGACAGCAAAAGCAGAAACACCTACTGTATCTTATGATTATGGAACACAAGAATTATTTGTTACATCATATGGTAATGATAAATCACCATATTTTTATATTGTAGTAGAAACAGATAGAAAAATAGTTAGTACAGAAAGAATAGAATATAAGTTGAATAGTTATGGTGAGCCTTCTTCAACAGAACATACAGTAGTAGATACATCTGGATTAAATTATAAAAAGAGTGTTATTCTCAAAATATATTCAGGTACAGATTGGGGTGATGAAACCAAGGCAGCAATAATAAAAATATCTCCACAATCCTCTAAAATAACTGCAAAGTTTAATCCAAATGGGGAAGATGGTAAGAAAATTGTTGTTACTGCAGATAGCAATGAATTATATAATGAGAATTGGGAATATAGAACTCTTTATTCTAATTTTTGGATAAATGGACAAAATTTAGAGGAAAATCTTGAACAATATATGGTCTATGGTACAACTTTATGTATCCGTCGTTCTTCACAAACAATATATAATAATCCATCTGACGGTGGCAATATTGCTAGTAAAGAAGTAAAATTAAAAATTCCAAAGAAACCAAATGGTCCAAAGGCAGTCGTAGATCCTGTTAAAATCAGTGTAACCATTCCAGCGAAATGTGAATGGAGAATTGTAGGAAGTGCCAATTTAAGCACTGCTGTTGATACTATAACAAAGAGAAAAGATATCTGGACCGCTGGCTGGATAAAAAATGAAACAAAGAAAACCTATACATCAAAAGAGTTAGATAAAATAATTGGAAATCAAATAATCCCTTCTTTTCAATTTGAAGGGGATTCTAATTCTGTTAATAATGTGCCTGCAAGTATTTTATTAGGTGTAACGCTTGAATTTAAAACAATGGCAACCACTAAAAAAATGGAATCAAAGATTTCATATATTACTCTTCCTCAACAAAAAAAAGCACCAATATATAAATCGTATACAGCATCTGATATAAATGATGCTGACTATACTTTTGAACCTGTTATTAATACAACAAAAAATACTGTGACTGGACTAAAATTTACAAATAAGACTGATCAGCCAATGCAGGTATTTGTAACAAATCAAAGTAATGTTGATAATTCTATCGTATCTGCTCCTAAAATAAAAGATACCTTTGATTTATCCTCCTCTCCATTTACAGCAGTTGGAGCAAATCAATCTAAAGTTTTTCCAATCAAAAAAGTTCCAGAAGAAAGTTGGTTAGTTGTAAGATATACTGGTAAGAAAGCAAATGCAAAGTTGAAAACAGACATGGAATTATCTAGTGCTGTTTCTGTGGTTGAGATTAAAAATTATCCAACAGCAGCATCTAAAGAACTAGAAGTTACTCTTACAACAGATGGAGTTGTAGATATAGGTAAAACAAAAGTAAAAGTATCAAATATCACAAGTAATAATACAATTTATTGTAAAATGGTTAACTCTTTGCCAAAATTTATAGAGTTAAATGCTACTAAGGATACATTAGGATTAAATACTATTGTAGGAAATGGTGTAGACGTAGCTGTTATAGCGGGAAATTATATTATTGCATATGAATGTGACAATAATGGTACAGTAATCAAATATGGTTATGCAAAAGTTAAGACCGAAAATATTAAATAAGTAAATAAATTTTTGTTGATTTTTCTTCTAAATTTCTTAAGAAAATCTTCGGTGAAATTCCATTGTTCTGGTAAAAATATTATGGTATACTGATACCCAATAAAAAAAGGGAGAATAAATCTGTATGAAAAAAGAATTTAATGCGGCACTGGTTTTAGAAGGTGGTTCTCTAAGATGTCTTTTTACAGCAGGGGTTTTAGATGTTTTTATGGAACATGGAATTTGGCTGCCCTATATAATTGGTGTTTCTGCCGGATCACTTTCTGGTATCAATTATGTATCTGGCCAGATTGGAAGGACAGCAAAAGTAAATTTAGATTATATCGAAGATAAACGGTATTTAGGAATTCGAAATCTACTTATGGGAAAAGGGATTTTTAACTTCGATTTTCTTTTTGGGGAGATTACGGAACAACTGATTCCTTTAGATAAAGAAGCTTTTTATCACAGTCCAACCCGTTATCTTGCTGTTGCTACATGTTGTGAGGATGGCACTCCACGCTATTTTGAAAGGGATCATTGCAGTGATATCATGCTTGCTGCTAGAGCCTCTTCTAGTATGCCCCTGCTTGCTAGAATGGTAGAATTAAACGGAGAACATCTATTAGATGGAGGAATTTCTATGCCAGTTGCATATGACAAGGCAAAAAAAGACGGCTATCAAAAACGGGTACTTATTTTAACCAGGGAACATGGATATCGAAAAAAGCAGCCATCTAGTGCTATTTTAACTGCATTTGAAAAAGCCTATCGACAATATCCACATTTAGTAGAAAAACTGTTGACTATGCCTAAACGATATAACCAAATGCAAAAAGAAATCGATATGTTAGAAAAAAAGGGAGAGCTTTTTGTTATTCGTCCAGAACTTCCAGTAACAATCAGTCGCATAGAAAAAGATCGTACAAAATTAAATGCTCTATATCAAGAAGGGAGAAAAGTTGCAGAAAAACAATTAGTTGCACTAAACTGTTTTTTAGAACAAAGCCCCTCTTCTCTTGAAAAAAAACTTGCTTCTTCTTTATAAAAACTCTATAATAAATGATGTAAAAAGAAGCGACTAAAAATTATAGAAATGAGGATTTATATGAAAAAAGAAATTATTATGGCACAAAATGCCCCTGCTGCAGTCGGCCCTTATGTTCATGCAGTAAAGGCAGGCGATCTTATTTTTACTTCTGGACAACTCGGATTAAATCCTGAAAGCGGAACACTTCCAGAAGGTGTAGAAGCACAGACTGAACAGGCAATCAAAAATTTAGACTGTGTTTTAAAAGCGGCTGGATACAGTCTTTCTGATGTTGTAAAAACAACTGTATTTTTAGCAGATATCAATGATTTTGGAAAAGTAAATGAAATCTATGCAAAATATTTTACAGGAGAAACTCCTGCACGTTCCTGTGTACAGGTTGCTGCTCTTCCTAAAAATGGATTAGTAGAAATTGAATGTGTAGCAGTAAAATAATTTATTTTATATCAGATAGGGATCAAAAAGGCAGAACATCAAAGTTATATATTTTTTGGTGTTCTGCCTTTTAATTTACTATTTGGCGGCTGTTTCTATTTTATTTCTCTTACTATTAGAATTTTGCATCAATTCTGGAAGAAGGCGTTTTAACTGCCTTCGAACAGGAAATGTAAAGAAACCAGCAAGTATAATTTTAACGGTATCTAATGGAAGGTATGGAATCACCCCCGCAGAAATAGCAGCTTTCCATGATAAATGGAGTGAAATTTTCATCCACAATGTTCCAAAAAGATAACACGTAGCTGTTCCTAAAACTAAACCTACAAAATACATAGGAAGTTTTGTTTCAAAATGATCCACAAACCATCCAACAATCAAAGCGATTGTTAAATAACCAATTAGATATCCTCCTGTGGGTCCTGCTAACCTTGAAATTCCTGACATAGAACCTGTAAATACAGGAACCCCTATACAGCCAAGTAATAAATAGATTAAAACACTTACTGTTCCCAATTTCCATCCCAATAGACAAGCTGCTAAATAAACAGCAAATGTTCCAAGTGAAATTGGAGTTTCAGAAATTGGAATCGGAATGGCAAATGGTGAAAGTATACAGATTACTGCTGCCATTAAAGCAGTACAAGTTAATTTTTGAATATTGGTTTTCATCTTATCCTCCTGTCGAATTTTATTCGACTTTTAGTATAATAGGCAGAAGATGAATTGTCAACTATTTTTTAATTTTTGGTTTACATTTTATTTTATCTAGTAATATATCGACCATCTAAAATTGTCTTTAAATATTCTCCATACTCATTTTTTTGATAGTTTTTCCAGATCTTTTCTAAAGCCTCTCTTCCTATCCAGCCATTGAGATAAGCGATTTCTTCTAAACAACCAATTTTTCGATGTTGATGTGTTTCTATTGTTCGTACAAAATTTGTAGCATCCACTAAAGACTCATGTGTTCCCATATCCAACCAAGTATATCCTTGACCAAGTAACGTAACCTCTAATTCCCCCTGACTTAAATATATTCGGTTTAAGTCTGTAATTTCTAACTCTTTTCGTGTAGAAGGCGTTAATTGTTTTGCATAGTCTACTACACGATTATCATAAAAATATAATCCTGTCACACAATAATTTGATTTTGGAACTTTTGGTTTTTCTTCAATCGAAACTGCTCTTCCTTCTTTATCAAATTCTACAATTCCAAACCGATACGGATCCTCTACATAATACCCGAATATCGTAGCACCTTTTTCTTTCGCTGCCGCTGCTCTTAAACGTTCATTTAAACCATGCCCGTGAAATATATTATCTCCTAATACCATTGCAACTGTATCATTTCCAATAAAATCAGCCCCGATTAAAAATGCCTGTGCTAATCCGTCAGGACTTGGCTGAATGGCATAGGAAAGCTCAATTCCAAATTGACTTCCATCCCCAAGTAGTGCCTCAAACCGTGATATATCTGTTGGAGTAGAAATAATAAGAATTTGTCTGATCCCAGAATTCATTAATACAGATAATGGATAATATATCATCGGTTTATCATAAACCGGAAGTAATTGTTTTGATGTTACTAAAGTCAATGGATATAATCTTGTTCCACTTCCACCTGCTAATAAAATTCCTTTCATTTTTCCTCACATTTCTGCGTGGCATTTTTGTGTATATCAAATTTAAGGATGCCACGCGGACACAAACTTACAGATTAGGAAATTGGTCTTGTGATGGTAATTCTTTCTCCGTCTAAATCCTCTTCCATCAAATAAGAAGAGGAAATATAGACTCCACTGCCACTTCCAGCTTCAATCTGTAAAATATATAAAACTTCTTCATCTGTCCAAAAACTTGTTCCAATCTGTGCATTTAAAACCATAGAAACATGCCAAATTCCACGATATCTGGAATTACTGTCCCCTCCATTAAAGATCAAATCTCCTGCTTTTATCTGACTTAACTCTTTTATTTCCTGTCCATGCTCTACCATATATTTTGCCATATTTGCGGCAGTTGGAGCATACGTATTGCTTCCACCAATTCCTACTCCTGCTGCTTTATAGGAACGCCAAACAAAAGAACTACAATCAAAATACCCTTCCTTCATTCTCTTATCTTGACTATAAGGTGTTCCAACTGCCTCAATCGCAAAGTTTGCTGCTTTTGCAATCTTTTTATCCTTTACGACAAGAACTAGTACAGTAAAAGTAAAATTATCAATTTTTATAGTAATCTCTGCTTTTCCTTCCAAAGCCCCTTTTATTCTTCCAAGGGACTTATTTACATTGACAACTGACCAGTCCGAACTAACATAAGAAATCTCACTTTCTTTTGAAGGCAGTTTAATATCCATAAAAGCATTACTTTTCTGACCAACAGCTACTACAGTAAGTTCTGGTAACCCTGGATCATATACTGTAACCTTTTTAGAGTATAACTCCTTTCCGTCAACTGTAATGATCAGTTTTGCCGTTCCACCAGAAATTCCACCATAAGAAACACCATAATAACTTCCTCCTTCCCCCCATAAAACCTTTGGATTAGAAGAAGTAACACTTACTTCACTAAAACTTTCTAATCCAGAAATTTTTATAGGATTCGAACCATAAACTGAAATCAGAGTTTCTGGCTTTTCTTCCAACTTTGGTTTTGTAACTGTAATGGTACATTGTGTTGTTTCTTTTGTTTTATTTATGGTTGTCCCTTTTACTGTGATTACTGCCTCTCCTTGTGCAATTCCTCTGATTGTCCCATCTTCCTCTACTACTGCAACCGATTCATCACTACTTATATAACTGGAAACTTCTGTATAATTTTTGAGCGGAGCAGGTCTTTTTCCTCCTATGGCAACCGCAAACGGCTGATCTGAAAATCCAACAGTCGCTACTGTTATGATACAGGAATCTTCATAGTATATCTCTTGCTTTTTTTTCTTAGCTGTTATACGAAACTTTAAGGTAAAACCTCCATCTTTTAAAAACTTGAATGAAATTTTTCCATTTTTGACAGAATATTTTAGAGATTCTGAATTTTCTAATACTTGTCCACTTCTGTCTTGCAGCCAAAATTCCATCTTTGTTAAAACTTCGCCTGTTTTAGAAATCTTTACTTCTTCTCCTTTTATAGCTGCTTCTAATTCCTCTTTCGTTAGTCCGGAAATTTCAAGAGCAGAGGATTTTTTCTGCAATGTATCTAGTACAGTCTTTGACCAGCGATAAGGTCCATATACAAAATGTAAAAGAAATTTTCTCTCATTGCCCTGCGTATTGTGAATGAAAAATAGGATATCATCTTCTCCTTCTGCAGTCACAACACACTCTTTTGTTTCATAATCTCTATTAATATTACAATAAAATCCGCCCTCTTCTATTTTATATCCATTATCTCCTTCTATAAGAGGAATTCGAAATTCATTTCCAATATAAATGGTATGTTCTTCATATTCTTTTTCTTCTGATTTTTGTGCTGCTTTTAAAAATTCTGGCTGTACTTTAACACTTATCATAAGACAAAAGACAACTAACAGTCCAATTCTTGCATAACTGTATATTTTCTTCATTTGTAATAGTCCCCCTAAACGCATTTTTTATCCTATCATTTCTTCTTTCCATCGTTTGAAGAGTTTAGCTAATACATAATCTTCTTCGAAATTTTGATGAGATATATTGAGTGTTGCTAAATTATTGATACGTGGAATGTACTTCTTTTTTATCGAGATCTGCCCCTGTATTTTTTCCAGTGTAAAAACACAAAAACTCAGTTCATTTTCTATGTTTAACTTATCCAGTTGATCGTGAATCTTGATCCGTTCTTTTTCTGAAATTTCTCTTGTTATTTCCCTATAAGTTTCTCCTGCTTTTTTAAAAATACGAATCTGTGTATAATAACCATCTGTAAACAAATAGATTAAAAAATCGTCAGAAGATTCTTTCCAAATTGGATCAAATAGCTCTTCTATCGTTGAAACAGGTTCTACTTTTTCTTTTCTATAAATATATGCTTCATCTAAAGTCTGTTTAACAGGTTGTGTAAACGGAATTTCTTCTACCATCTGCCGCATCTTTTCTATTGCAAATTCCTTTACTCCATATGTCAAATAAAAAGCAAAAAACTTCAGTGGATCACAGTGTCGTAAAATCCCTTCCTGTTCCCACAGCCAGTTAGAAATATCAAAGTCTGCGTCCCAGTCTCGTTCTCCTCTGCCTATACACCAGCCATGATATAAAGCGACAATCATATCTAATCTTATCTTTTCTACAAACATACCTGGTCGTTTTAACACTAAGTTTAAAAACTCTTTCGTATTATTTCCAAAAGAATTCATTTCTTCCTCCCTTGTTCCTGTTTTTATTCTATGTTATAATGAGACGAAAGTCAAAGAAAGGAAAATAAAACATGCAGCGACATTCTCAGAAATTAAAACGACAACTTTGTTTTAGTCTGCTTGCTTTAGGCAGTACTATTCTTGCTCTTGGTTTTTACTCTGGATTACGAATAACAAACTATACTTTCCTCTCTAAAAATCTTCCCTCCGCTTTTTATGGTTATCGTATCGTTTTTTTAACGGATCTTCACTGTAAAAGGTTCGGAACAAAACAGAAAAAACTATTAAATTCTATTTATTCCCTTAAACCTGATATCATTATTTTTACTGGAGATATGATTGATAATCGACATTCGGATCTTTCCCCCATTTGTGAATTGCTCTCTGGATTATCTGGAAAATATCCTATCTATGCAGTTCATGGAAATCACGAATTCGATAACGAGAAATTATATCAAAAACTTATGTCTTATTATGAACAGTACAATGTACATCTGTTAAATGATGAGCAAATTTTTATTAATCCAAGCGGAGAATGTGTCTCTTCTTCTTTCGAACCCTGTATTGGAATTTCTGGAATCAGCTACCGAAAGCATCCATCCGGACAGGAAATTTGTCCAGACCGTTCAAAAGCAGACTTTCATCTTTTACTTTACCATGATGCTTTAGCATTTCCATGGATTAGTGAACTCGGCTATGATCTTGTATTATCTGGTCATGTTCATGCAGGGGCTATACGCCTCCCTGTACTAGGAGGAGTATTCAGTCCTGAAGGCACTTTTTTTCCGATTTATGACTATGGTTACTTTCATGAAAACGAAAGTACAATGCTTGCTTCTTCTGGACTTGGAGATACTGTCATTCCTCGGTTTTATAACCGCCCAGAATTAATTTTAATTACGCTTTCTCACTGAAAAATAACAGAAGAGAAGAACGATAAGCTCTTCTCTTCTAAAAACTGTTATTTTAATCGTAGCCTATGCACGATTTACAGAACCGAATAATTCCATTTTTTCTTTTACTGTCGCCTTAATGGCTTCTGCACCCGGAGCTAACAGTTTTCTAGGATCAAATCCCTTGCCCTGTAAGTCCTTGCCTTCCTCTACATACTTTCTTGTTGCTGCTGCGAAAGAAAGCTGACATTCTGTATTTACATTGATCTTTGCAACGCCGAGTGAAATTGCCTTCTTAATCATATCTTCTGGAATTCCAGTTCCGCCATGCAGTACAAGCGGCATATCTCCAGTCAGCTTTTGAATAGCATCCAGCGTTTCAAAGCTCAGTCCCTGCCAGTTTGCCGGATACTTTCCATGAATATTTCCGATTCCTGCTGCTAACATGGTAACACCAAGATCGGCAACCATCTTACATTCGTTTGGATCTGCACATTCCCCTGCACCAACGACGCCATCTTCTTCTCCGCCGATAGAACCAACTTCTGCCTCTAAGGACATTCCCTTTTCTGCACATACTTTCACTAACTCTTTGGTCTTTTCTACATTTTCTTCGATTGGATAATGAGAACCATCAAACATAATAGAAGAAAATCCAGCTTCAATACACTTATAACATCCTTCATACGTACCATGATCCAAATGCAGAGCAACCGGTACAGTAATCTTTAATTCCTCTACCATTGCCTTTACCATAGCTGCAACCGTTTTAAATCCGGTCATATACTTTCCTGCACCCTCTGATACTCCTAAAATAATTGGCGAATTACATTCCTGTGCTGCAAGTAGGGCAGCCTTTGTCCACTCTAAATTGTTGATATTAAACTGACCTACTGCATACTTTCCAGCTTTCGCCTTCTCTAACATTTCTTTTGCAGAAACTAACATAATTTATCCTCCTTATTGATTTGTCTGTTTGTTTCAATCCACTCGCGGCAGTTAAGAGCAAGACAATTCTATGGATTGCTTCATGGCAGTAGAGAATACCGCTCTCGCTCTGCCCGCTACTGCCGTTACAATTATTCCCAGCAATTCCTCTTGCTGTTAATTGTTGAATAAACCTATTATAGCACGTTATTCGTTTATAGTAAAGAATAGTTTTTTTAGATCCACGACAAACGCATGAATAAAGATTTTATAAACAAAATATCGAAAAAGCAAACGATTTTTTCATTACATTCATAACGTGAAAGTCCAAAGGAAAAAGTATGTACAAAGGTGTCCTCATACAGTTCAAACGCTTTTTGAAATAAATATTTTTCAAAACTGCCTGCCCAATATTTTTTTTCGTAATCTATAACAACAGGGTTATTTTTATTTTTTTTGGATATGCTAAGATAAAAATTAGCCTCTGCCCAATGCCAAGAAAACAAAAAGATTCCTTTTTTTAAATTCTTTCGAATATCTACATAATAAAGTGCCTCTAATACTGCATTAATATTTGGTTCACAATAACCGTCCTATTCATCTTCTAACAATCCATTATCATTTTGTCACATTGCTTTTAAATAATATAGATAGGCGGTCGGAATGGTACGATGATATTTTTTAAAGATATCTTCTAGCCGTTGTATTTGTTCTTCTGTTGCAGGTACACATTTTGTTACCCACTCTTTGTCAAACTCTGATATGGTATCAAATAACCACAAGATCATCGTATCCAGTGTTCCTTCTTGAAATCCTTTTTATCTCCCTTTTTGTATTATTTTTATCTAATTCACAGATGTTTTTTTATTCTAAGTCTGCGTAAAAATGAATGAATATCTGAAATTCCACACTCTATCAAAAAATCATAAAAATCATCATTAAATTCGAAATCTTCTTCCTGCATTGCTTCCCATAAATGTGTTTCAAACTCTTGCAAATCAAAGCTAGGATCATATTCCTGCATATATTCACGAATATCCATTTTAACCTCTCCCTATCTTTCTTTTATATCCAGCCTTTTTGATACAATATGGAAATCCGACTGTCACCCATAACACTAAAAGAAAATATCGTATTACATCTGCTATAAGTGTAGTTCCCATAACTGCTTTTAATCCCACTTTTAATAATACTGCAATTCCAATACCAATACTATATTTTATTATCTGTCCTAAAATATTTAGCCCTTTTTCTTCAAACTGAATATATCTCTCCTCTGTCCACCAGCCCAGACAAAAGCCTAATCCTGCTCCTGCTGCTTTACAACAGTCTGAAGCATATGCCTGTAAAATGTCCTTTCGGTATAATAAAATTACTGCGTATAAAATTACTGCTGCAGAAATAATAAACATTACAAAAAAAATTCCTGTATTCTTATCCTTTTTTTGTTCCCGTATTCGAAAAATATATCCTGCTGCTATCACTAAACTTCCAGATACGAAAAAAGATACCAAAACATCTTTAGGAGTATGTACTCCCAAATACATTCTAGAAAGTGCGACAAGTCCAATCAAAATAAAACAACAAATCTTTTTGACTGGCTGCCCTTTATTGAGCCCTAGTGTTCCAAATAATGCTGTTGCCGATTGAGTATGTCCACTTGGAAAGGAATAGCCAGTTGCTGTTTCTAGGGCACTAGAAACTGGCTTTAGGGTTGCATCAAGTACCCATGGTCTTGGAATTTTAAAAGTAATCTTTAACGTCTGTACACATAGACCAGAAAGAAAATAGGAAAAACCGATACGATATCCCAATCTCTTATCTACACACCAATACAGTAAGCAAAGAACTGCAATCATAACAAGTTCTTCCCCAAATAACGTAATAAAGGAAAAAAATGTTGTTCCGGCAGCAGTACGAATTGTTTCAAGAAAATGCAAAAATGAAAGTTCTATTGATAAACACCTCCTAAAAAATTGATAAAATTATAATGTCAATTTTATCATAAGTTAAGATTACTGTAAAGTCTGGTGCTATTTAGCACGTTTCATTAAAAATCTATTTGACTAATGAGAGTTGATGGAGTAAAGTTATTGTGCAGGAAATACTACTATTAATTTAAAGGAATGAGAGAAAAATGAAAATTGGTATTTTAGGATATGGAAATTTAGGACATGGTGTAGAGTGTGCTATAGAGCAAAATCCAGATATGGAACTTGTCGCAGTATTTACTAGAAGAGATCCAAAAGATCTTATCATTCAAACTAAAACAGCATCTGTTTGTAATATTTCTGAAATTGAAGAATGGAAAGATCGTATTGATGTTATGATTTTATGTGGAGGAAGTGCTACAGATCTTCCAGAACAATCCCCTTTTTATGCAAAGTTATTTAATATTGTAGATAGTTTTGATACACATGCAAAAATCCCAGAACATTTTCATGCAGTTGATATGGCAGCAAAAGAGGGAAAACATATCAGTATTATTTCTGTAGGATGGGATCCGGGTATGTTTTCATTAAATCGTATGTATGCAGATGCCATTCTTCCAGAAGGAAAAGATTATACCTTTTGGGGAAAGGGAATCAGCCAAGGTCATTCCGACGCTATCCGAAGAATTAAGGGAGTAAAAGATGCAAAACAGTATACCATTCCTGTAGAAGCTTCTTTACAGGCAGTCCGTAATGGAGAAAATCCCGATTTAACCACACGTCAAAAACATATCAGAGAATGTTTTGTTGTATTAGAAGACGGAGCAGATCCAAAAAAAATAGAAAATGAAATTAAAACCATGCCGAATTATTTTGCAGATTATGATACGATAGTACATTTTATTAGTGAAGAAGAATTAAAGAAAAATCACAGTGAGATTCCTCATGGTGGCATTGTACTGCGAAGTGGAATTACAGGTAGAAACAAAAATCATACTCATCTGATAGAATATTCCTTAAAACTAGACTCCAACCCTGAATTTACTGGAAGTGTCCTTGTAGCGTATGCTAGAGCTGCCTTTCGTTTGGCAAAAGAAGGACAAACAGGATGTAAAACGGTTTTCGATATTGCACCTGCTTATTTAAGTGCAAAAAGTACCGAAGAGCTTCGTGCCCAAATGCTTTAGAAAAAAATTATATGGAGAAGGAACTGATAGAATGGATATAAAATATACTGATGAGAGATATTTTACACAACAACAGGTACAGAAACTATTTCAATCTGTAAATTGGATTTCTGCCAACTATCCCTCACGTTTAATCAAAGCTTTAAATAACTGTGAAACTGTATTTACTGCATGGGATAATGATCAGTTAGTAGGACTGATTAATACAATCGACGATGGGGAATTGACAGCCTATGTTCATTATTTATGCGTTCGTCAGGACTATCAGAAAAAAGGCATCGGTAAAAAATTACTTGAACTGGTAAAAAACAAATATAAAGACTACTTTTATTTAATGCTAGTTGCCGAAAACGATTCACTTATAACCTATTATAAAAATCTTGGATTTGAAATGGTAACAGGAACTCACGTTATGGCAATTCAAAATAAATAATAGTTATTTATTAAAAACAGGAGGAAAGCACTCGATTTCATATTTTTCATTAAATTTTTCTATTACTCTTCTCAAACCAATATCTAAAAGATATATTCCTTTATCATATATTTCTTTTGGTATATATCTATAATATGCCTGTGCAATTCCTCCTGTCATACAGGCGATTGTGTCACTGTCGCCTCCAATCGAAACCGCCTTTCTTATTGCGTCTTCATAAGACGTGGATTCTAAAAAGGCTTCAATAGCCGGCGGCACACAATAAGAAGTTCTGCTGTCAAAAACATACCCTTCTCTAATATCATCTAAAGAGTGCAAATTATATTTGAAATTTTTTTCTATATACTTTTTAATTTCTTCCTTTCCAGCTTGTTTTCTGGCTAAAAAGATAGAAATTGCTATCGCCTGTGCTCCTTTTTTTGCTTCTAAATTATGATGGGTATAAAAACAACTTGCATTCACTTCACGTTTTATCTCTTTTATCTCTTGAAATGCAAAACCAATCGGACTGATCCGCATCGCTGCCCCATTTCCAAAGCTTCGCTGTATCTGCAAAGATTCAGACACTGCCCATGAAGAAAACATCTGTCCAAATCCTGCATTGGGATATCTTTTATAATATTGCTTCAGCCACATTGCATAGGTATGCCGATTCCTGATATCTGAGTTTTGTGAATTCAAAATTTTATCTGCTACTGCAACAGATAATACCGTATCATCTGTAAACCTGCTTCCTTTCGGAAACAGGTCAAAATTCTCTGTTTTTACATTATACCATTCATAGGTAGAACCTATGATATCCCCCAATACCGCACCGATCATAATGCCCCCTATAATTTTTTACTCTTCTTTTCCATAATGTACAGACTCTTCTGCTACCCTATCCAATGGCTTAGAAGTATCATAAGGATATATAAATTTTACATTTCCAAGACCAGAATACTTCTCAAAAAACATTTTAAATTTCTCAATTACACTCTGTTTTTTCTTTCCGCGGCTGCTGCCATTAAAACGCGAAACTGGCGGAAGCAGTTTATCCATATCTGTTCCTGTCGTCTTAATTTCACCATCACGAAAAGCATTTTCCATGAACTTTCTAGTTTCTTCTTCTCGCAGTCTTTCTTCTAAAATAATCTGCCTCAATTCCGATTCTCTTTTTTTTGCCACATAATCATACCACTCGGACATAACATCTTCCACATCGTTGATTCTTGTAATAAAATTTTCAATTAACTGCTTTTTACTGCGAAGTTCTGGACTGGCATCGACTGCCTTTTGAATAGTAATCAATACTTCTTTATCTGTAAAATGCGTATCATGGTATTTCTTAACTAACATTAAAATATAATCAATATTAATTTCTATCTGGCGAATCAGTTCGACTTCAAAAACAATATCCTCAACAATATCTGCACTTTCTCCAATTTCACGTTTACTTTTCCATTCGTCACGAAGATCCTGATATCTTCCAAGATAATCTTGCAGATCACGTTCGGAAAGCAGCTCTTTTTCTTTAAACTTGTCAAAAGAAGAAAGCAGGTTTCTCATTCGAAGCAGAGCACCAAACAGAGAAATAAACTCTTTTTGATTTTGTTCTCCTATTATACAAGGCTCTGTCAATGGGAATTTTTCATTTAGTTCCTCTACCATATCTACATAGCCAATATGCGATTCATTATCCACTGCTTTATATCCATAATAATAGTCTTCAAACTTTTTAAGGAGAACAACTCCTCCTGCATTTTTATCGCTAAACCGAGCAATGGCACTGTCTACCCGTTTTTGTAAATTTCGAAAACAGACAATATTACCAAATGTCTTGATAGAATTTAAAATACGATTCGTTCTTGAAAATGCCTGAATCAAACCGTGCATTTTCAAATTTTTATCTACCCAGAGAGTATTTAAAGTTGTACTGTCAAATCCAGTCAGGAACATATTCACTACAATTAAAAGATCTAATTGCTTATTCTTCATTCGCAATGAAACATCTTTATAATAATTCTGAAATTTTTCACTTGATGTATCATAATTCGTATTAAATATTTTATTATAGTCCAAAATAGCCGCATCTAAAAAATCACGACTGTTCTGATCAAGAGCACTGGTATCTTCACTATTTTCTTCATCCAAAATTCCATCTGTCTGGTCTTCATTTGCTCCATAACTATAAATAACTGCTATTCGAAGATGTTTACTAGGATCCGCTTTCATCTGACGCTGAAACTCTTTATAATACAATTTTGCCATTGGAACGGAGGCAACTGCAAAGATAGAATTAAAGCCGCTGATTCTCTGTTTTTCTTTTAATTCTTCAACGGTATCTCGTTTTGAAGAAGCCACCTCTTTAATATTTGTCAGAGTATGGAACAGATAACTTTTATTTCCCCGATACGTCTTTTGGTCAAAATGATCCAAAATATATTTTGTTACTAGTTTAATACGCTTTGGCGCTTCTAATGCCTTCTTGCGATCAATATCCCAGACCTTTTCATCATCTATATCTTCGTCTATTTCCATTGTCTTAATATAGTCTACCCGAAATGGAAGAACATTCTTATCCTTAATTGCATCGACAATCGTATAACTGTGGAGCTGATCTCCAAAGGTCTGTTCTGTCGTAAAGAACGGAGAACCTTTTATATTATCTGTATTAAATGTAAAAATTGGTGTTCCTGTAAAACCAAACAGATGATACTTTTTAAAATTTCTGACAATCGCTGCGTGCATATCTCCAAACTGACTGCGGTGACATTCATCAAAAATAATAACAACATGTTGATCAAATGCCATATGACCTTTATTTTTCTTTACAAAAGTGGACAGTTTTTGAATGGTAGTAATAATAATATGTACTTCTGGATCTTCCAACTGCTTTTTCAAAATCATAGTAGAACTATTACTGTTTGCTGCTCCCTTCTCAAAACGGTCATATTCTTTCATAGTCTGATAATCTAAATCTTTTCGATCTACCACAAATAAAACTTTATCAATATATGAAAGCAGTGACGCCAATCTGGCAGTTTTAAAAGAAGTCAATGTCTTTCCAGAACCAGTTGTATGCCAAATATAACCTCCGCTTGCAATACTGCCATACTTTTTATAATTATTTGCAATTTCAATCCGGTTTAAAATACGTTCTGTCGCCGTAATCTGATATGGTCGCATAACCATCAACATGTTTTCTGATGTAAAAATACAATACTTTGTCAAAACATTTAACAGAGTATGTCTTGCGAAAAATGTTTTTGTAAAGTCAACTAAATCAGGAATGATTCGATTATTGGCGTCTGCCCAAAAACATGTAAATTCAAAACTATTGCTCGTCTTTCCTTTTTTTCCTGCTTTTGAATTGGAATCTTTTATTGCATGAAAGCGTGTGGTATTGGAATAATATTTTGTATTTGTACCATTGGAGATAACAAAAATTTGAACATATTCAAACAGACCGCTTCCTGCCCAAAATGAATCCCTATTGTATCTTTCAATCTGATTAAACGCCTCTCTAATTACCACACCCCGACGTTTCAATTCAATATGTACTAGCGGCAGACCATTTACTAAAATAGTAACATCATAGCGGTTGTCATGCTTTGCTCCCTGATTTGTTTTGATAACATACTGGTTGATTACTTGCAGACTGTTATTGTGAATATTTTTCTTATCAATAAGAATAATGTTTTTAGAATTGCCGTCATCCCGCTTTAAAACCTGAACAAAATCTTCCTGAATTTTTTGTGTCTTTTCTACAATATCCTCATTTGGATTTGCGACTATTTCAGAAAAGAAACGATTCCATTCCTCCTCTGAAAAAAGATAATGATTTAATGTTTCTAACTGTGTGCGTAAATTGCTGATTAAATCTTTTTCTGTATGAATAGGAAGATAAGTATATCCCTGTTCACAGAGAAGATGAATAAATTCTTTTTCAAGTTCTGCTTCACTTTGATAGTTGTTAGAACGTGTTTTGACTGGTTCATACTCTGTTACTACTGTATTTTCATTTGTTTCTGCAACAATATTGAAATAAGGCATTTTGTATCTCCTTGTACTTTAATTCTTAAAATGACAACAGCTTATCACGATAGTATTCGTATTGCTTTTTACGGGCTTCAATTTCAGCAGGAAGCCCAGTGGTTAAGTCATTGCAGAGAGTGTCGAAATGGTCGAGGATGGTGACAATTTTCTCCTGCTCTTCTAATATTGGCAATGGTATCTTAATCTTATTAAGATTTTTCTGATTTAGTTTTGGCTGTGCTGCTCCTGTAATATATGGCGTTAAATCAATAGAATTCAGATACATTTCGACATATCTTCTTGTTGCATATTCTTTAAACTTCAAAACATGAGCATGATTATTTACCCACGCCTTCCCCGAAATAGAAAAAGCAATAGGCATAGTTCTTGTAAGTAAATTTGCTCCATCCTCAGATATCAACAAATAATCACCATCAAAAATATAATCCTTTACATAATCAATAATACCAGAAGCACCATAATAAGGAATATTCCCTTTTTCTCGCTTTTCACTTGTAACTGGTTTTCTTTGTATATCATAATTAATTGCAATATCGTCTAATGTTACATAGGCATAACCAAAAACATGTTGCAAGTGTCTAATTACTGCTTCTCTGCTTCTCTGCTTCTCTGCTTCGAGTGTGCTATCAAATTCAGCAAATGTCAAGAGCTTATTTCTATAATATTCATACTGTTTTTTACGAGCTGTAAGTTCTTTTGTAAGTTCTTCTATAAGTCCGGTAAAATTATCCAAAATATGAACGATCTCGTTTTGAACTTCAAGAGGTGGTACAGGAATTATTAATTCTTCAAATTTTTTACGTGAAATATAAGGTATAGTACCAGTAGTTGCTAATTGTAATAAAGTTTTAGTTTGTGTTTCCATAAAATATAATAAATATCTATTATATAAATTTTTTCCACATACAAGACCTATAAATGTCTGATTTGTAATTAAAGGTTGTGTATTAATAGCATAAGCACCTATCGAAGCACTACAAGAACATATCACTGTACCAACTGGAAATATCTTTAAATTCATTTCTTTAATTATTTTCCTTGATACACCTAATCCAGAAAGCGATTTATTGAAATATTGTCCTTCTTTATCTTCAATTCTACACCATGGTATATCTCCATCAAATATTTTAGGTCTATCTCTCATAGGAACTATAAAATCTATACATACATTTTTTAATTTTTTATACTCCACTCCATTCGGACAAAGTTCTTGAATCATTTTTTCGATTTTTGTCATTTTGTTATCTCTCCGTTTTTTAATTTCCAAGAATTTTATCGTTTTTATGATGATAGGTTTATCTTGGTCCTAAAAATTTGTCTCCATTCAAATGAATCATATGCTCTGGCATTTCGGCAATCCAAACCTCTGTTTCCCAAGCCAACGATTCCGAAAATTTTTTATATGTCTTAAAATCCAAAAATGCTGTAACATAAACCTTTCCGGCAGTAACACTTTTTGTCATTTCTGTTATTTCCAGTATCCTTTTTGAATCCATAGGTCCTACAGAAGTAACGGACTCTATAAAATAAATCCAGTTTTTATCTGCTCTATATAAAACAATATCCGGCATCTTATCATGTAATGTGATCTCAAAGCCTAATTTTTTTAGTTTTTCAATATCTTTTACTAAATCCTTCTTTGTAGTATCTCCAACATATAAACATTCCGAATTTTGTGCAAATCTTGGTGCAAATTCTTCAATAATTGCTTTTTGTAGCTCGTTATGTTTTCCAGTTGAAAATTTAAAATCTATACCATTAATTTTTACTGGCATCATTGTTATTTTCTTTTTAGACGCATAAATATCAATCAATTTATTATGATATGTCAAGAATCGATTTAAAGAGGTTTGCCATTCTACAGACTGAAATGTTTTCAAAATTTTTAATGTTTCTTTTGTAAGTCTGTATCTATAATTTGGACTATTCGTTGCCATTCCATTATCTTCTACTAATGCTGCAGTTCGAAATTCATGTAATGCTTGCTTTCGAAATGTTTCTCTGCTATTTTCTGCATAAGTAGTCTTATAAAATGTATTAGCAAACTGGATAATATCATGAATACGAATCCAGTCATTATTTGCCTCTTTCCAAGTCATATCTGGTTTAATACCTGCCATTGCTAAAAGTACATAACAACATATATCTGCCAGTTGTGCTCTTGGCATACCTACCAATTTTAAAAATTCTCGTGCCTGTTCAACTTTATTCACAATACTCCAAAATTAAATTACAGTTTCTCTCTGATAAATCTTTTGATTCCATCAATTTTCTACCCATTTGCTGTATGGTATTTATATCTGGTACAGGCATAGAATTTATTTCTGTAGAATTGACTTGTGTTGAACCATTTAAAATTCGATAATATTCATCATACAAAGTAGAATTAAATATTACATATAGCCCATATACTAAACACTCCGACATTTCACAAAATAATCCATCAATAAAATTAAGTTTATTTTGTGTACTGATTTTCGTATATTGAGGATAGTTTTTTGCCAAATAAATACCACATTGTAATCTTCTGGATTCCTCTTTTGCTGTAAAACGTTTTACAAACAAATAGTTTTTATTGTCCTGTATAAGTCCCTTTTGATCGGTTACTACATATTCATGATCTTTTTTAATAGGAAATTGTACTTTTCCTTGTTTAATATGTTGTGAATAAAATAAGGGAATTGCACCCTCTTCGGCTTCATTACGGAGAATATCAAGATTTCTAAAATCGACTGTTAATCCTGTCTTCATTTTCAATCCGATATCTGGCAATGTCTGATTAAATTTATGCAGTTGTTTTAATACTTCTACTTCTTCCTTATTTGTTACTAAATATACATAATAATCCTCACCAGAAACAACGAGATTATAAGGTACTATTAAGGAGGTTACTTTATTAAAATCTCTGTTTGAATTAGAGGAACTAATCATTATTTGTGCAGGAGTTATATATGTTTTTCTAACTTTTATAATAATAGTTTCCTGTAATACATTTTCTTTATCAAAAACTTTGTTTCTGCTTACAAATAGATGAATATGCTCTAACTTTCCTTTTGTCAGAAAATACTGTCGGAATCGTTTAAAATATGCTCCTGATGTCCACGATCGAGGTATAATATATACCATTTCCCCATTATCTTTCAAATTGAAAAGCCCGATAGCTGCAAAAAGAAAATATAAATTAGGTGTGCCATAACAAATTTCTGGCATAGCTATTGCTTCTGGTGCATTTTTTGATATTTTCATATAAGGAGGATTTCCAATTACATAATCATATTTGAATGGATTTTTATTTCCTCCTATCATATCGTTAAAATCTAAATATTGGCTTGTAATATAATTTTCTGTACAAATATAATATTTAACTACTTTTGTTGAATTCTTTTTATAATATTCCAAATTATCTTTCAAAAGTCTTAATACATTTTCATCATTTTCATAACAGGTTAATTCAATTTCTTCTATTGAATTAGATTGTTCTAATCGCTCCATAAAAGCACATGACAAAATGCCAGAACCAGCACCTGCATCCAAAACAGTGATACACTGCCTATCAGTTGGAATTTTATATAAACTCACCATAAATCTTGCGGTTTCTAAACTTGTAAAAAACTGTCCATACTTTTTCCTTTCCTTTTTTGGCATACTGTTTATATATAAATTCGTGCGTTCCACAATCTCTTCCAGCATTTTCTTTCACCCCATGTCTATCTATTTATATTAATTATGTTCAATCTCCTTAATAATCTCATCAATAGCACTGCGAAGTTTTTGTTGTTTTAGAACAATCTCTGCGATTTCTGCATTTAATTTAACGATATCTACTACTTCACGGGTATCTTCTGCTTCTACATAGGTACTGACAGAAAGATTATAGTCATTTTCGACAATTTCCTCATAACCTGCCAGATGCGAGAAATGTTTTTCTTCGGTTTTATCGGCATAGGTTTCTACGATATGTGAAATATTTTCTTGGGTGAGCTTATTGTTGTTTGTAACTTTGATACATTCCTTTGAAGCGTCAATAAATAATGTCTGATTGTCACTTTTTCCTTTTTTTATAACCATAATACAGGTAGCAATACTTGTCCCAAAGAAAAGATTACTTGGCAGTTGAACAATACAATCAATCACATTACTGTCAATCAAATATTTGCGGATTTTTTGTTCTGCACCACCTCGATACATAATACCCGGAAAACAGACAATCGCCGCTGTTCCATTAGAGTCCAGCCATGACAAACTGTGCATGATAAAGGCAAGATCTGCTTTGCTTTTAGGAGCTAATACACCTGCAGGTGCAAAGCGGGGATCACTAATTAATAATGGATTCTCGTCACCGGCCCATTTAATTGAATATGGCGGGTTGGAAACGATCAATTCAAAAGGTTCATCATCCCAATGTTTCGGGGTTGTCAGTGTATCTTCACAGGCAATATCAAATTTATCAAAACCGATATCATGGAGAAACATATTGATACGACATAAGTTATAGGTAGTAATATTAATTTCCTGACCATAAAAACCATTTCGAACGGCATCTTTTCCCAGTACTTTTTCTGCTTTTAAAAGCAGAGAGCCAGAACCGCAGGCCGGATCATATACTTTATTGATCTCTTTTTTCCCAACTGTTCCTAATCTTGTGAGCAGTTCAGAAACATCGGCAGGAGTAAAAAATTCACCACCGGATTTTCCTGCATTGCTGGCATACATAGTCATAAGATATTCATAGGCATCACCAAAAGCATCAATATCATGTTCTTTTACATCTCCAAGGTTCATATTTGCTACGCCATTTAACAACTTAACCAATTTTTCATTGCGTTTTGCAACCGTAGCACCTAATTTATTGCTATTTACATCAAAATCGTCAAATAATCCTGCAAAGCTGTTTTCCGAAGAGCTTCCCTTTGCTGATTCTTCTATATGACGAAATACATGCTCTAATGTTTCATTGAGATTTTCGTCTGCTGCTGCGTGAATTGTAATATTACAAAATAGTTCACTTGGCAAAATAAAAAAACCTTTTTCTTCAACCAGTCCTTCTCTTGCTTCTTCTGCTTCCTCGTCGGACATAGCTGCATAATCAAAGTCTGTTCTGCCAGCTTCTATTTCACCCTCATTGACATAATTACAGAGATTTTCAGAAATATAACGGTAAAACATTGTACCCAGTACATAATTTTTAAAGTCCCAGCCATCGACGGCTCCTCTTAGTTCATCTGCTATTGCCCATATTGCACGATGTAATTCATCCCGTTCTTGTTCCTTTTTATTATCAATCATTACTGTATTTCCCTTCATTGGCAGATTGTATTTTTCTGATTTCTTTTATGGATAATCCTTGTGTGGACAAACCCTTAAATAAAAATTTATAAAATAAAATTTAAAAAGCAGAATATTTTTGGATATCTGCTTTCAGATTTCTAATAAAAATAGATTCGTTTGTCCTGACTTTTAATACTCTTGCATTTCGAATAAAATTATGATATAGTAAACATAACAAAGGATATCTCCCACTAGATGGGTTGACCAATTACAGAATAGAAAAATCACCCATAACTCGCCAAAGTTTCAAGGGTGGTTTTTCTGTATTTTAAAATATTAATGACAAATCAAATAAATGAATGTCAGTAATGCGATGAGAAATAATCCGAACTGCATTAAATCACTAAATGTGAAGTTGTCGTTCTTTTTCATCCGCATCTGAAATACATTCATGCGTTTGTCGTGTCTTTTGACACTTTCTCTTACTTGCATTTTGAATGAAATTATGATATAGTGAAACTAACAAAGGATACCGCCCACAAAGTGGTTAACCTCATATCAGATTATAAGTCTGCCTGTAACGGCCAAGTTGACAAGGCAGGCTTATTTATTTTCGCTTGTTTCCTATCTATATAGGCAAGCAGAAACGAACCTCCTAAAAATAAAAGGCTTATTACTTCATATGTATCCATTCGCACCATCTCCCTTCTTTGTTAAGTTAGGGAGGCTTCCACCTTGTAACACGATATCCTTTTTTCACTATAACACAATATTCCAAATTTCGCAATCTCAAATCAGTTCTTGTATTTTGAAATAAAATTATTATTCCATTTCATCACCCTTTCCCCAATTACATGTATTGCACAATGTTCGTAAATTATTTGGTATCGTTTGACCTCCCTTTGAAACTGGAATGATATGATCAACATGTAGTTTAATACCATCCTCTTGTGTACGCCCACAAATTTGACATCGAAATCCATCTCTTTTTAAAATTGTATATCTCAATTTATCTGTCATCTGTGAACGTACATGTTTTCGTTTCATCTGTTCAGAATTTTGCATTTTTATTCGTTTTTGAAGTATTTCATAACGTGTAGGTACTTCAAAAACTGAATAGATAGCTCTTTTACTATAATAATTACGTCCTTTAGGACTGGTATAAGATGCAATACATATAATATTACAATTTATAATTGGCTGTAATTTTTGATGTTCAAATAGTTTTTGTTCTATTTCCTTATATCTAACATAGGATATATGTAACTTCTTTGTTTCTTCTTCTGTGATTTGTGAAGTTAAACAATTAACTTTTTCTGAATATTCTTTATATAAATTACTATTCTCTTTAACTATCTCTGATACTTCTAACATTTGATTACTATCTAAAATATTTTCATCAAATAGATCATCTAATTTATATCTATCAAATTTCTGTTTAGATTGTAAAACTGTTTGAAATGTATATTGTTTTTGTATATCCCAATGAAAATTAAAATGTTGATTTAATTCATATAATTTTTTAAGTAAAATACTTGTATCCTGAATAATTTTTTTCTGTTTAGTAACTTTATTTTTTCTAATTATTAATATGAGTGAAATTATAAATAATAGTACTCCTATAATTAATACTTTCATTTACAATAAATTCTCCTTAGATTTTTTAATTAAATAACTACAAAACAGAAGAACCATTTTTAATTGGTTCTTCTGTCTTCTTTCAAGTTACAAATTGAGTTTTTAATTTTTTTCTCTCCACTCTACAATGTCATTTAGATTGTTTCTTGGTCGTGCCCGTGGTGTTTCATCTGCATATCCGACTGCAAGTGCCGCAAGGAGTTCTCCCTTTGTATCTAACCATTCACTTAATTCTTTATAGGCAAAATAAATATCGCATATCCAAAGAGAACCTAAGCCTAATTCTACTGCGGTCAGGCTCATATTTTCTATCGCTGCTCCGACTGACTGTGCATTACATAGCTCAAAAATACGTTCTTCTGGTGTTAGCTTTTTATAAAGATCCATTCCAAGTGGATTTACAATAAAGATTATAACTGGTGTCTGTCGCATAATACGTAAAGTGTTTTCTGCACCACTTAGATATTTTGCACTTTCAGGAAGGAAAGGTTCTTTTCTTTCTCTTTCTAATCCCTTTTGCATAGCGTCTAATGCCTCTTCTTTTGATTTAGCTGTTGCTACAATAAATTTCCATGGCTGACGATTTTTCGAAGAGGGTGCTAATGTCCCTGCCGTTAAAATTTCGTAAATCAGCGATTTTGATACCGCTTTTTGTTTATATTTTCGAATACTATGTCTTTTGGCAATTACTTGTATTATTTTATTGCCCATTCTATTTTAAATAGACAGTCTACCCTCCATTGCGTTATAATCTATTCTCTTTTTGGTTCCATTTTTCAAAACAAGTTCAATTTCCCCATATGTTCCACATTTTAATTCATCAGTATAATGAATACTTTCTACTGAAAAGATTTCATCTTCTTTAAACTCTTCATGGCTTTCTTTTGTAATGATCTGGGAAATAAATACATATGGCTCACCACCGCCATATTGTTTCTGTAAATTTGCAGAGGCATAAAGCACCAAAGATTTTTTGGAATCTGGGTTGGTTCCTTCACTGGCAATACAGCCTAAATCCATAAATCCTCCGAATATTGTCATTGCCATCTGTTTTTCTTTTCCTGTAGCATCATACCCTTTTAAAAGAATGGCTTTATATCCATCTTTTTGTATTTCTTTTATTTCTGTTTTATTATCTGGAAATCCATAAGAACCCAATGTTAGAATAATCGGACGACGGAATAATTTTACTTTATCCACACGCATTATTCCATATTCTACTGGAAAATCTGCCAGAAATAATCCCTGCATATAGTGTGTTTCTACATCTGTCCTATAATCAGAGAGTTGTTTACGATACAATACCCCATCATAAAGACCTCCCCAATAGGTAATATTACAAAGTGAACGATATCCCCCTTTTACATCTTTAAATACATATTGCTGCGATTCTACATCCTTTTTTTCTAAATCTGTCCGCCCTAAAATTACTTTCATATCTGGTGTAGATTCCCATGGATATTTTGTATTATAAGAAAGTTTGGAATAATTCCATAAAGAATGATAATCGTTTTGTCTTTTTACAACTTTTCCTGTTCTTAAAATGGTTTCTCCATTTGCCTCATGATTAGTAAAACAAAGTGCTGGTCCATCTAACACTGTTTCTTTTACTTGTCCCTTTTTTAATTCTTCCCATGTTCCTTCTGACTCTTTTGCAGTCCAAAATGGATGATTTTCTGGAAAATGAAGACAGAGAAATGCCTTTCCGAGCCAGAAAGGCGATTCTGCACAAGAATATCCTTGTATGAGAGGAGAAAACTGTCCATAAAAGCCCATAGAAGGGATTCCATTCCATAAGAAATCTTCTCTTGATAAAAACTGTAATAAAGAACCTGAACTTACTCTTCTTGCCACTCCCGGATTTACAGTTGGATGTTCTAAAAGATAGTTTCCATCAAAAGAACATACTGCTGCAAAGCGGTATATATTACTTCTTCCCCACATATTAGTAAATCCATCACGATCAAAAAAGTTAGCATAGGTTTCCATAAGTTTGTTAGAATTTTCTTCGAATTTCTTTGCAATGTATGGGAGATGCTTATATCCATACCATTTGTTCCATAAAGGTGCATAAAAATTAAATGCCCAGCAAGAATAATAGTCAAAGCACTGTCCATCTCGATACCATCCATCACCAGCATAGTATTCCAAAATTGCCTGAGCGTGATCTAGCATAATTTCTTTGTCAATTTCATAGCCCTCGCTATATAAAAATGCCATATCTAACATATTAAATAGTCGCCAGTTTTGTGGTACTGTATTTGCACGGGCAAAACTGGACAAAAAATTGGCGATGATATCTTTTTCTTCCTTGGTATAACAATCCCATAATTCTTCTTTACATGCCCACAGACAAATTACAAGTGCACAGGTTTCTACTGTCTGTTGAAAAGGGCGAAATGGATCGGCATGGTTTGTAATCTCTTGTAATTCTTCATATGTTCCCGCACAAAATTCATCTCCAGAGGTACAGGTACGAAGTACCTGATGCTTATAATAATCTCTGAGATTCATCCCGCAGATCTGGATACTTGGATCTTCATGGATAAGAGGGGCGGCTATAAAAAAGGAACGTGTTAAACCTTCAAAAATTTCTGCCTTTCTCTCTGCTTTTTGGAACTCTTTTGAGGAATTATAGTGTGGATATGTAATTTTTGTTTCCTGTCTTGGCATCACCACAGGGTGCTCTATGTCTTTAATATGCTGAAAAATGCCCTTTAGCATATAAGTAGCGGCTTCTAGCCAGCTTTTTCTTGTCAGTCCAGTATAAGGACTCAATTCATAATCTGTATTGGTTGGTATAAATGCCATATCTATTCTCCTTGTTTCGACTGTTTTTAGAATTGATCCTATTATAATAATTTCTATCCAAAAAATCAATTTTATTCTCTTCTACTTTTGTGATATCAACGGAGTTACTATAGAAGAATATACTGTTTTTATGGAGCAATATTTTAAATATATTCGATGACATTCCCAAATTTTAACGTTTTACAGAGTGATGATTAAGAAGTCATCACTCTGCCTATGAGTATTTCTGCCTCGATTGTAAGATAATCTACATCTGTCCAGTCTATTTTTTCTTTATCAACATGAAACAATAGAGGGGTCATATGAATAAATATTTCTCTTTCTTTAGGAGAGATTTTAAAACTAGCTGTAGCTTTTTTTTGACAGATAACCGAAAAATATTGTTTCATATATGTTATGATTTTTTGATTGGAATACTCTTTATTTTTTAAATATTGCTTGGCTTTTTCTCGCAGTTCTTTCAAATGATTATTACCCGGAATTACTTTTATAAGATAGCCATTATCCGTTAAAATACGATGAAATTCTTCATAATTTGCAGGAGAAAAAATATCCAATATACCATCTATACTATGATCTTTTAATGGAAGTTTTGTCAAATCTCCCACAAACCATTTGACATCATGATTATGATCACTTTTTGCTGCAAGCTGAACAGAATCTTTTGAAATATCAAAGCCTATCATCTTTTTGTCGGTCAATTCACTTATCTGTCTTGAATAAAATCCCTCTCCACATCCTACATCAAGAATTGTTTTTACTGTATCCATATGTTTTAATATTTCAATAACTTTGTTTAAAATATGAGAATAAAAACCACTTTCCAAAATGATCTTTCTATTTTCAAACGACTGCTTATCATAGTTTTTTTGCTGTCTTGTATGTGGTACAAAATTGACATAGCCATATTTTGAAATATCAAAACAATGCTTATTGGTACATATCAGACTATTGTCATATAAAACGAAAGACTTTTTACAAATAGGACATATAAAAAACTTTTCACTATCTTTAAATCTTAATAAAATATCATTATTCATATCTTAATCTCATTTCTGTATTCTTTGTATGGTATTCTATCTTACCATGTCCTATATACAGAATCAACCTTTTATTTATTCTGCTTATCATTCACGACAAACACATGAATAAAGATTTTATAAACAAAATATTGAAAAAGCAAACGATTCAAAAATGATAGGAAGATTTTTGCAGTTTTTCGAGTATAGCTGTTTCTTTTTTCGCACTGTTTGAGCCAATTTTGGGCGAGTTTGCGAAAAAAGAAATAAATAGGTGACGCAGAAAAACCAAAAAATCAACGGATTTTGAATCGTTGCTTTTACATTTTCCATAAAAATCGATTCATGCGTTTGTCTTGCTTATCATTTTGTAATCCTTGATTATTTGCTTCATTTATGATATAGTTATGGTGAGTTGCAAAAACTTTTTTGCAACTCTTATTTTATAATATAGAAGGAGGAGATACTACTATGTCAATGATTAAAGTAGAAAATCTTACATTCTCCTATCCATCCAGTTACGATAATATTTTTGAAAATGTAAATTTTCAGATAGACACCAATTGGAAACTTGGTCTTATTGGCAGGAACGGTAGGGGAAAAACCACTTTTCTTAATCTCTTACTAAAAAAATATGAATACAAAGGAACCATTTTATCATCTGTACAATTTGATTACTTTCCATATTCTGTCGCTGACAAAGGCAGACTGACAGAAGATATTTTACAGGAAATCTGTCCTCTTGCCCAAGAATGGGAGTTTATACGCGAATTGTCCTATCTTGAGGTAAATATAGATGTTCTCTATAGAACATTTGATACACTTTCTAATGGAGAACAGACAAAAGTTCTGCTTGCAGCTCTTTTTTTAAAGGAAGGACATTTTCTGCTAATTGACGAACCAACAAATCACTTGGATTTTAAAGCAAGGGAAACTGTTTCAGCCTATTTAAAAAGGAAAAAAAGTTTTATTTTGGTATCTCATGACCGTTGTTTCTTAGATGGATGTGTGGATCATATTTTATCATTAAACAGAGCAAATATAGAAGTACAAAGTGGAAACTTTTCCTCTTGGATGATAAATTTCGAACGGCAGCAAGAATTCGAGTTAGCACAAAATGAACGTTTACAAAAGGATATTAAACATCTGCAAGCAGCAGCAAAGAGGACTTCCGTTTGGTCAGATCGTATTGAAGCATCCAAATATGGTAATGGTCCTGTTGACAGAGGATATATTGGACATAAATCTGCCAAGATGATGAAACGTTCTAAATCAATCGAAGCCCGCCAGCAACAGGCAGTTGAACAAAAATCGAGACTTCTAAAAAATATTGAAACTGCAGAAAGTCTAAAACTCTTTCCATTATTGTATTATACAAATACCCTTGTATCTTTTTCTGATGTTAGGGTATCTTATAACGGAAATATCGTTTGTGATCCCATCTCCTTTATCATACAGCAGGGAGAACGAATCGTAATAGATGGTAAAAATGGAAGCGGAAAAAGTAGTTTATTAAAACTATTAATGGGTGAACCAATCGAACATAGTGGCACAATTAAGATAGGTTCTGGTCTTGTGATTTCTTATGTACCACAGGATACCTCTTATTTAAAAGGAACACTGTCCGAATTTGCAAAGGAACACAAAATAGACGAAAGTTTATTTAAAGCAGTTTTACGAAAATTGGACTTTGAACGAATACAATTCGAGAAAGATATGCAGGACTTTTCAGGGGGACAGAAAAAAAAGGTACTGATTGCAAAGAGTCTTTGTGAACAGGCACATTTATATGTATGGGATGAACCCCTTAATTTTATTGATATCTATTCTCGTATGCAGATCGAACAGCTTATAAAAGAATTCTCCCCTACGATGATTTTTGTAGAACATGATAAAGCTTTTAGAGATGCCATTGCAACAATGACAGTACAATTATAAGCTGTTTTATTTTAGATAGAGTGTTATTTCTTTTGTCAACTGATTTAGTATGCCTAATACAATTTCAGCTGATCTTTTGGAGGCTGTTTCACAGTTTTTATCAAAATTTTCTATCCCCTTATGTGTAGCGGTGTCTGTAATCGTTCGAACACTTAAAAATGGAATATCGTTTACGTAACAGACATGAGCTACACTGGCTGTTTCCATATCAACGGAAAGTGGTGTATATTTTTCATTAATTTCATCTCTTTTTTCATCTTCTATAAATTGCTCGCCTGTAACCATCGTTCCAAATAAAATTGGAAATGTTACCATCAAACTATACTCTTTTGCTATGGAAAATAATTTTTGATCCGCTTGAAAATAATTAGCCTTTAACCATGGATGAAATTCTGTTAAAATATCTTCTGCTACATCATGATAAATCATATGATTTGATATTATTGTATCAAAAAGTTGAACCTTTTTATCCATTCCACCTGCAGTTCCTGCATTGATAATCGCATCTACATGAAAGATATCAATTAATAATTGAGTAGCAATCGCAGCATTTACCTTACAGACACCACTATATACTGCAACAATATCCACTTGTTCTATACTCCCAATATAAAATTTCAGCATCGCTTTCTCTGTAATTTTTGAAAAAGAAATAAGCTTCAAAAATGGTTCTAGTTCTGTATCACTGGCACATAGTATTCCTATTTTTTTCATAAAATTGTTCTCCTTTTTTCTATGATCACAATCTTTTTGTTTTTCACCTTGTATTGCCTTGTTATTATACTATAGATTGGAGAAGTTGGAAATAGGATGTTTTCTAAGTTAATCTTAAAAATTTATAATTTTGTGGTAGAATATTATTAAGTACAAAAAACAAATGGAGGAAATTTATCATGATACTATATCATGGAAGTAATACTGCAAATATAAAAATTTTAAAACCACAACAGGCAGATCATGACAGACCATATGTATATATGACTACTATTGATGTAGTAGCTGCATTTTATCTGTGTAATGCAGTTGACAGACCATATTACTGGTTTCCCTATGGATTCGAACATGGCAGTAATATACCAATCTATCATGAACTGTACCCAAATGCTTTAAAAGAGGTATCCGAAGGTGTAAGTGGATATATCTATGAAGTTTCTGCAAACACAGCTCAAATAATTCCGTTTAAAAATATTCCATGTGCAAGATTGGCAATAGAACCTGTTAAAGTAACAAACTATATTGCAGTAGAAAACGCATATGATCTGCTTATGGAATACGTAGAACAGGGAAAAATGAAAATAGGGCATTTTGAACATAAATCCGAAAAAGAATTAGAATGGTGGTATTCTACTCTTATCGAATATTTAAAGGAAAAGAATATGATACAAATTCCCAACTGTTCCTATGCCCTTTTTATAAAAGAAAAATTTCCTCAGGTATGGGAAAAATATATACTCTCTAATTCTTTTAAAAGCTCAAGTAATAGTTCCTTTTCTATATCAAAACTAAAGTAGGAAAGTGCTTTATAAAAAATCTCACAGTTTATTTCTAATTTCTCTTTGGACTGCTCCTTGTCATATAGATATGCCGCTATATTTTCACATTTTAAAAGTATGTCTAATTTTATCTTCTGAATTTCATCCTCTGCCTTATAAAATCTTTTCATATCATAGTCAGAAGTATTTCCGCATGGGGCAGTACAGTTCGCACAGCCGGGTGCTACAATATTTTTTTCTGAATATATTTCATCTACGATTTTAGATATACTTTCCTCATCTAATTCTTTACAGAGAATAGGAAAAGCCAAAGCCTTAATCACTATATGATCCGTATCTTCTGTTTTTAAATTATTATTACAAGCTCCAACCAACCCAATTAATGCACTTATTATTCTTTCCTCTTTCAATACACTTACCTCCAAAGATAATCGTTTTGATTTAATCCCACTGGCATGGAAATTTTTTCATGGCAGTAGGGTAAAAAAGTTTTGTCAGTTCTTCATTTTCTTTTTCTGGCAAATCTTTAAAGACCTCTGGCTCTATAAATTTTCCTCCAAAGCCAGAAAGACCTCCTTCGACAAGCTCCATTCCCATAAATGCGTCAAAATTTTTCCCCTCTTCTGTCGTAATTCCAAAGCAGTCGCATGTTTTAAAACCATGGCGTGGGTAATAATCAGGTTCTCCAAATATGATAATTCCCTCATATCCTAAGTCTTTCGCAATGGAACATGTTTCTTTTATTAAAAGAGAACCTACTCCACATCCCTGCCACTCAGGTACTACACAAAGAGGTCCAAACATTAATACTTCCTTAACTTTATCCCCCTTTTTTAACTTTGCTTTAGCAAAACAGATGACTCCTACAATTTCATCTCCTACCACAGCTATTCTTGATAATTCTGGAAGATATACGTCAGTGTTTCTCATCTTATGAACTAAAAGATGTTCGTTACATCCCATACGATATTTATTCCAAAATGCCCTTAATACAACTTCTTCTGTTTTATGATACTCGGCTTTCGTCTCCTTTCTAATGACAAGTGTTTCTGTAATCTTTTGATTTTTCCTTGTAAAATACCCCATATTAATACGGACTTCCTTGCGTTCTAAATCGCAATTAGAATAACAGCAGCTATCAAAGCCAATCGGTTCAAAACCCTCCTGCTGATAAAAATGGATTGCTCCGACATTACAGGACTGTGTTTCCAAAATAATAGCTCTTCTGTGTTCTAAAATTGCCTGTTCCTTTGCGATTGCCATAAGAGTATGTGCAATTCCCTGTCTTCTTAGTTTTTCATGAACCCAAAGTTCTGTGACCATTAACCGATTACTCCATTCCTCTGGACAAGTTTCAATACAAGCTAATAGTTCCTCTTTTTCACCATGTCTTTCCACAATACCCCATGCAAAAGCCTTTTCCCAATGAGGCTGGTATAACCTGTCTGGAAAATCATATTCCTCTGGACTATGTGTTACAGGTTCATTAAATTTACATTTACGCATCTCTATTTTGTATGTGTCCTTTTCCTTTTTCATACTTATATCATAATATTCTTCTGTTGTATAACGCATTGGTATCTTCGTTCCCTGCCATTTTTCTTTTGGCAGATGGATAATTGTATATCCTTTAAACTCCATCTATTTTACCCTCCGTTTATCCTATCCTTTTTTATAACATTCTAAAAAATTATACTCTATCATCCGAACAGAAAGACTTTCTGTAGGCAAGTGGTGTTTTGTTATATTTTTTCTCAAATACTCTAGTGAAATAAGATTGATTATGAAAACCACAACTTTGTGCAATATCAATTACTTTAAATTTGGTCTGTGATAATTGTTTTGCTGCCAGTTCAAGACGATAATTAACTAAATAGGCATTAAAACTCATTCCTGTGAATTCCTTAAATAACTTCATAAAGTGACTTTCTGAAAAACCGCATTGTTTGGCGACCTTTTTAATAGTGATTTCATGATCATAAGAGTTTTGGACATAGTAAAGTGCATTTTTGAGCCTGCTGTAAGACAACTGTAAAAAACTATTGTCGTTCGTTACTGCAATACTATACTGATTCATGTAATAAAGAAGAAGAAACAAGTTGGATTTAATAATTAATTCATAGGAGGAATAACTTTCTTTGCGGTGCTCTAACATTGACAAAATACAGGGCGTTACTATCTGATTAAAATAAGAATTTGCCTGATAAAAACAATCCATAGTTTTTTCCCCATTTAAAAATGGAATAACATATTTCGTATAACACAGATCGTCTTCAGACCATTTAAAAAGAGATGGATGGAACATAATATTAAAATATTCTCCACCTTTTAGACTTCCCTGTTCAATAGAATGTACAGCATTAGGAAGAACGACTGCCAAATCATTAGCACAAAGTGTATATTCCTGTCCCCATATAGTAACTTGTATCTGTCCTTCGATACAATAAATCAGCTCAAAATCTTCATGCCAGTGTAATGGAAAAGAAGAAATCCATTTAGGAATATTTCCGTGATAGACAGTATAGGGAAAATTTATAATCCCATGTATTTTTTTTTCGTGTAAAGGTATACAGTCCATGAAATCTCTCCAAAAATAATATTAAAATAGGATTGTGTTAAAAAATTACGATTATATTGCAAGAATTATAGCATGTATAAGAGTATAATACAATTAATTTTATTATAGTAACCATCTTTTTAAAATAATAACTTAGAAATGAGGAAAAAGAATGGAATATGCAGCAATTAGACATTTTGCAGATAAAAGATATTGTTATGCAGTAGAAAATGGACACTTTCTGATTAGACTTGAGGTGAAAAGAGGAGATGCTATAAGGGTAATTCTCCATATCCAAGACAAATATCTACCAGTTAAATTGATAGATACCAGACATCAATATATCATGCAGCTTACTTATTCGGATAATTATATAGATTATTATGAAACTATAATAGAAATTGATATGGTTTGCCTTCGATATTTTTTTGAAATAGAAGATACATCAGGAAAAATTATATATTATGGAAATCATAACTTTTATGAGGAATGTATTACAGATATTGAAAAAATGTATGACTGTCCACAGACTCTTAGAGAGGAAGAACGATTTGAACTACCCAAATGGGCAAAAAATAAAGTTATATATCAAATCTTTCCATCCCGCTTTGCCTCGGATAAAAAAATAGATGAAACGATCTGGTATCAGACACCTATTGATCAAACAGCGGATTTGAAAGGCTCTCTTAGAGGAATCATCCATCACCTAGATTATATAAAGGAATTGGGTGTAGATATTATCTATATGACACCTATTTTTAGCTCTAATTCTAGCCATAAATATAATATTGATGATTATTATAAGATTGATCCGTCTTTTGGAAGTAAGGAAGATTTAAAAGAACTAGTAGACAAGGCACATAAATTGGGAATGTTTGTTATTTTAGATGGTGTATTTAACCATACATCAATGAACTTTTTTGCTTTTCAAGATATAATGGAGAAAAAAGAACAATCCAAATATTTAAACTGGTATTATATTAAAGATTTTCCTCTTATCATGGAGCGAGGGAAAAGACCTAACTACAAGACTTTTAGTTATGCCTATCCTATGCCAAAACTAAACCTGCAAAATAAAGAAACAGCCGATTTTATAATTAATGTAGCTTCTTATTGGATAAAGGAATGTAATATCGACGGATGGCGTTTGGATGTAGCAGATGAAATCAACCATACCTTTTGGAAAAGATTTCGAAGGGAAATAAAAGCGGTAAAGAAAGATATTTTGCTAATCGGCGAAATTTGGCACTTTGCTGGTGATTTTTTAGAAGGTGATGAATGGGACAGTGTAATGAATTATCAATTTTATCATTCGGTACTAGATTTAATTTCATCAGAAACACTATGTCCATCTACTTTTATTGGAAATCTGAACTTCATAAAGGGCAATCTGAATCGTTGTCTGGAAGGATATCTTTGGAATTTTATCGATACTCATGACACCGCACGATTTATACACAGCGTTCATAATGATATGAAAAAACAAATGCTTGCGGCAGCACTGCAACTTCTCCTTCCCGGTATGCCAATGATATATTATGGTGATGAGGTATTATTAAAAGGTGGTCCTGATCCAGATAGCAGACGAGGTATGCTTTGGGATAAAAACAGACAAAATAAAGAAATACTCTATTATTATCAAACCCTCATCAAAATCAGACATGAATATCCTGTACTGACAGAAGGTACCATTATAGAACAATATACAGATGATAATAAAGGACTTATCTATACCAGTAGACATCTAAATACTCAAAATATTATATTAATTTTCCATACTCAAAAAGGAACTGTGAAACTGCCATGTCTCAAAGGAATGAGAAATCTTATTACTAATCAAATTTTTTCAGGCAATTTAGAAGACTATGAAACAGTGGCACTTATAAAATGAATTTCTAGTATGGTTAGGAAAACGAGGATATACGATTCATATGAAATCATTTATAAAATTATATATACCTATTGCTCTTGAAACATTATGTTATATGCTGGCAGGAATGGTAGATACTATAATGCTTTCTACTGTAGGAGATAATGCAGTCGGGGCAGTAGGTACAGTCAATACTTATATTAATGTTTTTATCATTATGTTTCATGTAATATCATCAGGAATGATAGCTGTAATGACACAATATATTGGGGCAAAAAAAATTGGAGTTGCCTATCAGGCAAGACAATTAGGAACCGTTTTTAATGCTGTACTTGGCATTTCGCTTTCCGTTTTTTTGTTTAGTTTTTCGGAAAATATACTTGAAATTGTAGGAGTAGCACCTCTTCTTATGGATTATGCAAAGACATATCTTAAAATCGTAGGTGGATTCTGTTTTTTGAATGCTTTAATTCCTATTTTCTCTAGTTATTTAAGAGCCTTTGGCTATGCTAAACAACCTCTTATTGCTACTTTAGTGGCAAACATAGTAAATCTACTTTTGAATATAGTCTTTTTATTTGTATTTCATACTGGTGTAGCAGGAGTTGCCATTGCTACAGTCATATCAAGAGTTCTAAATCTTATCATTGTTATTGTCATTTCAACACTTTTAATTAAAGCAAAAGAAAATAAAGAAAGACTTAAAAACAGAACCGTATTTGCTCAGATTATCAAAGTAGGATTTCCTTCTGCCTTAGAAACTGCACTTTATAATATAGCAATGACTTTGACGATTCGATTTTTAAATCAGATGGATGAAACTGGATTTCATGTAACCGCAAGATCTTATGCTGCACAAATTTCAAATTTTTCCTATTGTATTGGTGCAGCATTAGCCCAAACAAATGCCATAATGACAGGTTGGAGAATTGGTACACGAGATTATGAAGCCTGTGATAAAGGAACTAAAAAGGTAGCGTGTATTGGAATTTGTGCGGCAGCAGGACTAGAAGCTATCTTTGCCTTTAGTTCAGATTATATCATAAGAATATTTACAAGTGATACAGAAATGATAGCTTTAGTAAAAACACTTCTGATTATTGATATCGTTCTTGAGGTGGGGCGTGTGACAAATTTAGTATTTGGACAGGCACTAAAAACCAGTGGAGATGCTCTTTTTACTACTATTATCGGGGTGATATTTATGTACATTTGTATGGTAGGTGGTACATGGTTTTTTGGAATTCATCTAAATTTTCTGGTAATAGGTGCTTATATAGGACTTGCTAGTGATGAATGTATACGTGCCTTTTTTATGTTCTTACGCTGGCAGTCAGGAAAATGGAAGACGAAAGGTTTTATATAGTGATAAATAAACATATCTCTTATTTTTCGTTTTCACCTATCTATTTGTATAGAGATATGCTGTTTATTACTGCTGCAAATATGAGAAGGAGATGTAGAGTATTTTTTCATATTTCAATTAAACTTAAAATTTTTTCTATAAGAATAAATTACTATACCTATCAAAAATATTGTAATCCCTGCATAGAATGAACTGTATACTGTCATTTTAGGAAACTGCCAATATTTTAAAACATACGTTACAAACGCATTCGGTAAATTAACAAAAAAAGAAACAATCAAATTGTTACCCGATAATTTAAAGGCAGCAGCAAATCCAATACCTACTGCAAATAATAATAACAAATCATTTATTGTTCTAAAACCGGGATAGCCCAAGTGATAAAGTGAAAATAAAAATCCCGAAGTTAGTATTGCTGGAATACTTCCAAAATACTTTTCTAAACGAATCTGTATAAACCCACGAAACAAAAATTCTTCAAAAAAAGTAGTCATAACAAGAGGCAAAAGTGCTTTTGGAAGTACCTTCCACTCTATATATTCCCCTGCTGCTATTTTAGGAATGAGTTGCCCTCCAATAGAAAATACAATAAAAATTACCAAAACAATTATCTGATAACAACTCACCTTTTTTATACCAACAGCATCAAGGTTTTGTTTTTCTTTATATAAAAAAAACAAAGGCAATCCTAAACTTATAGTGATTCCATAGACGAAATTATAAAATAGATAAAATTTAAAACCCTCAAATATACATGCTATGGCAATAAATGATATAATCAATATCTCAGATATACAACAAAATAAGAAAAATTTTTTTCTGTTCATTTTTTATCCTCACAAGCTGATAATAGTCTTTTTGTTCCTGTTATTTCAGCATTTACAATATCTATCATACGTTTCAAATTTGCTACATGAGCTATGGGAACTTCTTGTTCCCATAGCTCATTATCTTGTTTATTAATTCCATCAAGATAAGATTGTAGGATATTTAATCTTTTTTGGAGTAAATTTTTCTTTTCTTCTCTTTCTAAAATATCCATAAAAAAAGCAGCTATCGTGAAAATATTAGTATCATAATTAAATTGTAAAATAGATTTTTTAATACTTTCTTTTAATTCATCTTTTCCTTTCTCTGTCAGAGAATAAATCGTTCTATCTGGCATATTTCCTACTTTTTCCATTACCCCCTTAATCGTTCCCTTTTTCTCAAGATTCTTTAAAGTCATATAAACCGTTGAGTCTGCAATATTAAACCACCACTTAATGTTCATATAATTCAACAATTTTGTTATTTCATATCCATTAAGAGGTTTTTTATAGATAATGCCCAAAAGTAACATAGCTGGTTTTGATAACATTTCTTTTTCTCCTTGTCTATAATAATAGTACTCTATATATATAGTACTATTTAATAATAGCATATATCAAAGAAAAAAGAAAGCTTTATTTTATAAAAGATGAATTAATAAAAAAGGAAGGGCTGGAAAATAACCAACCCTTCTAATATTTTTACAAAGTACGACCAAGTAACTCCCCTCTGTTCAACTTTTTCAATGAGTAATTCTTCATAATCGAGGTAATTAGCTACCTGCTGTGCCAGCAATCAAGGTTGGCAGTAGAGAATTAATGAAAAGAACACTATCACGCAACAAAAACAACAATGATCAACAGTATAATAAGACATCCTTTCATAAATACTAAGGGCTTTCCCTTTTTTCATGTAACGACAGCCTTTAATTCCCCAAAAACCTGCAATGGGAGCACTTCCTTGTAAAACTCACTAAGGAGATAAAATAGCTTGTGGAGTTTTCATGTAGTTTCTTTGTCCAACAGCTCACTTTGAAAACTTGGCTCTGATTACTAAGATATATTTTTCACAATTTGATATAGTCACATATAAAGTTTAACATTTCCTCTCAAATTTGTCTATGTTATTGCTCTATAAACTACTCCTTGAATTATTTCTTCGGCAACTGGAAAGATTATAACCTGTAATTTTATATATCCTTGCCACATAGGTCATTTCTTAGTATAATATACTTATAAAGTTTGACAGCTTGTACGAAAAGAATCCCCTTATATGGTATTGTATCAAAAAAGTAGAGCTTTTAAAACATTAACAATACAATAATAAATGAAAGAAGTGATATTTTGGATAATATTTTGGAAAATTCTGCTTTAATAGGACTGATTGGTGTTATTATTGGTTCAATATTATCCTTTTTAGGAATTATATATAGTGAATATATCAAACTCAAAACATTTGATAAAGAAAAAAGGTATTTGGAAGAAGAAAAAAAGAAAAGCATATACATATTGTTTTTGGATTTGATTAACCAATATAGAAACATCATTTATGCCCAAGTAATTGATTATGAAGAGTTTTCTACAAAAGAAGAAAAAGTTGAGTTATTAAAAAAAATATCATCAGTCCTATCAGAATTAGACTTATATGCACCAAAAGAAGTTAGTTCTAAATGTCGAAAACTATATTATAATGTATTTAAAATCATAACTGACAACGACGAATTTCAAATACAATACAATGAAATTATTGAGCTATTAAAAGAGAATTAATATAGACAACCTATTAATAATCGTGAAAAAGTCAAGAGTTGTGGTAAGATAATGCCATTGAACAATTTGACAAAAGTTATTTCGATCAAAAAAGGTAATTTGTAAAATTGGAGGTTGCTTATGCGCAATGAGGAAAATATGTATGCACTGTTCATGGATATTGCAAAAGCAGACGATAGGATTTTAGCGGTATATATGAATGGTTCTCGGACAAACCCTAATGTTCCTAAAGATATTTTTCAGGACTATGATATTGTATATGTGGTGCAAGAAACAAAGACATTTATTGAGGACAAGGACTGGATTCACAGGTTTGGTAAAATCCTGTATATGCAGTATCCCGATGAAAATCCCGATTATCCAAGTGACAAAGAAAATAATTATGGCTGGCTGATGCAATTTGAAGATGGTGTCCGAATTGACCTTAGAGTACAGACAATCCGATTTGCCAAAGAACATATTCATGATGACAAGCTTTGTCGGATTTTACTAGATAAGGAAAATGTTCTTCCAGCAGTGCCAAAATCAACAGATGAGGATTATCATGTACAAAAGCCTACCGAAACGCAATTTCAGGCATGTGCTAATGAATTCTGGTGGTGCAGTAATAATATAGCAAAGGGATTGTGGCGAAAAGAGATGCCATATGTTCAGGACATGACCAACTTTGTGGTTCGCAAGCAGTTAGAAAAGATGCTTTCGTGGAAAGTTGGTATCGAAACGGATTTTCAGGTCAGTGTCGGAAAGTCTGCAAAGTATTTATACAGGTGGCTGAAATTGGAAGAGTATCAAGGATACCTGAATACTTATTTTAATGGAAATGTTGAGGAAGCTTGGACAGCGGTGCTACATATGTGCGATTTATTTGAGCAAACAGCAGAATATGTGGGAAACAGATTAGGATATACATATAATGCAGTGGAAGGGAAAGCAGCTAGAGGATTTCTTGAGCATGTACGGAAATTGCCAAAGGACGCAAAGAATGTTTATGATTTATAATAATAAAACGCTAATAGAAATTTGATAGAAATATAAGTGTGGTTGTGGCACTTTCTTAGAGATACAAACTGGAATTCTGATAAGATTAAATTTATAACATTTATTAACGGTTACATCTTATCTCAAAAAGCTTGCAAATCCTTGAAAATACTAAATTTATAGCATGTGAGTTCATATTCTGGAACAACCTTAAATACAATCGAAACAACTAAGAAAATTTGTTGAATATACGTTCTGGGGCGTGCATTTTCGGCTTTCAGAGTGAATTTAAGACGAAATCTTGATATAAAATCTCCAAATGCACACCCCTGTAAAAATCAATTTATCCCCTCGAACTGCTCGTTACCAAATTGATTACTTGTTCAAGACTCATTTCTCCCATGTCCTGTTTATCAATCTCTGCGTCTCTTTGTCTTACGGATACAGACATATTATTTTTCTCGTTTTCGCCTACAATAATCATATATGGCACCTTATCCATACGTGCCTCACGGATTTTATATCCGAGTTTCTCACTTCTAACATCCACTTCTACCCGGATATCATTTTCTTCCAAATCCCTCTCAACTTTCTTAGCATAATCATTATATTTATCTGAAACCGGAAGAACTTTAACCTGTACAGGTGCAATCCACGCAGGAAATTTTCCTGCATAATGTTCTAGTAAAATACCAATAAAACGTTCTATCGATCCAAATATAACTCTATGCAACATAATTGGGCAATGTTTCTCCCCATCTGCCCCAATATAGTTAATATCAAATCTTTGTGGAAGCTGGAAATCAAGCTGAATCGTTCCGCATTGCCACGTTCTGCCTATAGAATCTTTTAGATGAAAATCAAGTTTCGGTCCATAGAATGCACCGTCCCCTTCATTTACTACATAAGACTTCCCCATTCCCTGTACTGCTTTTTCTAAAGCTTGCGTAGCAAGTTGCCAATCCTCATCACTTCCTATTGAATTGTCTGGTCTCGTTGACAATTCAATTTCATATGAAAAACCAAACTTCTGGTAAACTTCATCAATAAGACGCATAACACCTTGTATCTCATCCATCACCTGATCTTCTCTCATAAGAATATGGGCGTCATCTTGCGTAAATGAACGTACTCTCATGAGACCATGTAATGTTCCAGACTTTTCATTACGATGTACAAGTCCTAATTCTCCTATTCGCATAGGAAGCTCCTTATATGACCTCGGCTCCAGTTTATACACGAGCATTCCACCCGGACAACTCATTGGTTTGATTGCATAATCATCATCTTCAACCTTAAGAGAGTACATGATATCTCTATAAAAATCCCAATGACCAGATGTCTCCCAAAGTCTTCTTTCCAAGATAATGGGCGTAGAAATTTCAACATATCCTTCTCTGCGATGGATTTTCCTCCAATAATCAATCAACAGGTTCTTCAATATCATTCCCTTTGGCAGGAATACTGGCAATCCCGGTCCCTCATCAAAAATCGTAAATATTCCAAGTTCCCTTCCCAATTTTCTGTGGTCTCTTGCTTTTGCTTCTTCAAGCATATGCAGATATTCTTCTAATTGTGTCGCTTTTGGAAAAGATATACCATAGATTCTCGTAAGCATTTGATTTTTTTCGCTGCCTCTCCAATAGGCTCCAGCCACTGACAATAGTTTGATTGCTTTAATCTGACACACATTAGAAATATGTGGTCCTGCACAAAACTCCTCATATTCTCCCTGCTTATAAAAGCTGATTTGCTCTGCATCATTTAGTTCCCGAATCAGCTCCATTTTATACTTTTCACCTGCATTCTCCATAAAGTTAAGAGCTTCTTCTTTTGACTTCTCATAAACTTGCAAGGAGAGAGACTCTTTTACGATCTTTCGCATTTCTGCTTCAATTATTTTTAAATGTTCTTCTGAAAATGAAAATGCAAACTCAAAATCATAATAAAATCCATTTTCGATTGCTGGACCAATGGCACACTTCGTTTCTGGATATAAACGTTTTACAGCCTGTGCAAGCACATGTGCACTCGTATGCCAAAATG
>CAMUMG010000006.1 GCA_947089905.1 uncultured Lachnospiraceae bacterium
CGTTCCCCTGATTTGCAACTAAACTGAATAAAATTACTGGAGAATTGACAATACAACCGTTCCCCTGATTTGCAACTAAACTGAATAAAATTACTGGAGAATTGACAATACACCCTGACTTGATTGATTTGCCTGTGCCAACATAGATTGGGAAGCCTGCAGCAAGATATTGTCCTTGCTGTAAGATACCATCTGGTTAGCCATATCAACGTCACGGATACGGGACTCTGCAGCCTGCAGATTCTCTGCTGTATTGTCTGCATTCGCAATAGTATGCTCCAATCTGTTCTGGATAGCACCAAGATAAGATCTCTGCTGTGAAACTTTACTAAGAGCAGCATTAACAGTACTGATAAATGCTGTAGCTGTTTCGAAGTCTTTAACAGTAGAAAAGCCTGCTTTTCTAAGACCTATCGCACAAGCACGCATATCGGAAATATGGAACTGAATTCTCTGACTTCTGTTTGCACCTACCTGAAGGTTCTTTGTTCCAAAACCACCACTTAAAAGCTTCATAGTATTGAATTCTGTTTCTGAAGCAATACGTGTAATTTCAGATCTTAATTCCTCTAACTCAGAACCGATTGCTCTACGGTCTGCAGAAACGTTAGTATCATTTGCAGCCTGAACAGAAAGTTCTCTCATTCTCTGGATAATGCTATGAATTTCATTCAAAGCACCTTCAGCAGTCTGAATTAAAGAAATACCATCCTGTGCATTAGTAGATGCTTTGTCAAGACCTCTGATCTGACCTCTCATCTTCTCTGAAATAGAAAGACCTGCTGCATCATCAGCAGCACGGTTAATCCGATAACCAGAAGAAAGTTTTTCAGCGGATTTAGCAAGATTTCCAGTTGTAACACCTAACTGTCTGTTAGTGTTCATCGCGGTCATATTGTGTTGTATTATCATATTGATTCCTCCTTGAATATTCAACAGCATCCATGCTGTTGGAACTGATTTACTACTATAAGTAAATATCTTTACTTGTTTTATATATCGATCAAACCTTTAAAAAACTTTATAGCCATCTTAAACTTTTCTTCTATTTTCTTTTATCCAAATGATAGGAATTTGACTCTATATTACCAATATTTTTGTAATAATTGGTTACTGTCTTATTACTCATCTTAAAATTTTTAATCTGACTTTTTTTCTGAGTAATAAAAAGTTCAAACTCTTTTTGATTCATTTTTTCCATTGTTTCAATTTTAACGCCTTTTTCTGAAATTTGTCGAATTAATTCCTGCATAGATGTAATTTGTATCTTATATGTTTCCTTATTTTCTAAAATAATACTTTTTACTTTTTGAAATAATTGATCAAATCCCTGATCCAATTCACTGAGAAATTTTAATTGCTCTTCTTTTTTTTCAATTAATAAATTAAATTCATCTATATCAACTGGCTCTAAAGTTAATACTGCATTTTGCTGTCTTGTCAATTCAAATAATTCATTTAATATAGATAATTTTCTCTTTAAACTATCTGTCATAACAGCTAATAATGTAGTATAGTTGTTCTTATCCATAATTTCCTCCTTTATTCTTTTATACCAAAAATACCAGATAGAAAACAAATATTCTATCTGGTATTTTTTTCTTACCAAATCCATTCTTAAATATAAACTTATTTTAATATTTATAAAGTATTAACGTACATAAATATTATTTCTGCGCATTACTTCTTTCCAAGTATCTCTCATTTCGCGAATATAACCTAATGCTTTTTTTAAGGTTTCAGGATCTTTTTTGATATTTGCCTGAAAAAGTAACTTATGGATTAAGGTATAAACATTTTCAAAATCTTTTGCCACAGGGTATTTCATATCCAATGTAGCATTTAATTCTGTTATAATTCTCTCCGCCTTTTTAATATTTTCATTTGTTTTTAAAATATCTCTATTTTCCATTGCCAAAAGAGCCTTATTACAAAATTTTATTGCTCCTTCATAAAGCATCAGAGTCAGTTCCGCTGGTGAAGCTGTATTAATTTTATTTCCCTGATAGAGTAATGCTACATTTGAAGCCATTCATATACCTCCGCTTTCTGTGATTTACCTTTTAGTTAAAACCTGCAATTGAACTAAAAGAGTTACTCTGAGAATTCAATTTGGATAAGGCAACTTCCATTGCAGTAAATTGTTTATAATATTTATCTTCTATCTCCTCTAGCCTATCTTCCATCTTCTCAAGTTCCTTCTTATAGTTTTTTAGTTCCTTTTCCATCTGCTTATCATTATATGCTGTCATCGTACTACTCATGGTGGACGACTTCATCTTTTCCCTCAAACTGTCATAAAGGTTGGAAGTCAAAGTAGTAATTACCTTGGCAACTGCATTTGGATCTTCACTAAGTGCTCTCTTCAATTTATCTTTATTGCCAGCAGTTAGTGCATCATCTGCATTTCCATCTATGTGTAATAATCCCTTTTCTGTATAATCAGGAGAACCAATACCCAAACTTGCTAAAGAGTATCTTTTTCCATTTACCGTAACACTTCCCTGCATTGCACTTCTCATTACTGAAATAATACCTGCAAGTTTATCATCTCGACGTAATAGGGAATCCTTAATCTTTGTTTCCCACTTCTCTACTTCTTCATCTGTCATTGCCTCTTTTTGTTCAGAAGTAAGAGGATCATACCCTCGAGCACTTTTAGCATTATAGGCTTCATTCATTGACTTTAACAGATCGTTATATCCCTTTACAAACTCTTTCACCATGTCATAAATACCATCGGTATTATTGGAAACACTGACATTTATCTTTTCACCTGCAGTTACATCTTTCAAAGTAAAGGTGAGATTATTTACTGTAATATCATTTGTAGAACCTGTAATAGTAGCTCCATTATACTTGATTTGACTGTTTTCTGCTTTTACAAATCCCATATCTGTTGGAGCTGAAGTGCTAACAATACCATCATTAACTGTTGCAAGTCCTAATGAAGCTAACTTTTGATTACTTGTTGTTTCTCCATCATCAGTTGAAATACTGCCACCCATATTTTTGACATCCATTTTATATTGAAATAACATATCTTGAACTCTTTGGGTTTTATCAAAATAAGGGTTTCCAGTTACCTTTCCACTTCCCGAATCAAACTCGCTCTTCTTTTGTTTTGCATACTCACTTGCAGCCTTTGCAGCTGCTTCTTTTCTTAACTTTTCTAACTTTTCTTCATCAATATCTTTATCATTATCTAAACATTCTTGCCTATATTTAGTTTCTGCAATAGAAGCCTCATTATCCATCATTGTTCTGGCATCGCCATCTAAGCTGGAAGGATCATTTTCCCACTTATCTTTTAAATCATTTACATATTCTGTTGTCGTTGCCTGAATTAATAGATTCTCTAATTTATTAAGAGCAGCATCTTCTGCATCACTTGCCCACTCTTCTGAAACATATTTATTAATTAAAGAGTCGATTTCCACTCTTGTAGTACTTGAAGCAGACTCATATCCAAACTCTTCTCTTAAATCCTTTTTCTTATTTAAAATATCTGTATTATTAATAGAAGAAGTAGTTATTGAAAACTTTGAATCTTCTCCGCTTTCAGAAGAACTGAGAAAAATACGCTTTTGATCCTCATCAAAATTTGCAGTTAAACCAGCACTTTTACAAGTATTGATAAAATCACTTATCGTTGTATTCTCTGTCACTTCAAATTCAACTGTTTTATCCCCATTTTGAATATTGATAACACTGTTATTTCCCCAATCACCACCTAATTCTGACAACTTTGTTGAAGTGGTAACAGGTTTTTCAACTTCTGTTGTAGTAGTACTTCCATCTGGGTTTGTAACAGTTTCTTGTACTTTTCTATCTGGGATCTTTGCACTAGTCATACTTTGAGAAGTTGCTAAACGTTCTACCTCAATAGTATAAGAGCCATTGGTTGCACCTATCGCAGCACTTACTGTCAGTTTTTCTTCATTGGAAGAAGTAGCCTTTTTAGTCTGATACTCTCCCTGCATCTTAACTTTTGACAAAATACCTGTATAGAAAGATTTAATTTTATCGTTTAGGGCACTCCATTTTTCTGTTGTCCACTCATTTAAGGTAATTTTATTTTCTATCTTTACCTTTTTTTGGCTCTGCGCCTTCATCAGTTCTTTTACAATCGAATCAGTATCGAGATTCGAAATCATACCTGTCATACGAATCGGCATATTGATACTCCTTTCTATGATAGATCAAAAAAACATCTATTTCAATACCTATCTTTTAAAAATCAAAATTAATCTTATCAGCGTCTTTCGTCTATCATAATTCCTGCTACTTCCCACATTTTTTCTACCATCTCTAAAGTCTCTTCTGGCGGAATCTCACGAACAATTTCTTCTGTATCCTTATCTATCACTTTGATAGAAATCCTTTTTGTTTCCTCATGATAAGAAAATTCACAGCGAGTTTTTGCATGTTTCATACGAGTGTTCGCATTATTTACTGCATTTTTAATTCTTTTAGAATCTGTCTGTTGTTCCTCACTTCCCGGCTTTATATCAGAATTTACTGTTGTGGAACGAACTTCTATGGAAGATACAGGTACTTCTGCTGCTGATTGTGAAAAAGTTTCTGTCTTCACTGGCTGCGGCTGTTGTACTGGTGTTCCATGATATGCCATTCCCTTATTTAACATTTCAACTGCCATAATATACACCTCCATGTGGTTCGTTGATGGACAAATAGCATCCTCCTTGTTTTGTCCAAACTTCGGTCTTTCTTACTTATATCTCTAAAAAGTTTATCGGATTTTATGTTCACAATCTTTATATCTTAATATTTGTTTTTTTACTTTAATATTAAGATATAACTATAAAAGAAGCTGCTGCATAAAAGAAATCAAATACAAGATATCGGAAATTTAATTCTATATCATATCTTGTATATTCAATTCTTAGTGCAACAGCTCTTTGATTTTTAAAATCTATCTATATGCTCTAAACGGTAAAACAGTTAAAATGCTACTTACAGGGAGCATTGTCTGGGAATATTTTTATGTGTTCTTTTTTTAACGTTTTACCGCCTGCAAGTAGTCCTAAACTTGCCTCTCCTTTTTGATTCGATCCTCCAGCATTTTTTATCAAAATACTGGAAGACCATTCTCATTTAACACGCCAATGTATACCTTCGTTAAAACCTCACAGGAAAATGTCGTTTTAACATTATAAAACATCTGGAATTTAACAGGAGAAATTAAACTCCAGCCTATGAGCAAAAATTAAATAAGACGTAAATCTATTTTGATTTTCCATCTTCTATTATATACATTGCACGAAACGGCATTTTTGTAACAACTTTTTTTAAAAAAATCAATTTTTGTTGAAATGTTATAAAAAAAGCTGTAACACTATTATAATTTAGTGCAACAACTTTCTTATCATATAGCCCATTATAAATTCCCTTCTTTACTATTGTTCCTTATCAAATCCTTTTCTTTTTAAACTTTTTTCCATTTTTCTTTTCATTCTTGAAAACTGCATCTTATACTGACCTATATTTTGGTTTTTAATTTCTGCAATTTCTTCTGGACTATAACCACTCAAATAATGAAAAGCTATATCATTGTAATTTTCCTCTCCCATTACCTGACGTAATGCCTCTCTATCCGTTACCTCTTTAGCAAAATCTTTGCCATCTGTTTCTATATCGGCTAGATCATTTTCATATGAAATACAATTTTGATATTTCCATTCCTTACGAATCATTTCATTTAAATTATTTTTAAGACAAGTATAAATCCATGCACGAGGATTTTCTATATTTATTACTAAGTCTAGGGCTAGATATACATCCTGAAATGTTTCTTGTAAAACATCTTCCAACCAAGACTTATTTCTTAAATGATGCCACGCATACCAAAGTAATTCGTTATACATGGAATCATAAATTTTCTTAAATATTTCTTCTTTTGTTCCCATCCCTATTTCCTCTCACCTTCAAAATTAAAAATCTTTTTTGGTTTTATAGCTCTATTTTACCATAACTATCCAATCTCATCAATTGTTTTTTAAGATTTTATTTTAAATTAGGTGAAAATAGATGAAATTATTTATCATCTTCATACCATAGGTTTCCAAATACTTTTTTAAATAGTTTATTTCTTTTTGTTAGTGGCACTAATATCCAGTTCATCCATGAAATCAACCATGTCTTTTTTCCCAATTCTTTTCTTATTTCTTTGACCATCTGTGCTGTATTTATATAGGTTTCATCCTGTACATGAAAGATTCCTGACAGGTTTTTTTCTACTATATTACATAATTCTTTACATAATTGTCCTATCTCTATCATACTACGACGATTTTTTGTATTGGGAAATATAAAAGTCCATTGTGCTAATTTTTTAAGTCTTCCATAATTTCCCGGACAATCTTTTCCATATACCATAGGAGGACGGACAACTGCAAGATGAAAACAATTATCCGCTAACTCTTCTAACTGTTGTTCTGCTTCATATTTAGAACGACTATAAAAACTATCTGGATTAGGAGGTGTCTTATGTGTAATTTTTTCTACTTTGCTTCCAAAGACAGCCATACTACTCAGAAAAATAAATTGTTCTAAACCTGCTTCTTTTGCCTTTTTTGCTACTTGGACTGGAAAATCGCAATTTATTTTACGATAAATGTCATAACTTATTCCTTTTTCTTTTTTATGCACAACTGCAGCAAGAAATAAAATGCAGTTATATCCTGAAAAGGAAATCGTCTCCCACTCTCCATCAGAAGCTCCACAAAGATCTACATTCCAATCAGGATGAACATCTGCAAGATAAGACTTAAAATTAGATGCAATATAACTATGCTTTCCTATTATTAATATCTTTTTTTTCATCTACTTGTGTTTTCTCCTGTCTTTCCTATAAAACTTTTCATTTCTTGTGATTTTTGTTCCATTTTTAAATCCCATAGAGCACTTTGTTTTTTCTCTAAATCCTCTTCTATCTTTGTTTCTTCTTGTCGAATATAAGTCGGAACAATTTCATGAATCATCTCTCTGATATCCCCTGTTTCATCGTAGGAAATTTCCTTTAATCTTGCCAGTCTAATATAAAATTCTTCTTCGTCAAATTCAATTGGTTTACCAATCCGAATCATTTTATTTGGTGTCTCTTGTAATCCTTCCTCATCCATTAAAACTTCTTCATATAGTTTTTCCCCAGGACGAATTCCTGTAAATATAATCGGAATATCTTCTTCTGGAACAAATCCCGAAAGTCGAATCATATTTTTGGCAAGATCTAAAATTCGTACAGGCTCTCCCATATTTAAAATAAAAATCTCTCCACCTTTTGCATATGCCCCTGCTTGCAATACTAAAGACACTGCTTCTGGGATGGTCATAAAATACCTTACAATATCTGGATGAGTTACTGTCACTGGACCACCTTCTTCAATCTGTTTTCGGAACAGTGGTATAACACTTCCATTACTACCCAAAACATTTCCAAATCGTACAGCTACAAATTCTGTTGCACATTTTCTATTATAACTTTGAATAATCATCTCACAGATTCGTTTGGAAGCTCCCATAATATTTGTAGGATTAACCGCTTTATCTGTCGAAATTAAAACAAACTTTTTAACACCATTATCTGCTGCTGCTCTTACCGTCTTTAATGTTCCAAAAACATTATTTTTTACTGCCTCATTCGGACTGACTTCCATTAATGGTACATGTTTATGTGCTGCTGCATGATATACAATGTCTGGGTGATATTGTTCCATAATCTGATTCATACGGTTTGTATTACGAACAGAGGCTATCAATACAACCAGATCTAATTCTTTATATTTTCGTATCAATTCCTGTTGGATTTCATAGGCATTATTTTCATAAAAATCTACAATAACAAGTTGTTTTGGATGGTGTCCTGCAATCTGTCTACAAATTTCACTTCCGATTGAACCACCGCCACCTGTGACTAAAATTACCTTTCCAGTAACATATCCAATAATAGATTCTAAATCAACTTCTACTGGTTCTCTTCCTAAAAGATCTTCTACATCTATATCTCGAACTTGATTGATAGTTACATCACCATTTACCATCTGATAAATGCCTGGTAGTGTTTTTATCGTACAATTTGTTTCCTTACAGATTAAAATAATCTCTTTGATCGTCTTTCTTGAAACACTTGGCAGAGCAAGAATAATTTGATCAATATTGTAAATATTAGCGGCCTCTGTAATAAAATTTCGGTTGCCAACTACTTTAATTCCATGAATAAAACTTCCAATTTTATCTTGATCATCATCAATCACACACTTTACTGTAGTAGTAAGAAAACGGCTATTAGCAATTTCTTTAATCAAAGTACTTCCTGCTTCTCCTGCTCCAATAATCATAACATTTTTTATGTTGCCATCCCGTCTAGCTATCCACTGATTTCGCTTCATTCTTAAAACTCGATATAAAAAACGGCTGGATAAAATTAGCATAAGCAAATATACTCCATAAAGTGGATAGTAAGTTCTTGGCATATGACCGCCTAAAACTAAAATTTCTAACATATGCACTAGAGCTGACATAACACAGGCAGACAAAATATTTTGAACCTCAGTTATTCCAGCATATGCCCAAAGACTTTGATACATCCGAAATAAATAGAAAATAAGTAATGTCAATAAAATATTAAGAGGCATAAATTTCCACATACTATCCAAATATTTTATTTCAATAGAATAAAAACGGAACTCAAATCTGGTCAAAAGTGCTAAGAGACCTGCAAGTGCCATAGCTGCAATATCATATAAAATCAAAAATGTGCGTCGAAACCAAAGTTTTTTATCTATAATTAATTTTTTCATGGTAACTTCCATACCTTTCCTGTTTGGACAAGACCTACTTAGAGTATCTAATATTTTGTTCTCTATTCTATCATACATTTCAACATTTGACAATTTTATTTTTAATATAAAACATTAAATGTATTAAAATGTAGAAACCACTATCTGATAAGGAAAATTTCTACTATTCTCCCCTTCAAATAGTGGTCTTTTTTCTACTCGTCTTCGTCTTGTAGGGCTAATTCCTCATCTATAAAAAGATCTTCTTCCGATAAATGCTCTTCTTCTGATAAATCTTCTTCTGGAATATCAAACAATTCATCTTCGTAGTCAATTTCTATTTCTTCAGTCTCCACATTTTCTTCTATGTCTTCTGATACCATCAATTCCTCATTCATATCACTATCTAATCTTACATTGCGATATCTCTTCATTCCAGTTCCAGCAGGAATTAATTTACCAATAATTACATTCTCTTTAAGACCGATCAAAGGATCTACTTTTCCTTTGATGGCAGCTTCTGTTAAAACTTTGGTAGTTTCTTGGAAAGAAGCCGCTGACAGGAAAGAATTTGTTGCAAGAGAAGCCTTTGTAATACCAAGCATAACTTGTTTTCCTTCCGCAGATTCTAAGCCCTGTTCTTTTAGTTTAACATTTCCATCCTCATATTCTAAAACATCAACCATTGTTCCAGGTAAAAATTCCGAATCTCCATTATTTTCAATCCGAACTTTCTTTAACATCTGACGAACAATCACTTCAATATGCTTGTCATTAATTTCTACACCCTGTAAACGATAAACTCTTTGTACTTCTTGAATCATATAGTCTTGTACTGCACGAACTCCTTTGATCTTTAAAATATCATGTGGATTGACACTACCTTCTGTGAGTTCGTCTCCAGCCTCAATGATTTGATTTTCTGTTACTTTAATTCTAGAACCATAAGGAATCAAATATGCTTTCGATTCTGATGTTTCCATATTAGTAACAACAACTTCTCTCTTCTTTTTTGTATCTCGAATATTAATAATGCCACCAAATTCTGCAATAATTGCAAGACCTTTTGGCTTTCTGGCCTCAAATAATTCCTCAACACGTGGAAGACCTTGAGTAATATCATCTCCTGCTACACCACCTGTATGGAAAGTTCTCATTGTAAGCTGAGTACCCGGTTCACCGATTGACTGTGCTGCAATAATACCAACTGCTTCTCCAACCTGAACAGCATCTCCAGTCGCCATATTTGCTCCATAACACTTTGCACAAACGCCAATATGGGATTTACAAGTGAGTACAGTACGAATTTTGATCTTTGCATCCGATCCTGCCTCTTTCACTACACTAGTTGCAACAATCTTTGCAGCACGTTTTGGTGTAATCATATGATTTTTCTTTACAATTACTTCTCCATTGTCATCATAGATAGTTTCACAAGAATATCTTCCTGTAATACGTTCTTCTAAACTTTCAATAACTTCTTTTCCATCGGTAAATGCTTTAATCCACATTCCCGGAATTTCTTCATTTTCTCTACAACAATCTGTTTCTCGAACGATCAGATCTTGAGAAACATCTACTAATCGTCTAGTTAAATAACCTGAATCGGCAGTACGTAAAGCAGTATCCGAAAGACCTTTTCTTGCACCATGAGCAGAGATAAAGTATTCCAAAACGTCCAGACCTTCACGGAAATTTGCCTTAATTGGAAGTTCAATCGTCTTTCCAGAAGTATCTGCCATTAAACCTCTCATTCCTGCCAACTGTTTAATCTGCTTTTCAGAACCACGAGCACCAGAATCTGCCATCATATAGATATTATTATATTTATCCAGTCCGCTCAACAGTTGTTTTGTAATCTCATCATCTGCTTCTTTCCAAGTTTCAATAACAGCCTTATAACGTTCCTCTTCTGTCATTAAACCACGACGGTAATTTTTCGAAATCGTTTCTACTGTTGCTTCTGCCTGTGCAATTAATTCTTTCTTCTTTGGCGGTACAGTCATATCTGAAATAGAAACTGTCATTGCTGCCTTAGTAGAATATTTATATCCCAATGATTTAATAGCATCTAATGTTTCTGCTGTTTTTGTCGAACCATGAATATTAATACACTTTTCCAAAATCTTCTTCAACTGTTTTTTACCTACATGAAAATCAATTTCTGGAAGCAACAAATTTTCTGGATTACTGCGATCTACAAATCCTAAATCCTGTGGGATGATTTCATTAAAGATAAGTCTTCCAAGTGTAGTTTCTATAATTTTAAATATCTCATTTCCATCTGCATCTTTTCCACTGCGTTTTACATGGATTTTTTGATGCAAAGTGATAACTTTATTTTCATATGCCAATAATGCCATATTGGTATCTTCAAAATAATGTCCCAAAAGATCAAACGGAGTACAAATAACAATACGTTCCTTTTGTTCATTAGCTATAAAACGAATCAGAGTATCGCCTGAAATTGTTCCCGCATCTAATGCCCGTCTTAATTCATCATAATTTTCATATGTTTCTAATGCCTGTGATGCTTTTTCTGGATCATTAGAATAGTCTATCATCTTTCCCATAGTAAGATAATAAATTCCTAGCACCATATCCTGTGATGGTACAGCAACTGGACCACCATCAGATGGTTTTAATAAATTATTTGGGGAAAGCAGTAAAAATCGACACTCCGCCTGTGCCTCTACAGACAGTGGCAAATGCACTGCCATCTGATCCCCGTCAAAATCGGCATTAAATGCAGTACAAACAAGAGGATGCAGTTTGATTGCTTTTCCCTCTACTAATACTGGCTCAAATGCCTGAATTCCCAAACGGTGTAGAGTAGGTGCACGATTTAACATAACAGGATGTTCTCTAATAACCTCTTCTAGTACATCCCAAACTTCAGGCTGTAATCGTTCTACCATCTTTTTTGCAGATTTAATATTGTGTGCAGTACCTTTTGATACTAATTCCTTCATAACAAAAGGCTTAAATAACTCAATCGCCATTTCCTTTGGCAGACCACACTGATAAATTTTAAGTTCTGGTCCTACAACAATAACCGAACGACCAGAATAGTCAACACGTTTTCCCAATAAGTTCTGACGAAAACGTCCCTGTTTTCCTTTTAACATATCCGATAGAGATTTTAGAGCACGATTTCCTGGACCTGTAACGGGACGTCCTCTTCTGCCGTTATCAATCAGAGCATCTACCGCTTCCTGAAGCATTCTCTTTTCGTTTCGTACAATAATGTCTGGTGCTCCTAATTCCAATAATCTCTTCAAACGATTATTACGGTTAATAATTCTTCTATATAAATCATTCATATCAGAAGTAGCAAATCTTCCTCCGTCAAGTTGAACCATTGGACGAAGATCTGGTGGGATAACTGGAATAACTGTTAAAATCATCCACTCAGGTCGATTTCCAGATTCACGGAAAGCTTCCACTACCTCTAATCTTTTAATAATTCTGGCACGCTTTTGACCACTTGACTCTCTAAGACCTCTCTTTAATTCAACTGCTTCTTTCTCCAAGTCAATCGCCTGCAATAACTCCATAATTGCTTCCGCTCCCATACCAACGCGGAAAGTATTACCATATTTATCATAGGCCTCACGATATTCTTTTTCATTTAAGACCTGTTTTATCTGCAATTCTGTATCACCACTATCTAAAACAATATAAGATGCAAAATAGAGCACCTTTTCAAGAGTTCTTGGTGACAAATCTAGGATCAGTCCCATTCGGCTAGGAATTCCTTTAAAATACCAGATATGAGATACTGGTGCAGCCAGTTCAATATGTCCCATTCTTTCACGACGTACACTTGCTTTTGTTACCTCAACGCCACATCGATCACAAACTACACCTTTATAGCGGATCTTTTTATATTTGCCGCAGTGACATTCCCAGTCCTTGCTTGGTCCGAAAATTCTTTCACAAAACAATCCATCTTTTTCTGGCTTTAATGTTCTGTAGTTGATCGTTTCCGGTTTTTTTACTTCGCCTCTCGACCACTCTCTGATCTTTTCAGGCGATGCAAGACCTATCTTTATTGCATCATACGTTATTTCCTTAACGCTTTCATTTATCATCTCTGCTGACATTTAGGGTTCTCCCTTCCGAATTATTCTTCGTAATCGTCATTTTCTGGCAAATCCATTTCGCTGTTATCTTCCTCTTCTTCACTGTCTTCAAATACATCAAAAAGTTCGCCATCTTCTTCCGGGCTTACCGTACTATAACCGGCATCCTCATATCCCTCGTCATAGCGGAAGTTATCCTCTCCCTCAATTAATGGAGTTAGATCTCCTTCCCCATAGTCAATATTTTCTGTCATCTTAACTTCATCACCGTTTTCGTCTAAAACAGTAACATCTAAGGCAAGAGATTGTAATTCTTTAAGTAATACTTTAAAAGACTCCGGAATTCCCGGTTCAGAAATATTATCCCCTTTGATAATTGCCTCATAGGTCTTAACACGTCCTGTTACATCATCTGATTTTACAGTCAAGATTTCTTGTAGAATATGGGCAGCTCCATATGCCTCTAATGCCCAAACTTCCATTTCTCCAAATCTTTGTCCACCAAACTGAGCTTTTCCGCCAAGTGGCTGTTGAGTAACTAAAGAATATGGACCTGTAGAACGTGCATGAATCTTATCATCTACCAAATGGTGAAGTTTTAAATAGTGCATGAATCCAACTGTTACTGCACCATCAAAATATTCTCCTGTACGCCCATCTCTAAGTCTTACTTTCCCATCTCTATCAATCGGAACTCCTTTCCACTCATTTCGGTAGTCCTGATTTTTTATTAAATATTCCATTACTTCTGGATCTAAAATACTCTCATATTTCTTCTTAAAATCTTCTAATGGAGTATTGACATAATCATTTGCCAGCTCCAATGTATCCATAATATCAAATTCATTTGCACCATCAAAAACAGGAGTAGATACTTTAAATCCAAGTACTTGTGCAGCTAAACTCAAATGGATTTCAAGCACCTGACCGATATTCATACGGGAAGGCACACCTAATGGATTTAATACAATATCAAGTGGTCTACCATTTGGCAAAAATGGCATATCTTCTGCTGGAAGGACACGGGAAACAACACCCTTATTTCCATGGCGACCTGCCATTTTATCACCGACTTGAATTTTTCTCTTTTGGGCAATATAGACTCTTACAGACTGATTTACTCCTGGAGATAATTCATCTCCATTTTCCCTAGTAAATACTTTTGCATCCACAATAATTCCATATTCCCCATGCGGTACACGAAGGGAAGTATCTCTAACTTCTCTTGCCTTTTCTCCAAAAATAGCCCTCAATAGTCTTTCTTCTGCAGTCAGTTCCGTTTCCCCTTTTGGTGTCACCTTACCAACTAGAATATCTCCTGCCCTAACTTCTGCTCCGATTCGTATAATTCCTCTTTCATCTAAATCTTTTAGGGCATCATCACCAACACCAGGAACATCTCTTGTGATCTCTTCTGGCCCTAATTTTGTGTCACGGGCTTCTGCTTCATATTCCTCAATATGCACAGAAGTATAAACATCTTCTTGTACTAAACGTTCACTGAGCAAAACAGCATCTTCATAGTTATATCCTTCCCATGTCATAAATCCAATTAATGGATTTTTCCCAAGTGCTAATTCGCCGCCTGCTGTCGATGCTCCATCTGCAATAACCTGTCCCGCCTGTATTTTTTCTCCGCGTGTAACAATTGGTCTTTGGTTCATACAAGTGCCTTGATTACTTCGTGCAAATTTTACCAATTTATACTCTGATTTTGTTCCATCATCGTTTTTAATTAGAATATTTTTTGAAGTAGCACGTTCTACTGTCCCTGACTTTTTCGATACAATACATACACCTGAGTCTACCGCAGCCTTCATCTCCATTCCAGTACCTACTACTGGAGATTCTGTAAACAAAAGTGGTACTGCCTGACGCTGCATATTCGAACCCATAAGAGCACGATTAGCATCGTCATTTTGCAAAAATGGAATCATCGCTGTAGCAACAGAAAATACCATCTTTGGTGAAACGTCCATATAATCGATCTTAGACTTTTGATATTGAGAAGTTTCTTCTTTATATCGACCAGAAACATTATTATTTACAAAATGTCCTTGGGTATCTATCGGTTCATTTGCCTGAGCTACAATATATTTATCCTCTTCATCAGCAGTCATATAGACAACAAAATCTGTAACTTTTGGATTTTTTGGATCAGATTTATCTACCTTTCGATAAGGTGCTTCAATAAATCCATATTGATTAATTCTTGCATAGGAAGCCAATGAATTAATCAGACCAATGTTTGGACCTTCTGGCGTTTCAATTGGACACATTCTTCCATAGTGAGAATAGTGAACATCTCGTACTTCGAATCCAGCACGATCTCTGGAAAGACCACCCGGTCCTAATGCGGATAAACGTCTTTTATGTGTCAATTCACTGAGAGGATTATTCTGATCCATAAACTGTGACAACTGAGAACTTCCAAAAAATTCTTTCACTGCCGCAGTCACTGGCTTAATATTAATTAAAGATTGCGGACTGATTCCCTCTAAATCCTGTGTTGTCATCCGTTCCCTTACAACACGCTCCATTCTGGAAAGACCAATCCGATATTGATTTTGTAATAATTCACCAACAGCACGAATACGACGATTTCCCAGATGATCGATATCATCCGCATTTCCAATTCCATATTCTAAGTGCATATTATAATTAATCGATGCAATAATATCTTCTTTCGTAATATGTTTTGGAATTAAATCTGCTACATCTCGTTTAATTGCCGCTTTAATATCTTCTGGATTATCGTATTCCTCTAAAATTCCCTTTAATACAGGATAGTACACTTCTTCTGTAATTCCAAGGGATTCTTTGTCACAATCTATATAATAATTCAAATCTACCATCATATTAGAAAGTATCTTTACATTCTTTTCTTCTGTTTGTACCATAATAGATGGTATGGCAGAATTTTGAATTTGTATTGCTAATTCTTCAGAAATTGTGGTTCCTGCTGTTGCAAGAATCTCTCCTGTATTGAGATCCACCGCATCCTCTGCTAAAACCAGACCACTAACACGGTTCTTTAATGCCAGCTTTTTATTAAATTTATAGCGTCCGACCTTGGCAAGATCATATCTTCTAGGATCAAAAAACATACCATTGATCAAAGACTCTGCACTTTCTACAGAAAGTGGCTCCCCCGGACGAAGCTTTTTATATAACTCTAATAAACCATCCTGATAACTGTCAGAAGGGTCTTTTGAAAAACTAGCCAATATTTTTGGCTCTTCACCAAATAATTCTAAAATCTCCGCGTTTGTACCAATTCCTAATGCACGAATTAATACAGTGATTGGAACCTTACGATTACGATCTACACGAACATAAAAAACATCATTGGAATCGGTTTCATACTCCAACCAAGCACCACGATTTGGAATTACTGTACAAGAATATAACTTTTTACCAATCTTATCATGTCCAACTGCATAATAGATTCCGGGGGAACGTACAAGTTGGCTTACAATAACACGTTCAGCACCATTAATAACAAAAGTGCCTGTTTCCGTCATCAACGGCAAATCACCCATGAATATATCATGTTCGTTGATTTCGTCTGTTTCTTTGTTGTGAAGCCGCACTTTCACCTTGAGCGGAGCTGCATATGTTGCGTCACGTTCCTTACACTCTTCGATGGAATACTTCACATCATCTTCACAAAGCTGGAAGTCAACAAACTCTAGGCTTAAATGACCACTATAGTCAGCAATCGGAGAAATATCATTGAAAACCTCTTTCAGTCCCTCTTTTAAAAACCAATTATAAGAATCCTTCTGGACTTCAATGAGATTGGGCATTTCAAGCACTTCTTTCTGCCTTGAGTAGCTCATTCTTACGCCTTTACCAACCTTAATTGGACGTATTCTGTTTTTATCCATTGACGTTTTCACCCCTTGAAATTTTTTAGGTAATTTATAGCATCACTACCAAATAATCGTTCTTTTTGTAGAAAAAACATTTGCATTTTTCTAATTCTGTGTTATAATAGAATTAATATAGGTATACGTTATCATAATAGTGCACCTTATATGATATCATAATAAATTTAAGCTGTCAATCGTCTTTTTGTAAAATATACTAGGAGAAGTATAGCATTTTTTCGAAAATTTTAATAAATAGGGCTGTTGCTCAACCTAAACATTTTAGTTTGAGCAACAGCCCTTTTACTTGTTTCAATTCATTACTTTAATGTAACCTTTGCATTAACTTCTTCAAGTTTTTTCTTGAGTTCTTCTGCTTCATCTTTAGAAACAGCCTCTTTTAATACCTTTGGAGCACTCTCTACAGCTTCTTTTGCTTCCTTTAAGCCTAATCCAGTAATTTCACGAACTACTTTGATTACTTTAATCTTATCAGGACCAGCTTCTGTAAGCTCAACATCAAATTCTGTCTTTTCTTCCTCTTGAGGAGCAGAAGTTGCTGCCTGTAAAACAACACCAGCACTTGCACTTACACCAAACTCTTCTTCACAAGCTTTTACTAAATCATTTAACTCTAATACAGTCATACCCTTAATGGCATCAATAAATTCTTGAGTTGTCATAATCTTTTACCTCCATCTAAATCATTGTAATCTTTAACAGCAATTATGCTGCTTCGCCATTCTTTTCTGAAATCTGTTTAATAATACGAGCAATATTTGCAATAGGGGATTGCAAACTTCCAAGTAATTTGGAAATAAGAGTTTCTCTTGAAGGAATTGTAGCAATAACCTGAATTCCTTTTTCATCGTAGTAAGTTCCTTCTACTACGCCGGCCTTTAACTCTAACTTATCTGCAGTTTTTGCAAACTCTGCCAATATTCTGGCAGGTGCTGTAGCATCTTCCATACCAAATGCAACTGCTGTCGGCCCTTCTAAGTGCTTGTCCAATTCAGCATATGCTGTGCCTTCAAAAGCTCTTTTTAGATACGTATTTTTAAATACTTTATAAACGACACCGGCTTCTCTTAACTTTTTACGAAGCTGAGTATCCTGCTCTACAGTAAGACCACGGTAATCTACTAATACGGCGGCTTTCGCGTCCGTAACATATCCCTTGATCTCATCGACAATTGGCTTTTTTAACTCAACCTTTGCCATGATCACACCTCCTTATAGATTTGTAATAAGAATTATAAGGAATAAAAAACTGCCTCCCGCAAAGAGGGGAGACAGTATATTAGTCAATCATTCTACTAATTTTTCTATTCCCTCGGTAGGCGGTTTTACCTTACACCTTACGGTGCCTACTGTCTTCGGCATTTTTGGATTATAACATAAATCTATTTTCGTGTCAACAACAATTTTTATAAAACCATTATGCAAATCTTGTCGTATTTAATTTTACTCCTGGTCCCATTGTAGAAGTAAGAGTAATGCTCTTTAAATACTGACCCTTTGCAGAAGCTGGTTTTGCTTTGATGATGGCACTCATAAGTGCTTGGAAGTTGTCTGCAAGTTGTTCTTCCGTAAAGGAAGCTTTGCCTACTGGCACATGGATAATATTTGTTTTATCCAATCTGTACTCGATTTTACCAGCTTTAATATCATTTACAGCTTTTGTTACATCCATTGTTACAGTTCCTGCCTTTGGGTTTGGCATTAAGCCCTTTGGTCCGAGAACACGACCTAAGCGACCAACAATACCCATCATATCCGGAGTAGCTACAACAACATCAAAATCTAACCATCCATCATTTTGAATCTTAGGGATTAATTCATCTCCGCCAACATAATCAGCACCTGCAGCCTCTGCCTCTGCTACCTTGTCCCCTTTGGCAAATACAAGAACACGAACCGTTTTTCCAGTACCATGAGGAAGTACAACTGCACCACGCACCTGCTGATCTGCATGACGGCCATCTACTCCGAGTCTGATATGAACCTCAACAGTTTCATCAAATTTTGCTGTTGCAGATTTCTTTACCAGACTGATTGCTTCATTGGTATCATATTGAACACTTCTGTCAATCAGTTTTGCTGCTTCCTGATATTTTTTTCCTCTTTTCATAAATTTACCTCCTAGTGGTAGTATCGGGATTTGTGTTCCTATCTGTAGACAGGATACCCTCCCACATCTATTTCATCTGCTAAACAAACTTAGTCATCCACAACTGTAATGCCCATACTTCTTGCTGTACCAGCAATCATACTTGTTGCAGCTTCTACGTTTGCAGCATTTAAGTCAGGCATCTTTAATTCAGCAATCTTTTGAACTTCGCTTCTCTTAATTGTAGCAACCTTTGTCTTATTTGGAGCTGCAGAAGCAGATTTAAGATTGCAAGCTTTTTTTAATAAAACAGCCGCAGGTGGTGTCTTAGTAATAAAACTAAAACTTCTGTCCTGATATACAGTGATTACAACAGGAATAATCATTCCTTCTTGATTTGCTGTTCTAGCATTAAATTCCTTTGTAAACTGTACAATATTAACACCATGCTGACCAAGTGCTGGTCCTACAGGTGGTGCAGGAGTTGCCTTTCCTGCTGGAATCTGTAATTTGATATAACCTGTAACCTTTTTTGCCATGATAAATACCTCCTAAATTTGTGGTTTTACCGGGAGTAAGATACTTACTACTAACCCTCCCACGGTCTGCTTATTGCAGACTTTATTTCCTACTGCGAAAAGAACTAATTTTCAGCCTTTACATCTGTAAAGCTGATTTCAACAGGTGTTTCACGACCAAACATATCAACGTTAATGGTGACGATCTGCTTATGGGGATTGATCGCTTTAATCACTCCTTGTGTGTTCTCCCATGCTCCGGAAATTATAGTAACCGTATCGCCAACCTCAAAGTCAACTGCCACTTCTTCGTCTTTCTGGATTCCCATGTTTCTCATTTCCGTTTCACTCAACGGAACCGGTTTTGAGCCCGGTCCTACAAATCCGGTAACACCTCTTGTATTACGTACTACATACCATGTATCATCATTCATGATCATGTTTAACAGCACATAACCCGGAAACATTTTTTTCTGTACCTTCTTCTTTACACCGTTTTTTAATTCGATTGCTTCCTGAAGCGGTACAGATACTTCCAATATTTGATCCTGAAGCTTTCTATTTTCAATTGTTTTTTCAATATTGGCTTTTACCTTGTTCTCATAACCCGAATAGGTATGAACTACATACCACTTTGCATCTGCCATACAATCACCATCCGTTAGATAATAAAATGCAGCCACACCGCCAGTTTGTGGAGAGTTTCTTTAAATCACAAGATCAATCAGAAACTTTATTCCAGTATCAAGCAGCGAGATAATCACGCCTAAGACTAAGGTTGCAACCACAACTGCCAAAGACTGCTTTGTTAAAGCTTCTCTATCTGGCCAAATAATCTTTTTAAATTCTGCCTTTAATCCTTTAAACCAGCTTTTCTTCGGAGTTTTTTCTATAGTCTTTGGAGTCTTTTCTGGAGTAGTATTTACATTTTCTTCCATACTTCACTTTCCTTCCTTGAGTAAGAAAACGGTCTTATTTCTAAAAATCGTTTCTGCCTCATGAAATGCAAGCCTAATCTCAATGATTACTTCGTTTCTTTGTGTAACGTATGTGCCTTGCAGAACTTGCAGTATTTCTTAGTTTCCATACGATCCGGATGATTCTTCTTTTCCTTGGTCGTGTTGTAATTACGCTGTTTACATTCGGTACATGCCAAAGTAATTTTTACTCGCACAACTTCCACCTCCGTTTATATTACCCTTGATGGGCAGTTCCACAGGTCTTTCCTGTTTTTAGGCATAAAAAAAAGACCTCTTCCATAGCCAATTTACTATATCACAAAACTATGCAATTCGTCAATAGTTTTTTATAGACATTTAAAAAAAACCGCTGTATAATAAATTTATCTAAATATATCTAATCATTATCGGCAAAAAGATCGAAAATTATACTAGACATCAATAGAAAGGAGGATTCCTATGCTTGAAGTTTATAATCATCTGGCAGCCGCATATCACCCAAAACAATCTCGGGTTCGAGCATCAGCTTCTAAGGAGCTTGTCAACGTTTATAATCATATTCGTAATTTAAGTTCTCAATCTCCTTTATTTAAATTAAATCTGACTGGTTCAGGACAGATCTATGCTTTAAATATAAAAGATACTGCTCTTTCCCTAAAATATCACTTAGAAGACTATGATGATGAAGACCGATCAGCATTTTTAAAACAAGAGGCTTATTCTGAAGAGCCTGAAATTGTAGAAGTCCATCTGACATCGGACTCTACTAAAAATATTCCAAATGAGTTTTATTTGCGAGTGCTTGAACTTGCAGCTACTCAGTTAAACCAAAGTAAGTCTGTTCCTTCTTCTGAAAAAGCAGGATTAAATGGCTTATATCAATTTACTGTAACAATGGACGATACCCCATATCAATTTAATCTGAAATTAAAACAGGATAATACCAACCAGCAGGTAATAGAAAACCTCAGCGATTTTATTGGACGTTCTTCTATTGGTTTATCTCCATCCATTTCTCAAAAAGAAAATGGTGAAATTCAATTATCACTTGAATCTGAATCAACTGGCAGTATGCAAGAAGAGCGTTCCTTTACCTTAGAAGATACTCAAATAGGTAATACAGAAAATGGTTTAGTTTCTTTTTACCAGCTTAACCATATGATCCGTTCTCCTAAAAATGCCAAGTTTACATTGAATGGTTCTCCTAAAGAGGCTCTTAGTAATACTTTTCGACTCTACCGAAATCTGTCTGTTACATTAAAATCTGTTTCTGACAGCACAATACGAATTTATCTTCGACCAGAAGCTAAAAGTATTTATGAGGATGTTCATGAAACACTTGATACCTATAATCGACTAATTGATATTGCTTCTGCAAACAAAGGTAATCGTCGTTCCCAAAAACTTTTACGTGAGTTAGGTGCAGTTGCAAAAGATTTTCAGGAAGAACTTGCCGAATGTGGAATTCAGTTAATGGAAGGATACCACCTTAAAATTGAAGAAGAAAAAGCGAAAGAAAAGATTCAAGATGGTTCTATGAAAAATTTATTGACCGAACCGGGTGGTTTTGGAAAAGAATTAGCGATAAGAGCCTCTTTAATCAGCCTAAATCCAATGGATTACCTAGATAAAGTAATTATTACCTATCCAAATCTACTGGCACCTATGTCTTCAAACCCATATTTGACTTCTATTTACAGTGGAATGTTATTTAATTCTTATTGTTAAATCAAATTAAATTGAAAAAGAAACGTTACAAAATTGCCATACAACTGCCATGAAATTTTTTATCAAGCATGGTATGATAATTTTATTAATCTAAATAATGCAGCTTTGTGCAATAGTTTTTATAGCAAACGATTAGTTTATTATCAAAACTATTGCACAATAGAAACGAGGGAAAAATTATGAAATCTAATAGACGCTTTTTCTTTTTCTGTTGTATTTTTCTCTTTTGGGGTGGATTGCTTGGCAGTTTTGTTTTTCCATATAAAAAAGACCTCTCTACTAAAACACTCCCCGAATCTACACTTCTTTCTGATGAACTTTTTTTATTATTGGAAGATACTTTAACTACCTCTCAAATAGAACAGCTTCTTTTACAAGCTCCTTATCCTGTTGAGATCTTAGATTCTTTTGATTCATGTCTGTTACTTCATGCAGAACCTGAATTTTGTGATAAATTGCTTTCCTATTTTCAGGAAAATGCTTGGGTTCGTACAGCAGAATATAATCAAGAATTAAATTTAAGTGGAATCACAGTGGATGAATATTCCGATACTCAATGGGCACTTTCTAATTCAGGTACATATTTGCAAATTCTTTCAAATTTCCAAAAGAAAGGGACTTATGTTCCTTCTACATGTGGCATTGATTTAAATATTGAACAAGCGTGGGAATATTATAGTACAAATCTAATCCCAAAACGAGAGCCTATCGTTGCAATTATTGATACAGGAGTCGATATTAATCATCCTGAGTTATACAATCATATTTGGATCAATGAAGAAGAAATTCCCGGAGATGGTATTGATAATGATGGAAATGGTTATATTGATGATATCAACGGTTGGGACTTTTATAACAATGATTCTAGTGTTTGTCATTATGGAGCAGATCAGATAACTACTTCTTTTATTGATAATGACAATCATGGAACTCACTTAGCAGGAATTATTGCTGCTAACGCTAACAATGAGATCGGTATTGCAGGTATAGCCTCTAATGTAAATGTCAAAATTATGCCATTAAAGATTCATGGTGGTTCAAACGGCAAAGGAACGATTGCCAATGCAATAAAGGCAATCAAATATGCTACTATTATGGGAGCAGATATTTGTAATATGAGTTGGGGAACTACAACATATAGTGCCTCCTTAGAAGAAGTTATGAAAGAATCAACTATGTTATTTATCACTGCTGCTGGGAACGAAGGAAACTTAAATGATACTACCCCTGTTTACCCTGCCAGCTTTGATTTACAAAATATGATCTCTGTCACTTTTATAGATGCCGATGGTCAATTACCACCAGATGCAAATCGCGGCGCAGAAAGTATTGATATTGCTGCTCCAGGAAAAGATATTTTCAGTACAACTGTAGGATCTTATCAAACAATGAGTGGCTCTTCTATGGCTGCCCCTCATATCAGTGCAGTTGCAGCAATGGTCTATTCTCTTGGAAAATGGTACGCCCCTGAAGTAAAGGAACTTCTTCTTTCAAATTTACTGCTACTTAGTAGTTTGGAAAACAATGTACGATATCCCGGAATCCCAAATACTTTAAGCCTTTTAGACCAGACCAAAAACTTAACTATAGATACACTTGCCCCTACCCTTTCTATTCGTGATTCCTTTGATCAAAATCTACTGAGCCTTTCTTTAACTGCCTCTGATAAAGGAGGTTCAGGAGTACGAGTGATACGATATGCTGCAGGTACAAAAAATGTTTCCGATTTCCGAAAAGGTATGGCAGGGACTCCAATTCGCTCTGATATATTAAAATTAAGTAAAGCCGGCTATTATACCTTTTACATCAGTGACTATGCTGGTAATGAAGCAACTATTTTATACTATATAGAAGATGATACAACCCCTCCATCTTTAAGCGCAAACTATTCTAAAACAAAACAGGAGTATATAATTTCTGTAGAGGCCTCTGATAGCCAAAGCGGTGTGAAAACATTAAAATATGCACAGGGAACTTTCGATATAAGTGACTTTAAGTCTGGAAAACTTGGAACGAATTTGAACTTAATCCATAATCAAGCTTCTTTTTCTGTAAGTGATACTGGTAGTTATACAATTTATGCTACTGACTTTCGAGGAAATAAAACTGTCACCTATATTAATATCCCTGAAGAAATCCAAGTTAAGAACATCTCCCTAAACTATAGTACTCGAATTCTTCTTGCGGGGAAAAAGATACAGTTAAATACCAAATTTTATCCAAATGAAAGTATTGATACTATAACCTATCGTAGTTCCCAAACCGCAGTTGCTACAGTCAATCCCTATGGTGTTGTTACGGCTGTTTCTCCTGGGATTACAATTATTACTGCAACAACTTCTCACGGTTTAAGTGCTAAATGTATTGTACTGGTCATATAATCATGCTATAATTAACCTAGGCGGGAAACCAAAATAGTTTCCCGCCTAGATTTTTAATTTATTCTTCTAATAATTTTTCAAGCTCATCTAATAAACTTCCAAATACTTCTAATGCCTCTTTAATTGGCTGTGCTGTACTCATATCCACTCCTGCCTTTTTCAACAGACTAACTGGATCGTCTGAACAACCACTAGATAAGAAATTAAGATAATCTTTTACTGCTGGTTCTCCCTCTTTTAAAATTTTATTGGAAAGTGCAACTGCCGCTGAATATCCTGTTGCATATTGATATACATAAAAATTCATATAAAAATGAGGAATTCGTGCCCATTCTACATCAATATAATCATCGACAACAATATCTTTTCCATAGTATTGTACATTCAAATCGTGATAGATAGCATTTAACCGCTCAGCTGTAAGTTTCTCTCCACTTGCTACCATCTGATTAATCGTTTGTTCAAACTCTGCAAACATTGTTTGACGATATAAAGTTCCTTTAAATCCATCCAGAAAATGGTTGATTAAATATGCCTTTTCCTTTTTATCCTCTGTCTTTGCAAGCAAATATCTCATCAAAAGTGCTTCATTACATGTAGAAGCAACCTCTGCTACAAAAATCTTATAATCTGCATAGATGATAGGCTGATTCTTATTTGACAGATAGGAATGTAGTGCATGGCCCATTTCATGTGCAAGGGTAAATTCACTGTCCAGATTTTCTGCATAATTTAATAAAACATATGGATGTACTCTTGCTCCTGCGGAATATGCCCCGCTTCGTTTTCCTTCATTTTCATAGACATCAATCCAGCGATTCTCAAATCCCTGTTTTAAAATAGCGCGATAGTCTTCCCCCAGAACTTCTAAAGCATCATATACCTCTTGTTTTGCCTTTTCAAAAGGAATCTTTACATCTGCTTTTTCTACAATAGGAGTATACAGATCATACATATGAAGTTCTTCATATCCTAACAACTTCTTACGCAGTTGTACATAACGGTGCATATATCCCATATTTTCATGCACTGTCTGAATTAAATTACTGTACACTTCTACTGGCACTTCTGTTCTTGCAAGAGCAGCATGAAGAGTAGTTTCATAATTTCTTGCTTTAGTCTGAAATAAAAGTTGTCGAATCTGTGAATCTAAAATAGCAGCCGAAGTATTGCGGAATTGATAATATACAGAATAGAGCGAATCAAACGCATCTTTTCTTACCCTTCGATCCTTACTTTCCACATGGGAAATATAAGTTCCATGAGTTACAGGAACCTCTTCTCCCTCAGAATTTTTAATAGGAGGGAACGTAAGATCTGCATTATTTAATATTTCACAGATATCATTCGGTGCTTGTATTACTTCTCCTGTCATTGCCAAAAGTTTTTCTTCTTTTTCAGAAAGGATATGCTCTTTCTTTCTCCGAATTCGTGTGATATCTAATTCATATAAACGTAATTCTTCTGACTGATTATAAAATTGCTGTAACTTCTCTTCTGGAATTGCAATCAATTCTGGATCCTGAAAAGAGCTGGCACTATTTAGGGCAACAAAAAGATTCATAACACGTCCTGCCATGATCTGATAAGCAGATACCTTCATATCTTCATCACTTTTTCGGAAGGCATAGGCAGCAAGACGTTCTATTACCACTGAACTCTCTTCTAAAAAATGATAATAACTCAATAGTGTTTCTGCAGATTCCCCTAACTTTCCTCTGTACGCTTCATATTGTTTTGGCAGTTTTTCTGCATTCTTAATTGCCTCTTCCCAAGCTGCATCATCTGCATAGAGATCCTCGGTTGCCCAAGTATACTGCTTTTCTTGTTCACTTCTCTTTTTAATCATCGTTCTTTCTCCTACTTTTGAAATTTTAAAATATGATTCATTTTCTTTACTACCATTGCTCCTAAAATGCCTATAATAAGACCTGAAATAATTCCTCCAATGAATAAAATAGGAAGATAGTACAATACATTTCCAAGTACTAAAGTGGCAATAAGAATCTGACCAATATTATGTCCTACTCCTCCCGCAACACTGACACCTACTATTCCAAATTGCTTTGTATGTTTTAAAAATAACATTATAAGAAAACTGATCAATACTCCACCAAAGCTATAGATCATCATAGAAATACTGTTAAATGTAAATCCCGCCAATATTACCCGTATAACTGCGATTACTGCTGCTTGCTTTGCACCAAATAGATAAAGAGCTGCTAAAATAACAATATTAGCAAGTCCCAATTTCATTCCCACAGTTTGAGCAGGTAATACAAAAATACTCTCTATATAACTTAATATAAAAGCAAGAGCAATCAACATTCCAAATAGTGCTACTTTTTTTGCCTTACCCTCTGGCACTTAACAATTCCCCTCTTTCACTTATTGTACTACTGTATCTAAATCAGATACTTCTCCACCGGAAATTTCTACTATAACCTTATGAGGCAGACAAATAATTTTCTCTCCATGATAATGAATAGACTTTTGATGAACACAGAGTTTATCTGGACAGTCTGCCTGTATGATGCTTGCAGTTCCATCCAAAATTTCTAATTTGTTTCCTCCATCCATTCCTTCAATATCAAGTATTGTATTTTTAGAAAGTGAAAGTTTCGCATATTCTTCCCCATTTACTGTGACAATTACCATACTTCCCGATTTTCGATGATAAAGCCGATAGCCTATAAAAATTCCTACCGCTAACAGCAGTAAGACAACAATCAGAATAATATCATTTTTTTTCATAACAGTCGGACTCCTTTCCAGCCCTCATTCCTTGATTATATACCATTTTGGATATACTATGCAAGAAGAAAAACAAAAATCTTTTATTCCTATCTATTATATATTTTTTTAAAAAAGGTATTGACTCTTACGTTACGTTATACTTTATAATACCATTACACGGGAGGAATGAGAATATGAGAACAGTAAATGAAGTAAGTAAAATTACAGGTGTGAGTGTACGTACTCTACATCACTATGATGCAGTTGGTCTTTTGAAACCAACAAAAGTAACAGACGCAGGCTATCGATTGTATGATGATACTGCACTTTGTCGTTTGCAGAGTATTTTGCTTTTTCGTGAATTACAGTTTCCTTTGAAAGAAATTAAAACAATTCTGGATAATCCAGATTTTGAACCAACTAATGCACTTGATCAACAAATTAAGTTGTTAGAACTACAGTATAAACATATAGAGAAACTTATTTCTTTTGCCCGTGAAATTCAAAAAAAAGGAGTAATCAAAATGGAATTTAATGTTTTTGACAAGAGTACGATTGAGCAATATAGGAAAGAAGTAAAAGCTAAGTGGGGTGAAAGTGAAGCATATCAAGAATTTATACAAAGAGAAAAAGAGGGACAAGATTTTGAAAAAGCGCAAAAGCAGCTTATGTCTTTATTTTCTGAAATTGGTATGTTACGTGAATTGCCACCATCTGATAAAAAAGTACAAGAAAAAATTTGTACCCTACAACGTTTTATTACAGATAACTATTATAACTGTACAGATAAAATTTTATCAAATTTAGGTCAAATGTATGTAAGCGATGAACGTTTTAAAAAAAATATTGATAAAGTTGGGGGCGAAGGAACCGCGGAATTTGCAATGCAGGCAATTCAGATCTATTGTTCTACTATATCATAATATAAGAACAGAGCTGTCGTACTAAAAATGATGATACGCTCCTTTCTAGGCAGACAAGAGAAATACCTTGTCACTTAGAAGGGAGCATATTTTACCTTAGTACAACAGCCCGCTTTGTAATCTATTCTTTTTTAACCCTCTGATTTCATTGCCTCAATAGCACTGATCTTTGTTGCACGTCTTGCAGGAATATAACCCGAAATTACTCCTACAGCGATTGTTCCAAATGCGGCAGCCAAAGGAAGCCACCAAGGAATCATAGATACTTTTCCTCCACTGGAATACCCGATACTCATTAAAGAGCTAAGTAGTGTCGAACCATATTTATTGATAAAATAGGAGGCGAGATAGCTAAGGGCAATCCCGATAACTCCTCCAATTAAACCAATCATTCCCGCTTCAAATAAGAACAACTTTTTAATATCCTTAATCAAACAGCCGAGCACCTTCATAATACCAATTTCCTTTGTTCTTTCATAGATTGACATAATCATAGTATTGGCAATATTAATCGCAGATACTAACATAGCAACTGCCCCAATCGCTCCAAGTACCATTTGAAGCATATTTGCAGTTTCAATACTTGTTTCAATATACTGCATCTCGCTGTTTGAACGATACCCTAAAGCTTCAATCTCTTCCTGAACTGCTGTAACGTTTTTCATATTATCTACATTGACCTGAATCTCTTCATAGTTTTCTAAAGACTTCATCGCTTTCTTTCGATCCTCTGCTTTGAGTGTCTTTGCATATTGTGTATAGAGTTCTTTAAAGTAGTTCAGATCTATGTAAATATAATAATTATATCTCCAATCGTTTGATTGAGGCATAATGACATAATCTTTTAGTCTTATATTTAATGGCTTCTTCTTTTCCGCAACTTGATAGTCATTAAAAGTAAAAGTAACTTTATCTTTAGCTAGATCAATAGTTTTAGTCTTTTGACTTCTTCCAGACCAGTAATAAAAATCCCTTAGTGCCTCAGAACCAATCGCAATAATCTGTGGATTTTCTGGTGTCGGATAGCTTCCAGACTCTAACTTTGGAAATCCAAAAGAATCAAAAGTAGTAGAGTCCATTGCATAAATTTGTGTCCATGAAGAATATTTTCCACTCTGCATTTGAACTGATTTTGAGTATTTTGGAGAAACAGACTTCACATGATCAATTTCTTTCAATAAATTTACTAAAGAATCATCCATTTTTTGTGTAGTAGACTGATAATTTCCATTTCCATCATCATACCAAGCATCTTTTTGAATTGTAATGATTGTCATAGAACCATTTTCCATTACCTGTTGGCGAAAGCTTTCATTCATACCAAAACCGATGGAGAACATAACTACAATAGAAATTGTTCCTATAATCATACCTATAATCGTAAGTGCAGTTCTTGCTTTTCTTCGAGTTAAGTTTCTTAACCCCATTCTTAACAAATCACTAATTTTCATATGGATCAATTCCTTTTTTAATTCTCTTCTTTGCCAATAGAATACCAATTAAGATACTAAGTGCTAAAACGCCTCCTGTCACACCGCCAACAAATCCCCAGTTTGCTAAAAGATTATCCATTCCTCCTGAAGAATTAGAGTTAGAATTTGGATCTTCCATTCCTCCTAACCCATCCATATCCATCATACTGTTACTGATCAACTGATTATTTGTTGCTACATCATTCATTACTACATTAACTTGAAAGGTATCACTGATACTAATTTTCATTTTACACCTCATTTCTGCATCTTAATTAGACTTGATCCTGCTTTAATAATTTCTTTTTATGAAGTTTAATTCCAATCATTCTTACTACTGGAATCACAACAACTAAAATTCCCGCCTGAATTACAAGAAATAGCCAAAGTGGAACAATTGGTTTTGCAGTTTCTGTTGGAGGCACAACAGCAGGAATATCATTCCAGTCACCTATATTATTATCCATTCCGGGATCATAGGCAGCATTTACATAGATATCGTTAAATTCCTGTTCCTGTGTTACCTCATCACCATTACTATCCTCATAGTGAATAATAATCTTTCCAGAACAAGTTCCTTCTTTATTTGGAAGAACTGTCAATTCTGGCTGTTCATAAGATCCTGCAGAGATTGTTCCTAAATAAAACATCGTTCCAGTACTTAAAGTAAAATCACCTTCTAGTGTAAAATAAACATTATTTAACGGAGATTTTCCCATATTATAAAAGTCAAATACCATTGCTGTTTCAACATTTACAGTTGGTGTATCCCAATTACCCACAGAAACATTTTGAACTACAGGTCTTGCATTTTCTACTGCCTGTAACTTAATCGTTGCTGTTTCTGTTGTTCCTTCTTCTTTTCCCTCTATCACTGGCATATCATCATATTCATATGCCAATGTTATTTCAATTTCATAAGAATTTGTTGCAGTATCATTTTTAACTTTCATTGGCAATGTATTTGTTCGTGTTTCCCCAGGAGCAATTTTATCAATATAAAAACTATTGCTTCCTTCTGATACAGAAAATACATCATCCTTTTGTTTTACAGTAACTGTTATATTTCTTGCTGACTTTGAAGTATGTGTATTTTTTAAATCAAAATGAAGTTCAAAGGTTGAACCTGCTTTTAATTCCTCTTTATCTGTTCCAAAATCTGTAACAATTAATTTCGGTTTACTCTTACTACTGTCATCATCTTTTTCTTTATCATTTTTGACATTTAAAATATAAAATGTAGCTGTTTCTTGTAAAGCTTCATTATTTTTGCTCTTATATTCACAGGATATTTTTAATGGATTTGTTCCTTCTGGAATTCCTTTTCCTACTTTAAACTTCATACTAACCTGTACTTTTGCACCAGGTTCTAAATTTCCTAAACTCTTATATGGATCGGAAGTGAGTGGTTCAAATCCATTCGAAGATAATTCATCTCCCCTCACTCTAACTTCTTTTGCAGTATTATTTCCCTTATTTGTAATAGAAAAGGTGAGTGTAACTGTTTCTCCTGCAGATGGACTGGAAGGACTTTGAACTGCATTATCCATTATCAATTCATTAATAAGCTTATCTTCCTCTTCTTCTTTATCCTTTTTTACCATTAAATATATAATAGCTTGTGCAGTATGAGGTTCATCTTCTTCTTTTTGATTACTGTCTTTATAGGAAACTTGTACTGTAAATTCTTTTAGTCCCTCTGACACTGCATCTGTAATTCGCAGTGGTAATTCTAATTCGGTCTTATCATTTGGCTCTAAATCCTGTACAGATAAAGTCTGTGTTTCATAATCCTCTATAATACCTTCCTCTTTACCCGTTCCTTTTATAATACTAACCTGAACATTTGTAGCCTTTAAAACACCTATATTTTCAAGATTTACTTTTAAAGAATGAGAAGTTCCCGGCTTAATATCCTCTTCATACTTTTCACCCTTAATTTCAAGTTTTGCATCTTCTTTGGAAGAAGCTTCTTCCTTCTTTTTAATTGTAACATATAAATTTTCAGTAGATGTTTGTTCCTTTCCATCCTCATCTTTATAACTAAAATTAACGGTTAACGTTTTAAGACCTTCTGTGGCAGTAGATAAAACAGTAGCTGGAAGGGTAACCTTACTGCTTGCACTACTTTTTAAGTCACCGAGTTTTTGACTTTTCACAGAATATGCAGGTACAATTCCTGATTCTCCAAATTCTAAACTAAAATATGTATTTAAGGCTGTAATTTCACCTTCGTTTTTTACATTAAAATTAACATTAAAAGTTTCTCCAATAAAAATATCTTCTGTATCATAAGTAATATCACTAATTGTAATCTGTGCTGGTGCTTTTTCTTTTGTAACACGTACTACCATAGGAATATTACATGATTTTATATTATAAGATCCTGTAGATTCATTATAATCACCATAGTCATAACTGGTATAGGATGCCTTGATGGACATATTATAGGTTCCAATCTTTGCTGTTTCTTTCATAACCACATCAAACTCAAGATAGGCTTTTTCTCCTACTGCCAATCCCATAATCTCACCAACTGTATTGTCTTTTTTCAATGTTACATTGGTGATTTTAAATGGTGCACCTTCTGGTACTTCTCCTGAAAAAGTTGGTGCTGAAATATATACACTTAGAGCACGTACTGGAACTTTTACATGTGTTGTCGTTCCTGGGACTGCTTCTACCTCCCTTGATACACCACTTTCCAAATCCATAAACAGATCGTCTGCCTTTACTGTCTGAAAACCGCCGAGCAGTCCAATACACATGACAAACACTAAGATTGCTGCGACAAATCTCTGCTTTTTCATTCCTCATTCCTCTGCTTTCTTTTTCATTCTATAATATTATACTACCCTCATTTAATAACTCCCGTTTTCTATCTTTTAGCCGCTTTTTCTTTTGTGTCGCCGTTTATGTTCAACTTTTTGTGCGGGATCTTTTTCTGTCTCTTTTTTATTCTCTTCCTCTGTAGATGTCTGTTCCTGTTCAGCAACAACTGGATTTTTGGTGATTACTTCTTGTTCCTTTTTATCCTCTTTTTCTATAGATGTTTGTTCCTGTTCAGCAACAACCGGATTTTTGGTGTCTTCCTCTTGTTTGTGTTCAACCGATTCTTTATTCTCTTTCTCTGCTTGTTGTTCTTCTGAAACAGTTTCTTTACTTTTTTCTACGGCTGATGCAGTCTCTGCGGCAGTTTCTTGTACTTGTGCTACTTCTTTTGGATGCTCTACAATTTCAACATTTTGAATTTTCCCATCCAGAATATGTATAATCTTATCTGCAAATGCTGCCAAACGGGGATCATGTGTTACCATAACAATCGTCTGTTGATTCTCTCTTGCAATAGATTTAATTAGATCCATAACTTCCATTGTGGTTTTGGTATCCAAATTTCCTGTCGGTTCATCGGCAAAAACAATCTCTGGTTTTGCTACGAATGCTCTTGCAATACCAACTCTTTGCTGCTGACCACCACTCATTTCTTTTGGTCGATGTTTTAATCTTGCTTTCAAACCAACCTTAATAAGCATATCCCTCGCCATTTTTCTTCTTTTTCGGCGCGGTACTTTCTTAAATACTAATGGAAATTCTACATTCTCTATTGCTGTCATCGAACCAATCAAATTATAAGATTGAAATACAAATCCAAGATATCTCTGTCTAAATCTAGCGAGATTATTCTCACTCATTTTATGAATCTTTCTACCCTTTATAATAATTTCTCCGCTAGTTACCTTCTCAATTCCTGCCATTAGGTTCAAAAGCGTCGACTTACCAGAACCGGAAGTACCTAACAGACAACAGAATTCTCCCTTCATAATGTCGAAGCTGACTCCATCTACCGCACAAATCCGTTCAGAGCCCATCCGGTAGATTTTTTTAACATTTTTCACCTCGACGGCCTTTTCCGTATTCTGCTTCACCTCAACACCCTCTTTCTTTTCTTCAAATTTCTGCCCTACTAATGGTATCTTATTTTTCTTAAAATAAGAATAGGTTAAATCTTAATTTTTTATTACTTTTCCTTCCTAATATTATATACTACTAAATCTCTCTTCTAACACTTTTTCAAAACTAAAATACGCCGGAAATCGTCTGCTTTAAACATTCTCCGGCGTATCTATCTCCTTGTACTATTTTCCTTTTTTCTTACCTTTTATAGGTGGTTCTTCTTCCTCTGAAACCACAGGAACAATCCCTTTTTGAAGTTCTTTATAAGTTAGCCATTTTGTAAACATCAGTTTAGCAAATCCTCCAACGGGAACTGCCAAAAGCATCCCGGCTAAACCTCCAACAGCACTTCCAAAAATCAGAAAAATAATGACTAAAAGAGGGTGAATTTCAATACTTCGGCTTAGAAGTTTTGGTCCAATAAAATTTCCGTCAATACCCTGTATAATAATTAAAGCAATAATCGATACCATAAGTGTTTGGTATTGTCCATTTACTAAACACACTAAACCAGTCAGTGCATAGGCAATAAATGGTCCACAATAGGGAATCAAATTTCCAAGTCCCGCTAGTATTCCAATAAGTACACTAAACTTTACACCAGTAATTGATAAGGTAAGACTAATCGCTACCATCATAAATAGAACATCACTCATCTGTCCTTGTAAATAACCTGAAAAACAGGAATGAAGATCCTGCAAAAATTCGTGAAGTTTGTGATCAACTCTCTCACTACATACTGCACGTACAATTCGGTTTAAATAGCTCGTAATCATTTTTCCATCTAACATAAAATAGATGCCAATAATAATACTAAATGCTATTGTAGTAAAATAGCCAGAAACATTTTTTAAAGATAAAAACATTGTTCCAAGACCATTCTTTAACATTTCAAACAGATAAGTAAGTACTTCCGACAGATATCCTGTAATTTGTTCCGACTCAATATCGATTGTTTTGAGTTTTTCCATCAAACTTAAATAAAAATCATTTAAACTATTTATAACTTGATTTAAAGCGGAAATCATGTCATTTAGATTTGCAAGCCTTAGCTGATCCGTAACACTAAATACTAACACAGAAAGAATCCCTGCAACTGCTGCCACTATAAGTAAAAGTGTTATAAATACACTGATTCCTCTTGCCTGTTTTTTTAATACACTTACTTTCTGAATTCTTTTTTCAAAGAACTTAATTACTGGATTTGCTAGATAGGCGAAAACAAAACCAACTGCCACTGGATTTAATACCTGTAAAATCCAATGGATTTTTGTAATAAGCCATCCAAAGATAGATGTGGCATCATCTGCCACTTGGCTTAAGCATTTGATAATGACTGCGGTAATGATGACATAGAAGGATACTTTAACATAACGCTTGTCAAATATTTCTTTTAGCCACTTCATGTATACTGCCAATCCGCCCTTCTATTAATTCTTACTTACCTGACTTAACTCCACATATCTCTTAATCAATTCTACACATCCATCAATACCAATTAAACTACTTTTTAACGACAGATGATAATTTTCTGCTCTTCCCCATTTTTCACTTGCATGATAGTTATAATAATTTGCACGTCGTTTGTCAATTTTTAAAATATTATCTTCAATTTTATTTTGATCCATATGATCGATACGAATAGCCCGATCTACACGAAAATCTAAATCTGCCCAGATAAAAACATTAATTACATTGCCAATCTCTTTTAAAATATAATCTGCACATCTTCCTACAATCACACAAGGGCCTTCTGCTGCTACCTTTCGAATTACATCCGACTGTGCCAGATAAATTCGGTCGTCTAATGATAAATGAGAAAATCCCAACTCCTGATTTCCATAAGAATTCATTCCCATTGCAATAGAATATAATAGACTATTCGAAGCCTTACTCTCTGCATTATGAAATGCCGCTTCTGCAAATCCGCTTTCCTTTGCCGCTCTTGTAATTAATTCATTATCATAAAACGGGATATTTAATTCCTTGGCAAGCTTTGAACCAATCTCTCTTCCTCCACTGCCATACTGTCTGCTAATTGTTATCACTTTCTTCATAATGCTTCACTCCATTCTATGTTTTCACTATCATATCATAAATATTTGAAAGTTGCAATTCTTCATAAAAGAAATCCTTTTTTATAATACTAAAATATAATCCAAATACCAGATCTTTGGAAGTGTTGTCCCTTTTTGCCGATAGATATTTTTTCGCAGATTTTGATAGTAGATTACTAATGAATGTAACTGCTCTGATGTGATTTCCTCTTTTGAAAATCTTGCAGATAGTATCGTTTCAAACTGCTCTGTAAAGTCGTTTGGATTCCATTCATAGCTTAACATTCTGTCTGCAAATTCAATATATCCCTCTTTTCCTTTCTGCTGTGCACACATAAAACCAAACAGTCGATCCATTTCTTCATAAATAGCAAGTACCGCTTTTCTTGTATCTTTCTGATGTATTTTCTCTTTTCTACGATTTTTTAAAAATCTACTTCTTGCCAATATGAAAGAAACTATAATACCTATCATGAATAGAAAAATTAAAATGTTTTTAAGAACTATATTTGTTTCTTTCGATTTTTCCAAAGAAGGATTGGAAGAATCATCTATATCTTTTGATGTCGTATTTGATTCAGGAGCAGAACTTTTGGTTGGTTCTAATGTTGGTGTTGGGCTTGGTGTTGGTGTTGGAGTATTGGTAGGTAATTTTGTAGGATTTACATTCTCCTTTATAGCCTCGTTTATCTCTGGAAGTAACGCGTCAATATTAGAGGAATAACCTGCTGTAACTTCAAAAGGTATCCATCCAAAACCATTAAAATAAACTTCTATCCAAGCATGAGCATTCAAATCTTTAACCTCTACTGTAGTCATCTGTTCGGATTCTTCAAAATTTATAATACTATCTCTTTTTATGATTATATTATGTTCTACAGTTCCCTCTCCCCCCAAAATTCCATTTTCAATATCCTGTTTTGTTACTATATATCCCTCTACATATCTAGCTGGAATATTCATACACCGAAGAAGTAACACTGCTGAAGTTGCATAGTGGGCACAATATCCCTTTTGATTATCAAACAAAAAATATTCAGCAAAATCCTTTTCTTTAGGCTTTACTCCTGGAGTTAAGGAATAGATTGTGTTCCATTCTAAATAATTTTGTATCTGCCTGATCTGTTTTAAAATATAGTCCTGTTTCAGTTCAAGTTTTTGGTAGTGTCCTCCCCCCAACTTTTCCATACTTTCTGCTAACTCTTTTAATCGCTCCAAACCTTCTGGTACTTTAGTATATACTTCATATACATAATTTCTATACGCCCATTCAAATTCTGAGTAGTCTGCTAACTGTTGAAACTCTTCTAATACAAACGTTTTGTTCTGCCAAAGCTCTAATAAATTTCTTAATTTCATATCATAATAACTAATGTGATACGACGAATTTCTTCTAAGTGGAGTGTAATAGGAATCCTCTATAACATCTACCATTTCTAAAGTATCTGTTTTAGTAAGATAGGGAAGATAAAGAAAATCTTTATTTGCAGTTATATAGTCAATTATCATCTCTCTTTGCTTTATATCTATATTAAATGAACTGTCTATCATACCATTAAGAAAAAAAGATAGTATTTTATTATTCTGTTCTTGAGCTGGAATTTTATTTCCCTCTAATCCCTCTAATATTCTATCATATAAATTTCGTTCTGTAGCAGTGAGTCCTTCCCAACGCTCTCCGGTATAATGTGTTCCGACATATCCTTTCAAATAAACGGTAGAAGAATCTTTAGGAAGAGTCAATTTTAGTGTAGTTTCATTTGTAAAATGAACATCTCCTGATCCTAATTTTCCACCACTTAATCCGCCACTGTTATCATCTTTATTAATATTAAATAACAATTTTTGATCTGAGAAAAAAACATCTTGTACCCCTGTCTTTAATCCATCCCAAAATTCTTGTAATGAGAATTCTCTAATTGCCTTCTCTATTTTTATTGCTTGATTTTTCTGCTTTTGATATAACCCTTTATAATATTGATCGGAACCAATCCACCAGACAAGTATACTGAGAACCAAAAAAATCCCAATTATATAAAATCCTGATTTCATAGAAACTTTCTGCCAATAGAAATTTCCTGCTTCATCTTGATCTTCTGGTTTAGATTGTTCTAATATCTGATCAGAACGAAAAAGTAAAAGGAGAATACTTAATACACACAGAAAAAAACCTGAAAATGATGGAACTTTTCCAACAAACAATGGTCCACCTAATGCCGCCCCTAGTATAAGAAAACTAAAAATTTTTAAAGTTCCAAGTTGTATTGTAATAGTAAATAAAAAAGAAATTATCTGAATTATAACAACAAATAATACAGTAAGACAAACCGTTTTTTCCCCCTGCGCAACAAAATATCCTAAACTTATTTTCAGATAATTATAAACTGCCTCAATAATCGTATTTTCTAAATAATAAAATCCATTTGTTAAAAGTTCCCATTGCTTATTTATTGTAAGAATGAAAAAAAATAATGTAAGTGGAATGGTATACAAACCATACTTTCGATATCGAAAGATTAAAAAGTAATATAAAACGGATATTAATATGGTAATCCCTAATATCCCTTTGTGTACTGACAAATTTAATCCACCTATAAATGCTATCATACTTCCATAGACTGCAAAAAGTACCAATATTATCTGATAACAACTAAACATCCAACTTCTTTTTTCATCTTGGACCAAAGTAATATTAATACTATCTTCAAAATTAAGATCGGATTCCTTTCTCTTTCTTCTCAAATCTTTTACCGCCTTTATCTTTCAAACTAAAATTCCCTCTCGTCAAATATCTGTCCTATCTCTTCTAAACTCTCTGTATGAATAGCAATATATTCAATTCCCTGTTCCAGATAATCTCTTTGTTCTTCTTTTGTTAATTCTTCGTCTGATATAATCTGTAAAATCCATGTTTTTGCCTGCTTTGCAAAGTCTTGTACTTGTCCTACCTGTGGTAAATTCTTTCTTCCAGTAATATAAAACAGATTCGAATACTGTTCTATACGATACTGTGCCTCATAGGCGGTAAGTAAATCTTCTTCTGAAAAAGAGTTCTCATACATCTGTGCTAAAGCATCATAAAGACTTTCTTCTGAATCGATTTTATAGCGGTTTAATTGTCCCATCTTATCATACCATGCTAAAAAATGAAATCTGTGTATCTGAATCATTTTCATAGAAATCGAGCCCATTGTTTCAATCACTGCATCAACAATTTGTTCTGTATTTACTTTCCAACTTCCGGGCTCTAATAATAAAACAACAGAGTAATCTAAGGGACGTCCAAATTCTTTTATCATGAGATTTCCCTCTTTTGCTGTCAGTTTCCAATGAATTCGATTTATCCGATCTCCTTGTTGATATTCACGAATTTTAAATAATTCAGACGGATCATCCCCTGATCTTATCTTTGAATACTCTTCCTCTTCCAGATAACTATTATTGTTTTGACTTAAATATAATTGTGGTATTTCATAAAATTTTGGCAAAACAGAAACGTTCATACTTTGTTTTGTATGATAACAAAGTCTAAATATTCCTAATGGATCAGATAAAAAAACCCTTTTTAATTCGAATTCCATTCTTCCACAATACTGGGAGGTTACTCCACAAGAAACTTGTTGAGTAGAACGTTCATTTAAAGAAATATAATAAAACTCTTTTTTCCATTTCATATAATTTCCACTGCGGTATTTTAATTCTACACATAATTTTAAAAGCGGAAAAATTGAGTGATTTTCCAAAAGAAGCATAATATGAAAAGGTTGTTGTTTTTCTGCCACAAGACAGTCAGTAGATAATTGTATATGGAAACCTCGTTTCATTACTAAAATACAAAAAAATAAAAGAACGGGATATAAAATTAGAATGATGGCAAAGGAAGTCGTAATAAATTCATGATACATAATAGATAAATAAATTGCGCTCCCTAAAAGAATACCATAACTTACTTGATTTTTTATCATAATTCTCCCAACATTTTTTTAACTCTCTGTTCGTTTCTTAATTAATTTAGGAGCTGGAATTTCTTGTAATATTCCATCTATAATCTCAGAAACGGTAACATGATTTACTCGTGCCTTTGGTTTTAATAAAATTCTATGTGCTGCCGTAAAAGGAAAGACAGTTTTGACATCGTCTGGAATTAAATAACTTCTTCCCTTTAGAAAAGCAAATGCTTTTGCCATATTTGTAACAGCAAGTGTCCCTCTTGGACTCATTCCCAATTCTATTAATTCCTGTGTTCGGGTTCTTTGAGCAAGTCTTGCAATATATTCATAAACTGCATCATGGACAAAAATCTCCGCAACTTCCTGCTGCATCTGTAATAATTCTTGTTGATTCAAAATTTGTTCTACAAAATCCAAAGGATTTTGTACACTTCTTCCCTTTAAAATTTCCACTTCGCTGCTTGGATCAGGATATCCCATGGAAAGCCTAATCATAAATCGATCCAACTGGGATTCTGGTAAAAGCTGTGTTCCCGCTGATCCGATTGGATTTTGTGTCGCTATTACTGTAAAAGGCTTTGGAACTTCCCTTGTTACTCCGTCTACTGTTACTCTACCCTCCTCCATTACTTCTAATAAAGCCGACTGTGTTTTTGACGAAGTACGATTGATTTCATCCGCAAGAAACAAATTACATATAACTGCTCCCTGTTGATATTTCATTTTACCGCTTTCTATATCTAATATCTGAAAACCAATAACATCTGTGGGCATAACATCTGGTGTAAACTGAATTCGATTACAATTCATATCCAAAACTTTAGAAAATGCCATTGCTAAAGTTGTTTTCCCAACCCCTGGAATATCCTCTAATAGAATATGTCCTTTTGCTAAAATAGCAGTAAAAATCTGACGTATTATTTCATCTTTACCAACGATTACTTTTTTTATCTCATCTATTACAGCATAAATTGTTTCCTGATATGTTGTACTCACACTAACTTTCTCCTCTCATTCATCATAAATTCAGAATTTTATTATATAATGAATCCACAAATTTCGCAACTAGGAAGAAAATCGTTTTATATAGTACAAATGCAAAAAAAGTAATCGTTTCAGTCCACTTGACGACGATTACTTTTTGTTAGAGTTGTTAGGAACAACTCTTTGTTTCATAACAACTCTTTATTCCTCTCGTTTCTTTAATACTGTATTGACTGCTTTTGCTTCTTCGGAAGAAAGAATTCCTTCATGATTGATTAAAATAATCATACGCCCTTTTTTGTTTACAACACATTTTGCATAATTTGTTGCTTCCGTGCAGACAATAACTGGCATTTTATGAAGTTCTTCCTCATCTACCTCTTCAATCTCGCTGACTGAATCGACCTTAAACCCAATTTTCATATCTTGATATTTTGTAATCAAAAGCAGAGTTTTGTCATCAACTTCACTCTCGGGAAGACCAAACTTTTTCCGAAGACTAAATACTGGTATTACTTCACCTCTTAAATTTAAAATTCCGAGGATATAACTAGGTGCATTTGGAACTGGCACAACTCCGCCATAGGACTCAATTGCACTGACAAGTTGGATATCTGAACCATACTCTTCTGTACCTACTTTAAAAATAACTTGCTTCGAAGTTGCCATGTTTACTCCTCCGTTTCTTTTGATAAAATTTATTCTTGCCTTACTGGTTGATTAATCCATTTTAGATAGGCATTAATGAACAGATCAATATTTCCATCTAGTATACTTTGTGCATTTGCAGATTCTGCTCCAGTACGATGATCTTTTACCATAGTATATGGCTGAAGAACATAGGAACGAATTTGGTTTCCAAAGTTAATATCCCTTACTTCCCCGCGAATTCCAGATTCTTTTTCCTGATTTTCCTGTTGTTTTAACACATAGAGTTTTGACTTTAACATCTGCATTGCCTTATCTTTATTTTGAAACTGAGAACGCTCATTTTGACATTGTACTACAATTCCAGTTGGTAAATGTGTAATTCGGATTGCAGAAGATGTTTTATTGATATGCTGTCCACCTGCACCACTTGACCGATACGTATCAATTCGAAGATCCTCATCTTTAATCTCAATATCTATATCTTCTTCAATCTCTGGCATAACATCGCAGGAAACAAACGAAGTCTGTCGCTTTCCAGCAGCATTAAAAGGTGACATTCGTACTAAACGATGTACTCCATGTTCTGATTTTAGATGACCATACGCATTTACTCCACTAATTTGAAGCGTTACTGATTTATATCCTGCTTCTTCACCGTCTAAAAAGTCTAACATCTCTACAGAATACCCTTTTTTATCTGCAAATCGTTCATACATCCGGCAGAGAATACTCGCCCAGTCACAACTTTCTGTTCCTCCTGCACCAGCATGTAACGTTAAAATTGCGTTATCCTTGTCATATGGACCAGAAAGAAGAGTATCTAGTCTTAACTCCTCTAAAGCTTCCACAAACTTATTCAGTTCTTTTCCGATCTCTTCAATAAAAGAAGGATCTTCCTCCTCATAGCCCATTTCAATTAAAGTTGCAATATCATCATATTGCTGTTTTAACTCATGATAGCCTTCAATCGTATCCTTTAACTGTTTTAATTCTTTGACATATTGTTGTGATTTTTCAGCAGAATCCCAAAAGTTAGGTTCCTGCATAATCGCTTCAATCTCTTCTACCTTTAATTTCTTATTAACCAAGTCAAAGTGAATCCCCCACTTCAATTAAAGGTTTTTCGTAAGTACTAAGCGTATACTTATACTGATCTAACTCGATCACCTTAAATCACCTCTTTCCTAAAATTTAAATAGTTTTTCCACAGCAGAATTTATACTTTTTTCCACTACCACATGGACAAGGATCATTTGGCTGAACTTTCTTTGTCGTTCTACGTACTGGTCCTTTTGGCTGCGAATCATCTCTATTTGTTCCTGTTACCTTTGCCACTTCTTCTCGTTCTACTTTCTGTTCAATTCGAACGTGCATTAAAGCTCTGACAGTATCTTCTGAAATCGCATTGATCATTGCCTCAAACATATCAAATGCCATAAATTTATATTCTGTACGAGGATCTTTTTGTCCATATGCTTGTAATCCAATTCCCTGCCTAAGCTGATCCATATCATCAATATGATCCATCCACTTATGATCAATAACACGAAGTAAAACAACACGTTCTACTTCACGAAGCTGTTCTTTTTCTGGGAACTCTGCCTCTTTTGCCTCATAAAGCTTGACCGCATCTTCTTTTAAGTTTTGAATTAATTCTGCTTTCTTCATATGTTTTATTTGTTCTTCCGAAAGAGTAACTGGCTCTAATGGAATAATAGGAAGTAAAAGCTGATTTAATTCATTCAAATCCCAGTCTTCTGGAACTTGCTCGTCATTAATACAGTGATTTACGGAACTTTCCACTGTATCTGTAATCATCTTTAAAACAGTATCACGCATATTGTCGCCATTTAAAACTCTTCGACGTTCTTCATAAATGATTTCTCTTTGTTCATTATTCACCTGATCATACTCTAATAAATTCTTTCGGATTCCAAAGTTATTATTTTCGATCTTCTTTTGTGCCTTTTCAATTGCATTACTGAGCATCTTATGCTCAATCTGTTCTCCCTCTGGAATTCCTAGAGATTTAAACATAGCTATCAGTTTTTCAGAACCAAACAGACGCATTAAATCGTCTTCAAGAGAAATATAAAATCTGGATTCTCCTGTATCCCCTTGCCGTCCTGCACGACCTCTAAGCTGATTGTCGATTCGTCTGGACTCATGGCGTTCTGTACCAATGATCTTTAACCCTCCTAATTCTGTAACACCCTCTCCAAGTTTAATATCTGTACCACGACCTGCCATATTTGTAGCAATAGTAACTGCTCCCTTTACTCCAGCATCAGCAATAATTTCTGCTTCCTGTTCGTGAAACTTAGCATTTAATACCTTGTGGACAATTCCTCGCCTTTTTAACAAAGCACTTATCTCTTCGGATGCTTCAATCGTAATTGTTCCAACTAATACTGGCTGCCCCTTTTGATGTGCTTCTTCAATCGCATTGATAACCGCATTGAGTTTCTCTTTTTTTGTCTGATATACTGCATCATCTAAATCCTTTCTTGCAACTGGTTTATTAGTTGGAATTTCTACAACATCCATTCCATAAATTTCACGAAACTCTTTTTCTTCTGTTAGAGCAGTACCCGTCATACCGCACTTTTTCTTATATTTATTGAAAAAGTTTTGGAATGTAATCGTTGCTAATGTCTTACTTTCCCGTTTTACCTTTACATGCTCTTTTGCTTCAATTGCCTGATGAAGTCCATCGGAGTATCTTCTTCCTGGCATAATACGACCAGTAAAATCATCGACAATTAATACTTCATCATCCTTTACCACATAATCTTTATCTCTTGCCATTAAATAGTGAGCACGAAGTGCCAAAATAACATTGTGCTGAATCTCTAAATTTTCGGGATCTGCAAGATTACTGATCTGGAAGAACTTTTCTACTTTATGAACTCCCTCTTCTGTCAAATTGATATTTTTGTCTTTCTCATTGACAACAAAATCTCCCGTTTCCTCTATCTCTTCCTTCATAAGTGCCGCCATCTTTGTCAGCTCCGTAGACTCGCCTCGTTCTAACTGTCTGGCAAGAATATCACAGGCCTCATAAAGTCTTGTCGATTTTCCGCTCTGTCCAGAAATAATTAAAGGGGTTCTTGCCTCATCAATCAGAACGGAATCCACTTCATCGATAATAGCAAACGGAAGTCCTCTCATAACAAGTTGCTCTTTATAAATAACCATGTTATCTCTTAAATAGTCAAATCCTAATTCATTATTCGTTCCATACGTAATATCACAACTATATGCTTTTCTTCTTTCATCACTTTCCATACTGTTTAAAATTACGCCGACACTTAGTCCAAGAAATTCATGGATCCGTCCCATCCATTCTGAATCTCGCTTTGCTAGGTAGTCATTTACAGTAACGACATGAACTCCATTTCCCTCTAGGGCATTTAGATAAGCTGGAAACGTCGAAACGAGGGTTTTACCTTCTCCTGTCTTCATCTCTGAAATTCTTCCCTGATGTAAAATTACACCTCCAATTAGCTGAACACGATAAGCCCTTTGTCCAAGCGTTCTTTTACCAGCTTCCCGTACTGCTGCATAAGCTTCAACAAGTAGATCATCTAATGTTTCTCCTTTGGCAAGTCGCTCTTTAAATTCTACCGTCTTAGCTTTTAAGTCCTCATCTGAAAGTTTCTCATATTCCGGTTCTAATGCCTCAATCTTATCTACAATCGGCAATACAAGTTTTACTTCCCTTTCACTGTGTGTACCAAATAACTTTGTAAATAATCCCATTTTCTTTCTTTCACTCCTTATATTTTTCACTCCACGGTAATCTATCCAAATGTCCTTTTTTTACTTTTTCGTTTATTCTGCTCTATTTTATCATTTCATGGAACGTTAATCAACCTAAAATTGTGATGAGGAACATTTTTCATAAGGATTTCCTGAAATTTTAATGAATCAGAAACATGAAAAAAGAATAGCTGCCCTCTCTTGTCCACAGCTACTCTTTTTGTCAACCTGATTTTGGCTTCTAACTTATCACTATATCACGTTAAAATTCTGGTTCAATCAGTCCATACGTATTTCCTTTGCGTTTATAAACAACATTGACTTCATCTGTCTGTGCATTACGAAATACATAAAAATTATGTCCCAATAATTCCATCTGTACACATGCTTCTTCTGCATCCATTGGCTTCATAGCAAATTTCTTTACTCTTGTGATTGTAATTACATCTTCCTCTTCCAGATCCTCTTCTTCTATATAAGACGAATTGAAGCTGCCACCAGACTGTTTTCTGTCAATCAGCTTATTTTTATATTTTCTAATCTGACGTTCAATAATTTCTTCTACTAAATCAATAGAAGCATACATATCACTGCTAACTTGTTCCGCCCGAATGATATTTCCTTTTACCGGAATCGTAACCTCAATCTTTTGTCTTTCCTTTTCTACACTTAAAGTTATATGCACTTCTGTTTCAGGAGTAAAATATCGTTCCAGTTTTCCTATCTTGTCATAAATTGCACTTTTTAGCCCCTCTGTCACATCAATATTTTTGCCGCTTATAATATAACGCATACTGTGAACCTCCTTATTTATAAAATAACATCTTTCATTCTATTTAAGATTGTACCACATTTTTACCAAATGGACAAGTATTATTCTATCTTCCGTTTAAATAGTGCTCTACTCCTGTAATTGCAGTTGCCCCATCAGCGGCGGCTGTGACTACTTGTCGCAATATTTTTGTTCTAACATCTCCTGCCGCAAATACCCCTGCAACACTTGTTCTACAATCTTCTCCTGCCTCTAAATACCCATTGTCATCCATAGAAAGAACTCCTTGAAATGCCTTTGTATCCGGAAGACTTCCAACTGCAATAAAAATACCGTCTACTGCTAGTTCTTCTGTTTTATCCTCTAAAAGATTTTTTAATCTTACTTTTTTAACTACTTCTTCTCCTATAATTTCTTCTACTGTCTTATGAAAAAGTAATTCCACATTTTGAAATGTTTTCAAAGCCTCTACTAAAACCTTTGCAGCACGTAACTCTCCCCTGCGATGAATTAGATATACTTTTTTACAAAGACGTGCCAAAAAGATGGCATCTTCTGCTGCCACATCTCCACCACCTACAACAGCAACGGTCTTATTTTTAAAAAATGCCCCATCACAAGTAGCACAATAGGAGATTCCTTTCCCTGAAAAAGTATCTTCTCCCGGTACACCAAGTTTTCTCCAAATTGTACCCATTGCTAAAATAATTGTTTTTGTCTGAAACTGCCTATTATCATCTAATATAACTTTTTTTATCTCCCCTTCTAATTCAAAAGAAACGGCTTCTCCCTCTAAAAATTCTGCTCCTAATTTTTCGCAGTGCTCTCTAAATTTTACTGCTAAATCAAAACCGTTTATCTGTGGTATTCCTGGATAATTATCTACTTCGTAAGTATTAATAATCTGTCCACCACTCATCGGTGCTTTTTCTAATACAAGCATTTTTAATTTAGCACGGGCAGCATAAATTGCTGCCGCTAATCCCGCAGGGCCTGAACCAACAATAATTACATCATACATTGTTTCCATAATATTACTCCTTTTTTTATTATTTTAAACAAATTCTGATAGAATCATCAGTACAATACAAACAAATATTGCAATGACAAGAGGGAGTGTGATTAAATGCTGTTCTTTTTTTTCTGCATGTATCATCTCTTTAATATACTGCCATCTATCTGCATTTACTGCTATTGTCCGGTATACTAAAAGGGCAAGTCCTGTACTTATAAGTGCCATCGGACCATAACTTTTTAAAACATCTCCTATATTCATAGAAGAAAGAGCCTGTTGGCTGTTTTTCATTAACGCATCCATTGTAAACTCTGTCCCGCCCATAAATTCAGTCACCATATTGATAACATTTGTATTTTTACTCTCAACCGCTCTGTTATAAACAGACTCTAAAAAAGAAAGTAGTTTCGGATAAAATGCTAAAGTCAAAACAGAACTTCCATTAATCAAAAAGTGTATAATCATAGTAGAGAGAATCGAATCTGTAGCTTCAATTACAAGTGCAAATACAATTCCCATTACAAAAGCATAAGAAAACTGATTTAGATTTCCATGTAAAATACCAAATAAAAAGGCACTTAAAAAAATTGCAGAAACGGGTTTGATCTTTCGATATTCATTATACAAAACTCCACGATATACACTTTCTTCAAAAATACAAGGAATCAAAGCAGTTATAATCAAAGCGATTATAAAAGAATTCTGTTGTGTAATATTGGTCATAGTATTTGTAATTCTATTTTCTACAAATAACATAGAAATCGCATTCACAAGTGACATTAATGGCATAATTAGAATAGTGAATAAAATTAATAAAAAAATATTGGCAGGACGAATTTTTCGAAACCTTACTGCTTCTTGATAGGGAACTTTTTCTATCACTATATAAATCATTGCTGGAAATACAAGAATTAGTTGTGAAATCAGTAATAATGCAGCACTATTGTGTACAAATGTACTAATAGGTATAAAACTTGCCATAATAGAAATTCCTACTGTAGCCGCAAATACCCAATTTACTCGTTTTATCCGTTGTGAAGTATTCATTTCTTTTTCCTATCTCTATAAAAGAGCCTTTCTTTAATTTTAAAAAACGAAGAAATTATTTTTTATCTGATATAGTTTAGTTTATCACAAACGAATGAGTTTTACTATCACTCTAATGGATTCTTTAAAATCTTTTCATAATCTTTTGCTGTTCTATTTTGATTTCCTGTGTTATAGTAATTCATAGTTAAAAAAATGTGCAGTTAAATTATGCAGGAAATGAGGTTTTTATGATTTATTTAGGAGAAATACAAAAATTACAAGTAGGAAAACTTACAGATAATGGAGCATACCTTTTTGACTCTAATGCACAGACTTCTGATCGAGTTCTTCTACCTAAAAATCAGCTTCCAGAAGGATTAAAACTTCATGATATAATAGAAGTTTTTATTTATCGTGACTCCGAAGATCGTCTGATTGCAACAACAACACAACCACTCTTAACTCTTGGAAAAGTGGCTAGATTAAAAGTAAAAGAACTTTCTAACATCGGAGCTTTTTTAGATTGGGGTTTAGCAAAAGATTTACTTCTTCCTTTTAAAGAACAGACCTTTCGTCCAAAAGTAAATGATTCTGTATTAGTAGCACTCTATATTGATAAAAGTCATAGATTATGTGCTACTATGAAAGTTTATAATTATTTAAAAACAGAAAGTCCCTATCATAAAGAAGAACGAGTTCATGGAATGGTTTATGATGTACTTGCAAACTTTGGTGCATTTGTAGCAGTCGATGATCAATATTCTGCTCTCATTCCAAACAGCGAACTTTTTCGCCCTATTCATGCAGGGGAATATATTGACGCACGTATCACTAAAGTACAAGAAGATGGAAAACTCAATTTAAGTATTCGAGAAAAAGCCTATACACAAATGGATCAGGATGCAGAACTTATTTTAGATGCCTTAAAGAAAAGTCCAAATGGTTATCTTCCATATCATGATAAATCAGACCCAGATGAAATTCGAAAGATCTTTCAATTAAGTAAAAACTCTTTTAAACGTGCTATTGGAAGACTTTTAAAAGAGGGAAAAATTTCTTTAAATGATACAGGAATTACAATTAAAAACTCCAAATAATCTAAAAAAAGAATCTGTCTATTGATTTAGACAGATTCTTTTTTCTACATTTCTTTATTCTAAATGCGTGATAGCATATAGAAAAACCTCTTTTTCAATTGGTTTTGGTATTAAATGTCTCATTCCGAGTGCATGAACTTCATTTAAAGTATCCATATCGCAGAGGGAACTTAACATAATAATTTTGTGGGTTGCTGTAGGATCTCTTTGAATAATTTCCTTTGCAGCCTCCATTCCATCAATTCCTGGCATAATAATATCCATTGTCACAATATCAGGTTTTAATTCTTCATATAGACGAATTCCTTCTTCACCATCTTTGGCATGAGCAATTACTTCATATTCATCTGAAGGTACGAGATCTGCAATCTCGTTATATGCAAAACTGGAATCATCCACAACTAATATCCTTTTCATTCTAACCTCTTTTCTGGTATATTGTATGTCCCAAACATGATATCTTTTTTAATTCATGCACCTTCCAGTACCACTTCGTTATATCTAAAAACAAAATGGACAATACCCAATTCATTAGAAAAATCATGTCTTGAGCAAAACTGGAATTCATTTTCTGTAATTTCTTTACAAACTCCTTTTTTAACCATTGGAAGAGAAAAACGCACCCTTTTTCCGAAAAAATTTCCAATCTGTGAAATCATACATCCAGCTACAATATTTAAGTATTCTTTAAAATAGCCATCCCATTCTGCTTCTGACATAGGTCTTCCATGACTCATCTGAAAGACAATCTGTTCTGCCATTTCCTCAGGAATTAAAAATAGCATTTCACCATCTAAAAAACCATGTAGTCTAATCGTTCCTGAATAAACAGGTTCTTTTGTTAAAATGATGCCTTCTTCTGGTTCTAACCGGATGCTTGATAACCGCTGTGTTACATTACAAAATCCATGTATTACAATGTTTTCCATCGATTCCATCAACTTAGGCGATGCTTCTTCTCTCTTCTCTTCTAAATCTTGTATTTCAATCCCCTCCTTTCATGGAAGTAGATTAATTATCCAAAAATCGCATTTTCGATTTTGAATCTGTAGGTACCTTATTTATTTTCTGTGGTTTTTCTTTATACATTTCACCTAATCTATTTGTCATAAGTTCTCTACAGCGTGGACAGAAACGCCCTGTTCGAATCATAGCACCACACTTTTCACATGCTAACCCTACTGCGGATGATTCAGAAAATTCCAAACGTTCCTCCCGAATCCACTGTTTAATTTGTGGAACGGAAACATCATTATCGTCTGCTACTTTTTGTATATTAGCATTTGGATTATCATAGACATATTCTTTTACCTGTTCAAATTTTTCCTCTAATGCCTGTTGACATGATGGACAAATTGGTGTTCCGCCAAGGTAATTAAATAATTTTCCACAGTTTCTGCAATTTCTGACATCCATGTTCCAACCTCCTTAATAGCCTTTCCCAATACATAGACTGACAAATGATACTTTCGTCATTTGACTTGCCTGTAAAACTTTACTGCAAGCTTCTATTGTACTTCCTGTTGTATAAATATCATCTACCAGCATAATATGTTGATAGATTTTTTTCTCTTTCCATCCTTGGACAGAGATTGTAAATGCACGTTCCAGATTTCTTAATCTTTCTTTATTATTTAACTGCTTTTGAGGAATCGTATTTTTCGTTCGCAATAACAATTTACAATTTATTGGAATCTCTAATCTTTTTGAGAGTCCAGACGCTAAAAGCTCTGCCTGATTAAATCCTCGTACCCGTTTCTTTTTTTGATGAATTGGAACAGGTATTAAAACATCCGGCTGTTTTTCTAAAATCTTTTTGCCTAATCGTTCTACCATCTCTTCTACATAAAAATCAGCATACTCTTTCTTGCCGTGAAATTTAAATGCAGTGATAGAATCCTTCATTGTCTGATCATATACAAACAGAGCCATTCCAGAGTCATAATGAAACTGTTTTTTGTAGCAGTCAAAACAATATTCCTGTTCTTTTTGTGCAACTGGCTTTCCACATTTTTTACAGCAGGGTTCTTCTACATAGATCAGTTTTTTTTTGCAGACTGAACAGATTTTTTTCCCTTTTGGAAGAACAATCTTTTCACAGATCGGACATCGTCTTGGATAAATTAACTCTCTAATATATTCCAATTCCACTTTCAATCTTCTCTTTGTTTCCCTCCTTATAATCTTTTTAGATTTTAAGTTTTTTCATTCTAACAGAGCAATTAGAGAATAGAAGTTGGATAACTTCCCTCTTTTACAAGACGGCAAATAGAATCTACTACTGCTTGTTTATCTTCCTGATACGTAACGCCAAACCATTTATCCGTAGTATGCAACACCTTAACAACTGCCTTTTTTTGTGTCACTAAATGACCTACCACATTTGGTAAAAGAAACTCTGCTGTAAGAGGAGCTTGATCCATTGTTTTTAAGAAATCCACAAAATCTTCTTCTAAAACTTCTAAAAAATTTGGAGTAAAGCCCCACATATTCATAGACACTAAGGTGTTAAGGTCTAATAAAATTTCTTTTCCCATACTATCTTTTCCCACTGCCATCGTTCCCTGCCTTTTGAGTGCAAAGGTTTCTTCTACCTTTGAAAGCAAGTCTTGTTCTGTTACCTTGCAGATTCCTCTTGTCACTGTTCCATGTTCACTTAACGTATTACCAAGAATAAATCCAGCCATACAAAAATGATAATCTGGTGAGTTAAGATCTGTTTTTGCTAAAAACTGATGTACTTTTTCAAAAGCCTGTCTGCCATAAAAATCATCTGCATTGATCACTGCAAATGGTTCTTTTACCACATTCCTACAACATAGGACCGCCTGCCCAGTTCCCCATGGTTTTTTTCTTCCCTCAGGTTTTTTGATTCCTTTTGGCAGGGCATCTACTTCCTGAAATACATATTCTACTTCTATCTTTTTAGCGATACGATCTCCAATAATTTCTTTAAATTCCTGCTCCAGATCGTGACGAATGATAAAAACAATTTTATCAAAACCTGCATGAATGGCATCATAGATTGAATAATCCATAATAATCTCGCCAGACGGTCCAACCTGCTCTAGTTGTTTTATCCCACTTCCATAGCGACTTCCAAGTCCAGCCGCCATAATTACTAAAGTTGTTTTATTCATCTCTACCTCTCTTGATTTTTGCCACCTGTTAGTCTATGGCAGCTTTGATACATAAATATAGATGCCTTTCCTATACAGTATAACATAAATTTAATTCCTTTGCACGTATTTTTTACAGCTTACTTAATTCCTGAATTCTTTGGCAAAGACCTGAATACCGCATTTGTTCTCTTTCGTTTGCAATCATTGCCTGTACAGTTTCTTCTGAACCAACAATAGTGACACAGCTTTTTGCTCTTGTCACTGCAGTATATAAGATATTTCGATTAAATAACATTCTTGGTCCACTCAAAAGTGGAAGTACTATTGCAGGATATTCACTTCCCTGTGCCTTATGAATAGTAACTGCATAAGCCAATTCTAATTCATCTAATTGAACAAATGGATACTCCACCATTCTTCCTTCATCAAATTCAATTCTCATTGACTCTGAGTATGAATTAATTTCTCGAATTATCCCAGTATCTCCATTAAATATTCCTGTCCCCTGTTCCACCAAAGTGCCAAAAGAAGTCTTAATCTCCCAAGAAAGTTGATAGTCGTTTTTTGTCTGCATTACCTTATCACCTTCTCGAAAGATATACTGTTTATGCTCTTTTTCTTTCTTATCTTTTGAAGGAGGATTAAGATATTGCTGTAATATTTGATTGAGCCTATCTACTCCAAGCTCTCCTTTTCTCATTGGAGTTAGCACTTGAATATCCAAAGGACTTGCATTTACATATATTGGCATCTTATCTCGTACTAAAGCAATCATAACCCCAGTAATAGAATTAATATCATCGCGTTTTAATAAAAAGAAATCTTTACTGTGATTATCAAAATGAATTGCTGTTCCAGCATTAATTTTATGAGCATTTACAATAATATCACTTTCCGAAGCCTGTCGAAATATTTTTTTAAGACGTACTACTTGAAATAACTTAGACGCTAATATATCATGAAGTACATTTCCGGGTCCTACACTTGGTAGTTGGTTTTCATCTCCTACTAAAATCAGTCTTGTTCCAACTGTTACTGCACGAAGTAATGCGTGTACCAAATTAATATCAACCATAGACATCTCGTCAATAATAATTACATCTGTCTCTAAAGGATTTGTTTCATTTCGTTCAAATTGATAGTGTTTTTCGCCACTATCTAATCCTTGTGTCAGTTCCAAAAGTCTATGAATTGTTTTTGCTTCATATCCAGTTGTTTCTGTCATTCGCTTTGCGGCCCGTCCTGTTGGAGCCGCTAATAAAATATCCATCCCTTCTGATTCAAAAAATTGGATCATGGCATTAATTGTCGTGGTTTTACCAGTGCCCGGTCCTCCCGTCAATATAAACAAGCCGTTTCTTACTGCTTCTATAACCGCCTGACGCTGCATTTGATCTAAAGCTAGAGAAAGTTTTCTCTCAATCTGAGTTAATCTTGCTAAAATAGCCTCTCCCGAAATTGGATAGACAACACTTAAATCAAGTAGCATTTTTGCAGTGTTCAGTTCCAAATAGTAATAGATTGCTAAATAGACACAACATTCTTCCTGTTCTTTTTTTAATACTACCTTTTTTTCTACGGATAGTACTGTTATATGTCGTTGGATATCCCCTAGGGGCATACCAAGGATCTGTGTTGTCTGATATAAAAGTTCGGATTCTGGAAGATAAATATGACCATTTCCCGCCGCCTGTGTTAGAGCATATAAAATAGCAGCATGAATTCGATAATCTGATTCTGCACCAATTCCAGTTTTCATTGCAATTTCATCTGCAATTTTAAATCCAACTCCTGAGATATCTTCTGCCAGACGATAGGGATTTTCTTTCATTACCTGGTACATCTGTTCCCCATACTTTTGATAAATCTTTACTGCAAGATTATTTGTAATTCCATATTGCTGTAAAAACAACATTGCATTGCGTAATTCCTGTTTTTGTGTAAACTGCTGGTAAATTTCTCTTGCTAATTTTTCACTAATCCCCTTGACCTCTGACAGACGTTCTGGTTCTTCTTCAATGATATGAAAGGTTTCCTTTTGGAATTTTTTTATAATTCTTCCAGCTAAAGTAACTCCAATTCCCTTAATTGCTCCAGAAGCCAAGTATCGTTCCATAGCAACCACATCTTCTGGTTCTTTTACCTGAAATTGTTTTACCTGAAACTGCTCTCCATAAACTGGATGTGCAGAATATCCCCCTGTCACTTCAATAAATTCCCCTTCGCTGATAAACGGAAAATTCCCAACACAAGTAGTTTCCATATCTTCGTTTACCAGACTGATTACTGTATATCCATTGTCCGTATTTCGAAATACGATCTTTTCCACATACCCTGTCAGTACTTCAGCCATCCATTCTCCTTGCTGCCGTTTAAAAAGGCAAATAAATTGAGCAGCTTCTCCTTTCTTTGATTACACATTTGTTTGTTTCAATCCACTCGCGGCAGTTAAGAGCAAGACAATGATGTGGATTGCTTCATAGCAGTAGGTGATACTTGCCCGCTACTGCCCTTACAATTATTCCTAGCAATTCCTCTTGCTGTTAATTGTTAAAAATAACCGACAGGTTTGGGAAAACCCATACCCGTCGGTATTTAACACAAAACGGCAGGTCTTAAAGCGATTATTCTTACAATGAATTATACTTCATCGCCTCATAGAGCTGTTGTGCAATCCCAAGTTGACCACTTTCAGTAATTGATTCTGCATATTGTTGATATAACATATCTCCAAAATATTCTACATAATCATTCTCTTCCTCATCATCCTTTGGGATTGTTTTTTTCATTTCCTGTAAGATCTGTTCTACTAGATATTTTTCAAAGCTTTTACAGGCTTCCATCATCTCATCTTCAGAATTATTACCTGAACTTAATTTCTTTTTTAATTCTTCTGCCTGTGTTGCCTGTTTTGCTGTATCAGCCGATACCGTTCCCATCATATAACTGTTTCCCAAAGAAAAATCCATTATGATTCCCCCTTTTTAACTCTGTAATTATTGTCTAAGGGCATTTGCTTCCTGTAACATCTCATCTGCTGCTGTAATTACTTTTGAATTCATTTGATATGCTCTCTGTGTTACAATTAAATCAACCAATTCACTCGCTACCTGTACATTAGAACCTTCTAAATAATTTGTTAGAAGTCTACTTCTTTTAAGAGATGGATTCTGGGCTTCTACCCGTGCTGTTCCAGAGTTTTCAGTTTCTTTTAATAAACTTCCAGATATTTTTTCCAATCCTGCTGGATTATTAAATTGTGCTAAACCAATTACTGCAACTCTTCTTGTTTCAAGTACATATTTTTTATCTTCTTGCGTTTCCTCATTTTCTGTACCCTGAGTATCATTTGGAGTATTGTTATTTGTGTTATTATTATTGTTATTATCTGTATTATCTGGATCTTTTACTTCAACTTTTTCTTTATATGTAATAATTCCGAATTCATCAATTTCAAGTGTTGATGTATCAATTTCACGGTTAAAAACAATCTCTTTTCCAGTGGAATCTAATACAGGATATCCAGATGCTGTACAAAGTGTAAATCCCTGTGAACTTGCTCCTAATTCAAAAGCTCCATTTCTTGTATAAGAAACAGAACCATCTGGCATACGAATCATAAAAAATCCTTCTCCATCGATTGCTAAGTCCAGTGGATTTCCTGTTTCTAAAAGATTTCCCTGTGTATACTGAGAAACAATATTAGAAACTCTTGTTCCAAGTCCTACCTGCCCAATAACAGGCAGTGGATTTCCCTCATTATCGGTTACTCTTGTCTGAATCTTTTGATAGAGTAATGACTGAAAGTGTGTTGTTTCCTTTTTATATCCATTTGTATTGATATTTGCCAAATTATTTGAGATAGTATCCAAACTTGTCTGTTGAGCTGTCATACCTGACGCCCCAGTCCAAAGTGCACGCATCATATTTTTATCCTCCTAATTGATAACTTACCCTACTCTACCTATTGTATTCGCTGCCAGATCTAATGTAGAATCAATCGATTTTATTAATCTTTGATTTGTTTCATATGCTCTTGTAATTTCTATCATATTGACCATTTCACGAACAATATTTACATTTGACTGTTCCGTATATCCTTGAAGAATTTCTGCTGTAGTATCCTTTTGCTGTGCACCATTTACGGGTTCATACATAGTATAGCCAACTTTTTTTAAGAAATCATAGTCTTCAAAATCTTTTAGTACGATTTTATCTATGAGTTCTCCATCTGCATATACCTGTCCATTCTCTGTAATTGTTACATCTGTCGCATCTACTGGAACTTGAAGTTCTCCGCTTTCTGATCTTAAATTATTTCCATCTGTATCAACAATATGACCATCTTGCGTAATTTTAAACTGTCCTGCTCTTGTATAACGAATGTGCTCTTCTCCATTTCTGTCTTTCACAGAAACTTCAAAAAATCCCTCTCCTGCAATGGCAAGATCATAAGTATTATCCGTTTGACGGATAGAGCCCTGTGTATAATCTGTATAGATCTCTCCTAACTTTACACCCGGACTCATTACTCCTATCTCTTCCTTGCGCCAACCTGCTGCCTCATCTCGAATCTTAATTGCCATTACATCTTTAAAAGATTCGCTTGTCACCCCTTCTTTCTTAAAACCAACGGTTGTTGCATTTGCCATATTATTTGAAATAATATCCAAACGTTTTTGTTCATTTACCATTCCTGTCCAGCCAGTATACAATGCCCTAACCATTTTTTCACCTCCATACAAATATATGTCTATTCGGGATCCATCCCAAATCTGTCCTGAAACAAATGTTTCATCAGACAGCTTCCTTTACTACTCTTTTCCCTTATGACCACTTAAAAATTCAACATACTTACCTGTTCCAATCGCAACTGCGGTCATAGGATCTTCTGCAGTCATAGTCGTAATTCCGGTTTTTTCTTCAATTAATTCCTCTAAACCATATAAAAGGCATCCTCCTCCGGTCAATACAATTCCACGATCTGCAATATCTGCGGCAAGTTCTGGTGGTGTCTTTTCCAAAACACTGTGCACCGCTTCTACAATTTGCGAAGTTGTTTCCTTTAAAGCTTCTTCTGTTTCCTCAGAGGTCACAGAAATTGTCTTTGGAAGTCCAGTTACTAAATTTCTTCCTCTCACATCCATTGCTACAACCTCTGGTCTGCGATATGCTGAACCTATTTTAATTTTGATATCCTCTGCGGTTCTTTCTCCAATTAATAAATTATGCTTCTTTCTCATATATCGGACAATTGCTTCGTCAAAATCATCCCCTGCGATCTTAATTGAGGTACTGACAACAGTTCCGCCCAATGAAATCACGGCAATGTCTGAAGTACCTCCTCCAATATCTACAATCATATTTCCACATGGTCTTGCAATATCAATCCCTGCACCAATCGCTGCAGCAATAGGTTCTTCAATAATAGCAACTTCTCTTGCGCCTGCTTCATACGTAGCATCTTCTACTGCCTTTTTTTCAACCTCTGTTACTCCACTTGGTACACATACACTGATCACTGGCTTACGGAATCTCTGTTTTCCAACTGCCTTTTGAATAAAGTATTTCAGCATCTTTTGTGTTACTGTATAGTCGGAAATAACTCCCTGTCTAAGTGGGCGGACTGCAACAATATTTCCCGGAGTTCGTCCAAGCATAAGACGTGCTTCTTCTCCTATTGCCTTAATTTTACTTGTATCTCGATCAAACGCTACTACAGAAGGCTCTTTTAATACAACACCTTTTCCTTTTATATAAACGAGTACACTTGCTGTACCCAAATCAATTCCAATATCGCTTCCTAACATTTTTGTTCTCCTTTCCAATCTATCCCATATCAGTCTTTCATTTAATTTATATTCTATTTTCTGTTGTATCTATCATCATTATGCCCATTTACCAACTTCATATTTCCTAAAAAAACTGATACTTCTCCCAGTATCCATTGTATCATATTCTTTCTTATTATAAACGCTATTCTATAAATTTTCAAAGGAAATTTTCACTTTTTTTCATTATTAATGATTTCTTCATTTTTTAGAGAGAAGCGCCTCAAATTTTAGACAATTCGCTGTATTTTTCTGTCCTTTTACTTTTTAAAAAACTTAATATTACTCAAAAATCTGCCGATAAATGAAACAAACAATGAGGTGATGCTGATGAAAAAAAATATTCAGATTATGGATAGAGAACTTTTAACCCTATGTGCTTATCGTGCTCTTATTGTTGAAAGACGTATTTTTTTAATAATTATGGCAGTATTTTTTACATATGGTATTTATCACCATGTCTACTCAAGACCAATTATTTATTTAAGTTTAACTTACTTTTTATTACCTGCGGCAGTTTCCGCACTCTATTCAGGATATAGAAATGAAAAAAAGAAACCTACTAAAATTTCTCCCCAATTTCCAACTCTTTGGAAACGCTATCTTTACACTCCATCGAAACTAAGAGATCTAAGTATTGGTAGTCTAATTGAGGCAGGACTTCTTATACTTTGGCAATTTACCTCTGCTGTCTCATTTCCTTCAAAGTTTTTTACTCTGTTGCCCTGTATTATGTCCGTTTTTCTTCTTGTCTTCTTTTTTTTAGGGACATTATTTTTATTTATATGGCAGAAAAAAAATCTGATGAATGGGAAACTATAACGAAACCGATCTATATTGTATTATACCTCAAAACTTATACTTTCTTTCACTTATCTATTTTGCTAAAAAATCTTAGGACTGAATCGATTATATATAACAATTCAGTCCTAAAAATATTTATATCATCTATTACTTTTTATCTTTTTCCACTCGCTTTGCAAAATACCATAATCAGATATATCAAAAAACTCTCCTGTTGGAGCTTTATGACATTCCCGTTTTGTGCCTTCCAAGGTAAGACCACATTTTTGAGCAACCTTGCCAGAAGCGGGATTTTTAACTGCATGACAAATACCAATACGATGCACCCCAACTTCTTCAAAAAGATAATCAATCACGGCTTTTACAGCTTCCGTCATAAGACCTTTATTCCAATAGTCGTAACCCATACAATATCCAAGATCAGCATACTCCGATTTTTCATCGATTTTAACTACACTGATATTACCAATAATTTTTCCTTCAAACTCCATAACCCAGTTGTAAGTACTCAAACTTTCATAAGTAGCACACCACATCTCTAATAGTTGCTTTGTAACTTCTACTGATCCATGAGGACACCAAGTCAAAAAACGGGTGACTCTTTCGTCATTTGCCCAAGTATCAAACATCGCCTGAGCATCCTCTAGGACGAACTTACGTAAAGTAAGTCTCTTTGTATGTAATATTTGTGTTCCTCTTTGTGTAATCATTGTCAGTCAATCCTTTCACCTAAAAAATACTTTTTCACTCCAAAGTTAGCTCCATCTCAATACATTTCCATTCACCAATAGGCATTTTATAAATTTCAGTCTTTCCAACGGGCTGAAATCCAACTGATTCATAACAGTATCTTGCACTATCATTATTTTCAAAGACTCCCAATGTAATTTTAGAAGCACACAAAATATTTTTTGTATAATCTATTGCCAACTGTAACATTTTCTTACCATTTTTGTATCCTCTTAAAACAGGATCAACAATAACAAATCCAAAACGCACAATACTATCATCATTCTCATCTGGATATCTAATATACAAATGTCCTATAAGATTATTATTATCAAATGCACTAAGCGGAATAAATCGGTTATTCTTAATCATAACTGCATAATCTTTATTCAAATCATTACCTGAAAGTGGAAACTTTCCTATTCTATTAGCAGACCATTGATATAAACTCTTTTCATCTTTAATCCAGCTACATATAATTACTGAATCTTCTTTTTGATATTTTTTTAATTCCATATTTCTTTCATCCTCTACTAATCCATTTCTATTAATTTTTCATAATTAATATTTTCTTTTTTCACTAAATACCTTTCTAAATTCGATATCTCAATCAAACAATTTCATATCAAACTGATATACTTCATCAATATAAATATATTCCACTCCATACCTGATACACTTTTCTAACATCTCGGCGTTATCTCTATAAACCATATCTAATGTACAATATTCATCATCCATCCGGTTTTCAATAATACTTGCATATTTTTTGATATCATCGAAATGATTTGCAATATATTTTTTACTCATAACTAAACAGTAAAATCTAATTTTATCCAAATATTCCTTTTCAAAATCCCTTTCCCATTCAAAAGGAATATAACATCCTTCTACAACAAGGTTTTGTTCGTTTTCAATAGCAGTCTTAATCATCTCGCGTATAATTGGCCATAAATACTCGGTCAGTGCTTTATCATCACTTAAAGGCGTAAGTGTTGTATTGTGACTGCGAATTAGTCCCATTTTCAAATGATCTATAGACAGATAAGGATATTTATATTTTTCAAGAAGTTTTTGAGCAAGTGCTGTTTTGCCTGTATGAGATGCCCCTGTTATTAAAATAATCATTTTTTCTCCTATGGTTATTCCTACTTTTTTTCTAATTATATCACTTTCATTTTTTATTTACTACCATAAAATATAGGGCATAGCAACTGCTATGCCCTTTTTTGATTTCACTCGTTTTCTTATTAACTAAACAGGTTATAAAAAAATTCCCTAAAACTATACTTTTACTTTATAATCTCAAATTCTTGCGAACCTGCAGTTCCCGGAGCAATTTCATATTTTTCAAATATAATTACCGGATTCCCATTACTATTTATATAAAACTTTGTACTCTCATCCACTCCGTTCCATTGTTCATCCCAAAATTCCATTCCTGTTTCTTCTTCCTTTTGTTTAATTTGATAGCGAATATTTTCTTCTACAGACTGCTTATAACTATCGCCAAAAATTTCTTTCAGTGTCAGCCATTTACCTGCTTTTATATCAAAACTGTAGTATCTGGCTTCATTATTGGCATGATTCCAACTATCATTGCCCATGATTACTAATGACAAATATTCATCAGTTAATGTTTTCACTTCATACCACACTTTGATTTTTATATCATGTTTTGCCCATTCTTCTTCTGTACCACCCGTCTCAAGAAAAGCTTTTTTATATTGTTCTGCTCTCAACAAGGCTTCATCTGCATACTGCTTACAAAACGCATAAATCTCTTCATTTACTCCTTTTTCTAACCCATTTAATTCTTCTGAAATTAACTCAATACTAGGAATATCCACTGAAATATCTGTATCTTCTGTTTTTGTTTCATAGGAACGGAATGTTACAATACGTGCTATAGAACCAATCACTGGAATATTGCTAATTTCTTGTGCAAATGTTTTACTGCTATTTATACCTACTATAAACAAAATTGCTACTGCCGCTGCTGCTGCTGTTATCTTTTTCATAAATAAACCTCTCTTATTATGTTTTTTTTCTGCTTTTTTAATTTCCAACATAACTCGTTTTGACAGTTCTTCTGGAATTGGAATATCATCATACTTTTGCTTTGCCTCTGCCATACGTTTCATACACCTGCCTCCTTTTCAATAGCAACCTTTAGTGCCTTTAACTCACGATAGAGTTTTGTTTTTACTGTATTCAAATTCATTCTTAAAATCTGAGCGATTTCACTGAGTTCTAACTCTTCAAAAAATCGCAATTTTATAATGTTTTGAGCATCTTCTTCCATTTGTTCTATTTGAGTATACAAATCGTCATATATCTCAAACTGTTTTTCTTCATAGGGAATTTCACGATAATAGCTTTCATCTGTTAAAACTAACCGTTTTTTTGCCTTTAATAAAGCAAGACTTTCATTCAAAACTATTTTATAAAACCATGTTTTAATCGCCTCCTCATTTTTCAAATTCTTATAGTGCGTTAATGCTTTGCAAACTGCATTTTGTACTACATCTAACGCATCATCTTGATTCTTTACATAGCTGAATGCTAACCGGTAAAACTTATTCTGATTTTCAATAATGTAAGCAACCAGCTTATCATAAAGATCTTGCTTCAAATCAACACACCCTCTCTTTTTTTGTAGTCTAATATATAGATAAATAAAAAGGAGAAAAGTTTCAAAATACCTTAATTTATAAGAAATAAATCTATTAAATCAATAATAAATACAAAACACCGCAATCCTCTGACTTTTCAAAGAATTGCGATGCTTTATATTTATCTTTTATTGTTTAAAAATGTATTTATTCTATTAGCCTTTCTAGCCAAAAAAATCAAATTCATCTACCGCAAAAGCAATATCTATCTGAAATTCCTCCTTTGCCTTTATTTTTCCATCTTTATCAGCAATCACAAGATAATAAATTTCTTTGCTGTCATATTTTAACGATCGTAAACTAAAATTACATCGAAATATACGTTCTTGTCCATTCTCACTGGTTTTATCTGCAATGATTTTCTGAATATCACTGATTTGTTTTCCACTGCTATCTGTAAAATATGCGTGATAAACAGCTGCTGCCCTGTTATCACCTACTGATTCTTTTTGATAAAAGTTCAGGGAAAAAATCATATTACTGATTTTATGTGTTGCAGATAAAAGATTTATCTCTACTGGTTTTGTATCATATATATCTTTATTACGCTGATATTCTTTTGATTGATTTCTTAGAAAATGATATTCTATCAAAGGAACACACATTTCTTGTAAGCTAATTCCGCCATGCACATAATTTAATCCCCCGCCATTCATTTTGATACGAATATTTTCCTTAGATGCAAAAGCCTCATACTTTGTATTTCCATCAAGAAATTTTACAGATTGTAAATATTCTGACTTCGAATCTCCAGTCATAATTGCATAGCGTCTGCCATACTCAACAATACGGCTTTTAAATTCTGTCTTATCCATTTTATCCTCTTCTTTCAGAGGACTATAGGTATATAAAAATCCATGATCTGCAGTAATCATAATATTTGTACCACCAAAATCATTTACAATAATTCGCACAAGATTTTTCAGTTCTGCTATTGCATTATTACAAATCAGAAGTTGAAACAATACTTTTCTGTTTCAACATTATACCATAGTGTCTATCACCTCTCAAGAAAATATCTTTACAATTTTAAACTAAAACGCCATCTACTGAAAAAAAGAGCTATTCGATTTCCCGAAAAGCTCATAAAATATTTCAATTAATGAATTTATTCTCCTAATTTCATAACAGATCTCCATTACGATTCGATGATTTTAGAGAAAACAAAAAAGTTAAAGGACTGAATTCATTATAACAAATTCAGTCCTTTAATCTCTTTTATCTTAAAATAGTTTAAATCTCTTTACTAACTCATCTAGCTTCGTAGACTTATCAGATAAATTTACACTGATTGCAGAATTTTCTTCTGAGGAAGTTGCTGTATTTTGTGTTGCGCCTGCAATCTGTTCAATTCCTTCCTCTATCTGTTTCAAAGCACTTGCCTGCTCATTGGCATTTTCTGTAGACTGATGTGCTAACTCTGCAAATGACTTCATATTTACTATAATCTGATCAAATGATTCCGCAGTTGATATTGTAATTGTATTTCCCTTCTCAATCTCTACTAAAGTCTTATTAATTAACTCCCTTGTATTTACAGCTGATTGTGCACTGTCAGACGCCAATTTTCCAATTTGGTCTGCAACAACTGCAAATCCTTTTCCAGCTTCTCCCGCTCTAGCTGCTTCAATAGACGCATTTAAAGACAACAAGTTTGTCTGAGATGCAATATCTTCGATTGCAGTAATGATATTTTCAATTTCCTTTGAAATCTCTGTAATATACTTCATCTCTGCTGCTAATTCTTCCATCTTCTGTTTTTCAATTTCAGCCTTATCTGTAGAATCCTTAACCTGTTCATAAGCAGATCTTGTCGCCTTTGCACTTTCTACTGCCAAAATAGATACTGTATTCACTGTTGCAGTTAGTTCTTCAACTGTACTTGCCTGTTCACTTGCTCCCTCTGAAAGCATCTGGGATGCCTTTGCAATCTCCTCCGCATCTGATGCCACATGAGTAGAAGTATTTTGAATTTCAGTAAGTGTACTATTAAAACGCTTCAAAATATACAAAAGTGATTCTTTGATACTAGAAAACTCTCCTAAAAAGTTTGTAATCTCATTTCCATCTCTTGTAAGATCGCCCTTTGCAATTCTTCTTAATTCATCAGAGATTTCTGTCACATAGTTTGTTAGAATTATCAAAGCTTCTCTTAATTTCTTCTCTACTACACCCAACTCGTCCTCTGACTCATAAGTAAGCAAATTTGCTTTGGAAAAATCTCCTTCCCGCATACTGACGATTGCTTCTTCTATCTGTGCCACTGGTTTTGTAATCATTTTTCCAATCGCCAAACCAATCGAAGTTGCGATACCAATAGACATCATTACTATAGCTATAATTACTACTAACATAATAATAAATACAGTTTTAACCACGTTTTTAGCTTCTGCTAATTGATTATTTTCATATGTTTTAAGTTCGTTAAAACTTTTGCGGAAATCATTATATGTATCATAGATTTCACCTACCATCAGCAATCCTGCTTCCTTCGTTTTACCTATACGACTTAATGCTAGTATTTCTTCTGACTGTTCTTTATAAGATGCCCATTTTGTATAGATATTATCATATTTATCCTGTTCTATCTTGGTAGAAATTATTGCTTCAAACTTATTACATACTTCTGTAATCTGTTGATCTATGTTTTCTAATTCATCTTCATATTTTGATATAGTATCCTCATCCATAGCCACCAAATGCCCATACTGTTTCAAACGATACTGTGCTGTAAGCATATCTAAGTCCTGTACATGACCTAAAGAAGGAGACCAAACGTCTGTAATCTCATCTACTTTTGTATCCATCAGAAAACTTAAAAATATTGATACAATTCCCATAATTACTATTAATATAATCATGGATACTCGATAGACTCTTAGTTTTTCTACAACCTTTAAGTTTTTAAGTTTGGTTTTAAACTTCATTTAGTTTCTTTCCTTTCCATATTTTTATATTTGAACTATAGTCTCGTTTATCCAATATATCATCCTTATCCTTGTATTGTCAACTACATTAAACAAAAAATATGAATAAATCATTTTGTTGGATTAAATTGATTGAAATAGACTAATATAATACAATATTTTTATCATACCAACGTGAAAAGTTTTTGCAATAGAAATTATTTATAACAGATATTTAGAAGGATGAAAGCTAATGTTTCTGACAATATATTATGTCTATTTGTTCAGTTTTTTGTTCAGACAAAGTAAAGGAGATTTATATGAATATTGACCTTACAAAAATCCAACAATACCTTGAATGGTTCAAACATAAATTATACCTAAATACTATTTCGCCCTCCGCTAAAAATCGTATCATATACATCCAACAAGTACAAAAAAATGTTCATGAGTGGGACATTAATATATATTTTAAACGAGGAACTACGAGTGAGTTCTCCTATTTTGTTCATACATACCATTCTACAGTAAAAGTGGAAGGCAGAGATATAATCCTTTACCTTCCACTTTTACTTTTACTTATTTATTTTTTCTAAACATGCTTGTGCTAGTTTTTCATCTGCGACAGCTTCGATGTCATATCCTTCCTTTTTAAGTTCTTCTATGATTTCACACCAAATTTTATAGGCAGTTTCATACTCTCCTATATCTATATGCTGCAATAAGGCAAATCCAGTCTTCTGAATCTTCTGAACCTTCCTTTATTATTTTTAGAGTTGAATCAACACTTTCTTGACCTTTTCCAATCTGCGAATATAAGAGCATTTTTTGATGTTTCGTGCGCCAAAAAATATCTTCATTTATGTGTTTTCCTCTGTCAATCACCTTATTAAATAAATCTATAGCTTTATCAATACAGTATTGCATCATATAGTGATGTAGTATTCCATATATTCTTAAATCTTCAGTAGATACGTTGCCCTTTTTAATAATTTTTTTAAACTCCAAATCTGCAGAAATAAAATCTTGTGGTTCCCGTGTGGACTCATAAATTGCTGCTAATCGCTGTGCATAATTTTCATATGCAACCGATGTTTCCTTAAAAAAGTCATCCATTGTCACACAATAAAGCTCCGCTATTTTCGGAAGTATTGTAACATCGGGCAAAGTAGTATTACACTCCCACCTTGAAACAGTATGTGCACTTACATTTAAAACTTCTGCAACCTGCTCTTGGGTAAGTCTTTTCTGTTGTCTAAACTTCTTCAAATTATTAGAAAATACCATATTCATATCTTTAGTCCTTTCATTTTAATTTAGAAGCTTCTAAATTAAATTATACGGATTTTTAATACAAAGTCCATATCCCCTTTTGTGGGTTAACTCACAATTTCTGTTCAGTAAAACAACTTCCTATCTCTTTTGAATTCAGCCATATTCCTCCTACAACTAAGACTTATACCTGATGGATATACATTTAAAAACCGCAGCCTTTGATCTCTCAAAAACTGCGGTTTCTCTATTGGATTAATAAAATTTATGTATATACTTCCATCAATCTAATTAACATTCTTTTTTATAAATTAACATTCCATTATCATAGGGATTGTCTTCTGCCCCAAATTCTTCCTTAATAAATTCATAACCATTTTTTTCAAGAACTCTTATAGAAGCATTATTTCCGTGCATAACACGTCCATATAAAACGTTTATTCCAAAAGTTTCTCTTATAAATTCTGTCATGGCTTTTAAAAGCTCAGTAGCATACCCTTTTCCATTTATATTTACTGATCAATCTTCTTTCTGAGGGATTCCCAAACAACAGTTCAAAACCAATTAACTTCTTCAATATATATCCCTTCATCGTAATAACAATATTATTGTTACTAAGTTTTAACAATTTTGCAAACTGGAATTTATATCAGCTTTGCAGATATTCAATCAGTTTATTTGCATATTCATCGCTATGTTCGTGTAAATACTGCCCATGCCCCATATATTCAATTTCTATATCTATTATAGTAGGCAGATATTTCTTTAACAAAATAACACTCTTTCTTGGATATCGCTCATTTGAGCCTCGCCAAAACAGAATAGTCCCCTTGTAACTTCTTATACTTTTAGGAATATTATACCTATACACAAATTCACACGCATTTTTTATAGTATTTGAGGTAATGCCCATATAAAGCATTTCGATAATACTGTTGTTATCTTTTCCCATAACAGCATCCATCATAAATTTAGGGATTGCTTTCCCGTTTTGAATCCGCTTTATCGCTTTGCAAAACATATATTCATATGGCTTTGTCAACAAACCCATCTTTATCAGAAATGCCGCATCCAAGTGTGTTTTAATAACATTAACATTGCCTCTTCCAATAATCTCAACAGCCATTGTTGCTCCCATAGAAAATCCCGATAGACAATACAAATTACCAGATAAATTATTTAATATGTAATTTTCTATCTCATCACAGTTGTTCTCAAGACTGACAAGTTCATCTGTTCTTTCGCTGTGACCATCCACTTCTGCCAATATCACATAATAATTTGACAAATGTTTTAAAATTGGTTCATAGCAAAGCATTGCTGTGGAAGCCATTCCATGTATAAATAGTATTGACTTATTATTTTTATTGCCAAAGCATAAAAAATTCATAACACGCTTCTCCATAAATTCCGATTTTGTTGCTCTAAGTATAACATATCCATATACAATTTGCTATCAAAGTATAAAAAACCGCAACCCCTTGATTTCTCAAAGGATTGCGGTGCTTATTTTACTTATTTGGCTCTAATCTAAAGATTACTCAATAATAGCAGCAACCTTACCTGATCCAACAGTTCTACCACCCTCACGGATAGCGAAGCCTAAACCTTGCTCCATAGCGATTGGATGAATCAGTTCGATTGTCATTTCAATGTTATCTCCTGGCATACACATATCTGTTCCATCTGGAAGATTGATAACACCAGTAACGTCAGTTGTTCTAAAATAGAACTGTGGTCTATAGTTGTCGAAGAATGGAGTATGACGACCACCTTCATCCTTTGTTAATACGTAAACCTGAGCCTTAAATTTTCTGTGGCAAGTAATTGTACCTGGTTTACATAAAACCTGTCCTCTTACGATATCTGTTCTTTGAATACCACGAAGTAAAGCACCAATGTTATCACCAGCACGTGCCTCGTCTAACAGCTTACGGAACATTTCGATACCAGTAACAACAGTCTTGCGGGACTCTTCTTTTACACCAACAATTTCAACTTCTTCATTTGGATGAAGCACACCACGCTCAACACGACCAGTAGCAACAGTACCACGTCCAGTAATAGTGAAGACATCTTCTACAGGCATTAAGAATGGTTTATCTGTTTCTCTCTGAGGATCTGGAACCCATTCATCTACTGCTCTCATCAGTTCAAGAACTTTGTCGCCCCATTCACTGTTTGGATCTTCCAGTGCCTTTAATGCAGAACCCTGAATAATAGGTGTATCATCTCCTGGGAATTCATACTCATTAAGTAAGTCTCTGATTTCCATTTCAACTAATTCAAGTAATTCTGGATCATCAACCATATCACACTTGTTCATAAATACAACGATATATGGAACACCTACTTGACGTGCAAGTAAGATATGTTCCTTTGTCTGAGCCATAACACCGTCTGTTGCAGCTACAACAAGGATTGCACCATCCATCTGAGCAGCACCTGTGATCATGTTCTTAACGTAGTCAGCATGTCCTGGGCAGTCAACATGTGCATAGTGTCTGTTCTCTGTTTCATACTCAACGTGAGCAGTAGAAATGGTTATACCTCTTGCTCTCTCTTCTGGAGCTTTATCGATCATATCGAAAGCAACTGCTTCTCCAGTACCTAATCTTTTGTTTAATGTCTTTGTAATTGCAGCTGTCAATGTGGTTTTACCATGATCAACGTGACCAATGGTTCCAATATTACAATGTGTTTTGTTTCTCTCAAACTTAGCTTTAGCCATTTCTTTAAAGTCCTCCTTTTTTATGCCCCTCTGGGCGTTTCGAAATAACACCGGCGAAAACACTTCAGATGCCCTTATTATATTGCATCTTTAGGATATTTTCAAGTAAAAAATTAAGATTTTAGACCTTTTTTCCCTATCTGCCTTTCTCTGAAAGCACTTTCTCCTGAACATTCTTTGGTACAGGCTCATAGGTGTGGAAGAACATGGAATAAGCTCCACGTCCTTGTGTCTTTGTACGAAGGGTAGTCATATATCCAAACATCTCTGCTAACGGAACGAAACCACGAATCAATTTAGATCCATTAATATCTTCTGTTCCTTCAATACGTCCACGACGGGAACTGATATCTCCGATAACATCTCCCATATAGTCTTCTGGAACAGTTACTTCTACACGCATAATAGGCTCTAACAGAACTGGATCTGCCTTTCTCATTGCTTCCTTAAATGCCATAGAACCTGCTACTTTAAATGCTTGTTCACTTGAGTCAACCTCGTGATAAGAACCATCATAGCAATTTGCATGAATACCTAATACCGGGAAACCGCCTAAAATACCGCATTTCATAGCTTCTTCAATACCTGCCTGAACTGCTGGGATATATTCTTTCGGAATTGCACCGCCGACAACTGTACTTTCAAATTCAAACGTCTTTTCTCCATTTACATCCATTGGAGAGAAAATGACTTTACAATGACCATACTGTCCACGACCACCGGACTGTTTTGCATATTTCATATCGATATTTGCTTCTTTGGTAATACCCTCTTTATAAGCAACCTGTGGAGCACCTACATTTGCTTCTACTTTAAACTCTCTTAAAAGACGGTCTACAATAATATCAAGATGAAGTTCACCCATACCAGAAATAATTGTCTGACCAGTTTCTTTGTTGGTAGAAACACGGAAAGTAGGATCTTCTTCTGCAAGCTTTGCAAGAGCCTCGCCCATTTTATCCTGACCAACCTTTGTCTTTGGCTCAATAGCGACATCGATAACTGGTTCTGGGAATTCCATAGACTCTAAAATAACAAAAGCTTTTTCATCACAGAGTGTATCACCTGTCGTTGTAAATTTTAATCCAACGGCTGCTGCAATATCACCAGTATAAACCTTTTCTAGATCTTCTCTCTTATTTGCGTGCATGAGCAAAATACGTCCAACACGCTCTTTTTTGTTCTTGGTTGCATTTAATACATAGGAACCCGAATTCATTGTTCCAGAATATACACGGAAGAATGCAAGTTTTCCTACGAATGGATCTGCCATAATCTTAAATGCAAGTGCAGAAAATGGTTCCGTATCGGAAGAATGTCTGTGTACTTCTTCACCATTTTCATCTATACCTTTGATATCTGGAATATCTGTTGGTGCAGGCATATATTCAATAACTGCGTCTAATAACTTTTGAACACCTTTATTCTTATATGCAGAACCACATAATACTGGAATAATCTGAACAGAAATAGTTGCATTTCTAAGTGCCTTCTTTAACTGCTCGTTAGTTGGTTCTTTTCCTTCCAAATAAATCTCTAATAATTCATCATCGGTTTCACAGATCTTTTCAATCATTTCTGCACGATATTTTTCTGCATCTTCTTTCATATCGTCTGGAATTTCTTTAATTTCGATCTGATTTCCCTTATCATCTAAATAGTAATATGCCTGCATTTCAAACAGGTCAATTACTCCTTTAAATGTATCTTCTTTTCCAATTGGTAATTGAATTGCAACTGGATTTTTACTTAGTCTGGTACGAATCATATCTATAACATTATAGAAATTAGCACCAGAGATGTCCATTTTATTTACAAATGCAATTCTTGGTACGTTATACTTATCTGCCTGACGCCATACTGTTTCTGACTGTGGTTCTACACCACCCTTTGCACAAAATACACCGACAGCACTATCTAAGACACGTAAAGAACGCTCTACTTCTACCGTAAAGTCCACATGTCCAGGAGTATCAATAATATTAATACGATGCTCTAAAGCACCCGGCATTTTATTGTGCATATATTCCTGTGTCCAATGGCAGGTCGTAGCAGCGGAAGTAATTGTAATACCTCTTTCCTGTTCCTGCTGCATCCAGTCCATTGTCGCAGTTCCTTCATGAGTATCTCCAATCTTATGATTGACACCGGTATAATAAAGGATACGCTCCGTTAACGTAGTTTTACCGGCGTCAATGTGTGCCATAATACCGATATTTCTTGTTCTCTCTAACGGATATTCTCTTTCAGCCAAGGAAATTTCCTCCTTATCAATTACAGTTGCCCAATCTGGGAACGATTTACTTTAGTTAAGTTTAACCAAGTTGTCACCAGATCATTCCTATTGTTTGCCTAAATATTGAGGATCGAAAGCAAATCGACACGAAATTACCAGCGGTAATGTGAAAATGCCTTATTTGCCTCTGCCATCTTGTGCATATCTTCTTTCCTCTTTACAGCATTACCAGTGTTTGCAGAAGCATCTAAAATTTCTCCTGCAAGCCGATCAATCATCGTCTTTTCGCCTCTCTTACGGGCAAAGTTTGTCAGCCAGCGAAGAGCAAGTGCTTGTCTTCTGTCAGCTCTTACTTCTACTGGTACTTGGTAAGTAGCACCACCAATACGGCGTGCCTTTACCTCCAATACTGGCATCAGATTATTCATAGCTTCATCAAATACTTCCACCGGATCTTTTCCGGATTTATCTGCAACTTTTTCAAATGCACCATATACGATCTTTTGAGCAGTTCCCTTTTTTCCGTCCAGCATGATATTGTTGATCAGCTTCGTAACAACTTTATTATTGTAAATCGGATCTGCTAACACATCTCTTTTTTGAATATGTCCTTTACGTGGCACGTTGCTTCCCTCCTTAATATCGACTTTCGAAATTTATTTCGAAAAGCCATTAATTCTACGGTACTCACATTACTGTGTCCATGCCTAGTTTCCTTCTTTATTCTTAAATCACACAACCGCAGCCATATGTGTATCAACACAGGTGTGTTTGATTTTCGAAAAAAACCAAAACTGGCACTGGTATAATCTATACATTAGTAATGGATTGAAATGAACTGATTATTTTGCGTCCTTCGGTCTTTTTGCACCGTATTTGGAACGTCCCTGTCTTCTCTTTGCAACACCTGCAGTATCTAGTGTTCCTCTGACAATGTGATATCTAGTACCAGGCAAATCCTTTACTCTTCCGCCACGGATTAAGACAACACTATGCTCTTGTAAGTTATGTCCTTCTCCCGGAATATAACTTGTTACTTCAATGCCATTACTTAAACGTACTCTGGCAATTTTTCTAAGTGCGGAATTCGGCTTCTTAGGAGTTGTTGTTCTAACTGCTGTACAAACCCCTCTCTTTTGAGGAGAAGCAGTATCAGTTGCTCTCTTATTAAGAGAATTAAATCCTCTTAACAATGCTGGTGCTGTAGACTTCTTTTCAATGGTCTGTCTGCCTTTTCTTACTAACTGATTAAATGTAGGCATTTCTTTCACCTCCTGTTGGATTAACATGGCTGCTTTTGCGAACTTTTCATTTTTATATTATTGTATAAAAACACGCAAATTTTATTATAAAGGCTGAAAATTCTCTTGTCAAGCAAATTTTTATTTTTCTTGCAATTCTACTATTGTTTGTGCTATGATAGTTTTCGTTGTTGTATCTTACATTTATCAAATCAGAGATGTTTTCTCTGGACTGGTTCGCAAACTTCCCAGAATAAAAAACTAAGAATCGACGTAAAGGAGATTAAGGAAATGAATGTTAAACAACCTATTATTATTGACTGTGATCCGGGAATCGATGACAGTCTTGCCCTGATGCTCGCTCTTAATTCACCAGAGTTGGACATTCTCGGAATTACTGTAGTCTGTGGAAATGTACCTGCCTCAATCGGTGCACAAAATGTATTTAAAATCTTAGAATTTACAGGACATGAAAACATCCCTGTTTTTTTAGGAGCTCAGACTCCTCTTCAAAAACCGTATATTGACGCAATGGACACACACGGAAAAGATGGATTTGGAGAATTTGAGTATCTTTGTACGCAGAGAAAAACTCCAAAACCAGATGCAGTGGGATTTATGTTAGAAATGCTAAATTCTACACCAAAATTGTCTATCATTGCCCTAGGTCCTCTCACTAATATTGCCCAAGCAATTCGTATTGATCCAAATGCCTTTTCTCATTTAGACCGATTTGTTTCTATGGGAGGAAATTTTAGAAGTCATGGAAATTGCTCTCCAGTTGCAGAATATAATTACTGGTGTGATCCCCTTGCAGCAAAAGAAGTTTTCTCATTTTTTGAACAAATGGCAGATGCCTCTTATCCTAAAATTGAAATGGTTGGGTTAGATGTAACTCGAAAAATTTTGCTTACTCCAAACTATTTAGAATATATGAAACGTCTGAATTTAGAAATAGGATCTTTTATAGAAAACCTGACTAGATTTTATATAGATTTTCATTGGAATGTAGAACATTTAATTGGTTGTGTCATTAACGATCCACTAGCTGTTGCCCACTTTTTATGTCCAAAGCTCTGTTCTGGAATAGAGGCTTTTACAGACATTGCAGTAGATGGAATTTGTGAGGGACAAAGTGTAGTAGACTCTATGAACTTTTATAAAAAGCCTTCCAACAGTCTAGTGCTTACTCACGTTGACACCAAACTTTTTTGGAGCTTATTTTTTTGTCGGTTACTTCATATTCCAGAATCTGTTATTCTATCAGATGGAGGCTATGATTATTTATGAAAACAAAAACAAAATTAATCTGTTTTTTGGCCCTTTGTGGGGTAATTAATATTGTAGGCAGTATAATTGCTCTCTTTTTACATCTTCCTATTTACTTGGATACCATTGGAACAATTCTTGCCGCTGCTATAACAGGTCCTATTTATGGTATGATTCCGGGACTTCTCAGTGGTTTCATTGGATTTTTAACGACTGACCCTTTTGCCCTTTACTATATTCCAGTTCAACTTGCAGTTGGTATCATGACAGGACTTATCTTTTCTCGTATTTACCAAAAAAAGCGTTTTCTCCCGCTTGGTGCTGCTGCCATTACACTTCCCGGAACAGTTCTCAGTTCTATCATTACCGTTTTACTATTTGGAGGAATCACTTCTTCTGGTTCTTCTCTGTTTGTACAGCTTTTTCACCAATTTGGTTTAAATTTAACTTTCAGTGTAGTTTTAGTACAGCTTTTTACCGATTATCTAGATCGCTTTTTGGCATTGACTATTGTTTTACTTGTATATTCCTCTATGCCAAAGACATTATTTCACGATTTACGTATTCGGAAAAAATCTTCGCTGTCCTCTCAGAAAATTTAGAAAGGAAATGATCATGCAGCGATATAATAAAATTACAGAAAAAAATCCACGAGAAATCGTTTTATTAAAAGCATTTCCCTGTGTCTGGGGAAAATGTAGATTTTGTGATTATACGTTAGATAATTCTACCGATCCTAAAGAAATCGATTCTTTGAATCAGGAAGTTCTTTCTCATGTTACTGGAGAACTTAAAGTTTTAGAAGTTATTAATTCGGGAAGCTGTTTTGAACTTCCAAAAGAAACTCTGCAAAGAATTAAAGAGATTGTACAAGAAAAACAAATTCAACGTCTTTTCTTTGAAAGTCACTGGATTTATAGAAATCGTTTAGATGAGATGCGGAAGTTTTTCCAAATTCCAATCATCTTTAAAATTGGAGTAGAAACGTTTGACTATGCCTTTCGGGAAGATGTGTTAAGAAAACACGCAGATTTTCAGACTGCACAAGAAGTTGCACAATATTTTGATTCTCCGTGTCTTTTAGTTGGAATCAAAGGACAGACTAAAGAAATGATCGCAAATGATATTCGTCTGCTCAAACAATACTTTTCTTTGGGAACTATTAATGTATATACAAACAATACAACTGATATTGTTAGAGATGAATCATTAATTGAATGGTTTCTTGAAACGTATGACTGGCTTAAAGAAGATCCTGACATTGAAGTTTTATATGAAAATACAGACTTTGGAGTTGGAGATTGATAAAAAAGGGGCTGTAAATATGCCCCTTTTCTTCTATTTTTTATTTGCTGGTTCAATATTAATAGACTTTCCTTTAATTTTTGAATCCTTCATTACCTGTATCACTTCTGTTGCATATTCTCTTGGAACTTCTACAAATGTATATTTATCATACATATCAATACTTCCAATCAATTTTCCGGGCATCCCTGTTTCTCCGGCAATCGCTCCTAAAATATCACCTGGGCGAATATTTTGTTTTTTCCCAAGATTAATAAAAAGTCTTACCATGCCTTCTTCTGCTCCAGTATCTCCAAAATCCTCGAAGTCATATTTTAATTCTTCTTGTCCAACTCCATCCCCCATAGAAAGTTTTAAAAATGCTGCTGCCATATCTAAGGAAGTATAGTCTTCCTCATTGGCACGATTTTCAATCAGATGGATCATTTTACTTAGATCCTCTTCTTCAATAATTCGGTGAATGTTATCTAAAATCTTTTCTGCCTTTACAGCAACAACGTCATTCAGAGAAGGAATCGGTTGTAGGCGGATTTTTGTTTTACAGTAGCGTTGAATATCACGAAGTTTATATACTTCTCTTCCTACTACTAAATTAAATGCCCTTCCAGTCCGCCCTGCTCTTCCAGTTCTTCCAATTCGATGTACATAATACTCATCATCCTGTGGCAGATCATAATTAAATACCGCCTCTACATCGTCTACATCGATTCCTCTGGCAGCAACATCCGTAGCTACTAAAATATCAGTTTTTCCATTGCGGAATGAATTCATAACTCGATCTCTTTGTTGTTGTTTTAAATCCCCATGCAGTCCCTCTGCAAAATATCCTCTTGTCTGTAAAGCACTGACCAGTTCATCCACTTGTCGTTTGGTATTGCAAAAAATCAAAGAAAGTTTTGGATCGTACATATCGAGAAGTCTTGTTAAAACATCTAGTTTATTTCTTGGACGCACTTCATAATAAAACTGCTCAATTTTGGGAACAGTCAATTCCTTTTTCACAACTCGAATCATGGCAGCATTTTTTTGATATGTCTTTGCAATTTCCAAAATAGGCTGTGGCATTGTGGCAGAAAATAAAAGAGTCTGTCTTTCTGTAGGCATTTCTGAAAGGATTGTTTCAATATCTTCACGAAATCCCATATTTAACATTTCATCCGCTTCATCTAATGCAACCATTTTGACTTCATCAAATTTTAGAGTATGTCTTCTCATATGATCCATTACACGACCGGGTGTACCTATAATAATCTGTACACCTCCTTTTAGTGCCCGAATCTGTCTTGAAATATCCTGTCCTCCATAGATTGGAAGAACTTTTATCCCATGTAAAAACTTTGCAAATTTATGAAGTTCATCTGACACTTGAATAGCAAGTTCTCTTGTTGGACAAAGAACGACTGCCTGTAATTCTTTTACTTTCGCGTTGATATTTTGTAACATTGGAAGTCCAAATGCTGCAGTCTTTCCAGTTCCTGTTTGTGCCTGTCCTACAATATCTCTTCCTTCCATAACAATAGGAATTGCCTGTGTTTGAATTGGTGTCATCTCTTCAAAACCCATCTCTTCCACTGCTCGAAGAATTGGCTGTTGTAATTCTAATTCATCAAATCTCATTTAAAATTGTCCTCCATTCCAATATTACACCTTAATAATATTTTAAAAAAAAGCTCTCGACCATATGGGCGAAGAGCTGATTGAATGCTCTATTAATATTGATTAATCATAACACAAAACAAAAAAGGCGTCAATAAAATCCATTTTAAAAAAGTACTAAAAAAATTTATCTCAATTTATGTTTTCTTAGAAATACAACTAAAAATAACGAAAAGAAACTGCTGTAAAATAAATTGAAAGTGTATTTCACAGCAGTTTCTTTTATTATCTTTCTTTTACACTTGCAGTTAAAGTTCCATCTTTGGCATCAATTAAAATAGTATCTTCTTGATGAACTTTATCATTTAAAATCAGTTTTGCACTTAATGTTTCAACATATTTTTGTAAATATCGTTTTAATGGTCTTGCCCCATATACTGGACTATAGGCTTCTTCTGAAATGAGTTCTTTTGCCTCTGGTGTTAATTCAATAGAAATATCCCGATCGGACAGACGATCATTTAAATCTTTTACTAATAAGTCAATAATTCCTCTGATATTGTCTTTCGTTAATGGCTTAAACATAATAATTTCATCAAGACGGTTTAAAAATTCTGGACGAAAATGTCCTCTTAGATCTTCCATCACCATCTTTTCACACTCTGGCGAAATTTCTCCATCTGATTCAATTCCATCTAATAGATAAGAAGAACCAATATTAGAAGTCATAATAAGAATTGTATTTTTAAAATCTACTGTTCTACCTTGAGAATCCGTGATACGACCATCATCTAATACCTGAAGCAAAATGTTAAATACATCTGGATGTGCCTTTTCTATCTCATCAAAAAGAACGACAGAATACGGTTTTCTTCTAACTGCTTCTGTAAGCTGTCCTCCCTCTTCATAACCTACATATCCCGGAGGAGCTCCAATCAGTCTGGAAACAGAATACTTTTCCATATACTCGCTCATATCAATTCGAACTATATTCTGTTCATTATCAAATAAGGCTGCGGCAAGTGCTTTTGCCAGTTCTGTCTTTCCTACTCCTGTCGGCCCTAAGAATAAAAATGAACCGATTGGCTTTGTTGGATCTTTAATTCCTGCTTTTGAACGAAGAATTGCTTCTGAAACTTTTGTTGCCCCATCTTCTTGACCAATCACTCTTTTATGCAGTTCTTCTTCTAAATGGAGCGTCTTATTTCTTTCACTCTCTGTAAGTTTCGAAACCGGAATTCCTGTCCAGCGGGAAATAATTTTTGCGATCTCTTCTTCCCCTACATTTTCATGTACTAAAGTATGTTCTTCCTTTCGTACACGATTTTCTTCTTCCTCTAATTGTCTTTTAATTTCAGGAAGTTTTCCATACTTTAATTCTGCTGCCTTATTTAAATCATAATTACGTTCTGCAAGTTCGATTTCATTATTAATACTCTCTACTGCCTCCCGCAATTTTACCACCTTTTCTACCGCTGCTTTTTCATTATCCCATTTTGCTTTTGCCCCAGCAAATTCTTCCCGCAATTCTGCAAGTTCTTTTTGCAGATCTTCTAAACGTTCTCTACTTAACCGATCCTCTTCTTTTTTAAGTGCTGCCTCTTCAATCTCCATCTGCATAATTCTGCGGCGGATATCATCTAATTCGGTTGGCATAGAATCTAATTCGGTCTTAATTAAAGCACATGCCTCGTCTACTAAATCAATCGCTTTATCTGGCAAAAATCGGTCTGAAATATAGCGATTGGAAAGAACGGCAGCGGCAACTAAGGCAGAGTCTGTAATTTTAACCCCATGAAAGATTTCATAGCGTTCCTTTAGTCCACGCAAAATCGAAATAGTATCCTCTGTTGTCGGTTCGTCTACCATAACCGGCTGAAATCTTCTTTCTAATGCCGCATCCTTTTCAATATACATTCGATATTCATTTAAAGTAGTTGCTCCAATACAATGTAATTCCCCGCGGGCAAGCATTGGCTTTAACATATTTCCGGCATCCATTGCACCCTCTGTTTTTCCTGCTCCAACAATTAGATGTAATTCATCTATAAATAAAATGATCTGTCCTTCTGAATTTTTTACTTCTTCCAAAACTGCTTTTAGACGCTCTTCAAACTCTCCGCGGTATTTTGCTCCTGCTACTAAAGAGCCCATATCAAGGGCAAATAATCTTTTATTCTTTAACCCTTCTGGTACATCTCCACGAACAATTCGCTGTGCAAGTCCCTCTACCACCGCCGTTTTTCCAACTCCGGGCTCTCCTATTAAAACTGGATTATTCTTTGATTTTCTGGAAAGAATCCGAATTACATTTCGGATCTCAGAATCTCTTCCAATGACAGGATCTAGCTTTTGTTCTTTTGCTCGCTCTACTAGATCATATCCATATTTTTCAAGAGTATCATACGTAGCTTCTGGATTATCACTGACTACTTTTTGATTCCCTCTTACTGTTGCAAGTGCCTGTAAAAATCTTTCTTTGGTAATTCGAAATTCTGAAAATAATTGCTTCACCTCTCGATTTGGATATTTTAAAAGGCTTAAAAACAGATGTTCTACAGAAACATATTCATCCCCCATTCGTTTTGCTTCATCTTCCGCATAGATTAAGACTTTATTCAGATCATTACTAATATAAATTTGTCCTCCCGAAACCTTGACACGTTTTTCAAGTAAACCCTTTATCTGTGCTAAAAATACATCTACATCGATCTCCATCTTAGTAAACAGCTTTGAAATTAAGCCTTCTGGATCTTTTAATAAACAATATAAAAAATGTTCTTCATCAATTTGCTGATGCCCATAGTCATAAGCTATTTTTTCACAATCCTGTACTGCCTGTACAGATTTTTGAGTAAATTTATTAATATTCATATCCTTTCTCCTTTCCAGAAAATTATGTCGCTATTTGTTCTATATGTTGTATAACAAATATTTCTTTATTTAAGATAGCATACTTTATTTAAAAATGCAAGTCTTTTTTTCTTTTTTTATGCAAGCTTTTCTTTCTTTTTGTGTACATATATATGAAAGTGAGGAAACATAAGTATGATAACATCCAGAATTATCAGCACGGGAAGTGCTCTCCCGTCTGCTGTTGCCACAAATGATTATCTTTCCACTATTGTAGAAACCAGTGATGAATGGATTCGCACTCGTACTGGAATTAAAGAACGTAGAATTGTAACTACAGAAGACACTACCTCTCTTGCAATCCATGCAGGTCGTGCTGCTCTTGATGCTTCTGGACTTTCTGCCCAAGCATTGGACTTAATCTTAGTCGCTACTTTAACACCAACACAGTTTATGCCAAACACTGCCTGTTCTGTTCAAGCTGCACTAGGAGCAACATCTGCTGTATGTTTTGATATTAATGCTGCCTGTTCTGGTTTTATTTTTGCTCTTCAGACAGCCCATGCGCATATTGTTTCTGGATTGAGCCGCTACGCTTTAGTGATTGGTGCTGAAAGTTTATCCAAAGCTGTAGACTGGAAAGATCGATCCACCTGTGTACTATTTGGAGATGGAGCAGGAGCCGCCATTTTAGGAGCAGATTCCAATGGTATTCTCCAAAATCTATCTGGTTCAGATGGAAGCAAAGGTTCTATTTTAACCTATGGAGGACCTCCCTTTAAAAATCCCTTTATTACAAAGGAAACAAATTCTCCTTATATTTCTATGAATGGACAGGAAGTTTTTAAATTCGCAGTCAGAAAAATTCCTGAACTTATTATAGAACTCACACAAAAAGAAGGGATTCCCGTTTCTGACTTACAGTGTATTTTGCTTCATCAGGCAAATGAACGAATTATACAGGCAGCCGCAAAACATCTATCCCTTCCTATAGATTTATTCCCAATGAATTTAGATCGTTATGGCAATACCAGTGCTGCTAGTCTTGCTATTTTATTAGATGAAGTCAATCAAGAAAAAAAGCTGGAACGTGGCAAACCACTCATTTTAGCAGGATTTGGGGGCGGAATGACTTGGGGTAGTATTTTAATGAATTGGTGAAATAAAAAGTTGCGGATAGATGTTATTATACATAGTAACATCTATCTGCAACTTTTTTTGCTTAATCCTCTGAAAACTTTCCTGTTAAAATCCAGTTTGCAATGTCCTCTATCACTTGTTGTTCTACCGCTCCAGCTATATCATACTCTGTTACATCCTTTTTCCCGTTACTTTTCATAAATATATGATTTAATCCTTCGTAGAGTTTAAAAGAAACTTTTTCTTTTCCTTCTAATATTTCTTTCCAAAGTTCGAAATCAGTTTCTGGATAAACCTGAAAGTCTTCACTGCCCTGTAAAAATAACATCGGAATATTTAACTGCTTTGCAATTTCTGCCTGATCAATTTCATTTAAACTCTGCCAGTAGTATCCGCTTACACCAAAAATAGGCTCAGAAAGTGTTTCCTTTGTCACTTGTTTTACTTGTTGTTTCATTGTTAATAATTCTTCTTGTAGCTTTGCAAGTTCCTCTTGCGAGAGTGTAGTAGTACTTTTTAGTAATGCCATATTTTGATCATAGATCAGTTCTTCCAGATGTCTTGGAGTTCCCGCTAAAGAAATTATACCTGCTACTTTTTCATTTTCCTGTGCAATTTTAGGTGCTAACATTCCTCCTAAGCTGTGACCTAATACATAGATCTGATCCTTATTTAATCGAATATCCTCTGCTGCCAGTTTTATGGCATCTGCTGCGTCTAACAGTACTTCATCTTCAATCGTAAGCGTTTCATCTGCTAACTCTGGATATTGATAGTATCTTTTATTATATCGGATTACAGCAATACCAAAATCCGCTAGACCTAATGCGATATCTCGAAAAGGTTTATTTTGTGCCGCTCCGATCGTTTCATCTAAATCACTTTGTCCAGACCCTTGAATTAAAATAACTACTGGTGGGCGTTCTACACCATCCGGAAGGGTTAATATTCCATCTATTTCTTTTTCTCCTATTTTTATCTCATGTTCTCTAGGATCTAAAATAGGAGATGGTATTGGCGTTGTTTCATCTTCAAATGTGTAAGGAAATAGTCGAATTCCTTCTATTTCAAAGTCTTTGTTAAAACTTAGTCGAATTAAAAAACCATTCTCTTTATATCGAAGCACAATATCTGTCACAGCAAAGTCTTGCACAATGGTTGTTTTAGTCTGTTCCTCTTCTATCTTTTTATAATCTCCTGATAAAAGTACCAAGGAGTCCCATACTGTTTTGAGATTGTCCTCTGTCATTTGCTCTTTCATCGTTTCGGAAAAATCTTTATATACTTTCTCATACTTTTTTTTGCCAAGAGCCTGTGCATATTCCTCTGCTAGTTTCATTACTTCCTCTTGTGTCTTTCCCCCAAAAAATTCTTCTTGTTCTGGCTCTTTTGTTGGCGAAGGGGTTTCTTTTGTAGGTGATGGTTCAGGTGTCTGTGTGACTGCCTCTGTTACTATAGTATTATCTGGATTAAAAGACTCGTCTATTTGATTGTCTTTTCTCTCGCAGCCTACTATCAGAATCATAAGTATACAGGAAAGCAGTAAATATTTATAATATTTCACAACCTTATCCCCCTATTCTACTGTATATCCACATTGATTATTGAATTTGATTAAAAATCTGTGCAATCGGAGAGTCGGAAGGTAAAATAATCGTCTTATTTTCTCCTGTCATTGCTACCTTAACTGCATCTAATGCACGTACAAAACTGTAAAAATCGCTTCTGTCTTTACTTGCATATGCTTCTGAGAGAATTTTCATATACTCTGCCTCTCCCTCTGCAATAATCTTTTCTGCAGAAGCTTCTGCTTCGGAAATACTTACAGCAATTTGATTATCCGTTTTTGTCCGAATTTTCTTCGCCTCTGCTTCTCCTTCTGCAGTATAAGCAGCCGCAATATTATTTCGCTCTGAAATCATTCGTTCATAGACAGCCGCCTTATTGTCACTTGGAAGATCTAAATGCTTTGTTTCTACACAGAGTAGTTCAATTCCATATCGGTTCATAGAATCCCCTATATTCTCCATAATTCTTTCACTCAAATCACCATCTCTACTGCTGATCACATCTACTTGTGACATACTACTGATTACATTTTTAATAGAATTATAAACAGTTGTATTAATACGACTTTCTGCATTGCTGATCTGAGAATTCAATGTTTGATTAAAGATCTGTGGATCTGTAATTCTCCAAAGTACATAACTGTCTGCTACCATAGTTTTCTTATCCATTGTTATAACATCGGATGTATCTAAATCAAACAACATAATCTTTCTTGGAAGTGTCATAGTCGTTTCTACAAATGGAATTTTAAAACTTAAACCTGCCTTAGAAATTTCACGATCTACTTTTCCAAAAGCTAAAATTAATGTATATTCATCTTCTCTTGTAACTACTACACTCATAGAAAATATCCAGACAAGAAGGATTGCTAAAACTGCAATTACTATTTTTCCTCCGCCTCGTTTTTTTTGTGTATTTGTATTTGCTTCTTCCATGATTTAACCTCATTTCTGCACATCCTTTTGTGCACACTGCGACTTTTAAAAACAGTCAATCAATTTTAAGAACCACTCTCTACTGCTTATCTGTTTCTTCTGTAAATGGCTGTAGTGGCAATATTTTTTGAGTTCCAGATTCACTATTGTCAATAATAATCTTTAAGTCTGGCATAACCTCTTCCATCGCTTCAAAAAACATTCTCTGTTTTGTAATGAGCGGATACTTAACATATTCTTTATAAAGAGCATTAAATCTGGCTACTTGTCCCTTTGCTTCATTAATACGTGTTTCCTTTTGTGCCTCTGCCTCTTTTAAAATCTGATCGACCTTTGCCTCAGCCTCTGGAAGTTTTTCATTGGAATATTTATTTGCGTTATTTAATGCAGTATCTTTTCCCTGCTTCGCAGTTTCTACCGCTTTAAATGCTTCCATTACCTCTGTTGTTGGAGGCTCTGCATCTTGAATAGAAAGACTGACTAAAGAAATTCCAATATCCCGTTCCTCTAATCTCAACATAATCTGACTTTTAATTGCTGATTGAATTTCGTTCTTTCCAGTCGTAATGACACTATCTACTGGATAGCTACCAACAATTGCCCGAATACAGCTTTGGGAAATATTTTTTAAAATATTGATTGGATCTTCAGAAGCATATAATGCCTTAATAGGATCACTTACTTTGTACTCTACAAAAAAATCCACATTGACAAAATTATAATCGGATGTAATCATTAAAGACTCATCTTCCACACTTTCTCCTGTCGCTTGATTATATCCGATTGAAAATCCTTTAATTGTAGTATCTACCATTGTTACTTGCTGAATAAAAGGAATTTTAAAGTGTAGTCCCGGTGTGCTTACACTAGATGCTGTTCCAAATGTAGTAACAACTGCCTGTTCTTGTTCACTGATTGTATATGTGGAGTTTCCTGCTAACAGCATCAGTATCACAAGAAGTACTACAATACGAATAATCTTTCCAGCACCACTAGGAACTCGTAAATTCACTGTGTTTTTATCTGCCATATTTTTCTTTCCTCCTGTTGTTTTCTTTCCCTATCATCATAACACTTTTTAAACAAAAAGAAATTAAAATTTAATAAGAAATGGTTAAAAGTTGAGAAAAGAAAAAACAAATGTGTTAATTTATCTCTCCTTCTATTTTTGCAACTAATGGTTCTACCTGTTCCATCATATTTGAAATGTCTTCATATAAAAATCCCTTTTGTGTCATGAGACTTTTTAATCCATCAATATTTTCATTTACAAATTCGTACTGTTTTTCATAAATAGACATATCACCCCTAATTCCATCCAACATTTCTGTACAATTACCAGTAATCTGATGAATTTCCTGTCTTACTTCCTCAACACAAGATACCGAATCTGTAATTTCTTCAAATACTGTTTCCGTATGCTCCATCTGATTTTTAGAAGTATTTAGTGCACTTTGTGCACCTTTAAGTGAATGAGTTAAATTTTCAGAACTTGCCTGCAATCCTTCCATACTCTTATTTACACTTTCGACTAAAGTCTTAATTTCAACAGAAAGATTATTTACTTCTCCTGCTACTACTGCAAATCCTTTTCCATGCTCTCCTGCCCTTGCCGCTTCAATTAAAGCATTGAGTGCAAGAAGATTTGTTTGATTTGCAATACCTATAATATCCTGCATAACTGCTTTAATTTCTTTAAAACTTCCCTGAAAGTCATTATAGACCTGATAAATCTTTTTAAACTCTGCTTCAACTTCAAAAGAACTGTCTTTTAATTTGCCTAAATCTCCTTTTGCACCATCTGAAACAGTTTTAATCTTCTCCATAACATTACGAAATTCCTCAGAAACATCTGAAATCTGCTTAAATTCCTGCTCTATATTATTGATAGACTGTGTAATTTTTGTATTATTTGTAATAACCTCTTTATAAGAACTATTTACCTTGTCAATTTCACGAATCGTTTTCATTTCCTCTTCTACAAGTGCTTCTTTTTTCTCTATTACAATTCTACCTAAAAATAACATAGAATAAAGATAATCTTTTAACTTCGATTTTTTTTCTATCTCTTTTGAAGATGTATCCTTTGATTTTCTTTTTCCAAACATTTTTTCTCCCTTCCTATTCAAAGACTGCACACACCATAGTCTGATTTACATGTTGATTATTATACTGCTCTCCTCCACCGACTACGCCAATATGTGCTCCCATTGCTGCCATATTTTTAGCATATTCTTCCAAATAATTATCGCTTTGATATAATAAATAACGATGGGCACAATCAATAGAAATAACCAGAGAAATATGTTTCATTTCAGATTTTATGTAACTGCGGGTCATATCTTCCTGTTTTCTATAGTCATCTAACTCCAAAAAATAAATACAATCATTTTGATTAATACGTTTATAATTAAGAATTTCTCCATTTTCCCTAATCTCTTTCATGGCAGAAATAAATACCTGATCTCCTACAACACGCCCCATTGGATTTTTCAGTACATTATCTACAATTTTATTTTTGGGTATTCCAACTTCTTTGCTATAGACATCTGCTACTGGTTTGCCATCAAGCTCTATAATAGAACGATTTTTTATATTTACTTTTGTTGCAAAGTGAGTTTTGTCACTCTGTCTTTTATATATATTTTCCTTAAATACTTTTACTTTTCCTGTCGTATTTTTAATCAGGGCATATACACAAGTATCCTCATAGACTTTTCCATTGTAAGCAACAACTCCTACTTTGCCATTTGGTGCTCCAAAAGCTGTTCCACCTGCCATAGAAACCCCTTTGTGTTTTAGACAAGCATAAAGAGTAGTCGCAAGCATCTCTTCTGCCCCAGTACAATATTCAATACAAACTGTATCTTCTCTTCCCGGATTTATCTGTGATACTTTTTCTTCAAATGACTTTATTTCTGCTAAAGGACATGAACTGATATCCGAAATGATTCCACAGCTTACCTTTGCATCGGAAAAGAGTCCTAAAAGTGCCAAATTTTTTTCACTTACAGTCCCATTTGCTAGGTTTGTACCAATCGTCCCAATACACGGGACTTCTGGAAACCTCTCCCGCAGTAATGCAGCAATTTCCGCAATATCTTCATATGGTGCGATAAACAAAAGCATCGTTGGTTCTGATAAGCCCCGAACAGCTTCATCAACAGCAGTTTTTGGTGTTCCTTTCCCAATCCCAATAAATGTTCTCATCTCTTTTACCTCTACTGTGAAATTTTTATATAGGATTATCTTACTATATGGATACGAAATTTTCAACTATAAAAATATTCTATACACGCCAAACACATGGATGAATAAATTATGAACACGGTATCCATTTTTTGTTATAATCAAAGAAAAAAGGATGGATTTGTTTATGAAAGCACCTTTAGAGTAAACAATAATTTAACGCTTTTGTTTAAAATTAATGGTTGAACTTAGTTATTAAAAGAATTATAATAGGGATTATACAAAATAAATAAACTTTGTATAGTTTTGCTGTCACACTATATGGTGTGTAGGTTGAAATATAAACAAGGAAAAATTTAAACAGTTATATAATCTTCCGCAATATAATTTTAGTTGTATATTACCATGGTCATGATATGGGTAAAAAAGAAAAATAAGAGGGGAAACACAATGGAAAAAGAGTTCTTAATGAAACCGAAAATTGACTTTGCTTTTAAAGAAATTATGGCAGAAGAACAAGTGCGAATTGGATTTCTTTCTGCTGTACTAAAACTAAATCCAAACGACATCAAAGAAACCAGAATCTTAAAACACAAATCTTAGAAAAGAACACGAAAACGAGAAACAGGGCATTTTAGATGTTCGGGTTCTCTTAAACAACCAAACTGAATTGATATTGAAATCCAACTATCTGAATTAAGAGTATGGGCAGACCGTTCTTTGTTCTATTTATCCAAGATGTATGTAGAACAAATTCAGGCAGGACAAGACTATGATACCTTTAAGAAATGTGTTAGTATCAGTATCTTAGACTTTAAACTACTTTCGGATACCGAATCATTCTATTCCTGCTTCCACTTGAGAGAAGATACCCGCCATTCTCTTTATACCGACAAGATGGAGTTTCATGTTATTGAGCTACCAAAACTTCCACAAACGATAGAAGAAAGCAGTAATCCGTTGTTATTATGGGCAAAATTTTTAGATGCAGAGAGAAAGGAGGAATTCGATGTGATAGCAAAACAAGATTCCTACATTCAAAGTGCATACAGGCAGTTACAGGTGATTAGTCAGGATAGGGAGAAACGTTTGGAGTATGAGGCAAGAGAGAAAGCCGTTCGGGATTACAACCAGTTGATGAAAGAAGCGGAACAACGGGGAGAACAACAAGCAGAACAAAGAATTAACAAGTTAAACACCTTACTAATCCAGCAGGAACGGTATGATGATTTAAAACGCTCTGTCACAGATAGTAATTTTCAACACCAATTAATGAAAGAATATGGAATTTAAGTCTATTAAAAATATATTATTATTTTATACTTATTATAAAATTCTCCTATTTTATACTTCACTACAAACGCATGAATTGATTTTATGGAAAATGTAAAAGCAGCGATACTTTTTCCACTAAATCTTCGATTATTAGAGTAAGGCACAGACAAAAAAACTGCTGCAAAATAAAATGTTTATGCCTTTCGTTTTGGCAGTTGAATCTTATTTTGCAGCAGCTTCTAAATTTAATATAGTATCATTACTGTTTTTCCAAAATCTCTATCTCTGTTTCTTCAAATATCTGTTTATAACGTTCTACATCTTCTTTTTCTACATATATCTTTTTAATTGTATCACAGCCATCAAAAGTATCCTGATTGATTCCATTGACACTGCTAGGTAATGTCAATTCAACAATTCCCGCATTATAAAAAACTTTTTCTCCCATCTGTATTAAACCATCTGGTAAATTCAATTTAGTCAGAGAAGTACAATACCAAAAAGCTTCATTTCCTATAAGAACAAGATTTTTCGGCAGATTTACCTCAGTCAAGCCCTCACATTCTGAAAATAGTCCTTCTGATAAACTTGTCAGACTGTCTGGCAAAGTAATCGATTCCATTGCACTACATCCAAAGAAGGCCTCCGATTCAATTTCCTTTACAGAGTCCGGAAAATGGATAGTTTTTAAATTGGTACAGGAACAAAATGCCTCTGAACCAATATGTAACAATCCCTCTGGCAAAGTAACCTCTGTCAGTGCATCACAACCATAAAAAGCGGCATTACCAATCTTTGTAAGACCTTTTTCAAAAACAATTTCCTTCAACTCATCACAGCCATAAAAAGCGTTTGTTTCAAGTGACTGAATAGTTGATGGAATTGTCAATTTTGTAATTTCCGAACAATAAAAAAAAGCTTCCTGACCTACTGTTGTAACTGGATATTCCTTTTCCTGATAAGTAAATGAGGATGGCAATACCAACTCTTCTGTATCAACCCAGTCATAATCTGCTATGATAGCCTCTTCTTCCTTTAATTCATAGACAAATCCCTGAAAGTGAATTCTTCCAGTATCTTCATCATAAACAGGAGCTACTCTGCTATCCTCTGTAACTAAAAGATCTTCAAGCGGAATCATAATTTCCTCTTCCTCTTCTATTTCTGTTGGTGTCATATCATTCTCATTCAAAGATGTATCCTCCTTCTGTTTACTACACGCTGTTAACAAAAGTATCAAAGCTGCAACTGTTCCCATTTGAATCCAACGTTTTTTCATATTTAACCTCGTTCTATTATGTTGTCAAACTTTTTGCATTTATATAATAACAATAGCTGAATCTTAAAGATTCAGCTATTCGTTGTTTTCGTTTTCACTGCTATTACATGATATGTTTAGCAATTACTTTCATTTATAAGGGTGTTATATTTCAAATATTGTTATTTCGATTGGATAGATATTTGATATTTTTTATAAAGTTTTGGGTTAAGAGAGAGCATCTCTTGGTATGCCTTGGATACTCTCTCTTTTATTTTAAAACAAATTAGAAATTAATCAAGGGGTTGGTGTTGGAGCTGGTTTAATATGAGATGCCTCAACCTTTGTATAACCATACTTAACTACATTACCATCTGCATCACATTCATATGCAACAACATATTTACTTTCTTGAGCACCTGTGATTTTAGCAGAAGATATTGTGAGTTCAGTTGATAATGATAATGAAGTCTTTGTAGATTGCAATGGTACAAATTTTGGTTCTTTATCTTCAATCTTATAATAAACCTTATTGCCACTTCCAATAGCATTAACCTTAGCATTTGTTTCACCAGTATTAGCACCTGCTTCTAGTGTTACTGTCAAATCTTTTGTTGCTGCCTTTGGATATGCAATCAGATCTGCTGCTAAATCACTTGAAAGAACCATAGCTTTGTCCTTAGTTGCTTTTGTTCCCTGATATCTAACAACTAAATAACTTCCATCTGCTGCTGTTTTAACTGGTACAACCTTTTTCTTGCCTGCAGCAACTGCTGTAAATTTAACACCTGTAAAATCAGTAGTTGCATCTTTCTTTAATACTGCTGGAGTAATATTTGGAGCAGTTCCTGTTGCTGCTGTTTCAATCTTACTAGCTTCAAATACAGCTATCTGCATTGCCTTTTGAGACTTATTCTCAATCTGAAGTCCTGTTACTGCATTTGTCTTTGTATTAATTACAGGACTAAGAACAAAGTCAGTACCACTTACTGGTGCAGAGGTCTGATCTGGAAGGTGAACATAGGAGATCTTTGATCCTAATTTCTTTTCTGTTGCTACTGTTCTTAACTCAATGGTTGCACCGTGGAGAACGCTTGCATCTGTCTGTGCTGCATTTGTAGCTCCATCGTGTTTATGATTAATCTTAGCATTTGCAGTTACTTTTGCATTTAACTCTTTAATGGTATATTTCTTTGCAGTATCATTCTTCTGCCAACCAGTTAAATCATTAGCATCTGCCTTTGTCCAGATATCTTTTCTTCCACTACCACTTGTAAGTTCGTCATCTCCGACGATTCTCCACTCGCAGCCCTTTGGAATATTTACAGTAAGATTAATTGGATCTACTGTAGCCTTAGGTCCATTTGCCTTTTTAGCAATCTTTAATTTAACTTCCTTACTTGCTAAACGCTCTACAGTTGCAGTAGTAGTTTTAGTTTTATCTACTGCTGTCTGACGGATAACTAAAGTTGTACCATAAACAGAACATTGATCTAACATCTGTTGTGAGAAAAGCGCACCATTTACCCATTCATTTGAATAAGTAGTTCTAAATTCCCAATCAGCAGGAGTCTTAACAGTACCATTAGTATTTAATTCACCATTGCCTAAAGCACTATCTGCTGTAACAGTTATTGTAGCTTTGGAAGGATCTAATTTTGCAGTGATCTTTTTTGGTTGAGCTTTAACAGTTATCTTCTCAACTAATGTTGTATCTGCTGGCTTTGTACCATCTGCAGAATCAGTTTTTGAAAATACTTCAAAGTCGATATCTTTGGTATAGTTCAAACCAGAAACATCCACTTTTGTAGCCTTTGTTGTCTCTACTGCACCACTACTATTTAAAACATATTCAATTCTTTCTGTAGTAGTCTTTCCATTAATTGTTGTAGCTACATAAAAATATGGGCTAGTATCACTACTTCCTGGTTTAACTTCTAAAGTTTGTGTCTCATAATTATAATCTACTGTTGGTTTAGCTGCCTTTGCAGTTAAAGTTCCAGCACCTGCCATTAACCCAAATGCCAATCCTGTGGTTAAGGCATATTTTGCTAACTTTCTTACATTCATCATAATCCTACCTCCATGTAATTTTGCCTGTCCTTAACAGTGCTTTTTTTCCTACCTACCTCTTACATCCTTCCACAAAGGTCGCACTTTACCTTTTATGAAAGAATTACTACCTAAAAACTTCCATCACCTACCTTACCTTCAATCTAGTTATCGTCAAGGTGAACTATAAACTTAATAGCTTTTAAAAAAATTTTTCGTATTTATTATTTTTTGACTGCTTTTCTATTGCATTTCTTGCTATTATCGCAATACTTATGCGTTAAACATCACCTTTTCACTATTAAATGACTTCGTTAAAAGTGCCATTAAGATTATGGCTAAAAGGAGCGTACTTCCAACTGCCAAACCAAATTGTAAAAAAGTCAACTCGTTGGTCATTAAGTTCTGAATTGCTAAAGAATTTCCATAGACTGGTATCGCAAATTGATACCATCTTTTTTCCATTCCCCCCTGAAACATCGTAATCATGCCTGCCAACAAGACTACAATATAGATCGGCGATACATACGTATTGGCTTCTTTTGAAGTTTTTGCGATAATTGCTACTAAACCGACTAATGCCACATATAAAATTACCATACACATCATAATGATGATAAGCATGATAATTTGCTTAAAAGTAAAATGGAGTGAAACATTCATCTCTACACCATTGCTCATACTTTTTGCCATCATTGGCATAGATAAAATCATAGCCGCTGCATAGACAGCAGCAGAAATTCCTGATAAGATACTCAACGATACCAGTTTTCCTATTACAATTTCCTGACGTTTAATTGGAGCTAAGAGCATACTTGCCATTGTTCCACGCTCTTTCTCTCCTGTAAAAGAATCTACTCCTAAACTCATTGCTCCAACAAATAAAAGAAAAGTAATCAAATATGGAAGCATCATTGCTAAAAATTGTCCATTTGCTTTATCCTCATCCGCAATCACAGTCTGTTTTGTTTCAAATACATTGAGCAGTTCTAAATTTCCAAGGCGTTCTCCTAATAAACTCGTTTCAAGAGGAGTCAAGATCATAGCTTCGAAATTATTTTTTGCTGCCTGAGAATAATTTCCTGTTGTATTGTAATATAGTTCTACTACTGGAATTTTATCTCCTGCTTTTTTATATGCAGCAATATTTTCTAAAAATCCTTTCTCAAAAACGACAAAAAGATCCACGGTTTCATCAAGGACTTTCTGTTTAACTTCTTCGACAGTATCCTTTGTATCAAGATAAGAAATCTGTGCAGTATCCTCGTATCCACAGGCTTTGATAAAATCTTTTAATCCTGCAGGGGTATTTTGAATTACTACGTTTGAAATATGTTCATCAATATTTTTTGTCATAGAAGTTGTCAGTTGTCCAATTAAAGCATAAATTCCAATTACCATAATGGCGGGCAGAATAAATAAGCTAAAGATTAATTTTTTATCCTGAAATACCCGTTTTAATTCTTTTGATATAATTGTTTTTGCACCTTTCATAAAAATCCCCATTCTATATTGTGCCAAATACACTGGCTTTGTTTATTTTTCATCGTCTAAATTGTTTTCTTTGTATAATTCAAAAAACGCATCCTCTAGATCACTTGTCTCTGTCTGTTGTAAAAGTTGTGTAAGTGTTCCCTCTGCCGCTTTTTTACCATTTATAATAATACCGATCCGATCACAGAGTTTTTCGGCTTCTGACATGATATGAGTGGATATAATGACCAGCTTTCCACGCTGTTTTAACAACTTGAGATAATCTGTGACATTTCTGGCAGTAACAATATCGAGTCCACTGGTCGGCTCATCAAAAATGATAACTTTTGGATCGTGTACCAAACTGACAGCAATAGCAGCCTTTTGTTTCATTCCTGTTGATAGCTCTTCTATTTTTTTATCCTGAAAAGCTTCTATTCCAAAGTAGGAAAACAGCTCTCTTCTTCTTTCCTCAATTTGTTTTACTTCTAAACCGTGAAGTTTTCCAAAAAATTCAAACATATATCGTGAAGAAAATTGTGGATCTAGTTTAATTTCATTTGTTAAAAATCCAATACAATCTCGTACCTGCTTAGATTGCTTGACAGTATCAAAACCACAGACTTTAATAAACCCTTCTGTAGGCTTTAGTAGAGTTGCTACACATCGCAATGTCGTCGTTTTTCCAGCCCCATTTGGCCCTAAAAGACCATAGATCTCACCTTCTTTTGCAGTAAGACTGATTCCATCCGCTGCCCGCTTTATATTTTTTTTCGTTTTCATCTGCTGCATTTGTCTTTTACTTAGACGATACACCTTTGTCAATCCATTAATCTCTATCATTTTCAGCCTCTACCTCTTTTAATCCAATATCCTTTCCTTTTAACGTAACCCTTTCCCAAAGTTGCTTGTCTATTTTGACTTCTGTTTCATCCTGCCATTCCTTATAACTTTCGTCAAATACTTTCTCTTGTCGCTCTTTTATTATTTCTTCTTTTTTTGCATTGGTTGCCTGCTCCTCTAATTCGGATACACAGTAAAAAAGAAAATATCCTTTATCATTTTCTATCATCTGTGAAAGTTCTCCCTGTTTTAGGGAAAAAGTAGCTTCCTCTAGTTCTTTTGACATTTCTGAGCGACCTACAATAATTTCAATATCATTATCGTCAGAAACCTCTCTTGCTAAAGAATAAAAATCCTCTGTTTCTAACGCTCGTTCATAGGTATCTGTTGCACGTTTTTTTACTTCTTCTAACTGTTCCTCCGTATACTCTAAACGATTGCCCTCTTCGTCATAGCCATATTTTGCAACCAAAATATACCAAAACTGCATCTGTCTTGCCTCTTCGTCAGATACTTCTGTATCTACATTTAAGGTTAAACTCTCATAGATCTTATTGGCAAGAAGATTGTCTTTATAAATGCCTTTTACGGTCTCTTTATTAAATCCATAATATTCCATGTCTTCATTGGTAAATTCTGCTAGAAAAGAGGCAGAATATTCATCTATATCTAACAATTCATCTTCTGTTAAAGTAATACCTAAAAATGCCGCTTGTGCACAGACTAATTTAACATAGATAAGATCATTTAAAATTTGCTCTTTTAACATTGTTTCATAAGTTGTTCCTTCTGCATCTAATTGGTAATCCCAAATATCTGTTCCATATAAAGCTTCGATTTCTTGTTTTTTGGAACGTAAATATAACATTAATTCTGCATAGGTCAATTTTTGAGTTCCAACTGTCATAATAACCATATCTTGTGGTTTTATCTGTTCTTCTAATAGGGTAGGAGGAGTATCTTTATCTCCATTTTTTTTAGAACATCCCCCAAAGAATAAAACCACAACTAATATCAAACAAAGCGAGGTTTTCTTCCATTGTCTTTTCATCTTTTCCACATTTCTGCGTGACTTTTTGAATATCAAGTTTGTGGATGCCACGCAGACACAAACTTGCAGGGGCTTTCGCAATAAACGTTAAACATACAAGATATAGTATAATTCCTTAGTGCGACATCCCCATAATCTACTGTCTTAGATTTCTAAAATCCTCAAGAAGTTTTCCCATCTGTGTAAATAAAACTTCTGTTTCTGGTCTTGCTAATTTTATTCCATTTTTTACACCTGGGTTAAGCTGATAGGTAAAAAACGGAACACTTCCCGGTGTCATTTTTAAATGGCTGTATTTGGTTAAAAGTTCTGGGATTCTTTCTACTGCCAGTTTTGCTTTGGGATACATTGTAATTTTTGCTTCGAGTTTTTTTTGTACAATAGAGATAATATAAGCCTCTTTTGCAATCGATTTTAAAAGAGCAATATGCAGTAAATTATCTACTGGAACAGGAAGATCACCAAATCTGTCTATCAATTCTTCCTGCATATCCATCAGTTCTTCTTGTGTTTCTATCCCTGCAACACGTTTATACATATCTAGTTTCTGCATTTCATTTTTAATATAAGAAGATGGAATATAGGCATCTACATCCAAATCGATAATCGTATCAAAGCTCTCTTCTTGTGTTTCTTCTCCTTTCATCTGTTTCACTGCCTCGTTTAACATTTTACAGTATAGATCATATCCTACAGACTCCATATGACCACTTTGTTGTGCACCAAGCAAATTTCCTGCACCTCTGATTTCTAAATCCCGCATAGATATTTTAAATCCAGAACCTAGTTCTGTAAACTCTCTAATAGCAGAAAGACGTTTTTCTGCTACTTCTTTTAATAATTTATCTCTTTTATACATTAAAAAAGCATAGGAGGTTCGATTGGAGCGTCCAACCCGCCCACGCAGTTGATAAAGTTGTGCTAGTCCTAATCTGTCGGCATCATCAATAATAATCGTATTCACATTTGAAATGTCCAAACCTGTTTCAATAATCGTAGTAGAAACTAATACATCAATTTCTCCATTGATAAATTCAAACATGATTTTTTCTAGCTGACGTTCGCTCATTTGTCCGTGTGCAAAAGCGACATTTGCCTCTGGAACTAATTTAGAAACTATACTCGCCACCTCTTCAATTCCATTCACTCGGTTATAAACATAATAAACTTGACCATTTCTTGCTAGTTCTCGGTGAATTGCCTCCCTGATAATTTCATCATTATGTTCTAAAACAAAAGTCTGTACTGGAAGTCTGTCAACCGGAGGTTCTTCTAAAATACTCATATCCCGAATTCCAATTAAACTCATATGCAGCGTTCTTGGAATTGGTGTCGCAGTTAAAGTCAAAACATCGACATTTTCTTTTAAATGTTTGATCTTTTCTTTATGTGCTACACCAAAGCGCTGTTCTTCATCAATAATTAAAAGACCAAGGTTTTTAAAAGTTACGTCTTTTGACAAAACCCGATGGGTTCCTATTAAAATATCGAGCTGCCCTTTCTTTAACCTTTCTATAGCATGTTTTTGCTGTGTAGGTGTCCGAAATCTGGAAAGCATATCAATACTTACAGGAAAATCCATCATCCGTTGAGTAAAAGTATTATAATGTTGTTGCGCCAAAATGGTGGTTGGCACTAAAAAGACTACCTGCCTCCCGTCGGATACTGCTTTAAATGCGGCACGGATCGCAATTTCTGTCTTTCCATAACCAACATCCCCACAGATTAGTCTATCCATGATTCGTTTACTTTCCATATCTCTTTTTGTATCTTCGATTGCATGAATCTGATCTTCTGTTTCCTCATAGGGAAACATTTCTTCAAATTCTCTCTGCCAAACAGTATCTTTACTAAACTGAAATCCCTCTTTTGCCTGTCTTATAGCATAGAGTGCCACCAATTCTTTAGCGATATCTCTTACTGCTCCACGTACCTTTGCTTTTGTATTTTTCCACTCTACCGAGTTTAATTTATTTAATTTTGGTTTTCTTCCATCTGAACCGGAATATTTTTGAATAACATCTAATCCTGTAGCAAGAGTATACAAAAATCCGCCTCCGGCATATTCAATTTTAATATAATCTTTTACTACTTTATCTACCTCTATTTTTTCAATTCCACGATAAATTCCCAACCCATGATTTTCATGTACTACAAAATCTCCTAGTGTTAAATCATGGAAACTCTGAATTTGTTTTCCTTCATATGCCGACTTTTTTCTACGTTTCTTTTTTTCTTTTCCAAAAATATCACTTTCCGATATTATTACAAATTTTAGAAGTGGATACTCAAAACCTCGATGTACACTTCCTGACATTGTAACAATTTCTCTTGGCTTTAATTGTCTGTCCTTATCTTCAGAATAGATTGCATTGAGATCATATTCTCTCAGATCTTCTGCCAGTCTTTGTGCTCTTGTCCTAGAAGCAGAAAGTAAAATCACCCTATATCCATTTTTCTTCCACTCTGTCAGATCCTTTATAAGCAGTTCAAAATTATTATTATAAGAATTAATCGATTTTACAGTAAAATTATAACTTGCCTCAGAAGGCATTTGACCAACTTTATGATCCATTGTACTGATATATAAAATACGCTTTTTAGAGAGATTGGCAAGTAATTCTTTATAGTCAAAAATCACATCCATTTGACTTGGCAAAATATATCCCTTTTCGATTCTCCCTATCATACTTTCTGAAAATTCTGTAAAAACCGCTTCACCTTTTTCTGCAACTCGACTTGGTTCGTCAAGAAAGATTAAAGAATTTTCAGAGGAAAAATAGTCAAAGAAAGAAACGGTTTTTTGAAAGAAAAACTTGATATAACTATCGATTCCAACGACTCCTTGCAAATAAGTCAAATTTTCCTTAAATTCATCTATAATTTCCTCTATACGGTGTGCTTCTTCATTTTTAGCCTGTTTCCTTAATGAAGCAATATACTTTTTCTTTTCATTTTCTACCTGCCGAAGTCCTGCGACTATTGTATCTGGCTCTAAGACAAATTCCGTAGCTGGAACAAGTTCAACCTTTTGCAGTCGTTCAATAGAACGTTGATTTGCTGCGTCAAAACTTCGGATCGAATCAATCTCATCATCCCATAATTCAATTCGAATTGGGGCGTCTTCTGTCAGTGGAAAAACATCTAAAATTCCACCACGAACAGCAAATTCTCCAGGGGTTTCTACTTGTCCTTGTCGTTCATATCCTAAATGGGCAAGATCTTGTGCCAGTTTTGCTAAGTCAATCGTATCTCCTTCTTTTAGATGAATTACCTTACTTGATAAAAATTCTAGTGGTAAAAGTCTATCCATTCCACCATCTAGTGTTGTTACTACTGTAATAGGCTCTCCATCTATCAGCCGTTTTAAAATTCTAAGTCTTTGTGCCACAATCGCATTTCCATGAATATCTGCACTATAAAATATAATATCTTTTGCTGGATAGAAATAAACGTTTTTATCATAAAGTTTGAGATCTTCATAGATTTCCTTTGCTTTTAATTCACTATACGTAACAATCAGCCGATTCGGACACCCTTCTCCAATCCCGGCCATGAAATGGCATTTTTGAGAATCGATACATCCTGTTATGTGTATCGGAGTTCTTCCTTTTTCTAAACATTTTTGTATTTCCGTAAATTCCTTGTACTCCAAAAATGGTTTAGTAAATATTGTCATTTTTTTGTTACCTTCCCTTTCCCACGCCATTTCATTGATTGTCTAACCTTAAAATTTCTATTTATTTTGTAATTTCCGATTAAATTCATTCATTGCTGCATCAATTCCTTCCCTTATTAAAACAGTACAGGCTTTTGATGCACGTTCTAGAGTTTCTCTTATAGTTGGTTCTTCTTCCTTTAAAAATCTTCCCAGAACATAATCTTTTAAGTCCCATCCTTTTGGTTTTTCCCCTACACCAATTTTAATCCTTAGAAACTCTTGTGTACCCAAGTTTGCAATAATATTTTTAATTCCATTGTGACCGCCTGCACTTCCCATAGGGCGAATGCGAAGCTGTCCAACTTCCAAACTAATATCATCATAAATAATAATGAGATCCTTTGGAGTTACTTTATAATAATCTATTAATTCTCTTACACATTCTCCACTTAAATTCATAAATGTCTGTGGTTGTACTAATAAAACTTTTTCTCCCTCTATGATTCCTTTACCACAGAGTGCTTTATGCTTTTTAAAATCTAAAGGAATGTCATAATCATCACAAATTCGGGTAACGGTATCAAAGCCAATATTATGTCTTGTTGCTGTATAGGTACTTCCCGGATTTCCGAGACCTACTATAATTTTCATGTTAATTCCTCCATATTGCCTATAAACCATGTTCTTTTATACCATTGGCTGTATCGAAAGCAGTCGTTTTGGAAAGTTCTTTAATACCACAGAAGAATACGAATATAACTTTAAGTATAAAATTCCCCTCTCTGTCCAATATAGTGTTGCATCTAGTCCAAATCCGCCCTCATTGGTATATACTATACGTACCAAAGGATCTTGATCGGTTATTCCAATCTGCCATACTGGAACTTCAACATTGACTTCATAGGGATTATTATTAACCAAAATAATAAATTGATCTACAAAATCAAATCTTCCATATCCAATGACTCCATGTGCTCCATATAAAAATTTAATAGAACCAGTTCTTAACGCATTATATGCTTTATGAATATGAATCATTTCTCTATGAAACCGAATTAATTCTTTATCTTCATGTCCCCAAGGATACGTTCTACGGTTATCTGGATCAGTCCAACCACAAACCCCTGCTTCATCTCCGTAATAAATGGTCGGTGCACCAATCCAAGTCATTTGAATTACTACTGCTTCTCGCATGACTGCATAATTTAAGTTTTGGTTTGCAGCCTCTGGTCCAGCCGAAGCGGTTCGACCAGCTCTATGATTTGTTCTGGTCAAAAATCTGGAATGATCATGGTTGGACAACTCATTCATTGCAACTAATAGAGATTGTGTATTAAACCTTGTCATATAATGTCGCATCGATCCAAAAAAAGCATCCTGATTGCAAAGCATATCCCCTCTATATTCATCACTATGTTTTTCCATTCCCGTTAAAAACCAAGTAATCGGTTCCATAAACGCATCATAATTCATTACTGAATCCCATTCTTTTCCTGATAGCCAAGAAACGGGATCTCCATAATGTTCTGCCAAAATAATTGCTTCTGGGTTTGCTTGTCTTACGTTTTCTCTAAATTCTCTCCAAAATTTATGATTGTACTCTGGAGAATGTCCTAAATCGGCAGCTACATCTAATCTCCATCCGTCTACATTGTAGGGAGGTGAAACCCACTTTCTTGCAATCTCCATAATATATTCTACAAGTTTTGGTGAGTCTTCATAATTGAGTTTTGGAAGTGTATTATGTCCCCACCAGCCATCATAGGAGTCATTATAAGGCCATTTTTTATCATCTTCGTCCCGAAACTTAAAAAAGGTATGATACGCACTATTTTTATCAATATATGCTCCTTTTTCATATCCCGGTACATTCTCATATAGACGTTCTCTATCCATCCATTTATTAAAAGAACCACAATGATTAAATACTCCATCTAAAATGATTTTCATGCCCCGTCTATGGATTTCTTCTACTAATTGAATAAAAAGCTCATTGCTTGCCTCTAAATTTTCTTTGGAAGTAACACGACAGATATAGCGAGAAGCTCTTGAATTTTGTGTAAAGCCTTCTGGAAGGCATTTTCCTTTATCTTTGACAATCACACCATAATGAGGATCAATATAGTCATAATCTTGAATATCATATTTATGATTTGATGGCGAAACAAAAACGGGATTTAAATAGATTACTTCTATTCCCAATCCCTCTAAATAATCCAGCTTTTTCATTATCCCTAACAGATCTCCGCCATAGAACTCACGAACTCCCATAGAAGCTGGATACTTATTCCAGTTCATTATCCGACGCGTTCCCTCTTCAATATAAGAATATTCTTGATCTAAAACATCATTCGTAGCATCTCCATTATAAAAACGATCTACAAAAATCTGATAAAAAACGGCTCCTTTTGCCCAGTCTGGCGTCTTATACCCCGGCATAATTTCAAAATTATACTCAGGATGTTCATCATGTGACAGTCCCACTTTATTATAGTAATAACACTCTGTCCCACAATTTAGTTTAAAATAATAACGTAATGTCTGATCTGTCAGAGTAAGTTCTGTTTCATAATACTCAAACAACTCATCTGTTTTAATACTATGTGCAGGAAATAAAACTCCATCTGCAATTACTTCAACAGAATCTACATTATCTTTTGCAGTTCTAATTCGAACAGCAACCTTTTGAAATGGCTCTGGTTCCATTGGAATACGAAATCTATCAGTTCCATCACTAAAAACGGCTCCTTGATTTAGCTCTCGTCGTCTATTGGCTTGAGCTGGCATAATATTTTTATTTCTTTCTATAATGTTAAGGTCCATTGTGGCCTCCCCATTCATCTATGATATTTGGTCAAAAAAAGGAATCCGATATTCCGCTGATTCCTTTCTGTTTTCGATCTTGACTATATTTTATAATACTTTGAGAATGATTACAAGAGTAATTTAGTAAAAACGGACAGCTTGGGAGGCTGTCCGTTTTCGGAGAAGGTATTTTTGTTACTTATGGGGTGTAGCAAAAACTATATAATGTATTGGGGTTTACGAATATTAGTATAACATTGAGTTAAAATAAAGTGTGCACAAACTTAAAATTCATCTGTATCTTTTTTTGTCCAGTTTGTCCACACCATATTTTATTACAATCAAAAATGACTAAAAATAGTACAAAGAACTTTAAATTATTTTAAATTGTTTTTATCTTGTAAAAAATTTGCTTCATTACTCCTTTGAAAATAATGCTGCAAATTCTTCACCCGTAATTCTTTCTTTTTCCATTAAAAGCGTAACACATTGTTCCATAACATTACGATGTTCCTGTAAGATTCTTTTAGCTTCCTTATAACATTCATCAATAATTTTTTTTACTTCTTCATCGATTGTATTTGCAACTGCTTCACTATAGCTTCTGGTATGTGCTAAATCTCTACCGATAAATACTTCATCATCGTCATTATCATAATTTACCATTCCAATACTTTCAGAAAATCCATATCTTGTAACCATACTACGTGCCGTTCTAGTTGCCTCTTTGATATCTTGGGATGCTCCTGTTGTAATATCATCAAAGATCATCTCTTCTGCAGCACGACCACCCAAGCTTACAATAATATCTTGTTTCATTTTCCCTTTTGTATAAAACATATCATCTCGTTCTGGCAGTCGCATTGTATATCCTGCTGCACCATTGCCTGTAGGAATAATAGATACCATGTATACTGGATCGACATCTGGAAGAACATTGAATAAAATTGCATGTCCTGTTTCATGATATGCGGTGATTTTCTTTTCTTTTTCTGAAATTACACGACTCTTTTTCTCTGTTCCAATTCCAACTTTAATTAATGCTTTTTTAATATCTTCATCTTTAATAAAACTTCTGGATTCTTTTGCAGCACCAATAGCCGCCTCATTTAATAAATTTTCTAAATCTGCGCCAGTAAATCCGGCTGTTGTCTGAGCTACCTGTTTTAAATCGACATCTTCTGCTAATGGTTTATTTTTTGCATGAACCTGAAGAATTTCTTCTCTTCCACGAACATCTGGACGTCCGACCATAACTTTTCGATCAAATCTGCCCGGACGTAAAATAGCGGGATCTAAAATATCTACTCGGTTTGTTGCCGCCATCACAATAATGCCTTCATTGATTCCAAATCCGTCCATCTCAACTAATAACTGATTTAATGTCTGTTCTCTTTCATCATGTCCGCCGCCCATTCCAGTTCCACGTCTTCTTGCTACAGCATCAATTTCGTCAATAAAAACAATACATGGACAATTTTTCTTTGCATCTGCAAATAAATCTCTTACTCTCGAAGCACCAACACCGACAAACATCTCTACAAAGTCAGAACCAGAAATAGAAAAAAATGGCACACCTGCTTCACCAGCAATTGCTTTTGCCAATAAAGTTTTACCTGTTCCGGGTGGGCCTTCTAGTAAAACTCCTTTTGGAATTCTAGCTCCAACTGTAATATACTTTTTTGGAGTTTTTAAAAAATCTACAATTTCCTTTAATTCCTCTTTTTCTTCTATCAATCCTGCTACATCTTTAAAAGTTGTTTTATTATCGGCATCTGTTGTCATTCGTGCACGGCTTTTTCCAAAATTCATGACTTTGGAATTTCCTCCGCCACCCCCCATTTGACTACTTAAAAAAGAAAACATCAAGACAATTACTACAAAGCCTAAAAGATAGGGTAATACACTGGTTAAAAACCAATTTGGCTTATCGACCTCATAGACTATTGGAGAAATCCCTGCCTCTCTTGCCTCTGCCTCAGCAATCGTAACATCCGTTACTGTAAAAGTAACAGATTTATTATTTTTATAAATTACTTTTACATTACCAGAATACATTTCCTCACTCAGATAAATATGAATGTTTTGAACATTTCCACTTTTGAGATCATACTGATAGTTTTGATAAGTATATCCAGCAGAATTCCTTCCAGTCAACCCCTCTGACAAATAAATTGCCGCCATTACTATAATTAGGATTATGAAATAAATTCCATATCCCCGCATTGATTTTTTCACATTACGCCTCCTTATCTACTGTCATACTGCCAACTTAATCCTCAAATTTTATTTCTCCAATGTAGGGAAGATTTCTATATTTTTGTGCATAATCCAAGCCATATCCAACAACAAAAGCATCTGGTATGGAAAAACCAGTATAGTCTACTGTAATATCTGTTACCCTACATTCTGGTTTATCTAAAAGTGTACACAGTTTTAAACTGGCAGGTTTTCGATTTTTTAATAATTCCATCAAATGGGAAAGAGTTCTTCCAGAATCAATAATATCCTCTACAATTAAAACATCTTTTCCCTCTACCGGATCATCTAAGTCTTTAATGATTTTTATTCTTCCAGAACTAACTGTCTTATCTCCATAACTGGAAACTGCCATAAAGTCAAACGATACTGGAACACAGATATGTTTTGCAAGTTCTGTCGTGAAAAACACGCCTCCTTTTAAAATACAGATTAGGTGGATCTGTTTTCCCTCATAATCTTTGCTGATCTGTTTTCCCATCTCTTCAATACGCTGATCTACTTTTTCTTGTGGTATCATCACCTTTATTTTTTCTGCCATCACGTTGACCTCTCTTTTTTACTCTTTTGTTTTCATTCATCAATTTTATTTAAAACTGTCCCTTTGTCCACTTGGTTCTAAGTTAGCTACTAAAAGTCTTTTGGTATTCTCAGTAACATAATATTTTTCGCTAGAACGCAGTCCTAATACCCATAAGATCTCATTACCGCAGGCTAACAAAAGACAGAAATCTCTCACTTGTTTTGGTACCTTCTCATCGATGAAAAGACGGTTGATCGCTTTATGTGTTCCATCTTGATGAATTTGTATGATATCTTTCTGTCTTCTGGTACGAAGTTCCAGTGTATTCTCTATTTTATCATAGTCAAACCATTTCGTATAGCTATTTTTCGGTATTTTCATAGAATTCTTATATTCTGTCATAAAAATATGAAGTCTATACCCAGAACACAAAAAATCTCTTCCAACTGGTAAAATATATTCAAATGGAAACTTTGATGGTTCAAGCCAAATAGAAGATATGTTTTGTTGTAATACAATCGACGATTCTTTCCAAAAGTCTAACGTTTCATAGGTTCTAAGGACACGACAGTGATTGGGAAGATATAAAAGATGTCCAACTGGCTTTTTCACAAGTTCTGCCACTTTTGTCAGTTGTGTTGTTGTTATATTATTTCTTCCCTCTCCTTTTTCATTTATATATCTTAGTACCCTTAAAATTAATTCTCTTTGAAGTACTGGCGCAAGTTCTGAAAAAGAATTACAATTAATACAAACATGCTTTTCTTGTTCAAAAACCATTGTATTCCAAAGTTCACAAAGTTTTTCATCAAGCAAAGCTTTATATTCTCTCATCTGATCTGCCAAATTTGCAATGTGTTCAACCGCATGTGAGTTAAGTTCTTTACAAATATATGGAAATAATTGCAGCCTAATTTTATTTCTACTATATTCCTCAGAAAAATTACTGGAATCTGTCTGATAGGAAATATTTTTTTCCTTTAGATATCTTTCAATTTCTACACGTTCCATACAAAGAAGAGGACGAATAATATTTTCTCGTGTTGGTGAAATTCCGCATATTCCATCGATTCCTGTTCCGCGAATCATCTGAAACATTACCGTTTCTGCTGTATCTTCTCTATGATGTGCTACTGCAATCTTGGTACAATTATGCTCTTTTGCTTTCGATTGGAACTCTCTGTAACGTAATATTCGACCTGCCTCTTCTGTTGACCATCCATTTTCTCTTGCCTGTTTCGCTACATCTACCTGCTTTGCACAAAACTCTATCTCTTTCTTTCGGCAATAGTTCTCAACATACTTCATATCATTATCTGCTTCCTTCCCCCGAAGCCCATGATGAATATGCAGAACAAACAGACTTAATTCCAACTCATTGGAGAGCTCTTCAAGCACTGAAAGCAGACACATCGAATCTGCTCCTCCTGACACACCAACTAACACCCTGTTTCCACGGTGCAGCATTTGGAATTTCTCTATATAAGCCTTGACCTTTTTTACAAAATCATTCATCGTTAGATTGCTCTTGTTCCCCTTTCTTTTTAGGAATCAAATCTCTTATTTGTCTTATTCTACACCCAACCTTTAAAAAAAACAAGTTCACTTTTTCCAGATTCCACAGACTAAAACAGTCATATCATCGATTGGTTGATATTCATGCAGCTCTAGGGCAGCTGTTAAAACTGCATTTGCAATTTCCTGTGGACTTACACTTTTTATCTGTTCTATAATCTTTTTAAAATACTCTTCCTTTTCTTCCTGTTTGGCAGATTCTAATACTCCATCAGAGACCATGATCACAAAATCTCCATCGTAAAGCTTTTTACACTTAATCTCATAATCTGCACGACGAATCATTCCAGCAGGGAGAGTAGATGAACTTACCATTTCTACAATTCCATCTCGTTTAATAAATGTTGTTGCTGCACCGACCTTTACAAATTCACAAGTACCTGTACATAAATTTACAACACACAAATCCATTGTAGAAAATATCGTTTGATCAGGACGTAAAACCAATACAGAATTAATCATTTTTACAGCAGATTCCTCTCGAAAACCTGCCTCTAAAAACTGCTCTAATAACTCAATTACACGTTCACTTTCTTCACAGGCTTTTCGTCCTGTTCCCATACCATCAGATAGCATCATAATCAGATCGCCACTTTCTGGATACAAAAAAGAAAAATTATCACCTGATAACTCTCCTCTTGTTTTAGATGCTCTGGCGACTCCTGTTAAAACCTGAAAATTGGCATCCTCACAAAAAACATAATCTGCATAATCTTTCCCAATCACATTTTTTGCATCCTCTCTTGGAACTAATCTACATTCTAAAACAATACTTAACAAAATTGCCGCTTCCTTTGTTGTAATACAACGTCCTCCTGTACATTTCGCCCGCATGTGCAGTTGAATTCCTCTATTTTCTCTTTCTAATACTAATAGTCGTTTTACACGTATTCTATGGGAACGAAGCATAGAATAAACCTTCCGTTTCTGCATATCAATAATTTTTCCGGAATCATACAACTTATCTGAAAATTCCTCTACAATCCTCGACATTTCATCAAATTGTCCTGCTACAACCTCCCTACTCTCCTCTAAACGATTATTCCATGCCAATTTTAGTTTTGCTACTGAAATACTTCGATTGACTTCTCTGATAAAGTCTGTTGTTCGAATACAGTGTTCCAAAAAATCCTTCGAAACTTCCTCGAGAGTTACCTCTCCTTTTTGCGCTGCCTGTTTTAATAATTCTCTTGTTCGGTTATAACTTTCATCAAACTTTTGACTCCAACAAATATTACACTTTTCACAACTTAAACAAAGTCCACTAGAAAGTTCTTCAAAAACACGATTCAGATCCTCCCCATCTAATTCCTTTTTCACATTCCTTAATTGTGAAAAACTTTTTGCTAATTTTCCAAAAGAGGCAGATAATTCTGTCAATCGCTGTCTTGCTGTATTATGTAATTCTTCTGTCAGATAACCGATATCATTTCCCATCCTCATACATCGATTCCTCCTGCTTAAGCCTATTTTGCCTTATTTGAATATTCTATGTAATACAGGATTATATACAACTATCTCTGCGATCTTTGTCAAAAGATAGAAGCCTGTCAGAAAAATCGTTTGACAAATTCTTTTGTGATTTCCGTTCAAAATCGAATTTAGGGAGTTAAAAAAGACATATTTGTTTTTCATTTGGATAAAATGGTAGTTCTGCTATCTCTAATAGCTCATCATATATCATCTTAGGAATTCCCCGTTCAAATTGTATCAAACTACTCTCGTGATGCCCACGCATTGCACATTCAGAAGGCTGCATTTTAAAGTTACAAGTTAAAAAGCATATAATTTTTGAATGACAAGTTTCAATAGAATCAGGTAATATTTTATAATTCTCCATTAATGCAATTTTTTTATATTCTTGTCCGATTGGTATATCACTTTCTGCATAGGAATGATGAAAATACAAACTATTGATAGCAAACTTATTTTTTTGAAAAATCTCATAGGCAGTTGGAAACATTACTCCATATTGTACACAGTTTTTTTCTATATCTGGTATTAGTTTATTTTTAACAAGTTTTGGGTTAAACCATCCCCATAAAATAAGGCGATTTTGCTCTGTCATACTTTTTTCTTACCTTTCTTTTATCAATATAAAAAATGGATTTCTACATTCTTTAGAAAAAATTAAATTTGATCTTGACAAACTGAAAAAAAGTAATTATAATATAACTTGTTTTCTTGGCGAAGTAGCTCAGTTGGCTAGAGCATACGGTTCATACCCGTAGTGTCGAGGGTTCAAATCCCCCCTTCGCTATTAAGAATAAAGTATTCTAAAGAGCTGTCTCACTAAAGACAGCTCTTTGATTTTGGAGGATAAATATGAAACTATATCTTATTCGACACGGAGAAACACAATGGAATTTACAGGGACGTCTTCAGGGACAGACAGATATTGCGTTAAATGAAAATGGAATTCGTCTCGCTCAAATAACTGCGAAACATATGCAAAAGATTCCTTTTCACTTTGCAGTTACAAGTCCCCTAATTCGAGCTCGTCTGACAGCAGAAATTCTTTTAGAAGGCAGAAATATTCCTATTTATGAAGATGACCGTCTTAAAGAGATTTCCTTTGGAGTATGGGAAGGTTTAGGTTGTCGTAAAGACAATTATGAAATCCCTTCTAACCACTTTAATGACTTTTATGAGAATCCTCTTCAATTTATTCCTGGAGAGAAAGGGGAAACGGTTGAACATCTTTGTAAGCGTACAGCAGAATTTTATGAAGATCTAATTTCCAGAAAAAATATTGAGAATCAATCCATTCTAATTGCAACACATGGTTGTGCTTTAAGATCTCTTTTATATCATATTGATCCAAAGACTGACTTTTGGAGAGGACACGTTCCAGTAAATTGCTCTGTAACTATAATTGAAGTAAAACATGGAGCTTCTAAAATTATAGAAGAGGATAAGATCTACTATGATTCAAACGATGTAGTTGATTTTTATAGCCATTAATCTGTCTTTTTTTCTGGCTGCAATAGTACCTCATCAGGATATACCAGCCCTAAATATTGTCTTGCTACATCTTCTATAAAACGTTTCGTTTGAACGTATGCCTTTTTTTGATCTAAATCTTTACTACGTTCCTTTTCATCTAAAATAGAAAGTTCTAGTTCTTGTTTTTTTTCTAACTTTTTATTATATTCTGCCTCTAATTGTATACGCCGATAGCCGACTACGCTGCAGATACAAAGAACAAGTACTGCAATAATACGTAGTTCGGCTTTTCTTTTCTTTCGCTTTGACTTTGCCATAATATCCTCCTGTATAACTACAAACTTTCTATTTCTTATTTTACCTTTTTTTTAGGAAAAATTCAATCTAATTCTTTATCCTGTTTCTTCTGCTTTTTCTGTTGTTTTACTTGTTCTTTTTGTTGTTTTACTTGTTCTTTTTGTTGTTTTACTTGTTCTTTTTGTTGTCTTAATTCCTCTTTCTTCTGCTTTTTTTGTTGTTTTACTTGTTCTTTTTGTTGTCTTAACTGTTCTATTTTTTCTTCCTTTTTCCTTTGTTTTTCTTCACGAACTACTCTCTTTTTTTCACACTGTTTAGAATATACAGTTGCTATCTTTTTATATAGTGCTTTACATTTTAATACTAAAAAACGAATTGGATAGGTTAATCGAAAGAAAAAACGGTAAATCAAATGTCCTGTTTTATGTAACAGATTTGTGACACTTCGAACATAGAGTTCACTTAAAAAAGAATAATACAACCACATTCCAAATGCCATTCCTAGCACTGCATACCCTCTAATTGTTCCATAATTTTTTTCATAGATCATACGAAAGGCAAGAATTCCTGCAGCACCCCAAAATAAAATGTCCTCTGCTGCAATCGCTATCCACCTATGTACAATAACACGCCTTAAAATTCGGAAGATATCATAGCAGAATAAAAAGGCAACTCCTAAAAGAAAAGAAGACAGAAAATATTCTGCCTCCGGAAAAATATCCGTGTTCATCCTCTAGCCTCCTGTCTACTGAAACAGTCTGCTCAGTATAGATTCCCCATTCTTTGTATGCCCTTTGCGTTCTGTATAAATTAGACTATCAATTCGACCTGTAATATCTACTTCTCCTTTTTCTAAGGTCAGTCGTCCTACATGTAGTTGTGCTCCTCGGATTACCAAAATTCCCATTTCTGTATCTAAAATGATCTCCTGTTCGTCAAAGGAACGGACATCCTTAACACCGGTAATCTCCGCCGATTTTCTTGCATTCATATTAATTCGATGAGACCTTATTGCCTGTGATGTTCTCTCCTCCATTGCTGCCTCCCTGACGGAACAATAATTTTCCAATATCACTATATGCCAAAGAATTCAAAATCATTCCCGACAGGAAAGAGCAATTTTTCACTTCTATAGATAACGGAATAACTCTTTTGCTTCCTCTTTTTTCGTTGTTTCCTGAACATCCACAACTTCTACCTTTACTGCCTTTGTTCCAAATCCAATTTCAATAATATCTCCTGCTTTTACACTTGCAGATGCCTTTGCAGGTTTCCCATTAATCGTTACTCTGCCCGCATCACATGCTTCATTGGCAACAGTACGCCGTTTTATTAATCTTGACACTTTTAAAAACTTATCTAATCTCATAAACTTCTCCTATCTTCTGAATAACAAAAGATCCTGAGAAAAAAGGCTGTCCTGAAGAATTCTCCAAAACAGCCTACCGTACTTTTCTGATATCAATAAAATTATCTTACTGATTGATCAGATCTTTTAACGCCTTGCCAGCTTTGAATTTTGGTGCTTTAGAAGCAGCAATTTCAATCGTCTGTTTCGTGCGTGGATTTCTTCCGGTTCTCGCAGGTCTTTCTGAAACTTCAAATGTTCCAAAACCAACTAATTGAATTTTCTCACCCTTTACCAATTCCTCTGTAACAACATCAATAAATGCTTTTAATGCCTTTTCACTGTCCTTTTTGGATAATTCTGACTTCTCAGCCATTGCTGCTACTAATTCCGCTTTGTTCATGGATATAATCCTCCTCTAAGCATATAGTTCAAGATCAAGATGTTAATTCATACAGTATATTTATAAACTGATTATACCATTTTGTCAAGAAATTTTGCTGATTTCCTTTGTAAAATCCACACTTTTTAAGTACTTCTTCTCATTTGATATAAGATTTGGACCGGATTCTACATAAACCGTCTTTTCCTATAAAAATTCTTCTTCCTGAACAAAAGATCGAATTTCTTCTGACAGTCTTTTCCTTCGCTCATACATCAATAAACTTCTTGCATACGTATCATATCGTTCACATCCATAATCTCTCAAAAATCTCATACTAAATGGATTTATCGTTAGTTGTGTTACAAAAATAACCATCTCCTGACCTTCTCCAAACGTCTTCTCCATAAAATCAAAAGCATACTCCAATTTTTTTAACATGAATTCTGCAATCTTTTCTACTTCTTCTTGATCTTGATAAAATAGTTCTCTTATTCTTGTAAATCCTGCCTCTGCCTCTGAAATATGTTCCTTCTTTAACTGTTGCGAAAACTCTTCCAGACGTTCTAGCATACGAATTTGTGCAGCTTCTTCTTCTTTCTCTAAGCCCGCAGACGCTTTTCTTTTTCTCAATCTCTCTCTTTCTTCTCTGTTTATACTCTCTAGCTGACCTTGGGCGTCTAAATCCTGTTTTTTATATCTCTTTAATGCCTGATATAGGGCATCTAGTGTATATCCTTGAAAATAAAGTTTAGCAAAACCCTGAAATAGTGCACTAGATAATAAATTAGTAAAACTCAATTTTTCGTCAAATGTCGCGTCTTTTAATTGTTGTATCCTATCTTCTCGAATGATACCATCTAAAATTTCAGGAATTTGATAATCTTTTTTGTACTTTTGATATAATTCATAATAAAGAGAAAAATCTCCTGCAATCTCTTGATCTTGCAAATATTGTTCCACTACAAAACGCGTTATTGGAATCTGTAACTCTTCGTATACATACAGCAGTCGAGATAGATCTTCCCAACTTCTAGCTGTCACAAATTTCATTCCCTGTGCAGCAGTTTTTATTTGATAAAAATTTTCCTGCTTTATCTCCAAATAGGAAAGAATAGAATCATGAACTTGATGTCCATAGGCATATTCTTTCCAAACATCAAAGTCTTCTTCGATATTTAATATTCTAACTCGATCTAATGTAACAATATCAAATTCCCGAACTGATTTATTATACTCTGGGGGATTACCTGCTGCAGCAATAATCCAACCATCAGGGACTTTATGTCCTCCAAATGTTTTCTTTTGCAGAAATTGGAGCATAGTCGGAGCTAGTGTTTCAGATACACAGTTAATTTCATCAATAAATAAAATTCCTTCTTTTTTTCCCGTTTCCTCTATTTTTTTATAAACAGATGCAATAATCTCGCTCATAGTATATTCTGTAATGGAAAATGTTTTTCCATCAAATATTTCCTGTTTAATTATTGGCAGTCCTACTGCACTCTGTCTTGTGTGATGAGTCATAGTATAAGCAACCAATCCAATCTCACATTCTGCTGCCACCTGATCCATAATAGCAGTCTTTCCAATTCCCGGTGCTCCTATTAATAAGAGAGGACGTTTACTAAATTCAGGGATTCGATAAAACCCCATCTCATCTTTTTTTAAATAGGCATGAACGGTATTTTTTAACTCTTCCTTTGCCTGCTTAATATTCATCTGTTTCAACCTTTCTATTTACTTCTAATGCTTCTTTGTCTAAAATAAATTGGATTGCCCAAGAAGGTAGAGTTACATCAAAATGATCTTCTCGATAAAGTAAAAATGCTGTTTCATAGGGAGGGCGTTTTTCTGGAAATTTTCCATATCCATCTGTAAAGTAAAGCAAACCCTTTAACTTTGTAATGATTCCATCTTCTCTTAATCGATCTAAATATTCAAATGCAGGACAAAAGTCTGTTCCTCCCATTCCTCGAATTGTAACCTCTTTCATAAATAGATCTAATTCTTCCTTTGATGTGATGATAGTATGTGACTGGACTGTAGCGTCACACTGAATCAAATGAATTTTCATCTTTTTAAAAAAACTTTCTCTGCTTTTTAAAATAGAATAGGTTTCTGAAAGAAAACGTTTTACTATATCCTCTGGACACGATCCAGAAGTATCTATTATAATAGCAAATTCCTCAATCTTTTTTTCTTCTTTATATTCTAATGATTCCATTAATGGAAGATTTCCATAATGAGAAAGTCCAAACGTATAAAATCCAAGATCAAACTCCTCTTCATCACTATGAAGTTCTTCTCTCCAGACTGCAAACTGTCTTAAAAATTCAGAATATTTTTTCCTTTCTCTATATTGTATAGATAGTAAAAGCTCAAGCGTTCCTTTACAATCTCCTGCTTTTTTTATAAAGGTTTCCAAATTCGTTTTCATTGACTGTCCAAGCTTTTTCCAATGATTATTAACTAGAGACGATAAATTAGAATCTGTATTTGTATCTTCCTTTTGCTTTGTTTTCCAAAAGCTATGATCATCTACTGTAAATTCCTTTCTCCACTGTTCTATCTTCTCTTTTTCTATTGGGCAATTCCAAAGTATATGGTAAATTCTTTCCGCCGTCAATACCTTTTGTTTTTTAGAGAGCCATTCATAACATTCTTTTCGAATATCTGAAATAATACGAATCGTGGATGGATTTTCTAAACTGTCAATAATAGATTCCACCGCAATATCACAGGCTAAATCCCAATCTTCTTCTCTTAACTTTTCTTTTGTCCAAAGATGTTGAAAAATACAGTGAAAAATAAGATGTAGATATAGACGATTTACTAATACCGGATTTTCTTGATATTTTTGAATTAAAAAATTAGGATGAAAATAAAGTTTTTCTCCATCTGTTCCCGCTAAAAAAGTGGAAAGCATTTTTTGATAAGCCAAAGTATGAAAAGACGCATCTAAAAAACGCATTTCTAAATATAGTTCATCTCTTGATATTTCTAAAATACGTTTTCCTAACTCTTCTGCCTGCCATCCAGCTCTCTTCTTCATACATATCTCCTTTTCAAATGTTTTAATACTTATAAACTATAAATAAAAAAGAGTAATCATATAGAAACAATATGTTCCTGATTACCCTTTTTTATTAAAAATAGATTAAGCTAAAAATCCTCGATTTATTTCATTTGGATCGATATATGATTCATTTAAAGTCCCTTTTCCATAAGTAAGTCCTGCATAAAGCTGTTGTGTATTTTGCATTACTGGACCAGAGTGATCGAGTAGACTAATTTCTTTAAATGTCCTTCTGAGCGTTTCAATAACAGAAGTAGCCCCATCTAACGCTTGAGGCTCTTTATGAAATTGTGCTCGAATTATCTTTTTATTAACAAAAGAATACAGGCTTAATAAATCGTGAGAAATCGGAATACTAAAATCTAATGCTCCAATCAATTCATTTAAAAATCTTAATGCGTGTTTTAGTTCCTTTTCATATAATTCTCTGTCTTCTCTCTCAAATGCTGTTTTTGCAGAGCGGAAGTCTTCCAAAATAATTTCATAAGTAATTACTACTAACTCTGTTCTGGAAGCCTGTGTTACACGCCTTGCAAAATCTTGGGCTAGTTCCCGATCCATCCTTTTACTCCTTTTTGTGGTTTTATATCTCTAATTAACCCTGAATCAAAGACAAAATTGTCTGAGGACGTTCATTTGCCTGTGCCAACATAGCAGTATTTGCCTGTACTAATACATTCTTTTGTGTATAGGTTGCCATTTCCTCTGCCATATTGGTATCTTCAATTCTAGACAGTGACTCGGTAATATTTTCAGAAGAAACATCCAGATTTGCAATGGCATGATCCAAACGATTTTGATATGCACCCAATTTTGCACGAACAGAGGATACTTGTTGAATTGCAAGATCCAAAGTAGCAATCGCTCTTTGTGAGCCTGCTTCTGTACCTAAATTTAAGTTTTCAATTCCAAGTGTTTCTGGATCTACTTTTGGAATTCTTACTATCATTGTCTGTCCTTCATTTGCTCCAATCTGTAAATCCATTGGTCCAGCTTCTAATAAATTAACTGTTACATCTATTTCCTCTGAAGCCCCCGGTTCTGACTGTTCTGTTGTTCCTGTCGCATCAATTCCATTATAATCTGTATTAGCAGCCCCAGCCTCTGACCGAAGCTTTATTTCAAATCCATCCAGATCCGAAATAGTAATAATATTTCCGCTTGTAGAAACAGTTGCTGAATTTTTGAATCCACCAACTAATTCTGCCTTTGCATCAACGCCCTTTGCACTTGCTCCTTCAAAATTAAGACCAAAGACTGTACTTAGTGCCTGACTGTTACAATGTATTTCAATACTTTCACTAGAACCATATTCTTTTGTCATAAACACCAAAGGTCCATCTCCTAAAGTTACTGGCTCATAAAAAGCATAGTCAGCACTTGATGGATTCCCGTCCGCCATTTCTTCTCCTGGTCCTAAATAATTTCCAGCAAATACTCTTACATTCATGGTGTCACATGTACTCTTTAACTTTTGAAATACCTGTTCATAAGTATCTGTACTTGAAACTTCTACATCTAGTCCATTAATATTAATCTTTCCACCTACTCCGATTTGATCTTCCTTAGCACCAGTAAAATCCTCGCATACTAATACTGCCTGTCTTGCATCTTGTGTTACTTTAATATTATAGTCTTTTATTTCTACCTGATCTGTCTGAGAAATAACCTGTAATTGCTCATGGCTAGAATAGCTTTTACAATCAATATTTCCATCTAACAGTGTCTTTGTATTATATTCCGTTGTATTAGAAATACGTAAAATCTCATTGCGTAATTCCTCAATTTCCTGCTGAATCGCCTGCCTGTCCTCATCTGTATTTGTTCCATTTGCCGACTGTACCGCAAGTTCTCTCATTCTTTGTAACATGGTTTCAACCTCATTGAGTGCACCTTCTGCGGTCTGAATCACAGAGATACCATCGGAAGCATTTCTGGAAGCCTGATCAAGTCCTGCAATCTGAGTTCTCATTTTTTGTGAAATTGCCATTCCAGCAGCATCGTCTGCTGCATGATTAATTCGATAACCACTGGAAAGTCGCTCCAAACTCTTATCCAACATTGAATTATTTTTTCCCAATGTATTATTTGCTCTTAATGCTGCTATATTATGATTAATTCTCATGCTGTCCTCCTAATTTTGAGAGTTTAAACAGGTAATAAATGCCTTTGCCGTATGATAAAGCTTTGATGTATCTGTTGTTTGTTGTGTTGTTTGAGTATCTGATATTCTATCTGACATTTTTAAATATGTTCCAATATTATTTTTATCGACTCCATAATAAATTTCTTTAACCTCTAGCTGTTCTTTTGCAAACTCCTCTTTTAGTTTTGTTTCTAATGATTTTGCAAATTCCAATCCTGCAGCAGTTTCAGAAGTGATCAGACACTCTAATGCACCATCCTTTATCCTAGCTTCTGCCCGCAAAAGACCATGAGCAGTATCCATTGTAATAGTCGCCTGTCCTGCCATACCACGATGAACAACTTTTAGATTCATATTGGTAATTCCTTTTTCAGTCTGTACTGGAATTTCATAATATTCTTGTTTTGCCAAACTTCCAGCTAACAAAACCTGTCCTCTAAGCCCAAATAACTCTTTTCTTTGTTGTGTGGTAGAATCTTCTAAAGAGAGCATTTTAAAAATCGAATCATCTAACTTTTCTATAAACTTTTCATACTCTCTTTGTAAACTTTCTGCATCCTGCATAGATTCTATCAAATCCTCTCCAGATTTTATAGAATCGGATTGTCTAATAGAAGATATTTGTCTAACTACTTGTGCAAGTCCTCCATTTTCTGCAAGTCCCTTTGTTGCTGCAATCATTTCTATACTGTTTGGAATCTGATACCGATTTAAAAACTGAATAGCATCTGTACCGTCTTTTAAAATATTTCGGATTGCCTGTGCACGTTCCTCATATTGTTTTATATGTTCTGGATCTTTCATCTCTTTTTTCTTAGAAAGTGCCTCGGTCAATGCCTCTAAAGTCATAGTTTCCATTTGTTCTGGCATCTCTTTTGATATTTGTACCAAATGATTTGGAGTCAAGGATTCTCTTGCCTGTTGTGCTAAAAGCTTTGCATACTCTTTTTGATGTTCTTCAAACGCAGTTGAAATTTGACGATCAATTCCATTTTCAAATCCACTGCCTTCTTTTCTCTCCATAGCATCTTTCATTCTTGCATCAATTCCATTGCCATTTCGAATCCGAGAAGCTGTCAGTAAATTTTTTAAGGTCATCTCCTGTCCTGCTTTTACCACTGAGCCAATCACTTCTCCATCATTTTTTGAGATTTGATGCAAAAGCCGGTAAATTCCAATATAAGATTCTCTCTCTTTAGAGGAAATTTCATGATTTTGTTCCAGATCCGCTAAATAGTTACTAAATCTAATTTCTTCTGTAACTCCAAGCTCTTCCTTAATTTCTGATGCGATCTCATTTACCTCATCCACTGTTAATTCCAATGGGTTTTTTCCTCTTCGTATCATCTCTACTGTTACAGAAGGCTGCATATTTTTAAACATCTGATTTACTTTTGTATCATATAACTTGATTCCCTCAATCGATTCCTTTGTCAAGTCCATTTGATTATAACCTAAAATTCGTACTGCTCTTTTGTTTGCCTCTGTTAATTCTAAGCCATTATCTCTTAAAATATCATCTACATTCTGAAATGCTTTTTGAATGGAATCACCTAAATCAGAGCGTGGAGAGGTCATTAATGTTTCATAAACTTCTCCTGCTCTCTCTATTATTGCTTTGCTCTCTTTTCCCTCTTGTGCTAATGTACCAACTGTAATTTCATTTCTACGTACATAGGTACTTCCAAGCAAGGATGCAGGAGCATTTTTTAGTTCCTCTACAGATTCTATAGTCTGTCGGAGTAAGGTTACTTTCTCTGTAGAAGTCAAATCTGCCTCTTTCATCAGATTTTTGTAATACTCTTGTTCTAATTCTTTTAATCCCTCTACAATTCTATTCAACCCTTCTGTATCTAGTTGAATTCCTTTTTCTAAAAGCTTATGTCCAGATTCTATCGTAAGTTTTAATCGAACCTCTTCTAATTGTCTTCTTGTATGAATTGTTATAATATCTAATTCTGCAGAATTCATTACAGAAGCAATTTCCTCTGAAATTGGTTTTGAAGATAATTCTTTTTCCGCATTTCTAAAATCATCCAGTGTTAACTCTAATTCTTTTGCTCTATGATCTTCTCTCCACTGCTTTGCCGCAGCATATCGAAGCTGTTTTTCTGAAACTTTAGAAAAATCCTCTACTGCCTGTTTTATTTTATCTTCACTAGTATCTAATAAATTTGCCTGTTCTGGTGATTTTCCTTCCTTTAATGCCCGAACAGCAAATGCAATTCGATCCTCTTTGGAAACGGAATTCTTTTGTTTTTCTAACTGCTCATAAGCACTAATCTGTTTTTTATCCACAGGTAAATCTCTTGTTAGAAGCCACTTTGCAACTTCTAACTGATGATCATTTGCTTCCATTCCATCTTGTTTTAACCGATCCACAATAGCAGGTTTCAGTGACTCAAAAACCTTTTCTGAGAATGGAACAATCTTTTCTCTTTGACCGCTATGTACTGCCTTATAGATATTTTCTATGGTAGGCTCTAAATCGTTTTTTAATAAATAGCCAATCGCAGAATCTTTTAGATTAGAAAATTCCTCCGCTTGACGAACAGCAGCAACAATTTTTTCAATATTTTCTTCTGTTACTGGAAGATTCGCTTCTTCCAACTGCTCTGCAATCTGTTTTTCTAATCCCGTTTTTTTCTCACTGATATTAGAATGTCTAATCTGTTCTGTCTTTTCCTGGAACTGTTCCTTTTGATTTTCTAATCTCTGCTCCTTTATGGCGTGTTGTTCTTTTACCCGAATTACCATCTGTTCTAAACGTTCTAACAAAAGCTTCTCCGGCAAAACACCTTCTTCTTCAAGGGATTCATAGTCTTGTCCTGTCATCTGTTCACAATGAGAGGTCTCTTTTTCTTCTTCGGATTCCTCTTTCATATCCTGAACTAAAAACTCCGAAAATGTCTTTCCAGAGTTTACCCAAGTACAGATCATAGCTCCGCTCTTTTGATGCGAAGCATCGTTTCCGATCTCCTTTAATACAATACGATTCTTCGATACATCCATGATCTGAAATTTACGGACTTGACCTTCCTTGGCGTCCTGTACTGCATCCTTCGAAAAAGACATTTCTTTTCCGTCAAAGTTAATGGAAACGGTATCTGAAATCTTGGAAACTATGCCTTCGAGAATTTGACCCTTCTCATAGTCAGGCTCTTTCGATGTTGACCGCTCTGACACAGAAGCATATTCTTTTGCAGCATTAGCTGCATAAATTCCATTCATATTCATAGTATTCATAGATTTCAACTTTACCTTTCGTTTCATTACTATATATTTCGGAAACTTTCTTAAAAATCTTAACTTATAGGCAAAAAAAGAAAGAGTGTTACAAACAACACTCTTTCTTTTTTGGTTTATTTAAAAGTTACCTTAAAATTTCCATAAGCGGAAGGAAGCACCGGGGTGATTCCCTTAGAAATATTTGCTGCTATTCCTTTATACCGATAATAAATTGTACTTCCTTCTGGTGCAGAAGCTTTACTTAGTTTTATCGGTGTATTTTTCTTTACTGCTTTCCAAATAGCTTTTACAGGATCAAAGCTTTTTCCTGGTTTAACGATAGTATATTCATACATCAAAGAGGTTGAAGCATCTGAAAACTGTAAAAACAGATATTTCGCATCTTGTGTATAATGGCTTACTGTGGTTGGTGCTGCCTTTTGTGCTGGTATTGTTAGAGTTTGTGTTTTGGAATAAGGTACTGCTGCTGTAGCAATCTTTCGAAACAACACACTACCAGCTTGAGCGGTTTTTCCATCTTTGTATAATGTATTTGGAAGTAAAGATTCTAATGTCATTGTCTTCATACAATTTTTCCACGTATTTCCGCCGTCTAAACTATACTCCATCTTTTCTGTTGTATTTAACTTTAAGGTTTTCATATTAACAGAAACAGTAGGCGCATTCCCACGTTTTGTAATAGAAAGGGTTACTTCTTTACTTGGGCGAGAACCCGGATCTTGTGCTGATGTGCCAGGAATTTGTGCTGTTCGAATTACAATTTTCGCACCCTTAACACGAAACTGTTCCAAACTACTCACAAATTGTTTATAATCGGCACTTCCCTCTTCTAATGAAACAGTATGCCAATTATAGTCGGTATTCTTTCTCCACTGGAAATATTCCGCATCTTCTGTATTAGAGATCGTAACCATTCCATCTACTTTATCAAATTTTACTTTGATGGTATTTTGTTTTGGAATTGTTACTTCTGTAATTCTTGTGTCTGACCCTCCTTTAAAATAGAGAGTCTTATTGCTGGTTGCCACAATCCATGAAATATCAGTACAGGCGTGACCTTCACTATTTACATAATACTCTAAAACATTCCAAGTTGACTTATTAGTGGAAAAATAAATAACAGAATTACCATTAGGTTTTAGTTTTAACTCTAACGCATTATAGTCTATGGAAGCTACTTCCACCTGACTTGCATCGTCTGCGGCAAAAAGCGTTTCTGCCTTGTTAAATCCTATACTAAAGCACGCAAGAGCCACAGTTAGAATTAAAATCATTTTTAATTTTCTAATTAACTTCATGGGCTCTCCTCCTTAATTTCCGGATGTATCTGCTGATGCTGTTTTTAAAATGGTCAGCTTACATCCTGTCGAAATTTCAAATCCATTACTGAGTTTAATCACTACATTGTTTGTACTTGTCGATTGTCCAACTCCATTTGCATCTGCTTTTAACAAATTGATCTTTTTATTAGAAAGTGTAATCGTAATTGTATTTCCAGATACACTTGCTTCATGAAGAATACTTTGAGTTCCCCATACAACATCTGAAACACCTACACTATAACCAGCATCAGCTTTTGTAAGTGTGAGCTTATAGGTATTAACTGGAGTAGTTACACTATTGACTAACTTACCATTTTCATCATATTCATTCTTAGTTGTACTCTCGGTTAAACTGCCCTCTGTAATTGTCCATGCAATTGGTGCAGCATCTAACGTTGCTGTTTCTTTTAATGTCATATAAACCTGATTCGTTAAAACTTCCCCATTTTTTAAAGTGATAATAAATGGCTGTTTTGTATTAGTAGCTTTAATTGAAGTTTCATCCTCAAACTTATCTACATGAATTGTAACATACGCACGTCTTGCCTGCATACCTTCACTATTGGTATAATCTTCATAACAAACCATTGCATCTGGTGCGCTGGCACTAGAATATGCCTGATATACTCTTTTTTCTGCATCGTCTGCTCTTTCGCCTGAATTACATGAAAACTCTGCAACATTGAGCGTATACGCATCATACGTAATCTTGTCTATGGTATTTGGTGTAGTTGTTTCTTGACCGATTGTTGTGCCATCCATTACATTTTTTGTTCCAAAGTCAACGATAAATTTAAAATACGTATCATCCTGTGTTTCCTGTGACTTATAGAGGCGTTCAAAAGCGGTCATATAACTATCATAATATTCGCCATAACTGCTCTTATCATAGGAAGAAGGAGTAGTTGCTTTACTAGAAGGATACAAATACAAAAGAATTCCTGCTGCATCTGTACTTACAATCTCTTCACCATTTGCTAAAACAAGTTTCGCATATAATTTTTCTTCCAAAGCAGAAGATAATTGATCTAATCCAGCGGTTGAGGTAATTTTTGTTGTAATAATGTATGCTCTTTCTGTTCCAGCCGCTCCTGAATCATTATTTTTAGCAACTGTACTGGTACACTCTGCTGTTCCTACTACATTTCCGTAAGAATTTAAGAATGTAATAGAAGATACTGTAGTTTTTGTATAGCTGAAAATGGTAAATTCCTTTGTCTTTCCATAATTTCCAGTATGAATTGTTCCTGCTGGAGCGACAACTGTAGTTACACCTGTCAGTTGTGTTCCGTCTGGATAAGAAATTCCGTCATCTCCAGTAATTTTTACAGAATCTGAAGCAAGAGCAAAGTCCTCTTTTCCTAAAGAAGAAACGGACTTTTTACGAATATAAATCTGACTTCCAACTGGTGCTTTTGTTTTGTTTAAAGACACTGGTGAGCTAGAAGTTAAGCTGCTCCATGTCATAGTTGAATAATCAGGTTCTGTCTGCACATCCTCTTTCTTGACAACACTATATTCATAAGGAGAAGAACTAGAAGCTGCTTTTACCAAAAGTTCTAATGAAGAAGAACTGGTATAGGAAATACTTGCTCCAATCGTATCTTTATCCGGTGCTTTATCTTGAGCTGGTATTGTAATTGTTGTCAATTTTGATTCTTGGGTAGAAGCGGTTGCTTTCTTTTTAAACTGAATAGAAATATCCTTTGTTTCCTTGCCAGAAGTCTTTACTGCTGTTCCTGAATATAACGCTTCTGGTGCAAGTTCTGTTAAAGAATAATTTTTTGTAGAATTAATTTCTTTCCACTCTTCTTCTTGTGTAGTATTTCCATCTTCGTCTAATATCACAAGTCGATACTGCATACCACTTTTTAGGGATACCATAAAATTACTTGCATTTATAGAAATAGATGGTGCTGCTGACTTTGCTGGTACTTTCACTTTAACTTCCTTGCTTGGGCGAAGACCAGGACTACTTTGAGATGTGCCGTTTTCTGGAGCTAGACGAAAATATAAAGTAGCTCCATTTACAATAAGATAACTTAAATCCTTATTGGTAGTTTGCTTATTCCACTCACTCCAAACGGTACTATTATTCTTTCTCCATTGAATCGTTCTACTTCCTGCATTCGTAAATGATACAGGGTATTCAGAACTTGCACGATATGTTGCCTTTAGATTTGTTATCTGTTTTGGTAAAACAACAAGTCCTGCATCTGTTGATACATCCCCTTTAAAACTAAGCTGATAGTTCGTCGATACGCTGATCCATGAAATGTCTACTGTAATTCTTCCATTTTGAAATCCCTGAAATTCTTCCCACTTCTTTTGTTTTGCATCAGAAAGATAGAGTTTAGAATCAGAGTTGGCGGATTGAAATGTAATAGTACTTTCGTCGTAGTTGATTTCCACAATCGTCAACTGTTTTCCAGATGCCGCGATTCCATGAATACCAACAGTCAAACTAATTAATACTGCAACGAATGCTACTGCAGCAATGCTAAAATACACTTTTTTATGCTGCTTTAAACACTGCCCCTTATTATTCTGTTCTTTCACGGACGTATCCCCCTTTCTTTATTTTTCTTTTTGGATTTGATACAGTTTTTATCCTATTAACTATATAAATCCTTTTTAGGATTATCGACAAGAGAGTCAGAAAACTTTAGGTTGTTTTCTGACTCTCTTATTTATGTCTTTATTTTAACTGAAACATTCCAACTAAATCTGATAGCATAGAAGCCTGTGCAGAAAGCTCTTCACTGGTTGCAGAAGTTTCTTGTGCAGTAGCTGAATTAGCTTGTACAACTTCTGATATATGATTTACTCCAATTTCCGCCTGACCCATTGCACGTGCTTGATCTTTAGCAATGTCACTTAAATTTTTTGAACTTTCAGCGATCTTTTCAATTCCATTGACCATTTTTTGGAGTGAATTTGCCGCATTTGTTGCTGCTTGATTTCCCTCTTCCATCTCTTCAATTGTGCCCTCAATCAATTTTCTGGTATTCACTGCCGATTTTGTACTCTGTTCGGCAAGACTGCCAATTTGTTCTGCTACAACAGAAAAGCCTCTTCCCGCCTCTCCTGCTCTTGCCGCTTCAATCGCTGCATTTAATGATAATAGATTGGTTTGAGAAGCAATATCTTCAATCTCTGAAATAATATTTCCGATTTTTTGGGAAGTCTCATTAATTCGTTCCATTGCTTTTACCATAACTTCCATCTCTTCTCTACCCTTATCTGCTTCAACTGCATATCTCTTTGCCTCAACATAAGAAGATTCTGCGGTTTCAGCCGCCTTTTCTACTCCATTTGTAATATCAGTAATCGTGGCATGTAACTCTTCTACTGAACCTGCTTGATCCATAGCTCCTTCAGCAAGATTTTGTGATGCCTGCGCCATATTACCTGCTCCAGCAGAAACTTGTATCGATGCTTCCTCAATTCTTTTTAATGTTTCATTCATCTTATGATTCATCGCTATCATAGAATCTCGTATATTTGAAAATTCTCCCACATACTGTTGTGGAATTTTTGTTTCTGTTCTGAAATTGCCTGCAGCCATTTCCCCTAAGAGATTACCTGCGTCTTTGATAATTAAACTAAGCGTACTTGCCATATTCACAGTTTCTTTTGCCATATCTGCTACTTCATCCTCTGTATCTGTTTTAGGAAATGGATCAGATAAATTACCCATAGCAAATGTTTTCAGACGTTTTGAAAGAGCTCCTAATGGATCTGCAATTCCTTTTGAAATCTTTTCACCCAACAATAAAGAAAATATAAATACAAAAATAATTATAACAATAATTGCAATGATAAGAACAACTCTTATACTTTCTAACTTTTCATCTAACTCGTTTCCGGTATTTACATTTAACTCCATAAGTTCATTTAAAGAGGTATTTACTTCATCATATAATGAAGCAAGCTCACTTGCTGCTCTTGCCTGAGCTTGACTTCTTTTTTCAGAATCATTTGTATTTCCCAACTCTATAATTTCATTATCTAAATCCCAATATTTTGTTAATGCTTTCTCTACTTCATTATAAGCAGCAATCTCTTTCTCCGCTGTCAAAGTATTTTTTATCTTTTTAAAATATTCATTAAAAGATTCTTTTTGCCGAAGATGAGTGTTGATCCCCCCCTGAACAATACTTTCATCTGCATAAGAAATAATTTGTCTGGTTGCACTTCTCGCTTCTGATAATGCCAATCTTGCATTACCAATATCCCCTTGAGAAAACCCATAATTTTTTAGGGCAAACGCATACTGTCCAGAAATATAAATCATAGCTATACAGCTTGCAACAGCAACAATACTTATAATACTACTGATCAGAATGAAGGACAATGTCAGCCTTTTCTTAATGTTCATTTTTTTTAACATTACTAAATTCCTCCTTGAGCATCTTTTTATGGTTTGTAGAAAATTTCTGGCAGACTCCACATTCCTTCGAAAATAGCTTTCAAGTTATTTTTTATTGTATTGTTACGATTGACAATCACCCCCATTTTTCTTCTGATGACAAGTTGTTTTTTATTATACACTTCCCTCCCTCTGTTTGCAAGATTATAAAAGATTTATTTTCTTTCCCTCTTAATTTGATCTATAATAGAAAGTAATGTATAGGTTTTTGTAAAAATGAATACATTATTACGAATCGCTTTATTTTAGGAGGTCATAATGAAGAAACGTAAAAACATTATCATTCATTTCTGCTTTTTTCTGACTTTAATAAGTTCTATCCTTTCTTTGAATGGATGTGATAAAAAGCAGCAGGAACAAAGTCCCCAAAAATCTTTTTTAGAATTTACAAATGAGATCTTTCGAGAACAAGTTACATCCGATACAATTTCACTACACTATGTTCTTGCAGATCCTAAAAATTTTGGGATTGAGGAGATAACCCCTTCGCTTGGTGAATTTAGTGTAAAACAAATGCAAGAAAATGCTTCTATTTGCAAGGAATATCTTACAGTTTTAAAGTCATACGATTATGATCAATTAACAAAAGAAGAACAACTTATCTATGACTGCCTAAAATCCTCATTAGAATTAGATAGCTCTATGGTAGATGACATTTATTTGCAGGAAGCTCTAGGTCCTACTTCCGGTCTTCAGGCACAGCTTCCAATTCTCTTTGCAGAATACGCATTTAATAGTAAAAAGGATATTGAAGATTATATTTTACTCCTTTACGATCTACGTCGTTACTATTCACAAGTTGAAGAATTTGAACGTGAAAAGTCAAAACGTGGATACTTTATGAGTGATGAAACAGCAGATGCTATTATTAAACAATGTCAATCCTTTATTGAAAATCCAGAACAGAATTTTTTAATCCAGTGTTTTCCTGAAAAATTAAATGATGTAAAAGAATTAAGTAAAGACGATAAAATCTTATTAGAAGAAAAAAATCGGGATGCCGTTTTAGAATCTGTAATCCCTGCCTATCAAAGTCTAATTGACACTTTAACCGCCCTAAAGGGAACAGGAAAGAGTACAAGAGGATTATGCGGATATGATGGTGGTAAAAAATATTATGAAAAAATGGCACAGGCAAATACAGGTTCTTCTAAATCTGTCAAAGAGATGAAGCAGGCTTTAAATAATGAGTATAAAGCTTGTATGACAACGATGGCAATGCTTCAGCAAAAGAATCCAAACATTTTAGACGAGTTTGATTCTATTCAATATCCCGTAAACGAACCAAAAGAAATTATCGAATATCTAAAAAAAGCAATTCAAAATGATTTTCCACTTTTAGAGGAAGTTTCTTATTCTATAAAGTATTTTCATGAATCTTTACAGGATTATCTAAATCCAGCAATGTATTTAATACCTCCTATTGATGATGCTAACCAGAATAATATTTATATTAATCCGAAATCACAAAATCAAAATGAACAACTCTTTTCTACATTGGCACATGAGGGATATCCCGGACATCTCTATCAAAATGTCTATTTCAGAAAGATCAATCCTGCCCCTATTAGAAGACTACTATCTCCTACCGGCTATGAAGAAGGATGGGCAACCTATGTAGAGGCATATTCCTATGAATTAGCAGGGTTAGAGGAATCTATGGCAACTTTATTAAGTGCTAATACGATTGCATTTCAATGTTTATATTCTCTTACTGATATTGGAATTAATTATGATGGATGGGATTTGAATGACACTCTTTCCTTTTGGATGCCTTTAGGAATCGATAGAGAAACAGTAGAAGAAATTTATCTTTCAATGGCATCTGAACCTTGTGTTTATCTTCCATATGCGATTGGCTGTCTAGAGTTTTTAGAACTGAGAGAAAGTGCAGAAGATAAGTTAGGAGATAAGTTTTCTCTTAAAGAATTCCATACCTTTTTAATGGATCTAGGACCTGCACCATTTGATATTATTGAAGATCGCATGGAACAATGGATTCTTACTATAAAATAATCAGAAAATCTTTGGAGAAACGATTGACATTTACAAGTAAGACACTTATACTTAAAGTGGTGCAAATTTTAAGTACCATAACAAGCAGCTTTAACGATAAAGTGTATTTTAAAAATGTGGTCGTAGTCCCATTCGCTTTATAGGATGGGTTAAGACAGTAGTTCACAAGAACAATAGGAGGAATGTGATTATGTCAACAAAGGCTTATTACAAGCATGACGAAATCGGTACAGGCAAGCCTGGATTTTCCAAAACCCGTTCGATCATCGAAGCAGCTTTCTACGGAAACAATGTTGTAAAGGTAAATACTTTAAAGGAAGCATACGAACTTGCAAAAAATTCTCCTGGTACTATTGTTACAGATATGCCGGTTTATAGAGGAGAAGAATTCGGTCTTGAAAAAGATGCAAAAGTCTTATTATTCAACGATGGTTCTATTACTGGACGTTATGCAGCAGCAAGAAGAGTTGCAGGTGAACCAGGTGTTAACTGTGATGAACTTGACAAGATGACAATGGATGCCATTTATGACACCCGCTGGATGACCATGTATCATGCAGAAGTTTTTGTAGGTCTTGATCCTGAATTCATGGTAAAAGCACATCTGCTTATTCCAGAAGGAGAAGAAAACCTTCTTTATTCTTGGATGTTAAATTTCCAATATATGTCTGACGAATATGTAAAGATGTATAAGAATTCTAAACCAGTAGGCGATGGCAAAGAACCTGATATCTATATTTTCTCTAATCCTCAATGGAGAGGAACAGATAAGAAGGGCTATGATCCAAAGTGTCTATGTTACTTTAATACAGATACGAACTGTGCTGCAATTCTTGGTATGAGATATTTTGGTGAACATAAGAAAGGTACACTGACGATTGCTTGGGCAATTGCAAATCGTAATGGATATGCTTCTTGTCATGGTGGTCAGAAGGAATATACCCTAGCAGACGGCAGCAAATATGTTGCATCTGTCTATGGTCTTTCTGGATCTGGTAAGTCTACTTTAACTCATGCAAAACACGATGGCAAATATGAAATCAAGGTGTTACATGATGATGCTTTCATTATTAATAGTGATACCTGTGCATCCATCGCATTAGAACCTACTTACTTTGATAAAACTGCCGATTATCCAGTAGGCTGTGAAGCAAATCAGTATCTTTTAACTTCCATGAATAATTCTGCTACTTTAGATGAAGATGGCAAAATTCAGATTGTAACTGAAGATATCCGTAACGGAAATGGACGTGCAATCAAATCAAAACTTTGGTCACCAAATCGTGTAGATAGAATTGACGCTCCAGTTAATGCAATCTTCTGGATTATGAAAGATCCTACTATTCCTCCAGTTGTTAAATTAAAGGGTGCTTCTTTAGCATCTGTTATGGGTGCAACACTTGCAACAAAGAGATCTTCTGCAGAGCGTCTTGCAGAAGGTGTAGATCCAAATAAATTAGTTGTTGTTCCTTATGCTAATCCATTTAGAACCTATCCACTTTCTAACGACTATGAGAAATTTAAGAAATTAGTTGCAGAAAAGAACGTAGATTGTTACATTATCAATACCGGTGATTTTATGGGCAAGAAAGTAAAACCATCTGATACACTTGGAATTCTTGAAACTATTGTTGAAAAGAAAGCCCAATTCAAACCTTGGGGTCCATTCTCTGATATTGAAATTATGGATTGGGAAGGCTTTATTCCAGATATGAATGATGCAGAATATCTAGCTCAGTTAAAAGCACGTATGAGTGACCGTGTCAATGAAGTTGCAGCATTTGCAGAAGAAAAAGGCGGTTATGACAAACTTCCAGACGACGCATTAGAAGCTTTAAAGAAAGTCGTTTCAGAATTAGGTTAATATAACAAACAGAGCTGTCGCATTCAGTATAAAACTTCTCAATGCGACAGCTTCTTTTTACTTACATTACTCTGGAAGATAATAAAACGCATCCTCTGGCAGATTTCCCCCAACAGAATCTGGGTTTTGTTTATATAATACATCTAAATATCCACTTACTTTTTCTTTCATATCTTCCCCATCTATCCAAACAATATTACAATAAGGAATTGCTTTTTTGGCTATGGCTGCTTTAAAAATATCAAATTGTTCTACTAAATCGGCAGCATCTTCTACATTTTCATTGACATATGCAGTTGAAGCAGAATACTCTTCTAAGAATTTTTTTACTGCTTCTGGATTTTCTTCCAAAAACGTTTTATTTACTACTACAACTCCAGTAATTAAAGAACTCCCATCTTTCGTTACTTTATTCCATTCTTCTGTCACATCTAGTGCAATCCGAACAGATTCGTTTTGTGTCATGACTGTTGTTACATAAGGCTGTGGTAACATGGCAACTGCATCCGTTCCTGCCGCTAATAATGTCGCAATTTCTGTAGCTTCTGATTTATACTCAATCGTGAGATCCTTTTCAGGATCAAGTCCATTTTCCTTCAAAATATAATTTAATGCGAACTCAGGAGTTGTTCCCTTTCCAGTCGAATAAATTGTTTTTCCTTTTAAATCTGTTATCGACTGAATTTCATTCCCTGTTTCTACTATGTAAAGAACTCCTAGTGTATTGACCGCTGCAACTTTTAAACCACCTTTTGAGCGATTATACAAAACAGACGCTAAGTTACATGGAATTGCAGCAATCGAAATATCTCCTTTTACAATACCCGCCGTCAATTCATCGGCTGTTCCTGCCGTTTGAAACTCATACTCTCCTGCAGTTGTTCCCTCTTTGGCATCCGCCATCAACTTAACCATACCAATAGCAGTTGGTCCTTTCAAGGCAGCAACTGAAATTTTTGTCTTTGTATCTGTTGCAACCTTATCTTCTTGTTTTTTTGCACAGCCTGCTAATAAACAAAAACAAAAAAGTAACACAGCTATGCTCCACTTTTTTTTACTCATTTTTTTCCTCCTTATCTTTGACATCAGATCTATTCTTTTGCCTCAGCATCCCCATTATACGGCGGTTAAAATAAGAAGTCAAGTCAGTCCTTATCTGTTTTTTTGTGACCAAATAAAAATCTTTTTTCTTTCTTTTTAGGCTCAGTATCTGTAAAGCCTTCTTTATCCTTTTCTAAATCTTTCTCTCTTTCCTCCTTCCACTGATAATATTCCTTATCTAACTCCTGTGAATCCATTCCTGATGTTTCACTATGCCAAGATTGATTTACTTTTATTTCATAAGAAACTTTTTTTGGAGCATCATCAAGATTACCTCGTTCTTCTATTGGTTCTAGGGCACTCTCATCTACCACGGATCCAACTGTTCGAACTTGTGTTCTGTATGCAAATGGTTGCTCTGACATGAAAGAACGTTTCTTTACCCGAATCTGTTCATTTTCTGTTTGTATAATTCCTTTATCTGGAAAGAACGTTTCCATAATTCCCTTTGGTTTTACACCTACATAACTTGTTTTTTCATGCTCTTCTCTTTGTTTCCACTCAGAAACTACAATTTCTTCTGGATCTTTTTCAGTTATATCCTGTTTTTTATCCTTTTTCTCTTTTACAACTGGAGACTCCTTTAAGATAGATTCTTCTTTAGTTGTCGCTTGTTCATTTTCGGTTTCTTTTTGTTTTTCTAACTCTTTTCGACGTTCCTCTTCTCTTTGACGATCGATTTGATCATTATATTTTTCAATAATATCTTTATATTTTTGTCCCTGTTCTAATATCATCAACTGATTCCTTAGTTCTTGCTGATCCTCACCTATCAAAGCTACCTGACTTTCTAGTTGTGAAGCCAAAAATTCATATTCTTTTTGAATATCCTTCCCTGCTTTTTCTACTGCTGCCTTTAAATCTAATAACATTCGATCTGTATATAACATGGCAGCTGCATAAATATCTTCTGATACTCTTGTCGACTCTTTTTCTATCTTCTCTTTTTGTTCTTGAAATCTCTTTAAGGCAATATCTCTGCTACGCTGTGTTGCCCCATATTCATCCATCATCTCACTGACTGCATAATTTAATTCTTGTAATAGATCAAATACTCTTCTCTTTGGAACAATAATCATATCTTCTTTTGCATGATATTGTTTACACTTGGAAAAAAGCAAATGAATCTCTTTCATTACTTGTTCTATACTCTGTGCCATTTTATCTTTTATTCTCCTCTAATTAATGGAAAACTAGTTTTAAACTCAATTTTGTTTTTATTATAATCAATTTTTAAATTAATGACAAGCTTACTTTTAAAGGCAAAAGTGGAATATTGATATCTAAAAGATGGTAAATTAGGTATAAGTTATTATTTTTTTATTACTTATGTAAGAAAATAATATATTGTAATAAACTTTATTTTATTTTATAATAAAGATATAAAATTTCTAATTAATTTTTAATTGATTAGAGAACAGATATCAACCAATTTTTGAAAAAAGTAGGAGGAAGAATTTGTTATGCTGAATTTGAAGAACATGAAAATCAAAAAAAGATTGTCAGTTTCCTTTTCACTGGTATTGGGGATTGCCAGTATAGCTGCAATCGTAGGCTGTGTTGCAATGTTAGTTATCTCAAGTCGCTATTCCCACGCATTAACGTATTATGGTTTTGCACAAGGGGATATAGGCAAAGCACTAACCGCTTTTGCTGAAACTAGAAGTTCTCTTCGAGCTGTTATTGGTTATGACAGAGAAGAAGATGTTCAAAAAGTTATGAATATCCACGATGAAAAGAAAGAACGCTTTGAAGGATATATGAAAGATGTTAAAACTTCTATTATAACAGAGGAAGTAGAAGTTGCATATAATGAAGTTATCTCTAAACTAGATGAATATTGGAAAATGGACGCTGAAATTCTTTCTATTGGAGCTTTTGCAAATGATGAACAAAAACTAAAAGCTCAAGATATGGCACTTAATCAATTATCACCAGTATTCGATGATATCTATGAATCTCTAACAGAATTATTACAGTTAAAAGTCAATAAAGGAAATGAACTTAAAAGAACATTAACTACCTTAGAATTTACTTTAGTTATTGTTGTTATAATTGTTCTTTTAATAAGTGCATTTATTTCTATTAATTTAGGCAATACCATTGCAAAAGGAATTGAAAAGCCAATTTTTGCCCTGTCCCAAAGATTAAAAACATTTGCACAAGGAAATTTAGAAGATCCATTTCCAGATAGTAAAACAGATGATGAAATCTCTGAAATGACAAAAGAAGCTAAGAAAATGGCAGAAGATCTTAAACTAATTATTCAAGATTCCAGCAGTATTTTAGCTAAGATGGCAGAAGGAAATTATACAATGGACACCAAAGTGAAAGAAAAATATGTGGGTGGCTTTTCCTATCTGAATGCTGCAATGGAAAAAGTAAATCGTCAAATGAATGAAACTCTGTATCAAATCAATAATGCCTCTAATTTAGTATCTTCAGGTTCTAATAATCTTTCATCAGCCGCCCAATCTATGGCAGAAGGAGCAACCGATCAAGCTGGTGCTGTGGAAGAACTTCAGGCAACATTTACCGATATCGCAGAAGGAGTACATAAAACAGCAAGATCTGTGGAAGATACTTATCTTCAGGCTCAAAAATATGCAGATGAAGCAGAACAAAGCCGCACGGAAATGCAGGCATTAGTAGAAGCTATGGAACGTATCAATGAAACTTCCAATAAAATTGGAAATATTATTTCTGAGATCGAAGATATTGCTTCTCAAACCAATCTTTTGTCATTAAATGCAGCGATTGAAGCAGCAAGAGCTGGTGAAGCAGGAAGAGGTTTTTCTGTCGTAGCAGAACAAGTTCGAAATCTCGCAGAGCAGAGTGCAAAATCTGCCGTTGATACCCGTCAATTAATTGAAAGTTCTCTGCGTGAAGTAGAAGAGGGCAACCGAGTTGCTGAACGTGCAGCATCATCTCTTGAAGAAGTAGTGGATGGTATTAAGAAAATTGCAGATGCTTCAAAAGGACTTAGCAATATTTCCGCTTCACAGGCAGAAGCAATGGAACAGGCAGAACTTGGAATCAACCAGATTTCTGAAGTTGTACAGTCCAATTCTGCAACAGCAGAAGAATGTTCTGCTACAAGTCAGGAACTTTCAGAACAAGCAGCTTCTATGAGTAACTTAGTAGGTGCATTTGTTTTGAAAAAGAGAAATTAATTATATAGTTTTGAAACATGATAAGAGCTGTTGTGAAGTAGAATTAGTTCTATTTCACAACAGCTCTTTTCTTAAACCTTATTTATACTTTAAAACGATATCCAACTCCCCAGATTGTTTCAATATATTGCGGTCTTGAGGTGTTAACCTCTATCTTTTCACGAATTTTTTTAATGTGTACAGTAACAGTTGCAATATCTCCGATCGATTCCATATCCCAAATTTTTTGGAATAATTCTTCTTTTGTAAAAACATGATTTGGATTTTGTGCTAAAAAGGTTAAGAGATCAAATTCCTTTGTTGTAAATGACTTTTCCTCACCATTTACATAAACTCTTCTTGCAGTTTTATCAATTTTAATACCGCGAATTTCAATAATTTCGTTTTTTTGAACTCCAGATCCAATTAAACGTTCATAACGTGCTAGATGTGCTTTCACTCTTGCCACTAATTCACTTGGAGAAAACGGCTTTGTCATATAATCATCTGCACCAAGTCCCAGACCACGTATTTTATCAATATCATCCTTTTTAGCAGAAACCATAATAATTGGAGTATTTTTCTTTTCTCGGATCTGTTTGCAAATTTCAAATCCATCTACATTTGGAAGCATAAGATCTAAAATAATTAAATTAAATTCCTCTTTTAATGCCTTTTCTAATCCAGTGTTACCTGTATTTTCCATTTCCACTTCAAATCCAGAGAGTTCTAAGTAATCTTTTTCTAATTCTGCAATCGCAACTTCATCTTCTACAATTAAAATTCTGTTTTTCTCCATTCTTTCATCCTCCTGTTACAATTTCTTTCCTTCTGGTGACTTTGTTTCTTCTAAATATTTTGGCAATGCAATGTAAATTGTTGTTCCCTCTCCCTCTATACTTTCTGCCCAAACCCTTCCAGAATGTTCTTCTACAATTTTACGTACAATGGCAAGTCCAAGTCCTGTTCCTCCTTTTTTTGAATTTCTGGAAGCATCTGCACGATAAAACCGATCAAAAATAAACGGTAGATCCTTTTCTGCAATTCCTACACCATCATCAGAAATAGAAATCTGAATTTGCTTTTTATATTCCTTAATATTCATTGTAATTTTTCCACTTGCTTTTCCTAAATATTTCACAGCATTTCCTACGATATTATTAATTACTCGTTTCATCTGTTCTGGATCTGCAAGTACCTTTACAGAACGATCTACCTCATTTTCATATACCAGTTTAATATTTTTTACTTCTAAATCCAGTCGTAACTCTTCCATACAATCCTGAAAATAATCTGTTACAGGAATCAAACTAAAATTATAAGGTATATTATTACAATCTATTTTTGCGAAAAAGGAAAGTTCATCCACTAAAACACTCATATCGTTTGCTTTATTATAAATCGTTTTCAAATATTTTTCTTGTCGTTCTGGAGTATCCGCCACTTTATCAATTAAACCCTCAGCATATCCTTTAATTGCAGTTAAAGGAGTTTTTAAATCATGGGAAATATTACTGATCAGTTCCCTGGAATCTTGCTCATACTGCATCTGTACTTCAATTAGATCTTTTAAATGAACTCTCATCTCTTCAAAATCTAAGCAAAGTTGTCCTATTTCATCATCTGAGTTTCCAGTTATAGAATAATCTAAATTTCCATTTTTCAACTCTTTAGTAGCTTCTTTTAAGGTGTTTAATGGACGAATCATTCCACGGTAAAGCCAAAAAATAAGTATAACAGCAGTTATTATAATAATTGCTAAAAAAGAAATCACTACCTGAATAGCTGAATTTCTAATTTGAGGTACTAAGGTAGTAACATCTGTAACAATAAATATTGTTCCCTCTTCTCCATCTGAATAATAAAAGTCCTGATTTTTTAACAGTACAGGAGTTTTTCCACTAATATAGATTCCTCCGTCTAATATTGTGTCATATTCCCCAAAATTTGGAAGCATTGCTATTACCCTAGAAGAAGCTTCTACATTTCCATTGAAAACAATTTGTTTTCCTTTTCGAACCAACAAATAAGAATAATTTTTTTTCAGTTCTCTATCGATTTCTTTTATATAATCCTCATTCTCCAATTTTTCTGGATTCTTCTTTGCTGTTAAATTAAGTTGATTAAAAATGGAACGAGTCAAACGGTTTAAAATATTCATAGGATTTGCAATTACTTGTATGGTATCGGACTCAACATCATATGTTTCCTGAATGGAGTTTAGTTGATATGTTACAATCAATTTTCCTGTCAGTATAATTGCAAATACTGGAATAATAATCATAATAATAAATGCTGTTTTAAGACGTTTCTTTAAATCGATAATTTTCACCGCCTTTAATTTTTCCTGAGTTTTCCTTATATAAGAACAAGTGATCTATATTACATTTTAATAGTAGTAGATAAAATGTCAATATAATTATTGATAAAACACATAACAAATAGCAGAAAATATCTGTTTTTTAGTAGTTTATGAAACAGAGATTCCCTGCTTTATTATTTATCTCTATAAAATTATTATACTATTCCATATTTGGTACAACAATCTGTTGACCTACATAAATTTTATCTTCATTTATAATTTGATTCATATTTTTAATAAATTCCAATTTGGAAGTTGATCCATAAAGTTTCTTACAGATTCCAACTAGAGTATCTCCCTGTTTTACTGTATAAATAAAAACATCCTCTCCAGTCAGTGGCGGAATAGATGTATCTGTAGTTTCTTTCTCTTCTGGTATTTTTGTTGGACTTGGAGTATTCGTTGGGATAATTTCGGTTGGCTTTGGAGTTTTTGTTGGGCTTGGAGTATTCGTTGGAGTAATTTCGGTTGGACTTGGAGTTATAGATAAATTTTCTATCGGATCCTTTTCCTGTAGTCCAGAAGAGGATGTTTCTACAGATAAATTATCACTATTTTCCTTATCTGATTGTAAAACTGTTAAATTTCCCCCTGAAATATTTTCGTTTCCCTCTCCAAAAATATTTTTATCTTTTTTAGAATCATCTTCCTTTTGGAAAGACTCTGTAATATTATGTATTGTTTCTTCTAAACCTTTCATCTTTTCTTGATTTCTCACAGCTGTTATTCCAATTACAAGTACTACAAGTGTAAGCATAGAACCAGCTAAATACATGATTCTTCGGATTGCCATTGTATTTTCCTTTTTTGTCTTTTTTCGGTTTGCCTCCGAATTAATTTGCTCTTGCCACATAGAAGTATGTGTTCGAAATTCACGTACTGCACGATCTTCTACAAAAATTTCTGCTTTTTTAGGTGGTCTATGATCAACCAAATATTCCTGCATTTCCTCATTTTTTTCATAATAAATAAAATATCCCGGTATTGGTACCATTGTTCCTTCTTCATATTTATAAAATTGTTCTTCTTTTTCTGTAATATCATATAAATAAAGTAGCTTGTCCTTTCCTGCAAAATTATCCAAATGAGTATTTTTGAGCATTTCCGCACGATCATCTCTAAAATCATTTCCACATACAAACCATCCCGCAATTTCTGCTTCTGGAAAATACTTTTTAATCATTTCATAAACCCCTGTCCAAGTATCTTCTGTAAATACGATTTTATCCGCATCCCAAATCTGTTCTAAACGAATTGCTCCATAAATAAAAACAGAACGTTCTTCCTGCGTTCTTTGATACTCCCCAACTAATACTGCTGTTGGATTTTCTGAAAGTTCTTCTTCACTCAACTGCTTCATATACGTTTTTACATAATCTTCGACATATATCTTTAAACCATCTTCTATTTTTCCGATCTGGCGAATATTTTTTGGAATTGCGCGTTTCTTGTCCGTTGTTTTATGATTATAGGTCTGTTCCATGTTTCTTCCATCCTTTCTTAACTATATTTATTAGAACCAAAATCATATAACTAACATTCAGCCGTATCTTAGCATAAATTTTATATAAATTTTGTCGTTTTTATGGACTATTTTCAATTAACTTTACGACATGTGAAGATTATAACTGACGTTTTAAAGCACAAATCTTAATTCAAACCTTATTTTCGCCGCAAAAAATTTCGAACAAAAACAATTTCGGCGATCTTTTGTAAAACGTTTTTTTGTCTAGTCTTCTAAAAAAAGTCCATACTTTTTGTGGAGATTTTAACCATGCTGGAAAGGTGGAACGAAATTGAATCAAATGAAAGTAAAGAAAGAAAAGATATACTATTTTAATCCAGAAGAACAACTCGCCTCCTATTATTTTGGGGAAGCCCTTTCTAAACTTCTGGAAGAAAACTATCGAAGAGGACAAGAACTTGTATTTTTATGTATTGGTTCAGATCGTGCAACTGGCGACTGTCTTGGCCCTATTCTTGGATATAAACTTACTAGACTTCCTTCTAAAGATTATTTTGTCTATGGAACGTTAGAACAACCTGTTCATGCAAAAAATCTTGCAAATACAATACAGGAAATCTATCATACCCATATGGATCCATTTATAATTGCTATTGATTCTTCTCTTGGACGTGCTACGCATATTGGATATGCTACTCTTGGAAAAGGTCCTTTAAAACCTGGCGCAGGTGTAGATAAAGATCTGCCATGCGTTGGCGATCTCTTCATTACGGGAATTGTAAATTTATCAGGAATGTTTGATCATATGTTACTTCAAACAACAAGACTTAATGTAGTAATGTCCCTTGCTGACCATATTTATCTTGGAATTCGACAAGGAATTCGAATGTGTATTCGAGGATTTCATTCTATTCATTCGTAAAAAATAAAAAGGGGTGTGATAACCCCTTTTTCATCTATTTTTTTGTTTCATCGGATTTTGTTTGTACCAAAAGAGCATTTTCTTCTGTATTTGCTTTAGCATAGGAAAGTGCCTCTGTAATTGTAGCAGCATTTCCAGCTTCCATACATTCAATCATCTTATCTAAAAGCGGAATTGTCATAGTCTCCTTTCCAACTAATGGTTCATATTTTTCAGAAATCTCTAAAGCAAATTGTTTTCCCATATCTTCTGCTTTTTTTTGCTGTTCATATACCTGAGCGTGTCTTTGCCTTAAATCATTTAGCTCGTTTTCATATTTTGCCTTAATATCTTTTGCAATCGCATATTTTGTAGCAGATTCAAAAGTCACCATAGCCTTTTTCTTTTCTTCTGCAAAATTAGTCAATTCCTCATCAAGTTGCTTTAGTTCTTCATCAAATTTTCCCAATCCATAGGCACTTTCATCCTTATCCTTTTGAATTGCCCTTTTCATGTGATTTATCTTTTTCTTTGCCGCTAAAGCCATAGAACGCTGTGTCTTTATCTTCTTATATGCCTCTATATGCTTTTCTTTTATTAGTCGATTGATTGCAATATAAAGACCTCCAAATACTAACACAGTCAAAATATAAGTAATAATGAGCCAGATTACATGTTCAGGAAATACATATCGATATAAAAGAAACGGAATGGCACCTAAAACCAATACTAAAGTTAAAATAATAAATCCAATATCTTTTAGAGTACTTGGTGAAAATAAAGCATAGTAATATCCATTATTAAAGATACTAGGAATTTTTTCTGCTTTATGAATTTTTTTAATTTCTTCTAAATACTGCGTTCTTTCCTCTCGAAGTTCTGCTGTTTCTAGCTCTACCCGTTCGGAAACCTTCGCATTTTTTTCTTTTTCTTTTTTGGATTTTACTTTTTTAATACGTGCTCTGGTGCTGTTTATCTGTTCGTCAAAGGATGCAGAAAGTTCATCTTTGCGTTTTTTTGTCACTGAAGCAGTTTCATCATTTTGTGCTTTTTCCTTTGCTGCTAATTGTCTTTCTAAATCATCCTCTTCTGCTGCAAGTTTACTGCTTTTTTCTCTGTATCCAGTTAGTTCAAGAAGATTTTCCTTCATTGTATAAAGTGTTTCAATTCCGCCAGATAAGATATTGATATTTTCCTTATCTTCCATCGAACCGCCTCCTCTATGTGCACCATCAGATGTTTCCACCTTATTTTATCATAAGACTATACGTCCTTCTAATGCACGTAACAATGTAACCTCATCAATATATTCTAAATCTCCACCAACGGGAACTCCACTTGCAATTCTGGATAATTTAATCCCAGTAGGCTTTACCAATTTACTGATATACATTGCAGTAGCCTCTCCCTCTAAACTTGAATTTGTTGCAATAATAACCTCATCTACATCCTCTTGAAGTCGTAACATCAACTCTTTTAGTCTGATATCTGTTGGACCAATACCAAGTGTAGGTGAAATAGCTCCATGCAGTACATGATATACTCCTTCATATTTTCCTATTTTTTCATATGCTGCAAGATCCCTTGTATTTTCTACTACCATGATCATCTTATGATTTCGTTTTACATTTGTACAAATCGGACAAATTTCACTATCTGTCCATGTACAACAAACTTTACAATAATGAATATTTTTCTTTGCCTGTACCATACTTTCTGCAAGATGTTCTACTTGTTCTGTAGGCATACAGATGATATGAAATGCCAGTCGTTGTGCCGTCTTTGCACCAATTCCCGGAAGTCTTCCTAATTGTTCAATTAGACTGCTGATTTGACTGCTATAATAATCCACGTCTTTTTTCCTGCTTTCTCTGAATTTTCTTAATTGTTGCGACAGACGACGTTTTCTTAGAACATACCTCCAAATCCGCCTCCAAGACCATTCAGACCACCTGCTATTGAATTCATTATATCTGAAGACTCTTCTTCCATTTTACGCAAGGCTTCATTCGTTGCTGCTACAATTAAATCCTGAAGCATCTCAATGTCATCTGGATCAACCACCTCTTTAGAAAGCTGAATCGATGTCACTTCTTTCTTTCCAGAAACACAAACTGTCACAGCACCTCCACCTGCACTTGCTTCCCATACCTTTTCTTCAAGCTCTTTTTGTTTTTCTTCCATTTGTTTTTGCATTTTCTGAGCCTGCTTCATCAAATTATTCATATTGCCAGGCATCATACCCCCTGGGAATCCTCCTCTTTTTGCCATTTGATTACCTCCATTCTTTCTTTTCCTATTTTTTAATTTTCAAATTCGATTGGCACTCCTTTAAATATCTTTTTTAAATCCAAAGTTTCTTCTACTTTCTCCTCTTTAGAAGATTGTAGCTTGGTAACAACTTTCATTTTTTCTCCAGTAACTGAAAAAATAATATCCTCTATTTCCTTTAGATGCTGTTCTTTATTGACTACCTGTAAATCCATCTCATTATCAAATAATAACACCATCTCATTTTCTGCTCCCTGTGTACATTTAGCGTTCATTAGAGCGATTTTAATTAGTGGATGCGTTTTTGCTGTAATTTTATTCCATGCCTTTATAACAATATTCCAACCCTCTGAACCCGTTGTCAAAAACTCGTTTTCATCATAAATATCATCTTTTATAGCAGTTAAGAGTTCTTCCTGTTTTGTAATATTATCATTCTCTTCTAAAGTTTTTTCTGAAACTGAAATGACACCATATTTTAACTTTTCTTCCAGCTTTTGAACTCTCTCAGTCAAAGAATCATAATCTCGCTCCATCTCTGGTCTACATAATTTAATCAAAGCAACTTCTACTAAAACTCTCTTTTGCACCGCAAACTTAATTTGATTAGAAAGATCTGAAAAAATGCGGATATATCGCATTAATGTTTCTGCATTTGTTGTTTTTGCTTCTTGCTGTAGAAGTTTTTGTTGATCGGTAGAAACCTCTAAAAGATCTGCCATCTCATCTGATGCTTTTAATAATAATAAGTTCCTGAAATACCATGTAAAATCAATCGTAAACTGATATAAATCTCTACCTGAAGTTATTAACTCTTCTAATAAATTAATACAGCCCGCTACATTTTCCTGTATAATATCTCGATGAAATCTTGCAAATACCTCTATATCAACCTTTCCCAATACTTCTAATACATTGTCATAGGTAAGTTTTTGTCCTAGATAAAACGAAATACACTCTTCCAATAAACTTAAAGCATCCCTCATTGCACCATCAGCAGCTCTTGCCACATAACGCAATGCTTTTTCTTCTGCCTCAATTCCCTCTTTTTCCATCAATTCTTTTAAACACTCTACAATATCCTCAATAGTAATCCGTTTAAAATCATATCTTTGACATCTGGAAAGAATGGTGACTGGAATTTTATGCACTTCTGTTGTTGCTAAAATAAAAATCACATAGGAAGGAGGTTCTTCCAATGTTTTTAACAGTGCATTAAATGCACCAGCAGAGAGCATATGCACTTCATCAATAATATACACTTTGTACTTTCCCTCAGTAGGAGAATACCTTACCTCTTCAACGATTTCTCGAATATTATCTACACCATTATTGGAAGCAGCATCAATCTCTATAACATTCATAGAAGTCTGATTTCCAATTTTCTTACACATAGTACATATTCCACAAGGATTTCCATCCACTGGATGTTCGCAATTCACTGCTTTAGCAAAAATTTTAGAAACAGTTGTCTTTCCTGTTCCTCTTGTTCCACAAAATAAATAGGCGTGTCCAATTCTTCCCGCTTTGATCTGATTTTTTAGAGTAGTAACAACTGCAGTCTGTCCCTTTACAGCTTCAAATGTATTTGGTCGGAATTTTCGATAAAGAGCAGTATATGACATTTATTACACCTATTCCTTTCTTCATCGTTACTCTAACTCCTAAATTTTATAGTATCATACAATTTCGGAAAAAGCAATCAAGGGATTAGGGAAAAGCTTTTTGAAAGTGTTGATAATCTTTGTTCTTATTCCATTCCCCACCCCAAGTAAATCCTCGTGAAATAAATGCCTTATAACAGACATCGTCTTTTTTAATATAATAAGCACAATCTATATTTCTATCCGCATACTCTTTTGCTTCTTGTGGTAAAGTTATTATTTTTCCCTTTTCTTCTTTTACTTGTGGATTATATAATGGATTTATGTCCACTGCCAATCCATAGGCATGATTGGATAGTTGAGTTGTTCCCTCCACTAAGCGAAAATTAAAACAGGATGTATTATTTGCCTCCATAGAAATATCGTCATCTGCTTTATAATTATCAATTAAAACCATTCGTTCAATTGGATATTTCGCATCAAATAATTCTTTAAAAATATCAATTATATCATCTGCAATTAACTTATTAACCACTAATTCCCCGATATAGATCTCATTATCAAATCCATAATGTAGTACCCTGATATATCTCAAATTTTCTAGTGGTACTGTACAATTTTCCCCAAAAGAGTTATTTTCCATTCTACTATAGACCTCAGGAGAAATTTCCTCTGCCCAAAAACAAGCTGCAAGCGTTGCAGTATTTGCAGTAATGACCTTAACCATAGAAGCAGCTGGTACAGTTTTAAGACTTTCTACTACAGAATTATCCACTTCCTCTGAAGATTTTGGAGAAACCACAGAATCAAAAATATGAACTCCTTCTAACTCTTCCTGTCTATATTCCTCTATTTGAATATTTTTAGAATCTGCCGAAACATATGGAATAATAGATGGTTCAGGAGTTGGACTTGCCAATCTCTCTTTTGGCCACTGTGTAGGAATTGAAGACTCTTCTTTAATAATTAATTCCGAAGGTGTACTATAATTATTGTTTGTTTCCTTTGCTGTACATCCACTTAATTGATTGACAGACAAAATACAAACGAGGAACACATAAATGAGTCTCTTTACTTTTTTCATTGTTTCCTCCCTTCTGACCTGTCCTTATATCTTAATCTTCTTCTATCACTTGAATTTCCAAATAATCAAATCCAATCGTTTCAACAAAGTTATCTTGTGTAAATCTAGTTTTATTGTGTCTTTTAAATTCTGATACTGTTGCATCAAACCAAATAGGCTTAGACAAATCAAACGCATAACAGATTTCATCTAATGCCGCAAATATTTTTTTCGTTCTAGTTAAGGAAAGATCTTCGTTACAGATTTCCATATCCTGAAGAAGCCGATTTCCCTTTACTAGTTTTCCCCATAAGCGAAACATTTTTTCCTCTTTTCTATAAATTTTAAGAAAGTACACTAAAACGGAATACTTGATCGAATGTTCGAACCGTTTTAAAATTTCCTTTTACCTTTAATTCTCCTGACATAAAGGCCCCTTGAAAAGTAGTACGTCCATTGACTAATCGGTTGACTACTGCCTTTGTTGTTGTCGCTGTAATATCTGCATTTTCTTTTTCGCCATAGTAACATTTTAGATGTTTTCCATCAACTTCAAGCACAATCGACTTTCCTGTGTCCGACATATGTATGACATAAGAAGCCATAAAGTCTGCTGGCTGTGGCTGAAAATTATCTCTGAAATTTTTTATAAACTCAAATTTAGCATCACTACTGTCTGTTCCCTCCATCATGCCTTTAAATAGCTCTGTTAATTCCTTAATATCCTTCTTTTGTTTTTGAACATAGGCATCATCAGAAACATATTCAGAAAGCTGTTCACTTTCCTGTGGGGTTAAATCGAGTGGCGCAGTGTATAAAAAGTTTTGTTGCTGTGCATAACTACTGCTTGGCAAAGTCTTTAACCTCTTATTTACAGTACGATACAGATTTTCTGCACTTTGTTCAATAATCATTTTATAATCAGAATTTGTTTCAAATTCTACATGATCTGACACATAAGCAGTAAGTCCTTTACAGACAATTCCCCCAAGTAATTCCCAAGCCTTTTGTAAAGTCAGTTCTCCCTCTTTTTCTCCAAATGTATTTGCCATTACAATTGGAAGCATATAAATCTTTTTTATCCGCTCTTTATCTGCATAAAGCCAACAGGCATCTAAAAACTGCTGCATAAATCCACCAATGCCAAGCCATTCGATATGCACCGCTAAAATAACACCATCTGCTTCCTTTAATGTATTTGGTAACATAGTAATCCCATTTTTTTGTTCATAAAGATTATATCTTGTCACATCCACATGTAATTCTTCTAAAACTTCTGTAAATTTATTCAGTACATATAAGGTGGGATCCTCCAACAAACCCCTTCCGCCATAATAGATATTGATCTTCATAAACTTTTTTCCTCCTGCTTATATACAACCCTTGTTTTTCGGTACAAAATTGCGGTTAGAAAGATTCCAGCTAAAAGCCCGCCAATATGTGCTGCATTATCAACTCCCTGACTGGTAAACCCTCCATAAAGACTAAAAAATACAAATAAAATCATTTGTCCCTTACTTAAATCTTCCAGATGTCCCTTATTAATAATAATAAGATACGCAACCGCACCACACACTCCAAAAATTGCTCCAGAAGCTCCTACACACATTGGTGTAGTTTCTTGATACATATGATACCCCATAGATACTATTCCTGCAAGAACTCCTGAACATAAATAAATGATTAAATATTTCCATTTTCCAACGGCTCTTTCTAAATTATCTCCAATAAATAATAAGACTATCATATTATTTAAAATATGATCTTTTCCACTGTGTAGAAACATATATGTAAATAGTCTATAATACTCTCCCTCTTCTTTTACAAGTGGCCAAAATAATGCTCCATAATCGAGAAGGCTTTTCTCTTCTTTATAAAGGAAATGATTTATAATCAAAAAGATAATTACATTTATAATAACTATAAGAGTATTTATTAAACTAAAAGATTTGGATTTCATTTTAGAACTCTCCGTTAAAAAATCTCCTAAAGCAGTACGAAATTCAGAAAATCTCTCACTTTGATTTTCAAAAAGTACAAGTGCTTTAGAAGAAGAATTTATTATCCATACACAATCATAAAGGGCGGCACACTCTTTCATCTGTTGCGATTCGTTTCCATATAATAGACAAAGAAGTTCTGTTTGAAAAATCTCTGTTTCTCTATATCTCTCCTCTATCTGATTTCGAACTGATAGAAACTGTTGCACTGTAAAATTGCTCTGATCAAAATCAAATAAAAGAACAGTAAAAATGTTTCCATCTCTTTGTAAACGCTGTTGAAACAAATAAATATGTTCTATATTCAATCTAATACTAGAAAATCCTATCTCAATTAAATAATTACTTAACTTTTCAAGCAACATCCAACCACCGCCTCTACTGATCTAATGCCCAAGCGATAGCACATTTTACTGCTCTCTTCCAGCCATGTAAAAGCTCTTCCCTCTCTTTTAAATCCATATTGGATTGAAATGTTCTCTCTAAATTCCAGTTTAATTTAATTTCTTCTATATCATTCCAATACCCAGAAGAAAGTCCTGCCAGATATGCTGCCCCTAATGCAGTAGTTTCGATACAGCTCGGTCTTTGTACCTGTGCATTTAAAATATTTGCCTGAAACTGCATCAGAAAATTATTTGCACTAGCTCCCCCATCTACCTTTAGTGTATTTAATAAAATTCCCGAATCCTGTTCCATTGCCCGAATAACATCATATGCCTGATAAGCAATCGATTCAACGGTTGCACGTACCATTTGTTCTTGAGAAAAACCTCTTGTAATTCCTACAATAGTACCTCTTGCAAATGGATTCCAATAGGGTGCTCCTAATCCTGTAAATGCTGGAACTATGTAGACTCCTCCACTATCTTTTGTTTTTGCGATCAACTCTTCTGATTCGGAAGCAGTTCGTAACATCTTTTGTTCATCACGTAACCACTGAATAGCAGCACCTGCGACAAATACGCTTCCTTCTAAGGCATATCCTTTTGTTCCCTCTAAACCAGCAGTAATTGTAGTTAATAATCCATGATTAGACAAAATGGGATTTTCTCCTATATTCATCAATAAAAAACATCCTGTTCCATAGGTATTTTTTACATCCCCCTGTTCAAAACAGCATTGTCCAAATAAAGCTGCCTGTTGATCTCCAGCAGCCCCCGCAATTAAAATCTCTCCTCCTAATAATCCCGGTTCTGTATATCCGAAAATACATCCTGATGCTTTTACTTTTGGCATCATACAAAGAGGAATCTTAAAATATCGAAGTAATTCTTCATCCCAACAACATTTATGGATATCAAATAACATTGTCCTAGAGGCATTTGTATAGTCAGTTACATGAATTTTTCCTTTTGTCAGATTCCAGATAAGCCAAGTATCAACTGTTCCAAATAACAACTCTCCCTTTTCTGCCTGTTCTCTTGCCCCTGAAACATGTTCTAAAATCCATGCGATCTTGGTACCTGAAAAATAAGGATCAGGAATTAGTCCTGTTTTTTTTCTAATTAAAGAATCTATACCATCCTTTTTAAGCTGTTCAATCTTATCTGCTGTTCGGTGGCACTGCCAAACAATTGCAGGATAGACAGGTTCACCTGTAAACCGATTCCAAATAATCGTTGTTTCCCTCTGGTTTGTAATTCCAATCGCTGTAATATCTTCTGATTTTACTCCCAGTTTTGCCATTGCCTCTGCTGCAACTCCGATTTGAGATGACCAAATTTCCTTTGGATCATGCTCAACCCAGCCTGTTTTTGGATAAAACTGTGTAAATTCCTTTTGTGCCATACTTTTTATTTCACCGCTATGGTTAAATAATATACACCTAGAACTTGTTGTTCCCTGATCAAGTGCCATAATATACTTTTCTCTCACAATCTCTCCTTTCTCAAATCAGAAACTTCTGCAGCTAAACAGTTTCCGCCGGTTAGATTGTACCATATTAGAAAGTAGTAGGCAAGCCTTGCTTTTCTCTTTATTATACAGAAATGGTTTTTTCTACATGAAATGTGGCATTGGCAAATTCAACTACATCTCCTGTTTTAATCTCTTTACATCCGTTCACTGGCAACCTATCTCCATTAATAAATGTTCCATTTGTGGAATTCATATCATAAAGTAAAATTTTTTCTTGATCTTTTACAATCTTTGAATGAATTCTGCTAATCGCTGAATTAGAAAGGGTACTATTTGTTCTTGTCTTTAGTTTCCCAATATAAAAGGGAGTTTCATCTACAATGATTGTTTGATAGAGTTCTTTTTGTTGAGGAATCAAACGAAGCAATATACTATCCTCTTTTATTTCAGATTCTGTTGTTAATACCTGATCTTTTTGTCTAGGATCAAACAATACTACCGTTTCATCCTCATCGGCTTTCTCCTCTATCAATTCTATTGCAATATCTGGATCAGATATTGCAATAGAATTAGAATTTAGTTTATGAAATCTTATTAATATTCTTGCTACAGCAATATTAATTATAAATAAAATGATAAGCAATCCTGTTAATTTCATTCCATCTAATTTATTTCCAAATGTATCATGACATAACCCACTATAGACAACAATACCTCCCAATCCAATAGAAATTAAAAAACATATTGTCATAAGAACAATATTGAAAGGAAAAGAAGTTTTTCTTAAAGATTTTACTTCTGGTTTTATTTGCTCTTCTTCTGATTCCTCAATATCTATATCTGGCTCTTCTAAATTAAAATGAGATTCGTTTGAGGTATTCTTTAAAAAACTTTCTAAATCGTGCAAACTACTTGTATCTTCTTTATTTTTCATATAAAGGCTGTATAAAAATAAAATCGCCTTTTGATCTTTATAATCAATATGATTCATTAGATATTCCATTAAAGAGTCAAGTTGCTTTTTTAATGATTCCTTTCTACCCGGAAAATAACAAAACTTAACTTCATAGGAAGGAAGATGAACAAAGATATATTCTTGTTCTAATAAAAAAGCATTTTCTTCTAATAAATATATTGAAATAGAACGAATACAGTCAAAAAGTGCCTGAAATAGAACCCCTAATTCTTCTCTATTCATACTGTCATGTTCTATAATACTGGATAAACTCTGTAATCCTGAAATATCATAACAATATTGAACTTGATTATTAAAAATTCGATATTGAACTGGAAGTAGTCCATTAATTTCATTTCGGATAAGCATTTCACTTTGAAATTCTTCTTCCTTTCCTCTTTGTGGCTCATCCTTATAAAGAATCATTCTATTTTGATTTATATCATGTTCAAATTCAGCTATAATCATTTTATTCCCTCTACAATATCCAATCCTAATGTAATCATTCGCGTCTTTTGTGCCTGCGATATCTTATTTCCCTTTACTTTAAAATTAGCATCAAACTGTCCTTTTGGATAGACAAAGGGAAGAAAAGCAGATACGGTTATTATATTTTCTAATCCTTTCTCTTCTATTGAAAATTCTTTCATTTCCATCATCCAAAGATCTTTAGGAAGAATTTCTCTCTCTATTTTAATATGATCTGCTAACTGATCGGCAATAGCAAGTAGACAAACACGATCATGCAGATAAAAATTAAAATAAAGTAAAAACAACAACAGAAAAAACAAGAATGGAAACAAAAATACCATTTCTACTGTATATTGTGCTTCTAAATAAAATTTCGTTTTTTTATTCATATCCATAGAACGAGCAGATATCCTGTTGTAAGAAAAGGAATCAAAGGAATTTGTCGCCTTTTTTGATATCCACAGCAAACAGTCACTCCAATACCAAAAATAGCGGCAAAAAGTAGACCATAAAATACTACAAGTAGACATTTCCACAATCCTAACCCAATTCCTACTACTCCTATCACAACAGCATCCCCTCTTCCAAACCTCCCTCCAGAGTAAAGACTAAAAAGATAAAGAAGTCCTCCAAATATTCCTCCTGTAATATAAGACCAAATTCTAAAATCCTTCTGAAATAAAAGTCCAATAATTAGACAAGGTATAATTCCTAAGAGTACTAATAAATTTATACTTCTTTTTTTAACATCTTGTACACTATAAATACAAAACATAATTGCTAGGGCAACTCGAATAACTACTTCTCCTATTGACATTTCCCTCATTTTTAACCTCTTTTCTTTTAGTGGCTTCTTTCTTTTGTCTTTCTTCACACTTTTTGCACTTCCTCTTACCCTCATTCTGTGCCTGCTCTAAAGAAATGGTTCTTACTGTCCTTTTTAAACCACTACAGGAAATATCAGTATGGTAGTGATTTCCATATAGGGTAATGAAGACTACTCCCTGTTTATTCAAAGGTATTTTACAGCGTTCACAAAAGGTATATTTTGCACCACTTTCATTTCGTCTTGAAAAAATACTCTCAAAATCTACTGTTTCTATTGACAGTTTAATATGAGAACATTCTTTTGTTTCATGATAAACATCTCCTGTTTCTGTTATATAAACAAAAATTCCTTCTTTTGATGTTTCTTCTTTTGATATCTCTTCTTGTTTTTCATTCTCTAAAGAACTTCCTGTAAAACTTCTTAAAACTATTTTTCGAACAATAGAAATTTTTGGAAGGATTTTTTTAAACACAGGAAAGTACATTTGATAACGCATCCATATAACAATCCGATCCTCTTTTTGTATATGAGAATCCCAAAAGTGTATTCCTTCTTTTCCTCCAACAATCCATCTATCTTCTAAAAAACCATCTGGCACATTTTGTAATACCTTTGCTCTAATGAAAATAGATTCGGTTATTGTATCTATTATCTCGTCGGTATCTATTTTTTCTTTCTTTTCCTGAAAAACAGAAGATAAAAGTCCTGAAATAGTTAATTCTTCTCCTGTCTTACTAGCTGCAAACCGTAAAACTTCGTCTATCTCTAAAAAGCGATAAAAAGATATCATAGAAAAAAATACAAGTAGTACCACTGGTAGGATAAATACCATCTCTACTGTAATGGAACCTTTATAATTACTATCTTTTTTCATTTTTAACCACACTTCTAAATGACCTTCTACTATATAAAACTTATTTTTCAAGCTGCCAGTGGCTCTCTGCTTTCTCTGCAATATATTATTTTGATTCTGCTGTAGACTTCTTGGAGAGACGGTTTATTTTTTCAGCAAATATATAGAAATATATGCTATGACAAAGCAGAGAGCCACTGACAGCTTTCTAAATTTTTAATAGGAAGCTTCAAGGGAAATCTCATATGAATAATTTTTTCCGTCTATTGTATGACTAAGCCAAGGCATAGAAAACAAATATAATGGAAGAATACATTCAATCTTCGATTGATAACTGTCAACACAATTTTGAATATAAAAATAGGGATCATAATAAAAGCGAATCGTTTCTTGAATCAAATCCATTGCTCTTAGATTTGTAGTGTCTAAAGATTGTAATATTAGAAATAATCTTAGATAATCCAAATAGATAAAACCCGATGAATCCTGTTGTAATTGATCTGCATGATGTTGTATTTGTTCTTTTGTTAATGTCATTAATTCTGTAATATCGACTACTGGATTTTGCTTTGGTAAAAATGAAATCCTTTTTCCTTTCATAATTGCTGAAGTTTCTACTATTGCTAAGGCAACTGCCCATATTGTTAAAATTAAATATTTTGTTAAAGCAACCAGACCAGAAAGTCCTGTAAATCCCACCGCTGTAACTGCTGTGGTATATGCCTTTTCTACACAGGAATGATTACTTAAAAGATAAACTATATTAATTGGTACTCTCCAAGAAAAAATTTTATTAATAGCTGCCTGTAAATTATTTTTATCCTTTTTTTCTCCAAATAGCAAATATTCCAATTCATAGTCTAATCCATGATTTTTTCGAACGGTATGATAATATCCAAAGTGCTCTTCACAATAAGAAATTACTCTTATCTTTTCCAAAATATGTTCTGCCCCATGAGAAAGTTCTTCATATAGTTTGTCACTTTGTGAAAAGGAAAATAGATCTGGTATAGAGTTACTATTTAAAAATTCAAAAATTTGCTCTAACAAATATTCCTGTCCAGAAACTCCATAAAATATAGTCGGAAGATTTATCTGTTCTATTTCTTTTTTAGAAAGCGAATCCAGTCCTTTTTCTAAAATCTTATCTTGAAGTAGATTTTGTATTGTATCTATTATTTCAAATTTCTTTGTTTCTTCTTGTAACCCACTATAATCAAATTCTGGAACTATTTCTACATAGAGTTTATAAAGGCTTTCCTTTTTATGAAGTATCTCTTCAAAATAAATTTCTTTTTGTGATTTATCTTCTATTTTTGGGAATATGATACTCGACATATCTTGTAATAATTTTTTCTGTTCTAATAACTGCTTTTCTATCACTTGTATCTCCTCAAATGCTACACCTTCTTTCATCTTTTTTATCTCTTCTTTTAATTTTTCGCTTTCTGGTAATAGTATTTCTAATATCTTAATCTCTTTTAAAATATTCTCTCGACTATTTTTCATTCCTTCTATTATTTTAAGTGCACTATCATTACTTATCTTGCAGTCTTTTTCTAACCCAACTAATTTCTCTTCTGCCTTTTGATATTTTTTACTTTCTTTATTCATTCTCGAAACTGCCTGTTTTATTTCTTTTTCTAACTGGCTTTCTCTCTCCCTTAACTGTATCTGCTCTGTCTTTAATAAAGAAAGTTCTTGTTTTATATCTAAATTTTTTATTCGATTTTTTATTTCAGTCTGTTTCTCACTATTAACCTTTAAATCTTGTTGTATGTTGTCTAAAATAATTTCTTTTTCTATTATTTCTTCTTGTAATCTCTTATATTCTTTTACCGTCTCCCTCATCTTTTCTAGTTCTTTACTAGAATCCATATAATTTTCTTTTAATGCTTTAAATAGACCTAAATGATTTATTTTTAGTTTTCCTGCATCTGGGGTACCTAAAATCAATTTTTTAGTAAAAACTTTTTTTGTCTTTATTTTGTTTGTCCATGTCCTCTTTAGTATTCCATTTTCTATACAAACTCCATCTACAGACTGCATCAGTTGTAACATCTTCTCATCTATTTTTGCAACCATTTCTGCCAATTCTATTTGCTTTTCAAGTAATACTTCTGCCTGTTCTAACTCATGAAATACTCCTGCTTTAGATAAAAACCATTTGATTATATTTTCTACTTCCTGATACTTCATATAGTCTATCACCTGTCTTTGAAAAGGTTCTCCACGTTCTGACATAAGAGTTTTAAGTTCCGTAACTTGTAACTTAGATACAAAAGCATTCGATAATAATAATCCCTCATTTTCCATTGTGTTTTCAGTAATCCAAGCATTTGTTTTATTTGCTAATCTTTCTATATCTAACTTTCCTTCTTTTGTGTTTATACAAAGTCCAAAAATATGGAATTCATCATAAAGTGTTTTATGATATCCTGCTAATTCTGATAACATTGCTTGATGGAGAATTCTCTCCATCTGAACTTCAGATAGTGATATTGCCGCGGATTGGATGGATACTGCTAATAAGGAAAGAAGGATGGGAAGAATTAGGGCAAAATAAACTGTAATGACTGCCTCCTCTAAAACTTTATACAATCTTACCTGCCTTTCCCTTTATAGAATCAATAGCATCATTTATAATACTTTCAATTTCTCCCTTAAAAATCACAACTAATCCCAGAATAATAACCAAAATTAAAATAACTTCAACCACACCAAAAGCTTGTAAAGTGATTGTTTCTTTTGTTATAGTTCTCCTTTTCCATAATCTAAACCAAACTCTCCAAATAAGTGTTTTCCATTTTTCTTTCCATTTTATCATTTTTAACCTCCATGTTATGAGTATTTTTAATGTATTATTTTTTGTTATAATCAATAAAAACTCGTAAAAGCTGGTACAAGTACAAGAAATAGTACAAGAATCAATAGTATCATCATCGGTCCTAATAACTTTGTCCCCGCCTCTTCTCCTAAACGTTTTGCTAATTCTCGTTGTTCATTGGAAGAAGTAATCGCTTCTTGTTGTAGTAAGGGAAGAATATTACGGCTTCCCTTTTGTAAATTTTGTACTAGAATTGTACTAAATTTAATATAGTATAGCATTTTACATCTTTTCCCGAACTTCTCATAAGCTATCTCTTCAGAAATTCCAAGTTCTAATTCATGAAAAGCAATTCTCATCTCCTCATATGCAAAGTGAAATTCTTGCTTTCTCTTTACCTCATAGTCTCTTATTATGCACTCCCATGCTCCACGAATTGTCATGCCTGCCTCTAACAAAAGTGTCATCTGTCTTATTATATCTGGATAATCTATTTCCATCTGTCGCTTTCTTTTGTTTTCCTTTTGTTTGATTTCATATTCCATTCCCCTTATTAAACAAACTGCTGTTATAAAAAATAATAAGAAAAAAGAATCTATCTTTGAATTTTTCTTTTCTTTCCAGATTAGCTTTTCCCCTTCTATTTCTTTTGGCAGTGGCAAAAGGGCTTCTTTTGAAGTATTTTCTTGTGTAAATTTTAATATAGCTTCAATTTCTTTTTGCAATTTTTCTTCCTTCGACTGTTCTTTCGGAAATAGTCGTACAGGTATCTGAAAATCTATCTCCTGTCCATAATACTGTAATACTGCAGATAGAATTGTTACTGTCCCTTCTGGACCAATTTGATCCTGTTTTAGTGTTCCATCTGGTCGGATAAGATTTGTGTCTATCTTCCACTCTAGCGAATATCCTGCAACTTCTTCTGGAAAATTAAGCTTTTTTGTCACTCGATCTATAGTATTATCCCCTAATAAAAGTGTTTCTATTTGACTTCGTATAGAAAATAAAAAGCCTTCTAATTCTTCTTTTGTTTTTTCAGAAGGCTGCAACTTTATCAAAATCTCCCCTTGAATTCCCTCTGAAGATTTATAACTTAAATAAGAGTTTACATCCTTTTGTTCTGGCTTTACTAGAAAATATCCTTCTTTTAAAAACATCTTTTCTTTAAAACCTATTTCATATAAAAATGCCAGAATTCCAAATACCAAAAAAGAGCACAGCAAAATAGAAATTTTATTTAGTAAAAAGCAATGATATTTTATCTTTGCATCCTGATCTGGATATAGACTACGAAACCTTAAAACTCTTTCTTGTTCCTTTCCCATCTGTCTTTTTCCCTTTGGTAAATGTAATAAAATCCAAGCTGCCATAGGATAAAAAATTTTAAAAGGAGCTTCCTTTTTAGGAAGTTTATTGATGAGAAATATTTCTGTATTTCGTGTTAAGAAAAAAAATAGTATAAATAGTATAATAAAACTACCCCAAAATAAAATTCTCTTCTCTCCTTCCTAATTTATTTCTTTATAATTTAATAGCTGCAATTCGTCTTGCCCAAGTTGCCGCTGCTAAATTAATTCCTAATACCATTGTCATACACAAAATTCCGAGTAGGGAATGATAAAAAATATCTAAATATCCCGGAGAAAAAAGTCTAAAGTATAAGATTAAAATAGAAGGAACTAATTTCATAAATTCTGCCTCATATTTCTTTCCAGATAATATCGTTTCAATCTCTTGTGCAGTTTCTAACTGTATTCGTATCATTTCGCTTGCTGTTCTTGTCACCTTTATCATATCTCCCCCACTTCTTTTCGCAGTTAAAAATACTGTAACAAAGCTTTTTATAGATTCTATTTTTCTTCGATTGGCAAACTCTTGTAAAACCCTTTCCATCGGAATATGATTATTAAGTTGACACTCCATTACTGTAAATTCCTCTACTATCTGCGCATTTATAGGATATAATAATAACAATTCTTTTCTAGCTTCCCTCCAAGCATTCTCTACAGAATACCCTGCTTCTAAAGAAGCAGAAATACTTTGGAGAGCATCTTTCCATTGGAGAATAAGTTCTTTTTCTCTGACATCTTTTATTTTTCCTGCTTTTTTCTGTCTTTTATAGTATATTAATAAAAATAGTACTATAATTATACCTATTACTAAGCTGTCATAAAATAAAACTCCTATTGCTAAACCAGAAATAATGAAATATATCAGCTTTTTTGAAAATATGCTTTCCAAATAATCTAATACACCTACTTTCTTTTACTGAACTTTTTTAAAGGATAGAATTTTCTACTTCCAATTCAAGCATACCACTATGTTTTAACTTTAAGTGATGGATCAGTGAATTTTTTGTTCGTTTTAATGTTCCAATAATCTTTCCTTCCTCATCTTCTGCTTCTTCTCGAAAAACAAAGAGAGGATTTAATTCAATCTCTCCGTCAACACAGTCTAAAACTTCTGTAATCTCTAATACCTTTCGACTATGATCTCTTAGTCTTCCCAAATGTACAATGAGATCTATTGCAGAAGCAATCTGTCTACGAACTGCTTGAAGTGGAATCTCTGTTCCTAATAATACCATTGTTTCTAACCTTGATAGCATATCTGTAGGTGAATTAGAATGTCCAGTGGATAGTCCAGAATGACCACTATTTAACGCCTGTAACATATCAATAGCTGCAGCATCTCTTACTTCTCCTATAATAATTCTATCTGGTCTCATTCGCAGGGCAGATTTAATTAAATCTCTAATTGTCACCTCGTTTTCTCCTTCTACATTTGCATTTCTTACCTCTAAGCGAACTAGATTAGGGATTCCTTGAATTTGTAATTCCGCTGAGTCTTCTATTGTAATAATTCTTTCATCCTTTGGAATATAACCAGATAGTACATTTAAAAAAGTAGTCTTTCCTGAACCTGTACCTCCAGAAATAAAAATATTATAGCCACTATAAACTAACCGCTGTAAAAATTGTGCTGCCTCCTGTGACAGTGTTTTAAAAGAAATTAACTGCTCCATATCCATAGCTTCGTCTGGAAATTTTCGGATTGTAATAATTGGCCCATCTAGGGCAACGGGAGGAAGTACAATATTAACACGAGAGCCATCCGAAAGTCTTGCATCCATAATAGGACTTGTCTGGTTCACAATTCGATTGGACGAAGCTGCAATCTGCTGAACGATATCTGTAAGTTTTTGCTGATCGGTAAAGTGCCTGTCCCATTCATAGATCATTCCTTCTCGTTCAATAAAAATATGATTTGTCCCATTGATCATAATTTCCGAAATTGTCGAATCTTCTACTAGATCTTGAAGAATATCAAAACGGCGAAGGGAATTAAAAATCTCTTTTTGTAATCTGGCTCTCTCCTTCATACTTAAATAATTTTCTTTGCATCGTTCATTTAATGTCATATGAATCATTGTTTTTAATTCATTATCTGTTAAATCTTTGGAGAGATCAATTGTATTTAAGATCATAGAACGTAAAGATTCCCTAATATCTTCCTCCCTTTTATTCTCTTTTCTTTTTTTCTCACAATAGACCTTTGATAAAATTGCCTAACACCCCCTCTATTAAATCTTTTTGTCCTTTTAACCCGTCTGCTAATCTTTCATCATAGGGTGGTCGAATTCTATGTAACTTTTTATCAATCTCTGGATCATTCATATAACATTGTCGCAGCCATTCTTTTTGTTTTTCCTCCTCTGTTGCCGTTCCAAAAAAAGGCTCATAAATCATCTGACATACAGAAAAAATTCCTGCTGTTGCTCTACAAATTATTCCTCCATCAATAATAATAACTTGATATTTTAATTGACTGCTTAAAATATTTAAAAACTCGATAACCTCTTGTGGTTCTATCTCTGTTAAGTCTGCCCAATGTAGACATCCTACATAATAGTCTAAATGTTCTGCATGACCTGCTAGTGCTGCTATCTCTTTTTCAGGATGGATTCCCTGTCGAATCCAATATATAGCTTCTGTAATTTTAGGCTGCTCTAATGTAATTCCCACTCTTTCTGCTGTAAAAAAGGGATCAAAACTTATAAATACTGTACGATAATACTCTGCAAAAAATACTGCACTTGCAAGAGCTAAAGTAGAACAAAAGCAGCCTCCTGCTGGCGATAAAAATCCTAAAATTTTAACATCCTCTGAAAGAGAAGGCTCTTCTAAAACGCTATCTTTTCTCTCATAAAGTCTTAAAATTTCTTTTTTTATATCTTCTGCTGACTGAAATTTAAAAATAACTTCCTGTTTTCCCTGTTCAGCTACTTCCTCTCTATCTGAAAGGATACATAACCTACCCTCATGAAAATTCGAAGTAGCTTGTTCATAAAAGGAACTACCACATAGCAAAAATTCAACGGTATGTTCTTTTTTAAACTCCTGATAACTCCCAAAATCAGTAAATGCAACCGCACGAAATAAAAATGTTGAATCAGAATTTAAAAATCCAGTCAATCTACGTACATACAATTCTTCCTCCTCTAAAACTGCCAGTATCTTTTTTTCGATCTACTACACCCCCAAATCTCTATTCTGTTTTTATTATGTTAAATGGTGATTACCATAAAGAACCTTGAAATGGTTCTATGGGCCTTAATCGGCATTGGAAAAATGAAGAATATTCTTTTGTTTTTTAATGTCTTTAGCATACTCCTTTTCTTCTGTCTGTGTCAAGCCTATATTACTATATTTCTTTAAATTTGGAGAATGTAACAAAGAAAAAAACAAAGTCTTATGCAAAACTTCTTATTTTCAAAACTTAATAAAAAATATTTAAAAAAGCGGCTGTTATATAGATCAGAAAAAATCCGGGAACACCCAATGCCCCTATAATTCCAGCTGTTACAAAGTTAATCCCAACTCCTATTTTTAAATTTAATCCAGATAATAAATAATTAAATGCAGCTATTGCCGCACATCCAAACAGAGCACGTAAACACACCTTTCCCAATGATTTATAGTGATAGATAAAAATATATCCAAGAAAACATACAGTTCCTGTTATCATCATAATTAAAGAAACAACCTTTGGCATACCTATTCCCCCCTATTTTATTTCTAGTTATTTAGATATTAAAGAATAAACTTACCAGTTTCTGACTATAATATAAACAACAGGTAGTCTTTACATAAATATGAAAAGGAGGTAATTTTCATGAGTTTATTTCGTAAAAAAAAGCAGAAAAGACCTAGTCCTTTACTGCTTGAAATCGCGGATACAAAACGTGCCCTAGATGCCGCATATTCTATTTTTGAAAATGTTATCGATCCAGATCTTATCGATTCTAGTATTTATCAAGTAAACGCAATTCAAGAAAGATATAAGTACCTATTAAAACAAGCAAAAGCAGCAGGGGTTGCTTCCACTATTCTTCATACAGGACAATAATTGGATATTCCCTTCTTTTCGCAGTCACATATTACAATCACATAAAATAGAGCAGTTACAAAAAATCAAGTGTAACTGCTCTATTTATCTTTCTATTTCTTATTTTATAACCGCTAAGGAATATGGCGGTAATGTAACTTGATTTTCTTCTACTGTCACTTTGCTTCCATCTGTACTCAGATAATTTCTAAGTCCACTTACCTTATAATCTGAAAAGTTAAAAGAAACTGTCTTTTCCTGTGTTTCTGACAAATTCATGAGTATTACAATTTGATTTCCTTCCCATGTCTTTACGAAGGCTGCGACATCTTCATCTGTAATTTCATTTATAACTGCAACGGTTCCTCTTGCAATCTCTGGGTTTTCATTTCTTAGACGAACCAAATGTTTATAAAAATTGATAATAGATAGAGGATCTTCTAATTGCTTTTCTAATGAATCAAATCTATTTTCCTGCGACTCCATATCTGCTGGTCCTCTGGTCATTCCATCTACATTTTTATCTGACCAATACATTGGTGCACGTTTGTTTTCATCTCTTCCGCTGCCAGTCATGCCAATTTCTTCTCCATAATATACAAACGCATTTCCTGTCATCATTAAATTCATAGCTGCTGCCATTTTAATTTTTCCTTCTTTATAACTAAAATAGCCTGCTGCTCTTCCTAAATCATGATTTACAAAAAACGGTGCATCAATAGCATTTGGAGAAAAACTTCGAATTCGTTCCTGAAATTTTACCATTGCTTCTGCATAGGAACGAGCAGAATTTTGAGTTCCTGTATAATTTAATACCTTTGCAATTTTTCCTTCTGTATCTGCAAAAGCAAAATTAAAAATACTGTCGATTCCACTCTTATAATACTGTGTGAGATTCAAATAAGAATCCCAAACTTCAGCTACTAAATAGTTTTCCTCATTTAAAGATTTTACATAATCATTGACCCATTGGAGTACCTCTACATTTTTATCAATACTTCCTGTATAATATTCTTTTGCAGCGTCTAAACGAAAGCCTCCTACTCCTAAATTAAGCCAATAAGACATCACCTCTTCTAAATCTTTACGAAGGGCTTCATTTGCTAAATTCAGATCTGGCATTTGTTGTGAGAATACACCCTCATAATAATAATCAGTATCTTTAATTTGATAATATGCGCCACTGTCAGGCTTACCCTTTACAATATTATAATATCCTATATAAGGGCACTTTTCCTCGTCTGGTTCTTGATCTTTTGGGAGAGAACTTAAATATTCTTCTGCTGTTTTAAACCATTCATGTTTTGGGGAAGTATGATTTAATACCAAATCTAAAATTAACTTAATGCCTTTTTCCTTGCAAGCACTCGCTAACTCTTTAAAATCCTCCATTGTTCCATATTCAGGATCAATAGCATAATAATCTATTACATCATATTTATGATAAGAAGGAGAAGGCATAATTGGCATTAGCCATATCCCATTAAAACCCATATCTTTAATATAATCTAACTTCTGTATTACTCCTTGTAAATCTCCAATTCGATCTCCATCACTGTCATAAAAGGAATAGACGAAAATCTCATAATAGGTTCTATAATTATCATCAATTATATTAAGTTCATGTTCTATAAATTCATAATTGGAATTATTCGTTTGTTGTGTATTTTCATCATTTGATTTTATATCCTCTTTATCGGAATTTTTACTGCATCCTATCATGGATAATAAAATCAAACCTAATGTCAGAAGCAAAAATTTATAGCTATGTTTTCGAACTTTTCTCATACTTTTTACCTTCCTATATTATATTCTTTCTTTTTCATAAATAATAAGCTGTTGTAAAATAGAAAATTCTATCTATTTTACAACAGCCCTACATCTTCTAAGAAGTTTATTAACCCTTTACTGCTCCAGATAAACCATCAGAATAATATTTCTGTGTGGCAATAAATAAAATAGAAATCGGTATGGATACCAATACTGCCCCTGCGAAGAATCTGGTATAAAATGCCTGTATATTTTCTTTGGTAAGCATATTCCATAAGCCTACTGCTACTGTAAAGTATTTTGCATCTGTTCCTGCAATAACACGGCAGAAAATGAAATCCAGCCATGGTCCCATAAAGGAAGTTACTAAAGTATATACAATAATTGGCTTAGAAAGCGGAATTGTAATTTGCCAGAAAATTTGGAATTTAGTTGCTCCGTCAATGGAAGCTGCTTCATCAATCGATTTTGGAATTGTATCAAAGAATCCTTTTGCAATGTAAAATCCAAGACCTGCACCGCCGGAATATACTAAAACTAAGGATACCATTTTCAGAACGCCCTCTGTCAGTCCAACACCCTTTAAAATATAGTATATTGCGATCATAGACATAAAGCCTGGAAACATTCCTAAAATCAGTGCAATATTCATAAATGGCTTTCTCATTTTAAAACGCATTCTTGACATGGAGAAGGAAACAGCCAATACGTAAAAAGAAGAAATAATACAGGAAAAACATGCAATGATAAATGTATTCAAAAACCATCTTGGGAAGTTAAAAATATCTGTTTCTGTAAATAATCTGGTGTAATTCGATAATGTCCACTTTGTTGGCCAAAAACTAGTAAAATAAGAACCTGTTTCTCCACGGAAGGAAGTCATAATAACCCAGAGAATTGGAGATACCCAGATAATTGAAAGAACAGCTAAAATAATGTGTACTATACTAGATTTTGTCGCTTTAAATGACTGAAAAAGTGCAACAAACAGTAAAATTGCTTCTATCCAAAAAGTAAATTGAAAATTTTTTACATAAAATTTACTACCTAATAATCCAGTAGCATTTACCTTTTTACAAATCGAAACCATAATCAAAAAATGACAAGCCAATGAAATAACCAATGCTATATCTGTAATATGATAACTACTCTTTTTATGTGCAACAAACGGTAGGATAGCTGAAACAACAAGTAAAATTACTGGGAGAATAAAAATCAATTTTGTTAAGCTATAATTTTTAATTGTTGCTGCTGCAAGTGTATTCCCATCCATTCCAATAGAAGCCAAGAATAGAGAGAATAAAGACATACTGTAATCTCCCTTCGATACAAATGGGAAAAATAGAAAAACAAGTGCAAGAAGGGAAAGTACTGGTACAATAATTTGATACTTTTTTCTATAATCCATCATATTGTAACTCATTATTGGAATCCCTCCTCATTCTTATAAGATCCAGTTCTACGGTATACTGTTAAAGAGAATGTAATTGAAATAATAAATACTAAAATACCAATTACAGCACCATAGGAGTAATCTTGATTATCAATCGTCAACTTATAAAGCCATGTAACAAGTAAATCCGTTTTTCCAGCTGTACTCTTATAATATTCCGAAGTTGCAGGTGCACCGCCGGTTAAAAGGAAAATAACGTTAAAGTTATTGATATTGCCTATAAAACTTTGAATTAAACTTGGTGCAGTTACAAATAACATATAAGGCAGGGTAATCTTAACAAATGTAACAAATGGATTTGCACCATCTACTTTTGCCGATTCATAAAGTTCTGCCGGAATATTTTGGAGAATTCCTGTTGTTGTAAGTAATGTGTATGGAATACCAACCCAAAGGTTTACTATGATAACAAGTACTCTTGCACTTAATGGATTTTGAGCACTTCCAAAGAACTGATAGGGCGTTTCTAAGAATCCCATATCTTGTAATAATACATTGAGTGCACCACTTGGACTTTGAAGCATCTGATTAATTGCAAGTAAAGATACAAATTGAGGAATAGCAACAGAAAGAATAAAACAGAATCTCCAAAAACTTTTGTATTTTACATCTTTGCGGTTAATCGTTAATGCCAGAATCATACCGAAAATATAGTTTAACAGGGTTGCAAAAATCGCCCAGATAATCGTCCATCCTAATACTGGCCAGAAAGTCTTACCGAACTCTCCACCAAAGTCTAAAACTTTTTTGAAATTGACTAATCCCACCCAATCAAAAGTATTATCTTTATTCGTTCGATCATAGTCTGTAAATGCCATTAAAATCATAAATACTAAAGGCATAATTGTAAAAAGCACAATTCCCAGACAAGGAAGAGATAATAGAGTTCTATGAAGTTTTTTATCAAATGCTATTGCAATATCTTCCTTAAATGATGGTATTGTCATATTGTTGGCTTTACGATATTGAGCTTCATATGCAGATTTTAATGACGCACGAAGCACAAGGATCAATGCTGCTGTAAGGAATAACGTGATAACAGAGTACAACAAAATCAACATAGAATTGTCTGGCTGTACATATTCAAATAATTGTGTTTCTTCATTAAAGATCTGTTGTTGGTCTTTTATATGCCCTAATGATGGAAGCAATGAAAGCTGTCCTACCCCAAAACTAACCATATAGATAATATATGCGATTTCTGCTGCTAAAAATATCAGTCCTTTGATAATCTGACCATGTACCAAATTACCCAGTCCGAAGATAACAGCAGACAATTTCGTAACTAAATCTCCTTTTTTTAAGGCATTTGTCACGGTATATTCTGTTGGAAACGCTTTTGATCCAACAGCATTTTTTTTACCTGCCATGCTCGTTCCTCCTCCTAGTTTTTACCCCATTTTAAAAGTATTAATCAATGGAGTTACAGGGAGCTATCGCATTAAGGAAATTGTATATTCAATTCTTAGTGCGATAGCTCTTGCAACTAAATTATAAGCCAGAGCTCATAATTGCATCACCCATGTTTTTAGTCTTTTCAGCCGCATTTGCTTTTGTTACGTCGCCTTGATCAATTTCCTTGCCCATGGTTTCTGCAGGAGTCCAGAAATTTTGCATTTCCGGAATCATTGGCTGTACTACAGAAGCATTAATAATTTCAAGAGTTTGTGCATAGGAAACTTCATCTGCCACAACAGCTGGATCATCACTTAGAGAAAGACAAGTAGGTGTAATTCCTCTGGTAGCAAAACGAATTTTTTGGCACTCTTCACTGCCTAAATACATAGCTAATGCTACTGCTGCCTGCATATTCTTACTATTTGCATTTACGCCGATTGCCTTAGATCCTGCAAAGGATTTCATCTGTCCGCTTGTTCCGTTAATTGTTACTGTAGGAATCTGAGTTGCTGCAAAATTCTCTCCCAATGCTCCTCTAATCTGATCTGCATCCCAAGAACCAGTAAAGTAAGCACCTAATTTTCCTTCTTTCATTAATGCGATAGAACTTCCATTATTTTCTACAGAAAACTTTGGATTTGCTTTTAAATCTACCAGATATTCTGTTACTGTACTCAGTTCACCAAAATTTGTTCCTGCTGCTGCATCTGAACCATTTTCTCCGAATAATTGTCCGCCAGCTGCATAGTAGAATGCAGGAATATACCAGCTATTGGTCAAAGGAAATGCTACATTATAAATACCATCTCCTAAATCCTTTTCCATCATAGTATTAAAAGATTTTACCTCTTCTTCTGTAAACATACTCTTGTTATAGTACATAAACCATGTATTTGGAGTAAATGGTACTCCATAAACTCCTCCATTATAGGTTACAGAGTCTACCATAGACTGACTATAGCTGCTTTTGATTGTTTCCAGATTAGAACCTCCAATCTGAGCAATTGCACCAGAAGCTACTAAATCGGATAACTGGTCATTTGCATACACATAGACATCTGCTGCAGCAGTAGGATCTTTAGAAACTTCTGATTTTGCATCTGCCTCAGAACATACACCATACTTAAATGTAATATTCCACTCTGGATGTGCTGCATTAAAGCTTTCGCACATTGTAGCCAAGATTCCTTTGTCATATCCTTCTCTTGGTGCTTGATCTTCTTGTGGTCCCCATACTGTTAAAGTAATATTTTCTCCAGAGCCCTTATTCTCTGACTGAGCTGGAGTTGGCGTATTATTGGTCTTGGAGTCACCTTCGTCTTTCTTGCCACATCCTGTCAAACCTGCAAATGCAAGTGTTCCGGCAAGTAACAGTGCTAAAAATCTTTTGCTCTTTCTCATGATCTTTACCTCTCTTTTTTTCATTTTAAACGTCTTACCGTCTTCCCGATTTGGGAGTCCCCCTAATAACTGCAACTATTTTGGAGTGGAGTGTATGTATTTTTCCTTCCGCAACATGAAATGTTGCGGAAGAAACTTTCGTTTCTTCCTAACCAAACAGCCTAGGCTGTTTGGTTA
>CAMUMG010000007.1 GCA_947089905.1 uncultured Lachnospiraceae bacterium
TTACCTCCCAGGATACCGGTTGTAATTTGTGTTTCCCAGAAAACGGAGGTAATCAATCTTATGAAAACACACCGTCTGTTCTTTCATGGATATTTTCCCGACCTGCCAGCCATATTCTGCAAGCTCTTTCTTATATTTCAGAAAAGAGTGGTCAATCGGTATCCCTGCGATCTCCTGAATCTCCTCAAAGGTCAGCTGAAATGATTCCTTTCCGCTTTTCTGCACATATTCCCATAACGTGTTGTATTTACCCATTACCTTTCTCCTCTCTAATGATTACAAAGTTGCAGAACTTATCCCATCTATGTTCTTCTTTACAGAACCTGAAAGATCACTGTTATGAACATGATGATCCCTATCACAATGGCTGCTATGCCAAAGAAATAGCTTCTCTTGTTTCCATTTTTTCCGTCAACAATCCAAAACAGACCGCGCAGTATAAGAAGCAATCCTACAAAAATCGGGATGAATTTTTCAACAGCTTCTGTCATTTCTTTTCCCCTTTCTGCCCTCTCTTTTTCTTAAAAACATAAATGACAGTATTGATGATGCATAACAGCACAAAAAGACTTGTAAAGTTAATCCAGATATCCCTGTACGCTGTTTTCGCCAAGGGTTCCCGCAATCCGCTGAACCAGACATAGGCAAACGCCAACAGCTGAGAGGGAATATATGCAATCAAATATCTGAGAGCCAAAGGCTTAACAGGCAGATTCGTGCATAACTCAAATGCTGCTATCCCGATCAGGAGAATGATAGCCCTGTCTAATTCGTGCCAGTTACCGCTTGGGTCTTCATAGACGCCGTTACAAAGATACAAAACGCTGCTTAACAATGTAATTGCTGTATATATCACCGAATAAATCGACACCATACGAATTAATTTTTTCTTATTCATTTTATTTCCTTTCCAAGGCTGCAGCCTAACGCATTGATCCCTATACCGAAACAGAAAGGTTCGTACCGGATTCCGTTTTCAATGTTTCTCCGGTTTTCGTATAGATTACAGGCTCTGTCTTAACAGGGTGTATTCAGTAACTTCATATTCGTACTTGCCCCTGCAAGACCTTCCATTGTTTTCGTATGCATAATTGTCCCTCCTGAATTTTTCCTGATATAATCCTTTCTATGAAATCCATACAATAGAATCCACGCTTCGCGAGTCTTCTACAATAAAATCTAAAAGAAGATTTTATTGTAATGTATTGCCATGAATGATGCCGTCATTCCAAAAATACCGGAAACAGTGCGCATTTGCCACCATCTTCCGGTATTGATACCACACTAAAAACTTAAGTCTCTTTTATTCTGATACAGAAGCATTCTGCCGCCTGTATGTATCATTGTCTTTCTGGCTTAACTCGTTTTCTACCTGTGCCAACTTTTTCTCCAGCTCCCGGATTTTCTTTTCATCTCTGGAAGCAGACTGGATCTGCTGTTCCAACTGTTGCTTTTTCTCTTTCAGCTTCTTGATCTCCCTGTCAACCTTATCCGTATTTGTGACACATTTCTCCGCCGGCTTTCCCTGGCTGTCTCCGCCTACCTTCGGTGCTTTGCCATCTTCGTTTTTCTCGGAACGGTCATCCTGTTCCTTTGCATGGCCAGCTTTCGGGTCATCAAAAAAGATTTTCCGGTTGCCGTTCTCGTCCTGGCCTACCCGGTACAGTCCCGTAGGCTTTTGCCCCGATTTTTCACTGCTGATGTACTCGTCCTTTGGTTCGGACAGCCTGCCGGAGTTTTTCTCCTCTGCAGTCTTTTCTGCTTTCTCTGCCTCCTTTGCCTTTTCCGCCTTCTCGGCGGCCAGTTTTTCCTTCACCCGCTCTGCGTAGTCGGCACCAGAATGATCATAATTTCCTTGAATCTGCATTGCCATAAGCGTGTTCCTCCTTCAAATTGATATTGTCAGGAAACTTCTTTGCAGCCGCTCCCCGCCGCAGACAGCTTCCTTTTTCTTTTTTCGGCTGTAGTAAGCAGCATTTTAATCCATTTGCTGTGTGCTGTTTTCTGGATGCTGTGGAATGATCAGCAGCACATGGAGGACAAATACATTCTCCTGAGTCTCTATACTCATGGCGCCGCCATATTTTTCAGCCACTTTTTTTATATTCGACAGACCTGTCCCTTTTTTGAACGCGCTTTTCCCATAGAAGCTGTTCTGAATTTCCATCATAAGGAAATCTCCCTGGAGCCGCCCGGACACACGGATATACTTTTCCATACCGGTGTCCAGGCTTTTTACTGCATGGATTGCATTATCCAGTGCATTTGACAGGACAATACAGATATCAATATCTCTGATGCCACAGGGATATGGCAGAAGAAGGAAACAATCCACATCTATCCCCATGCTTTTTGCAATCCCCAGCTTGTTCCCCACCAGAATATCCACTACCGGATTATTGGTACTGCAGGGGAATGACATTTTTTCCGCCATATCGTCCAGATCCTCCATATAGGTTATGGCTTCCTCCAGTTTTCCATTCTGCAGGAGCTTTTTTACCACTGCGATGTGGTTCCGGATGTCATGTCGGAAGGACTTTGTTTCATCGTAACGGGTTTTCGCTTCCTCCACATACTGGTTCAGGGAATGTTCCTGCTGCTCCAGCAGTGAAATTTCGGTGCTAAGGCGGAAAATCTGCTGCAGTTTCTTATAGGAAAACAGGATGCAGAACAGACTGGCAAGTCCCAGAAAATACATGGACAGCATCTGCCCATGGCTGAAAAAGTGTTCCGCAGGCCCTTTGTCCACCGAGATCTCAAACTGGAAATCATATTCAATCGCATTGATATAGCTACTCATAATAAATATCATCAGGATCGGAATGAAAATCAGAACCATCTGCTGCATTCCCATTGTGGTTTCAGGAGTATCCACGGGATCAAGATCATCCCGGGAAAAATAACGGTACACCATATAATAACAAAAACCGGTCAGAACTAGTGATGCCGCCTCACTGACCAGCATGGCCGCAATATTATCTGTCTCATGGAAAAAGGCGGGCAGCCATGGGTATGGAAGACTCATCAGCGAGTTTACAATTCCGCCACAGAGCAACATAATTTCCGTTGCCAGAGCCGCATATAGAAGGGAATACTTAAAATCTGCATGGCAGACAAAGGTCCCGTATGCTGTGAGCAGAAAAATAAGCACCACAAAGCCAATGATTGTGCAGGCCGGAACAAAATCATTGATAATCACTGCACCTACTGCAAACAGGAAATAAAAAGGAGGCCTTATTTTCTTTTTCAGAATTTTTGCCATAAAATAAAACTGGAAGGATGTCTCAATCACGCCCATAATATATATATTGAAAAAATCTAAATACTCAGCCATGTTACTTGCCCCCATATGTAAAAAACCTTACATATTCTTCATATACTGCAGAACAACACTGGAAAACTCCTTACTCCGCAGCCGCGATACGGGAACCTCTTTGCCGTTATCCATATAGGCAGTCCCGTTTTTATATCCTTTTAAATGCTTCAGGTTGATGAGATAGCTCCTGTGGCACCGGAAAAAATGGCTGCCCAGTTTCGTTTCCAGATTTTCGATCCGCTCATAATAATCAACAACCTCACCTGATGTCAGATTCAGATATATTTTCCGGTCTATGATCTCGCAGAAAATAATCTCCTCCTCTCGGACAATGCGCCCCTCATATCCCTTTTGCACCAGCAGGCTGTCTTCGCTGGCGTTTTGCATGGAAGTGTAAAGGCGCTCCATGGTCTTTTCAAACTGTTTTTCCTCCACCGGCTTGACCAGATAATCGTAGGCCTGCACCTCGAAAGACTGAAACACCATCTCTTTCAGTACCGTGATAAAGATCAGGAATCCCTGGAACTTAGAATCCCTCAGCTTCCTTGCCGTTTCCATGCCGTCCATGCCATTCATCTGGATATCCAGAAACAGGATGTCAATCTGCCCGTCATAATTCAGCAGCTGCTCACCGCTTAAAAATGTCCGAAGCTGGATCTCCCTGTTCTTTTTACGGAAAAAATCGGAGGCCATTGCCCTTATATGATCGGACATGTGTTTTTCATCATCACAGATTGCAATACGGATCAATGCGCCACCTCCTCGCCATTATTCGTCAACGGCAAAAGAAAAACTTTTGCCGTTGCCACAGACTGACATTTTATTATAGCCTGTCCGAAATGCCATAACAATTTAATTGCTGTGAGATGTTTATCTGTTGCCGCGAAATGCTGTATAATATCAATCACTCAGGCTCAGAAAATTTTACCCGAGTTAATTTTACCCTTGCGCCCGCATCTGCTCAACCAGAGACTGTTTTTTCTGCCTGCGTACCATCCAAACAGACAGGACTGCCTCCATACCAAACAGCACAAGGAGGAACAGCCCCATTTGCAGGAACGGGAACTGATATGGGACAACTGCGCCGGCAAAGGATTTCTTACTGACTTCTGCGCATACTGCCATGGAAAGCGGCAACCCCAGGATTAAGACTGTAAATGCCGCAAAAAGCGCATGACACATCCCCTCGGTGACACTCATCTGGGACAACTGCTTTCCGGTCAGACCAACCGAGCGCAGGATACTGTTCTCCCGCTTTTGGGACATCTGGTTGGAAAGCGTCGTATTGATCAGGTTGACAACGCCAAACAGAAAGATCAGCCAGGAAAGAACTTGCAGACTTCCAAAAATAATGCTGCTCTGCGTTTTCTCATATTCGATATGTGTGGCTATGGTATCCATTCCAAGATTGCTGCGGTCGGATACCAGTTCCTTAAGCCTACTTTCCACAGACTCTGCTTTTTGGGAATCATTAACAATACTCCATGAGTAGTCAAAGCTTTCGATTTCAGGATGTATCTCACGAAACAACTCCTCCGGTGCGAACAGGGCTGCCGAATCCATGGCAAGCGTACCATGTCCGTTTGCTGTCTTCGACGCATCGAACAGTCCAGATATGGTAACTGTCACAGTTTCCTGGCCCAGGATCAGCTCCATGGTAGCCCCAACTATTGGCATGGTACTTCTGATAACTCGTACTCAGAAGGATGCTGTGGGTATCCACCGGCATGGTGCCGGATACCAGCGCAGCTTCTACATCCATGCGGTTTGATCCCGTCAGCATGTCGCACATACCGGCCTCAGCATTTTCGGAAGCTCCGAATTTTGCGTGCAGAGACCGGCGGGTGACCAGCACATCCGTTACCCCGTCCACAGAAAGGATCTCCTGCCTTAAGTTTTCATTCAGCGGATTGCCTGCAGCCATAATCTCTTCCTCTGGCTGCTCTGAGGCCAGATAGATCTTATAATCCCCGTCTGGGAAAAACAGCCTTGCAGCCTGCTCTGGTGAGCGTGTCAGAACCATGGAAGACACCACCAGAAGAAGGATTCCGCCCAGGCTTAAGGATACTGCAATACTCACTGACTTCTTGCGGTCGCGCCCAAAATTTGCAAATCCCATGGATACGGGACTTAGTTTCCGGTGTTTTTTCCTGCTGCGAGTCTTTTCCTGTCCAGCAGAAAAGCGCATGGCCTCCAGCGGTGAGATGCCCGAAGCTATTTTGATCGGTCTGTGAACTGAGACGGATACCATGAACCAGCAGACCACCACGGTCAGAAGCACAGCTGTCCCATAATAACCCCCATGAAAACCTTTTGGGAACAGGAGCAGACCGCTGACCACACCCAGCAGGACGCCCAGCAGGATCCCAATGCCACCCAGCCGCCGGCTCTCCTTTTTCACGATACGCCGGACCTGTTTGGATGTTGCGCCGATGGTGCGGAGCTGTCCATAGCTTTGTATTTTGTCGTTCACAGAAATACGGAATATACTCTGGATGACTACATATCCGCCGGCAAGCACGAGGGCGGCTATGCCGAAAATGGTCACAAAGTCAATAGACTTTGAATTAGAAGCAAAATAATTGCTGTTTATCCCTACATGCGCAGAGCCAAACTGCGCGGCAATCTCCTGGCAGTGGACAGCCATGATATCCTGATCAAACTGCCTATCATTTTTGAAATGCACATAGGCACGGTATCCTGCAGAGTCAAATCCGGCCCACTGCGTCAAGGCCGCTTTGGAAACGACAATAGCACATATATTCACTTCCTTTTCTCCCACATTAGACAGGATTCCGGTTACGGTATAGTCGCCATGAAAGCTCTCGGTATCCAATCGAACCGTCTCACCAATTTTGGCATTGGAACCGTAAGCAGAGAGAAAATATTCGCTGACAGCGACTTCATTCGCCTGTGCCGGGAGTTCTCCTTTTACCAGCTCCATCTGGCTGCGGGCAATATACATCATGTCGCTGTCGCAGTACACATAGGAGGCGTTGTATCCCTGCTCCGAATGCTCCTGCCCCAGCAGATAGTATTCGCCCACGCGGGCAAGCTCTGGCAGGTCTTTCAGTGCCGCCACATCGGACGCCTCCACGCGGGTGAAGACCGCCTCATAGGTGTCGGCCACCTGATTACGCTGGATCTGTGCAAAAGAAACAGATATAACCGCTGCAAAGCAGACCAGGAACGCCGCCAGAGCGACGGCGACCACTACCATCAGGTTCCGACGCTTCTCGCTTGCGAGGCTGCGCTTTGCAAGTTTTTTCACAATAGCGCCTGTATCATTTTCAAAAGGCCATGTCATGGTCCGCCACCTCCTTTATCCCACAATCCTGCCGTCCTCAATCCTTACAATTCGGTCAGCAAGCTGGGCAATCTCGTTATTGTGGGTAATCATGACAATGGTCTGGTTAAACTCCATGCTGGTACGCTTTAAAAGCCCCAGCACATCGGCGCTGGTCTTGGAATCCAGATTTCCGGTGGGCTCATCGGCCAGGATGATGGCCGGTTTGGTGATCAGGGCGCGGGCAATGGCGACACGCTGCTGCTGTCCGCCGGAGAGATTATTCGGCATATGCCCAAGCTTATCCTCCAATGCCAGCATCCTCACGATCTCGCCCATGAACTTCTCATCTGCCACATCGCCGTCCAGCTCCACAGGCAGGACGATATTTTCATAAACATTCAGGATCGGGACAAGGTTATAGTTCTGGAATATAAAGCCGATGTTGCGGCGGCGGAAGATAGTCAGTTCTTCGTCATTCTTTTTGGCCAACTCATCCCCACGGACAATGACGCTGCCGGACATGGGCGTATCCAGACCGCCCATCATGTTAAGCAGGGTGGATTTACCGCTGCCGGACGTTCCGACTATCGCCACAAACTCTCCCTGTTCCACAGAGAGGTTGACGCCATCTAAGGCACGGGTAATGTTTGGCTCACTGCCATAATACTTTTTCAGATCAATTGTTTGTAATACATTCATAATCAAATGCTCCTTTCAAGGCTTTCTGCCTGTTGATAGGGACATTATAAAATCCAAATGTCACAGAAATGTCCGAAGAAGCATAAAAAATGCGGCTGAAATGTTACAAGCCTCGGACATTTCAGCCGATAAAGCTGCCACTGGCAGCTTTATCGGCACACTGCTGTAAAAAAATTTACGCCGGACAACTTGGAATGTCCCTCTGCCATGTGCTATCTTGTAGGGAGCATAATGGAAAATTCCGAACCCTTGCCCGGCTCTGAAACCACTTTGATATAGCCGCCCTGTCTCGTTACGATCTCACGGGTCAGATACAGACCAATGCCCACGCCCCGCTGTTCGTGTACTTCTTCCTCACGATAGAAGCGTCGGAAAATAGCGGCCTGATTGCTCTCTGGGATACCCTTGCCGGTATCGGACACACTAAGCTTTACATACATTTCCCATTGTTCTACTGAAATTCGGATTGCTCCTCCCACTGGGGTATACTTCACTGCATTGTCTAGCAGGTTGAATATGGCTTCCGCTGTCCACTTGCTGTCATGGGAAAGGCGGAAATCCTCCGGACAGTCCACCGTTACGGATATATTCTTTTTCTCCGCCGCATATACGATGCCGCTTAAGGCCATCGCCAGCGTATCGATCAGCGGGGCGTCTTTCTTTTCCAACCGGATTGCCCCAGTTTCCAACCGGGAGGCTTTCACAAGGGCCTGAAAAAGAAACTCCAGCTTGTCCGTCTGGTTTCGGATACCTTGCAGGAACTCCCGCTGTTCTTCTTCTGTGACCGGCTTTGAAAGCAGCGTGTCCGTCACCATTTTCAGATTTGCCACCGGTGTTTTCACCTGATGGGAGACATCCGACACCAGCATCTGCAGTTCCTGCCGTTCCTCATCCACCTTCCGCCGGTTCTCCTGCATGATCTCATATAACCGCGAAAGACGGTAGCTGAGCCGGGCAAAGAGTGTTTCACTGTCCCCTGCGCGCACAGGCTCTCCGCTTCCGCTTATCATCTGATCCATTGCCCGGCACAACTCCTTAGTAAATGCGGAAAGCCGTTTGCTGAAGGCAATCAACAGAATGAACATCCATACAAGGGCACAGAGCATCAGAAGTATGCCGGAGGCCAGTATCCACATCTGTCCTGTCACCGCAAAGAAAACTGCGCAGATGGCCAGCATGGAAACTGCCATACCGCCGCTGACCAGCAGGAATATCCTTTTTACAGAGATTCTCCCCAGATTCATTTTCTCTCGCCTCCCATCCACTGATACCCGATTCCGTAAATCGTTTTGATATAAGTATCGCCATCCGCCTCAATCTTGCCCCGGATACGGCTGATGGAGGTTGTCAGTGTGTGTTCGTCCACATAGTTTTCATCCGCATCCCACAGCCGCTCCAGAAGGCGCTGCCTGGTCAGGATCTGTTTGGGGTTTTTGCAGAACAGGTACAGCATCTTATATTCCATGGGAGAAAGGGTAAGAGGCTTCCCATTCAACGAAGCTGTCTGTTCTGAAAAGTCCAGGAATAGCCTGCCGTCATCATAGAAATCCTTTGCCAACCCCCTGTGTTCCAGCATAGCGAACATGGCCCGTATTTTCCGTAACAAGGCTCCAATGGAAAAAGGCTTGGTGATATAATCCACTGCCCCGACTTCATACCCCCGGATCTGGTCGCTCTCCTGGTCGTTGGCAGTCAGGAAAATCACCAGCGTGTCAGGGTTCTCCAGCTTTATGAGCCTGCACAGGTCATAGCCGCTGCCATCTGGCAGGTTAATATCCAAAAGTATCAGGTCATATTCCGTCTGCGTCAATAACTTGGTGGCTGTGCCAGCATTCAGAGCTGATACGGTATCATAACCCTCAGAAATCAGGTTATAAGTCAGCGTTTTATTTAAAAGGCCGTCATCCTCTACCAGCAAAATCTTTTTCATGTCCACACTCCTTTGCTTTTTTACATAGTACAAGCCTGGTAATAATCCCTGCTGACGCCATAAATGACATCATAAAGACAATCTGCGATTTCTCCGGGTCAAACAGATACGCACATGGTAGACTGATGTCGCCTGCCAACAGTGTAGCACTCATTCCGATAGATTCGTACAGTAATAGCGAGTGAAACGTTATATCCATACCGAAACAGACAATGACGGCGCAGGGAACCAACGCTGTTAGCATTCCCAATACGGCAAGTAGGATATATAACAAAAACTTCTCACCAATAATCTGGTTCCTCGATACTGGCATAGTAATGACATTTTTGTTCCATTTGGAAGCTGTGTCACTGGTAATACTGATGAAGGCTGCTGTTGTGGAAGCAACCGGAGCCAGGACCAGAAGTGCGCTGGTTTCCAGCAAAAAGGATAACCCAAAGCCCAGAACAACCAGGCTGACGATAGTTACGAGGATATTGCTCCTTGCAATATAGAGATCTTTCACAAAAACGCCTTTCATCACTTTTCCTCCTTTACATATGGAATGTTCTTCGTCCTGCACGAAATCTAAAAGCATATCCAAAATATCATCCCGAACAAAATGCAATGGAGATTGCCAGTTTCATCTTCATTAATTGATTTGACAACATGACAGAAATCGTGCCTAATGAAAAAGAGAACACCTTCTGAAATTTCTCTCAAAAAGTGTTCTCTTAACAGCATGTGCTGCATTGCGTATTTGCTTTTCAACTATTCATCCTGCGTCATAATCCTTCGTATTTATACGAAAAATTATTGTCAGCTCGAATTTGAAGTGCTTCAAACCCGCATAAACACTGGCTTTATTTGTCGAGTGACTTCATCGTCGGGAATAACAACACATCCCTAATTGCTGCGGAGTCTGTTAATAACATAACTAATCTGTCGATTCCTATTCCTATTCCTCCGGTCGGCGGCATACCATAGGAGAGTGCGTTTAGGAAATCCTCATCCATAGCATTTGCTTCTTCGTCACCTGCTGCTCTTAAAGCTTCCTGTGCTTCGAATCGTTTGCGTTGGTCAATTGGATCGTTTAACTCTGAATATGCGTTTGCCATTTCTCTGCATGTAATAAATAATTCAAATCGTTCTACGTAATCTGGGAGATCTGGTTTTCTTTTCGTCAATGGAGAAATTTCTACTGGATGATCAATTACAAAGGTTGGCTGTACTAAGTGTTCTTCTACATATTCTTCAAAGAACAGATTAATGATGTCTCCCTTTTTATGATGATCTTCAAATGCAATTCCCCGCTCTTTTGCCAGACTTTTTGCTTGCTCTTCTGTTGTAATAGTATGAAAATCAATTCCAGTATATTTTTTGATTGCATCTACCATACTAATCCGTTCAAATGGCTTTCCAAGATCAATTTCTGTCTCTTCATAAGTAATCTTTGTACTACCGCATACCTTTTGAGCAAGAGTACGAAACATCTCTTCTGTTAAATCCATCATTCCATGATAATCGGTATATGCCTGATAGAGTTCCAATAATGTAAATTCTGGATTATGTCTTACAGATAACCCTTCGTTTCGAAATACTCTTCCAATTTCATAAACTCTTTCTAATCCTCCGACAATCAAACGCTTTAAATATAGTTCCAGTGAGATTCGAAGATTAATATCCATATCTAAAGAATTGTGGTGAGTTTGAAATGGTCTTGCTGCTGCACCACCTGCATTTGCCACTAAAACAGGTGTTTCTACTTCCATAAAATCTTTTCCATCTAAAAAGTTGCGGATTTCACGAAGAATCATAGAACGCTTTATAAAGGTTTCCTTGACTTCTGGATTCATCATAAGATCTAAGTATCTTTGACGGTATCTGGCATCTGTATCTGTCAGACCATGAAATTTTTCTGGAAGAACGTTTAAGCATTTTGACAATAGAACAATTTCACTTGCATGAATAGAAATTTCTCCTGCTTTGGTCTGAAATACAGTTCCTTTAATTCCTATTATGTCACCTACATCCATCATCTTTTTAAATTCAGTATAGGTTTCCTCTCCAATGGCGTCTCTTTGTACATATGCCTGAATGGAACCTAACTTGTCCTGTACATTAATAAACGAAGCTTTTCCCATAACTCGCTTATTCATCATACGACCTGCTACAGATACCTCTTTTCCTTCCATCTGTTCAAAATTTTCTTTGATTGGTATGGAATGATGGGTTACATCATATGTGGTAATCTGAAACGGATCTTTTCCGGCTGTCTGCAAATCAGTCAGTTTTTGCTTCTTTACCTGAATAATCTCATTGATTTCCGGTTGATTCTTCTGGTTTGTCCTTTCTTCTGACACGGTAACTCTTCCTTTCCTGTTTCGTTCTTTCTTGTTTTAATTGGAACGTTGAATCTCAAGAATTTTATAGCGAATGATACCTGCTTGAGTTTCTACTTCAATGATCTGATCTTTCTTTGCACCGATTAATGCACGTCCTACTGGAGATTCATTTGAAATTTTTCCTTTTAAGCTATTTGCTTCTGTAGAACCGACAATTTTATAATTTAACTCTTCATCATATTCCATATCGAGTATTTTAACAAAACAGCCAATATTAATGGTATCTAAACCAACCTCATCTTCTACAACAACTTCTGCATTTTTAAGGATTTTATCAATTTCTTCAATTCTTAACTCAATTTCACGTTGCTCTTCTTTTGCTGCATCATATTCTGCATTTTCAGATAAATCCCCTTGTTCTCTCGCCTCTTTGATTTTCTGGGCAACTTCTCTTCTGCGGTTTACTTTTAGATTTTGTAACTCTTCTTCTAGCTGTCTGAGCCCTGCATATGTTAAGATATTCTTCTTATCTGCCATGGTTCATCCAATCCTCCATCCATTTTTTAACACTTTTATTTCTACTTTTTTGTCTTTTGACCTTAATATTCAAAGTATTATATCGTAACTCTTTCGCATTGTCAACCGCACTTGACATGCTTTTTCGCCATTTCTGGAATATTGTATGATATTGTTCTTTCTATTATGCTTTGAACTTTATTGTAAATATATATTTTTTTCTTGACAAACATACTTTTATACGGTACAATAACATCGTAAAAACTGATGATGGAGAGTAAGTAGTTATTGTTTTGTGATTACAGAAAGCTGTCGGAGGATGCAAGACAGTATTGCAAACTATGATGAATGGACTCCTGAGGGTGACTTGAACTGTTTTTTATGAACATAGTAGGGAAACCGGAGCTGATACTCCGTTAACAACGAAAGCATATGTTAGTATGCGTAAGAGAGTGTAGGGCAGTCAAATTATTATTTTTAAGGATAAATGACACTAAGCTGCATCACTAAGCCGGGTGGCACCGCAGGAGTAGATTATAACTCTTGTCCCAGCAAAATTATTTTTGTTGGGATGAGAGTTTTTTTGTTTATATTTCTATCCCGACAAATTAAAAGGAAAAACAACAAAATAGTCGTAGCATGGAGGTAAAAAAAATGACAAATCAAAACAAAGAAATTCCATACAAAATCTTCTTAAATGAAAATGAGATGCCAAAACAGTGGTATAATGTTCGTGCTGATATGAAAACAAAGCCTGCACCACTGTTAAATCCAAATACTCTAAAACCAATGACTGCTGAGGAATTGTCTGTCGTATTCTGTGATGAATTAGTTGCACAGGAATTAAATGCCGATACTGCTTATCTTGATATTCCTCGTGAAATTTTAGATTTTTATAAAATGTATCGCCCTTCTCCATTAGTACGTGCGTATTGTCTGGAGAAAAAATTAGATACTCCTGCAAAGATCTACTATAAATTCGAAGGTAATAATACCAGTGGTAGCCATAAACTAAATTCGGCTATTGCTCAGGCTTATTATGCCAAAAATCAAGGACTAAAAGGTGTAACCACAGAAACTGGAGCAGGTCAGTGGGGGACAGCTCTTTCTATGGCATGTGCATATTTAGGATTAGACTGTAAAGTTTTTATGGTAAAATGCTCTTATGAACAAAAACCTTTTAGACGTGAAGTTATGCGTACTTATGGAGCTTCTGTAACACCTTCTCCATCTAATCTTACTAAGATTGGTCAAAAAATTTTATCTGAGCATCCAGACACGACAGGAAGCCTTGGATGTGCGATCTCTGAGGCAGTAGAAGTCGCTGTAGGAAGTGAAGGATATCGTTATGTATTAGGAAGTGTACTAAATCAAGTACTTTTGCATCAGTCTATCATTGGTCTGGAAACGAAGGCAGCATTAGATAAATATAATATCCAGCCGGATATTATTATCGGTTGTGCAGGTGGTGGTTCTAATTTAGGCGGTTTAATTTCTCCATTTATGGGAGAAAAATTGCGTGGTGAAAAGGATTATCGTTTTATAGCAGTAGAGCCAGCAAGTTGTCCTAGTTTAACCAGAGGTAAATTTGTATATGATTTTTGTGATACTGGTATGGTGACGCCTCTTGCCAAGATGTACACATTAGGCAGTGGCTTTATTCCATCTGCTAACCATGCAGGAGGTCTTCGTTATCATGGTATGAACTCTGTCCTTTCACAACTTTATCATGATGGTTATATAGAAGCTAAAAGTGTAGAACAAACTTCTGTTTTTGAAGCCGCTGAAATGTTTGCTAAAGTAGAGGGGATTTTGCCTGCACCAGAAAGCAGTCATGCAATTCGTGTAGCGATTGATGAAGCACTAAAATGTAAAGAAGATGGCGAAGAAAAAACCATTGTATTTGGTTTGACTGGTACAGGATATTTTGATATGGTTGCTTATGAAAGATATAATAATGGCGAAATGAAAGACTATATTCCTACTGATGCAGATTTAGCCGCCGGTTTTGCAGGAATTCCGAAATTTGAAGGTAATGAAATTTTTTAAAATTATATAGGTTTTTTACGAACTTTTTTTGAAGAAACTCTTTACTATTTTACCGATTAGTGTTAATCTTAAAAGTAGGTATTTTTATAATACAATATACTAGATGACTATGTGCAAGACATAGTTTCATCATTTTATAAGGAGGATAAAATCAATGGCTAGAAAAATGAAAACCATGGACGGAAATACCGCTGCAGCTCATGTGTCCTATGCGTTTACTGACGTAGCGGCAATCTATCCTATCACCCCTTCTTCGCCGATGGCAGACTATACTGATATGTGGGCGACTCAGGGCAGAAAAAACATTTTCGGACATGAGGTAGTTCTTTCCGAAATGCAGTCCGAGGCAGGTGCTGCTGGTGCAGTTCACGGTTCTTTACAGGCTGGTGCACTCACTACTACCTATACAGCTTCTCAAGGTCTGTTATTAATGATTCCAAATCTTTATAAAATCGCAGGCGAATTACTTCCAGGTGTGATTGATGTTTCTGCCCGTGCTCTTGCAAGCCATGCGTTATCTATTTTCGGTGATCATTCGGATATCTATGCTTGTCGTCAAACTGGTTTTGCAATGCTTTGTTCAGGAAATGTTCAAGAAACAATGGATCTTGGTGCAGTTGCTCACTTAACTGCAATTGAAGGTCGTGTTCCGTTTATGCACTTCTTCGATGGTTTCCGTACTTCTCATGAGATTCAAAAAATTGAAATCTGGGACTATGAAGATTTAAAAGAAATGTGTGATATGGACGCAGTAGAAGCATTTCGTTCCAGAGCTTTAAATCCAGAACATCCAGTTCAAAGAGGTACTGCTCAAAATCCGGATGTCTTCTTCCAAGCAAGAGAAGCTTCGAATAAGTATTATGATGCTGTTCCGGAATTAACTCAAAAATATATGGATAAAGTTAATGCCAAGATAGGAACAGACTATAAGTTATTTAACTATGTTGGTGCAAGTGACGCAGAGCACGTTGTTGTAGCAATGGGTTCCGCTTGCGATACAATTGAAGAAACTATCAACTATCTCAATGCAAAGGGTGGTAAGTATGGTCTTATTAAAGTTCGTCTTTACCGTCCATTCTCTGCAAAACATTTATTAGAAGCATTCCCAGATTCTGTAAAGCAGATCACAGTATTAGACAGAACCAAAGAGCCAGGCGCATTAGGCGAACCGCTTTATTTGGATGTTGTAGCTGCATTAAAGGATTCTAAATTTACTTCTGTTCCTGTATTTACTGGACGTTATGGCTTAGGTTCAAAAGATACTACTCCAGCACAGATTGTTGCTGTTTATCAAAATACAGAAAAGAAGAAGTTTACAATTGGTATCGTAGATGATGTAACAAATCTTTCTCTTGAAACCAAAGAAAATCCAGACACTGCTCCAGCAGGAACTACAGCTTGTAAGTTCTGGGGACTTGGTGCAGATGGTACAGTTGGTGCAAATAAAAACTCCATCAAGATCATTGGAGATCATACTGATAAATATGCTCAGGCTTATTTTGACTATGACTCTAAAAAGTCTGGTGGTGTTACCATTTCCCATTTACGTTTTGGTGATAAGAAGATCCAATCTACGTATCTGATCAATAAAGCTGATTTCGTTGCCTGCCATACTCCTGCATATGTTCGCAAGTATGATATGGTTCAGGATTTAAAAGATGGCGGAACATTCTTATTAAACTGTTCATGGAATATGGAAGAAATTGAACATCATCTTCCAGGACAAGTTAAGAAATATATGGCAGAACATAATATCAAGTTCTATACCATCGACGGAATTCAAATCGGAAAAGAAGTTGGTTTAGGTGGAAGAATTAATACCATTTTACAGGCTGCTTTCTTTAAATTGGCAAATATTATTCCTATTGAAGATGCTGTAAAATATATGAAAGATGCTGCTACTGCTTCTTATTCTAAGAAGGGTGACGACGTTGTTCGTATGAACCATGAAGCTATTGATCGTGGTGTGAATGGTGTTGTTGAAGTTCAAGTTCCTGAAAGTTGGAAAAATGCTGCTGATGAAGATTTAGCAGAAAAGGCCATTTCTGGTTCTAAGGAAGTTTTAGATTATGTAAATTCTATTCAAAATAAGATCAATGCTCAACAAGGAAATAACCTTCCTGTTTCTGCATTTTTAGGACATGAAGATGGTACCGTTCCACTTGGAACAGCCGCTTACGAAAAACGTGGTATTGCTATTGATGTTCCAGAATGGATTCCGGAAAATTGTATCCAGTGTAATTTCTGTTCTTATGTATGTCCTCATGCTGTTATTCGCCCAGTTGCCATGGATGAAACTCAAGCTGCCAATGCTCCAGAAGGTGCTAAGATGGTAGATATGAAGCAGGTAGAGGGCAAGAAATTTGCTGTTTCCATTTCTGTTCTTGACTGTACAGGATGTGGTTCTTGTGTAACTGTTTGTCCGGGAGTACCAAATAAGGGTAAGGCTCTTTCCCTTGCAAATCTCGAAACACAGTTAGAATCCCAGAAGATGTTTGATTATGGTGTATCCATTGAAACCCCAGCAGAAGTAGTTGCTAAATTCAAAGAAACTACTGTAAAGGGAAGTCAGTTCAAACAACCTCTTCTTGAGTTCTCTGGTGCTTGTGCAGGATGTGGAGAAACTCCTTATGCAAAACTTGTTACTCAGCTTTTCGGAGATCGTATGTTAATTGCCAATGCTACAGGATGTTCCTCTATCTGGGGTGGTTCTTCTCCTTCTACTCCTTATACAGTAGATAAGACTGGCAGAGGTCCAGCATGGGCAAACTCTTTATTTGAGGATAATGCTGAATTTGGTTTTGGTATGCAGCTTGCTCAAAAAGCTCTTCGTTCCCGTTTAATCAGTGCTGCACAAAACTTATCAGAAACTGCAGAAAATGCAGATGTTAAGGAAGCACTTGCTCAATTCCTTTCTACAAAGGACTCTTCTACTGCAAATGGTCCAGCAACGAGAAAATTAGTTGCTGCATTGGAAGCTTGCGGATGTGAGAATGAAGATAAGAAGTATCTTTTAAAGAATAAGGACTTTCTTGCTAAGAAGTCACAGTGGATCTTTGGTGGTGACGGCTGGGCATATGATATTGGATTTGGTGGTGTAGATCACGTTCTTGCTTCTGGTCAGGATGTAAATATATTAGTATTTGATACAGAAGTTTATTCCAATACCGGTGGACAATCCTCCAAAGCAACTCCTACTGGTGCAATCGCTCAGTTTGCTGCCGCAGGAAAAGATGTAAAGAAGAAAGATCTTGCAGGAATTGCAATGAGCTATGGATATATCTATGTTGCTCAAATTGCTCAGGGTGCTGATTACAATCAGTGTATCAAAGCATTAGTAGAAGCAGAAAGCTATCCAGGTCCATCTCTTGTAATCGCTTATGCTCCATGTATTAATCATGGAATTAAGGGCGGTATGAAGAATTCACAGACCGAAGAAAAACGTGCTGTAACAGCAGGTTATTGGCATCTGTTCCGCTTTGATCCTCGCCGTGCAGAAGAAGGCAAGAATCCATTCCAGTTAGACTCTAAAGCTCCAACTACAGATTATAAAGAATTCATCGAAAGTGAAGTTCGTTATAACCGTCTTTCCAGAAGCAATCCAGAAAGAGCTGCAAAACTCTTTGAGAAAGCAGCAAAGGATGCAAAAGAGAAATACGAAAAACTGGTTAAAATGGCAGAATAATGAAAGATAAATAAAAAAGAAGGGTAAGAATACCCTTCTTTTTTATTTATAATGGTTTCCTTTTTATATTTAAAACATTCATTAAAGCTTCTTGTAATACTCTCGAAACATTAATTCCAGCACGTTCCGCCTCATAATTTAACCAACTTGGTAAGGCTACATTTCTCCTAACCGTTTTTGTATCAACCTTTTTTCTATATTCTGAGAAGTCTACATCCACATAAGTCAAAACCCCCTTTGAAAAATCGATATCTTCTATATCTTGTCTTACTCTTTCTATAGCCTTTGTCTGATCCGATGGAATCGGAAGTTTCTCTTTATTATCTTCCATTGATATCCCTGTTACTCCAATCGCATCTCTTGCCATTTGAATTGCATCCACAAAATTATCTCCCTCTGTCAAAATTTCCATATCAGGAACACATACAAGAAAAGGATGTTTTGAACCATCATTTGTATTTACTATAAAAACAGGATAAACTTGTTTCATAACTTTCACTCCTTAACTATAATTTCCATTTTTTAAGTATCATCTTCGCCAAATTCTCATTTACTTCTTTATGTCTTGGTATTTTTTCTATGTCATTACCTCTTCTATATATATCATGATTTCCACCATGTCTTTCAAAAACAAAACCTGCTGCTTCAAGTCTTTTAATCAAATCCCTTTGTTTCATTCTTACTCCTCCCTACAATTATATTATACACACTAATTACACAATATTCAATACATTTATAATAAATCCATGGAAAAAATTTTATAAAAATGAACCTTTGAATATCATTTCCCGTCTATTTTATTGAAAGTGATTTAAAATATTTATAAGGAAGGTGATAAACATTGATATAGCATATTTTAAAGAATTGTTAGATCTTCACCATAGTTGTATTGAACGGTTTGTCAGATTTCGTTTATCTTCAAAAACCGAAGCAGACGATGTTTTACAGGAAACTTATTTAACTGCTTATCAAAAATTTTGGCAGTTAAAAAACAAAGACGCCTTCAAAACGTGGATTATGAGCATTGCACGAAATAAATGTAATGACTATTTTCGTGAAAAAGCTGTACGATTAGAAATTCCAATCGATGATATCACAGAAAAAGAACTATCTGATAGTAGATATGGTATATCCGAAACATCTGTTGTCAGAGATACGTTAAGTTTATTGGGTGATAAAGACAAACAAATACTCTATTTATACTTTTGGAAAGAACTTCCACAATCCGAAATTGCAAGACTTTTAAATATTCCACTAGGAACAGTAAAGAGTCGTCTTTATACCGCTAAACAAAATTTTAAAAATAAATTAAAAGGCAATATAGAAATGGAGATCGATATGAAAAAATTACCTGAATTTTTACCTGAATATAAAATTGAAGAAAGTAGTAAAGATGTATTTGCAGTAAAATGGGAAGAGCTTATGGGATGGTTTCTTATTCCAAAACTCGGTGAAAAATTATCTTGGGGTATGTATGATATTCCCTCACGAAAATGCAGCCATATTTATGATATGAAAGTTACTGGAAAGGCAATGGTTCACGGAATCGAGGGTGTGGAACTGACAGCAAGAGAAGCAGCATATTCAAACAAGGAAGATATTATTAACAGAACTTTTGTCGCTCAACTAACAGATACACATTGCAGATATCTTGCTACATTGCGAAATGATGGCGAAATCCGAAATTATATTACCTTTCTTGATGGTGATGCTTTTATGCCAAACTGGGGTTTTGGGCAAGATAACTGTGGAAATGAAACCAATCTTTCTTGTAAAGGGGATATAAAAAGGAATGGGAATATCATTACAAGTTCCGATAAAAATTTTCTTTTAGATATTGTTGGTCGTTATATCGTTAAAATAAATGGTAAAAGTTTTGATACTATATGTGTTATGGATATTGAAACTTATAACTGTCATGTTGTTTCAGAACAATTTCTTGATAGAAATGGAAGAACCGTCCTTTGGCGTAGATTTAATCATAACGAATGGGCGATCGATCGTTATAAAAAGAAATGGAGTGAACTGCTTCCAGAAAATGAAAAGCTGATTATTAATGGCGAAACTTATGTACATTGGTATGATTGTATTACAGATTATATTCTCTGATAAAGTGACACAATCAAAAAAACGCTATAGGTATAGAGCCTATAGCGTTTTTTTTAAAATAATTTTATCTCTGTCTGTTCCATCGTGAGATATCCGCAAAATCCCTGTTCTTCAAAATGACTTAATGTCTTTCCTAACTTTTTAGGTTTTAAAAAAAGTTTTACTTCATACTCTGAACGAAAACTCTCTGCTTTTTGAATTGCCTGTATGATCTGACCTTCCTCATAAAAGAGAACAATTCTTTTTGTTTCTTCTGGGATACAAAATCCGGATTCTTTTAAAATTCCTGCAATCCGTTCAAAACCAATAGAAAATCCAACCGCAGGTATTTCTTCATTTGTAAATTTTCCAATTAATCCATTATAACGCCCACCCCCGGCAACTGCACCAGAAAATTTTTCGCTTTCAATCTCAAAAACGGTTCCTGTATAATAACCTTGCCCACGTACTAAAGACATATCATATCGAATCTGGTAGTTTCCTTTTGATAAGCTTTGTATTGCTTTTAAAATCTGCTCTATTGTTTCGCAGACACTTTCCTCATCACAATATTTCTTTACTTCCTCAAAGGAAAGCGGCATTTTCTTTAAAAGTTCACTAAAACGTAAGACTACCTCTGAGATAACCCCTTTTTCTGAAAGTTCAGAACAAACCCCTTCTATTCCGATCTTATCTAACTTATCAAATGTAATACAAACACTGTCTAATTCTTCCAATGTAAAGCCTGTTTTTAGTAAAACACTTTTTAAGATCCTTCTATCATTTAATTTTACTGTAAAATCTGTAATTCCAACATTCATTAAGGCTTTCGCTGTTGTATCAATCAGTTCAATTTCACAGTCTATAGAATCTGAGCCAATAATATCAATATCACATTGTATAAACTCTCTAAGCCTTCCTTTTTGTGGTCGTTCTGCACGAAAGGCTCTATCTATTTGAATACTTTTTAATGGCATTAATAGGTTTGCTCTATTATTGGCATAATATCTTGCAAGAGGTAATGTTAAATCATATCGAAGTCCCATATCTGCAAGTTTTTCATAGTCCTTTGCCTCTAATACCTGTGTCAGTTTTTCTCCTCTTTGTAAAATTTTAAAAATTAAGTTTAAATTCTCTCCACCTTCACTTTTATCTAAATTTTCAATACTTTCCATTATAGGCGTTGCTATTCGTTCAAATCCGCATTTTGTATAAGTTTCCAATATCTTCTTTTGTAAATAATCCCTGATTCTCATTTCATAAGGTAGATAATCATTTGTTCCCCTTACTGTTTTAATTTTCATATTCTTTTCCTTTCCTGTTTCTATTATCAAAACCCATCTTTTAGTTTCTTTATTCTTATCATACTTTCTATACAATGTCAATCAATTTCAATACTTTTGACACATATAAGCCACAATCACTGGATAAATTATGTTTGATGGTGTGCAAAAATATATCTTCTAAAACCATCGAAATATTTATCAATCAATACATAAAGTAATTCTTAAAAAAGGACTACAAAAGAAGACAAAAAATTAGGACTGACAGAAAGGAGAATATAGGGAATACTAGAACATGACATAACAAATTTCCTTACCAAATAATCTATGAAAAAACAGACAAAAAAGAAACTTTTACTTGCAATTTTTATTACTGCTATGGCAGTATTTTGTTCTGCTGCAAGTTTACAACGAACAGATGCCAGTGAAACGGAGGAGCTAGAAGAACCACAAATCGTTGATACTGCTATATTCAAAATTTTATCGACTGGAGATTTGCATGGTCAGGCAACTGCTTATAATTATGAAACCGATAGAGAAGCACCTGAATCTGGTCTTACGAAAATTGCTACATTAATCAATCGAACTAGAAAATCACTTGGTACTTCTAATACCTTATTATTGGATGCAGGTGACTTTCTCTATGATTACTCAACCAATTATTTTTATGAACAACGTTCGGATGTGGTACAACCGATTTTACGTATGATGAAGTCCATGAAATACGATTGTATTACACTTGGCAATCATGAATTCGACTATCCATGGGATTATCTAACAGCACAGTTAAAAGCCTCTGGTCTTTTGGAAGATACTGTTGTTTGTAATATAGCCTATGAAGAAACGATGAAAAATGTATTTTCTCCTTCTGCTATTATTACAAAGGAAGTCAATACTTCAAACGGCAATGTTGTTACTGTTAGAATCGGTGTTGTAGGAGCTACAAGAGAATCCCTTTCCACAAGACGTGCCTATTATGGATTTTTAAGAGGAAGCAGTATTTATGAGAGTGTTAAAGCAGAGGCAAAACGACTAAAACAAAAAGAAAATGTAGATCTTGTAGTTGCTCTAATTCATGGTGGTATTGGTGTATTAAGCGGCTCTAATACAGATACCCATCCCGGCGCAAGACTTGCAAAATTAGACTATATTGATGCAGTTATCACCTCCCACAGCCATGAAATCTTTCCAAAAAATGATGGAACTTATAGTGCAACTGCATATCAAAAAATTGTAGATGAAGCCAATGGACTAATTTATGGCAAGCCCGTTGTGGCTGCGGGCAGTCACGCTTATGGATTAGGTGTTATTACTTTAAATCTCGATATTGATGAAGATGGCAAGATTACTGTTGGAAGTGCATCTTCTGCAGTAAGTCCTGTAACAGAAAAAATATCTGAGGTACTCTCATTAGCAAATGCTTTTAATAAATATCTTCCTGAACTATCTTCAAATCTTAGTAGTAAAAAATATCCTATTGCCAAAGGAATGGTCTATACAAACTTAGATTGTATGGTTCAGGATAATAACCTCTTTCAGATTTATAACAATGCTAAACTGACTTATGCAAACTCATATCTGTCACAATATCTTCCAGAGTATGAGAATCTTCCTGTAATCGCCTGCACTGCTAATATTGTGGATGACCGAAAATCCCATGTATCGATCAGTACCAATTTTACTTCCAGAAAAATTTCGTCACTGATTTCAGAAACCAGTATTTGCAGAGATAGTGGATATATTCATATTTTCAAGATTTCAGGAAAAAAATTAAAAGAATGGCTCGAATTTAATGCTAGTGTCTACGCTACTGCTGGATCAGAATTAACAGAAATTTTGCCTTCTTATGCTAAAAAGAATCCTGATGTTTCACCTCTTTTACGTTCAGACTATTTAAATGAACGCACAGATTTTTATATTTTTGATGGAATTTCTTATGAAATTGATATTACGCAAGAGCCAAGATATAATTCGAATGGAAAAATCATCAATTATGCTTCTCATCGAATTAAAAATTTAAAATATAATAAAAAGTCAATTTCAGATAGTCAGGAAGTCATAATTGTAATGGACTCTTTAGCAAAACGCTATTCATTTATGCCAGAAGATTCAGAAAGTGTTTTCACTACACTACCTTGGAAAAATGGAAAGGATATCTTTTTAGAATATCTTAAAGAACTTTCGGTAAGCGGACCAATTCAAGTGAAAGCAGATAACAACTGGAAAATTCTTTTTCCAGAGAATTATTCCTTTGTCATTGGTATGCCATCTGGTGTGAAAAATCTAATTTTAGAAAATGATTGGTTTATTTCCTATGCTGCTATGTATAAAGCAAGTGAAAATTTTCCAGTGTATTATTTAGGTACATCAGAAAAGACAAATAATTTAACTCAAAGTTTAAATGTCACACTATCTGCTGATAATATGGTAAAGACTTCTCAGCCAGTTACTATTAAAATTCATGCCACTTATGATCCAAGTGCTTCTATTGAGGAAATTTTATATCTTCCAGAACTTGTTGATACAGTCGATTCCGAGGCTTGGGACTCTGCTACATCTGTAAAAAAATCAACTGCAAGCTTTCGAGTAAAAGAAAATGGCAGATATACTGTTCGTGTTACAGATTCTTTAGGAAACCAGAAACTTGCTACTATTTCTATTGAAAATTGTGAAAAAGAATTTATTAATACACCTTCTGTTGCTGCATTCAATAATCGAGTTACTACTTTAAAAGGTACAACTTCTCCTAATGTCTTAGTTTCAGCAAAACTGCCGGATGAGAGCATTTTGACTACTGTTTCTGATGACACGGGTGCCTTTTTGATTGAACTACCATACCAACGTGCTTTTGATACAATTCAGGTTTGGGCATCTGATGGAGAATTAAGTAGTGAAATTATAGAGGTTTTAGTTCGTAAGACTGGCGCAAATGTTGCTTCTCCGAATCCTATTGCAACTGGAGATCGAATCATTTCTGGAAGTACCGATCCAAATACAATGGTTTATTTTCGTATTGGTAATACTATTTATGTCGATTCTAATGATGAGGAGAGATATAAAGCTTCCGATTTTTATAAAGATACCTATAAAATAAAACCAATTACTATTTATGTAGACAAAGATAATATTTTTACAGGGTACTTTAATTCAGGCTTAAAGGAAGGAACAAGTGTTTGGATTTATGCACTAGATAAAAGTAACCGATCCAGTAAAGGAGTTCGAGTAATCGTTGGCGAAATACCAGAAGTAGAAGAAATAGAGGAAGAAGAACAAGATCTCGAACAAGATCCTGAAGATGAAAATTTTGAAAGTTTCGAAGATGAGGAACAAAATTCCGAAAAAAATTAAAAGAAAGGTGTTTTTATGACAAGACAGATGGTACATTTTTTTCTAAATTCCTGTTATCTTTCTGGTAGAAAGAAACCTCTTGAGAGAAATCGAATCCTTTTTTCTTGTCTTAACAGAGAATCTTCTTTAGAAACAGAAGATTCTCTGTTAAAAATCCTTGTTCAAGCTATAACACAGACAAATCAAACATTTCATCTTGTTTTATGCTGCCAAAAGGATAGAAAAATACACTTTATTTCTCTTCTTTCTAAGATTTATCCTAAACATAGTTACTCTGTCTGCTGCGAAAATTCTTCTACATTTTATTCCTTTTTAGGTAGGGCAGATATTATTTTTTATGATACTGTGCCTCCTGAAATCTTTGCTCCAAGAACCAGACAACTTTTAATCTATTATGCCACTACACATCAATCTTTGTTACGACTTCCTTTTTTAATGGCAGATTTTATTCTTGGATATTCAAAGGAACAAATAGTATCTGTTGAACAAAACCTTCGCCTTAATGGACTACTACGTAATCGATGTTTATATTCAAAATACCCAAATAAAATTTGTGATATAACAGTTATGATAAAAATTTTAACCTCTTATTTATCTGAGCAGTATTTTGAAAAACAAAAAACTTCTTCCAAGAAAAAAGTTTTGATTTTTTGTTCCGATCTTAGACGTAATGGAATTACTACTTCACTGCTTAATTTAATGCAGCTTGCTTCTTCTAAGGAATTTGAGTATTATTTTACTTTCAGAGAGGAATCTCTTTTAGATGATCCAACTAGACTTTCTCTTTTGCCAGAACAATCACCTCTTTTACCGATTTATGGAGCATTAAACTGTGGAAGTTTTTTAGAAACGGTCTGTCATTCTTTATATATAAGATTTCATATTTCTCTTCCAATCATACGAACACTGACACAACAAATCTATTCTCGTGCCTATGAACGTTTTTTTGGAAAAATTGATCCAGATACCGTAATCCATTTTACAGGTTATTCTCCTGAATTTTTGCTCTTATTTCAATCTGCAAAAGCAAAGCGGATTTTATTTGTACACAACGATATGAAAGAAGAATATGAGGAAAAACATAACTTTCATCTCAATATTTTTACTTTTGCCTGCCGTAATTATGAAGTAGTTGCAGCAGTAAGTCAAGCAGTAAAAGATTCCCTGAAAAAAATAGATCCCCATCTTACGAATGTGACCATTATAGAAAATGCACATGATGATGCTAGAATTCGTGCCTTGGCACAACAGCCATTTACTTTAGATAAAAATTCTTCCATTCATATTTCATTAGAACAGTTAGAAAAACTTCTTTCAGAAGGCAAAAAAAAATTTATTACAATTTGTCGCTACTCTGCAGAAAAGGGACAAAAAAAATTAATTCACGCCTTTATGACAATACATGAAAAACATCCTGATACTGCTCTTATTATTATCGGTGGTTATGGAGTATTGTATGAAGAACTTGTACAATATTGTGATACTCTTAATTGTAGAGAAGATATTGTATTAATCCGAAATATATCTAATCCATTTGCAATTTTAAAACAGTGTGATCTCTTTGTACTTCCGTCTGATCGAGAACCCCTTGGATTAGTTTTATTGGAGGCAGACTCATTGGGAATTCCTATTGCTGCAACCGATATCCCAGGTTCAGGAGATTTTCTAAAACGCTATGGAGGATATTTAGTACCAAATAATGAAAACGGCTTGATTTTGGCAATGGAAGACTTTCTTGCTGGTAAAATCAAACCGTTAGGAATTCATTTTGAAGAATACAATCGTAAAATTGTATTGGATTTTTGGAACTTAATCAATTAATATATTTATTATTATTGAGCAGAACAGTTTCGGATTGTTATAGTATGTTCCCACTCTGTAAAATCTGTAAAATAAACCGTTGCCTGTGCTGCGGCTGCCTGTTCTGCATATTCTTTTGCTTCTAAAAGTGTATGCTCTCCAAAACCTGGTCCAAACTCTATACACTCCTCTTCATTTGCAGCAGTTACTATTCCTTCTCGTACTACTAATTGTTCCCCTCCATGTATTGGAAATAAAAAAGAGTTTCCAGAAAGTTTTGTAACTCCAGAAAGAGCAAAAACAAGCCGAAATGGTGCTTTGGCAACTCCCGATATTTTTATTTTTAGTTTGATTCCCTGTTCTATTTCTGAAATACTTACTTCTATCTTCATATCATATTCTGAACCAGTTAATTTTTTACGACTTGAAAGATCCATCTTGTTCCAGTCACTGGTTTTCGGGGGTTCATCAAAGGGAAGGTAATACCACCCGGACATTGTTTGAGAAAGAAGAATTGTTCCATCTACCTCTTTCTTTATATGTTGTGCTTGAAAAGAACGATGCTCATAAAAACTTCCACACAATCGTATTTCTAATTGTAGTTTTTTGAGTGTAAAATACAAAAAACTCGGCTTTTTTCCCATAATAGTATATCCATATGTTTCTCTGTTCACTCTTACAATCGCAGAATCTTCATACAGACAGAAAAAGTTATGAGAAAAGGATTTATTTTCCCATGTAAATGTCCTATATTCTGGATGATTTAAAAACTGTATCAAATTATCTGGTGCAGTTATCTGCTTTTCCAAAATCAACTCAAAAATATAAGATGCCATTGCTAAAAACTTCTCATTCTCGTATTTCATTCCAAGATAGAGATATTGAAGATAATAATCTTTTGGATAGACTAGATGATCTTTATCATATCTTGTAGAATTTGCAGTAAAAATACTCCCGTCAGGTTCAAGATAAGTCAACATCATAGTAAGATTTCGAACTGCATATTGTTCATAAGTATCATCTTTTAATTCACTTGCAATGAGAATCATTGCATCGTTATTAATTCGATTATAGTTTCCCGCAGACTTTTCTGAATATTCTCCATCTTCATTACAGTCAATTCCTTCCTGTAAATACTGTTTTGCCACGGTTTTTAAATCTTCCTGTTGAAAAATTCTTGCACACCAAAGTAAAATGGAAGTAATTGCCCAACGGTGATTCGGTGTATGAAAACCACCTATACAAAGTCCTTTTGCCCCTTGCTTTAATATTCTCTCTATTATAGAAAAAATTTGTTCTTCCTGTTCTCCATTTTTATGTAGTACCAAATATTCATAACATGGAATTAGTTTTTTCATACAAAAAGCTGTATCTGGTGCAGAATTAAAATTACATAGTACATAATCAAATAGACCATTCGAATGTTGACATCGTTCTATAAATTTAAGTCCTGATATAATTCTTGGAATCAACGATTTTTCTTGATAAAAGCAACTTTCTGTGCAGTAATAGGCAGAGATCATTGGTACAACTCGATAAATCGCATATTTTGCCTGTATTACTCCATATTCATCTGGAAAACCTCCATCGTCAGAACTAGACAAATCCTGAATTTGGAGTTTTAAAGCCTTTTGTACTCTTTTATCCGTATCCTCTACAATTTTTTTATAATGTGCCTCCATAATCCTCTCCTTATAAATCACTTAATAGTTCTGAAAGATATAATATTGCCATTGCCTGCCCATATGGCATTGGATGGATTGGTATTTGTTTATAAAAGTCTGTACTGTCTCTTCCCATTGGAGTTCCATAGGATACCTGATTTAATACCCCTGCTTCGTCAATAAAATTTAAAATAGGCTCTAATGCTTTTTGTGCACAAAGTTTATACTTTGGATCGATATAATTTAAGTGAACTGCTCGTAAAATTCCATAGCCAAATCCACAAGTTGCACTTGCTTCCTGATAGGAAGATTCATCTAAAAGCAGTGTTCTCCACATACCATTTTCACACTGGCATCTGCTTAACGCTTCCACCTGACGCTCTAAGGCTTCTATTAATATTCTACGACTAGCTCCCTCACAGCTCGAAATCTCTAAAAATTCAGGAATTGCCATAGTCAACCAACTGTTGCCTCGTCCCCAAAGTGCACCTGCAAAATGATGTTTTTCTTTAAATGTCCACCCGTGATAAAATAGTCCACTTTTACAGTCTGTAAGATATTTTATATGTAGTAAAAACTGATATTGTGCTTCCATCAGATAACTTTTACAATTTAAAATCCTTCCCATATTAGCTAAAAATAGAACTGTCATAAATAACGTGTCATCCCAAAGTTCCTCTGAATTTTCACTATCAGAAGTACGATGCTGAAAACCACCTGATTTTGTTCTTGGAAAATTTTTATAAATCCACTCTGCGCTCTCTTTACAAGGTTTAAGATATTTTTCTTCTTGTAATAATTCCCCCAAAAAAGACATTGCAAGGTATGGAGTTACTGTATTTACATTTAACGCTGGAAATCCAATCTCTAGCTGATTATCATAATACTCCTTTAGCAAACGAAGATAAACCTCTTTTTTCTCTCTTTGATATAGGCGATAAAATCCATATAAACCTACCCCTTGAGTCCACTCCCAATGACGATACTTTGCCAGATCATCGCCCGCTAAATTTTTTTCTTTCATCCCCTCTAAAAATATAGTATCTTCCTCATAGAGTAGTTTTGAAAATGCTTCTGCAAGAAGATTTAATTTTTCATAGACTAATAAACGTTTTTTTTCTTCCATCTTTACTCCCTTTTCTATATAGTATAATGTTGATTTTATGTGCACATTTATGCACAAAATTATGGTATATCAAATTTGTTGTTCTAATTTTTCCAATAAATCAGGCAATTCTTTTGGCAGACTAATTTCATATGTTGCCTCCCAATCGGGTTCTTCTATAGTATGATAATATCGTTTTGACCAATTTAGCCAAATAGAAGTAATTCCGAAACGATTTGCTCCTGCAATATCCTTTTTTAAATTATTTCCTACCATCACAATTTTTTGTTTATCCTTCTGAGTTAATTTCATTTGCCGCATTGCTTCATCAAACATTTTGGCATCTGGTTTTTCACATCCTACACATTCTGATACGATCAAAGCTTCAAAACACTCTAATAATCCATGCTGCCGAAATACATTTTGAAAGGAATCCCATTTCCCATCTGCAACTAAAGCAATTCGATAGCCCCCTCTATAAAGTTCAAGGAGTGTCTGTTTTGCACCCGGTATCAATTCGGCACTTATTACGATACCATTCTCATCTATTTGCTGTGTTTCTTCATCTACAATCGTATCTCCACTGTCTGTAAATAAAATGATCTGCTTTTGCATATTTACCCTCCTAAATACTAAAAATAGCCATTCATTTTGGCAGAAAAAAAGAACAATACAGTTTTTATATAATACCTGTACTGCTCCCATAAACTCTTTCTACTAATTGAACGGCTTATTCACTGGGCTACCAGGATTCGAACCTGGAGATGCCGGAATCAGAATCCGGTGCCTTACCGTTTGGCGATAGCCCAATCTTATATCATTTCGTTACAGGTGGTATTATAATACATACCTAAAAAAATTGCAAGTACTTTTTTTAGTTTTTAAAAAATTTTTTTATTAGTTATTTTTTACTTCCCTTTTTCTCAATTTTGCTATATAATGAATAGTATTAATGAACATTCCATATACTGCTATTTAATGAAAAGAAAGGAGTATCTGCTATGAAAAAGTTATTCAAGTGTATCTTTGGAGCTGTTTCTGTTGCTGCTGTTGCGGGAGGAGTCTTTTTGTTAATGAAAAAATTGACTCAAAAAGACACTTGTGATTCCTGTGATGATTCTCAAAATGATTTAGAAGAGGAAGAATCCGATGTACAGGAAACAGAAAATAGGGAATATGTTTCTATCAAGATTACAACAGAACCTTCAGAAGAATCTGAGGCTTCTGTAGATGTTCAACCTACAGAAGCTGATCCTAATGTTGACGAATCTGTAAAAGAAACACCTGCTGATGAGTCATCTGAAGAACCTGTAAAAGAAACTTCTGTTGATTCCACTGAAGAAACCAAAGAAGAAGAATAATATTTATTCAAATTCTTTCTACACCGAATTCAAACAGAATTCGGTGTAGAAATTAGTTTTCCTCTAAAACTTTTTTTAACTCTTCAAGTTTCTCTGTTTGATAAAAAATGTCTTCCTTTATATTTTCATCTTTTTGAACAATCCAACCAGATTCATAGAACAAAAAATTTTCCTCTCCCTCTTTTGTTATTATTGATATCGTGTAGAGAGGAGTTTCTATCTCTTCTTTGAATACCTCTTTTGTTTCTTGTGCATCTTCTAAAATAGAAAGTATGATTTCTCCTTTTTTTTCTTTTGAAGAAACTTCTATTACTTTCCCATCAGAAAAAGTAATTGTAATGAATTGTTTTGTATCATCTTGTATACTGTTTGATACTCCATCCAATATATTTAAGCCAGATCCCGTTTCATCCGCCGCCTCTTGTATTTCTTCACTTTCTGGCAGATCTGCGGTATCTTTTAAAGAACTATTTATCTGAAATTCTTTTTTATCTTCATTACCGCTACTGTTTGATTGAGTAGGCAATGCCATGTTATTCATGTCAAAATCAGAATCATTTTTAAAGCTTTTAGGTATCATAATTGGAATCAATAAACATATCACTATAATTGCTGCTGCTAATAAAGACAGCCAACGAGGCAGATAAAATTTTTTCTTTTTTTCTTTCTGTGAAGAGTCTGATTCTGGCTGGGTAGTATAGATGCGTAAAAGCGTTTTTTGGATTAAAGAATTTTCTGGAGTGATATTTTCCAAATCTAACTCTTCATTTAGCTGTTTTTGGAATTTATCTTTCCATTCATCCTGCATACTAAAGCCTCCCTTCCAGACATTGTTTCAGTCGTTCTTTTGCTCGTTTTAAACGGCTTTTTACCGTTCCCTCTGCAATATGTAAAGTCTGTGCCGTTTCTTTCAGGCTCATATCCTGATAATAGACACACAGTACTACTTCCCGATAATGTTTTGGCAGCCTCTGTACTGCTTCCTTTACTGTTTTTGCTGTTTCTGTTCGTTCTATCTCATCAAAAGAATCCTCTGATGGAATGGAATCCTCTAAAAAATCCATCATTGGTATAACTGAACGCTGATAGGCACTTTTTAAATAATCTTTACAAAGATTAATTGTAATTCGGATAATCCATGTTTTAATACTGCTGTTTCCCTGAAATGTATTTAAGTTTTTAGCCACTTTAATAAAAACTTCCTGAAATAGATCCTCTGCTGCCTCTTTATTGTTCACATATAAATACGCTGTTCGAAGTACATCTGTTCCATAGTCTTGAATTAACTCTTCTAAAGAGTATTTTGTTCCATCAGCCGCCATCCATTCTCTTCTTCCCTCCACGGCTTCCCCTCCTATAAACTCATTGCAGTCTTTTCGTCCGCAGTTAGTTATAGTCTACCTTTCTCTTTAGACGATGTAAAGACTAAAAAGTTCCAAAGAATTGTTTTTTGTCTGTTTTTCTGGTTAATTCTTTCTAAACTCGGCTAGACGAAGTTGTTTATTTCGCTCTAAAACGGTTGTAACACTCCAAGCGTGAACAAATAAAAGTAATGGATTTTCTTTCATATCTTTAATCTTTTTTGTATCTGAAGTCACATTTAATTTGGTTACATCAATTTCTTCCTGATTTTCAATCCAGCGAATATGTTCATAAGGAAGTTGTTCCATTCGAATTTCTACTCCATACTCGGATTCCAGACGAAATTTTAGTACATCAAATTGAAGTACTCCAACGACACCGACAATAATCTCTTCCATACCAGTATTAAATTCCTGAAAAATCTGAATTGCCCCTTCTCTGGCAATTTGTGTCACTCCTTTAATAAACTGTTTTCGTTTCATAGTATCTACCTGACGAATTTTAGCAAAATGTTCTGGTGCAAAGGTTGGAATTCCTTCATATTCAAATTTTTGTCCTGGCATACAAATAGTATCTCCAATAGAAAAAATTCCAGGATCAAAAACACCGATAATATCTCCCGCATATGCCTCATTTAAAATTTTTCTCTCTTGTGCCATAAGCTGCTGGGGCTGAGAAAGACGAAGCTTTTTTGTACCCTGTACATGATAGACTTCCTCCTCTGCTATAAATTTTCCAGAACAGATCCTCAAAAAAGCAATTCGATCACGATGTGCTTTATTCATATTGGCTTGAATTTTAAACACAAATGCAGAAAAGCCATTTGTTAGTGGATCAATCAGACCTGTATCTGCCCTTCTTGGAAGTGGTGAGCTTGTCATGGATAAAAAATGCTGTAAAAATGTTTCTACTCCGAAATTCGTTAATGCCGAACCAAAAAATACAGGGGTTAATTTTCCCTTAGTAACCAAATCTATATCTAATTCACTACTTGCTCCATCTAATAATTCGATCTCTTCGTCTAATTTTTGATGATTTTCCCTTCCAATTAATTCATCTAATGCTGGATCTTTTAGTAATGCCTCTGTCTTTTCTACCTCACTTTGTCCATTATTTGCCGCATAAAACCGGGTAATTGTTTTTGTTTTACGATCATAAATTCCTTGAAAATTCTTTCCGCAGCCGATTGGCCAATTCATAGGACAAGTCTGAATTCCAAGAACTTTTTCAATATCATCCAATAATTCAAAGGTATCTTTTGCCTCTCTGTCTAATTTATTAATAAATGTAAAAATCGGAATGTGCCGCATAACACAAACCTTAAATAACTTGATTGTCTGTGCCTCTACACCTTTTGACGCATCGATTACCATAACCGCAGAATCCGCCGCCATTAAAGTCCGGTACGTATCTTCTGAGAAGTCTTGATGTCCCGGTGTATCCAAAATATTAATACAGTATCCATCATAGTCAAACTGCATAACGGAAGAAGTAACTGAAATTCCCCTTTCTTTCTCAATTTCCATCCAGTCAGAAACCGCATGTCTGGCTGTTTTTTTGCCCTTTACAGAACCCGCTAAATTAATTGCACCGCCATATAACAGTAATTTTTCTGTCAACGTTGTTTTACCAGCATCAGGGTGAGAAATGATTGCAAATGTTCTTCTTCTCTTTATTTCTTTTGAAAAATCCTCCATATTTATCCTCCATCTATTACCTCGTCAAAATATTCATGGTACATGATATACTAAAAATCCTGCTATTGTCAAGGTTCATTCATGCGTTTGTCCTGATGGTTTTGTTACGATGGGTTTAGTCTAATAGAGCTTATAGAGAAAAATTTCCCACTACATAAATAGTATTTATGTAATGGGAAAACTTTTTAAAATTTTATAGAATGGTAATTTTTTCTTTTAGGAGCTGCTCGGAATTATCTCCTATCATAATTTCAAATTCTCCTGCTTCAAAGATAAATTCTTCTTTGTTATTATAATACTTTAACATTTCTTCTGTAATTTCAAAACTGATTTCTTTTTGTTCTCCTGCTGTAAGCCAAATTCTTTGGAATCCCTTTAGTTCTTTGACTGGGCGTACTACGCTTGCAGTAATATCTCTAATATAAAGCTGCACTACTACTGTTCCATCTGTATCTGAATCGTTCTTTACTAAAACAGAAGCCGTTGCCCCTCTTTTTTTCGAATCAGTGCAAACGTTTAAATTCGAATAGATAAAGTTCGAATAACTTAACCCATAACCAAACGGATATAATGGACTATTTTCACAGTCAATATACCTAGAAGCAAATCGCTCTTGTGGGGACATTCCCTGATAAGGACGTCCAGTCTGAAAATAGTTATAATAAACAGGAATCTGTCCTACTGTATGTGGAATTGATATGGAAAGTCTTCCAGAAGGGTTTACTTTTCCAAACAATAAATCTGTGAGTGCATTGCCCATCTCTGTTCCTAAAAACCATCCATAGATTAAAGCATCGCAATCTTCCAAAATAGGCTCTATCTCCATTGGTCTTCCAGCAAATACAATTACTATAACAGGCTTTGAAAGTTCTTTTAACTCATGGATCAGTTTTTCCTGATTTTTAGAAAGTCTTAAATATGTTTTACTAGCAGCTTCTCCAGAATCTCCCGGATGTTCTCCTACGGCTGCTAAAATAACATCACAGTCTTTTAATGCTTTGACTGCCTCTTTTGTTTCATCTTTCACGTCGAGAAATCCTGTAAGTCGTTCTTGTAACTCCTGTGTCATTGCTGTGACAACATTCTCATTTCCTAACACAGCTCGGATTCCATCTGCCAAAGATATCGCATCTTTATTTTCACCCTGACCAGCCCAGCCTCCTAAGACCTGCTTAGACTCTGCAAATGGTCCTGCAATTCCAATCTTTAAATTATTTGCTTTTGACAGTGGAAGAACACTATTATTTTTTAATAAAACTGCACTTTCTCCTGCCAGCTTTCTTGCTGCTTTTCGATGCTTTTCGCACAACCAGATTCGTTCTGCTCCACTTTGATCGGCATCTTTATATGGATTTTCAAATAGTCCTAGTCGATCCTTTAGTTCTAAAATTCTTAAAACTGCTTCATCTACCCATTCTTCTTTTATTTCTCCTGTACGGACTAATTCTGGAAGGCAGGTGACATAACAAGCAGACATCATTTCTATATCCAGTCCTGACACAATTCCTTTTTTCGCAGCTTCTTTACTATCTGCGGCAATAGAATGATTGATGATTTCATCTAATGAATTAAAATCTGAAATGGTGACACCTCTAAATCCCCATTCCTTTCGCAAAACTTCTCTTAAAAGCCAAGGATTTCCAGTAGAAGGCACTCGTTCTATTGTATTAAATGAGGTCATAATTAGTGCCACATCCTCTTCTACTGCTGCACGATAAGCTGGAAGATAATATTCTTTTAACATCCCACGGGACAGATCTACCGTATTATACTCTCTTCCGCCATCTCCTGCTCCATAAGCGGCAAAATGTTTTACACAAGCAGCTAAACGTCCAGATTCTTTTAAATCCTTTCCCTGATAGCCTCTTACCATCGCCCTAGTCATTTCAGAATTCAGATAAGGATCTTCTCCGGGTGATTCCATTACACGTCCCCACCTTGGGTCTCTTACTAGATCTGCCATTGGAGAAAAAGTAACATGCAGTCCAGTTACAGAGGCTTCTTTTGCAGCAATCTGTGCACTTTCTTCACAGAGTTTTAAATCAAAACTTCCGCCTATAGCAAGAGGAATTGGGAAGATTGTCTTCATTCCATGAATAATATCTGCCATAAAAAGCAAGGGGATATGATGTCGGTTTTTCTTTAAATAGGCGTCTTGGATTTTACAATAAGTTTGTGCGTCTACACAGCCTAATACACTACCCGCATTTTCTATCATTTCTTTGGTTAAATCAAAGTTTCGATAAGGCCCTGTCAGAGTAACCGATGTTTTTTCATCAAAATAATTAGGACTTAACTGTGTTAGCTGTGCTGCCTTTTCTTCTAAGGTCATTGCTTTGATTAAATCCAGTATAAACTGCTTTGCCATTGTTTCCTCCCTGTTTTATTTAATTTCCAGCTTCTCTAATGCACGTTTTATATAGTGATTTTCTCCTGCTACTTGCCAAATAAGACCACTGCGGTAATTTTCAATCATCAAAAGACTGATTCCCTTATCGATACCAATTACCCGATCAGAATACCACTCTGGCGTTACATCAAGGTTATAGGCATCATAAAATCCATATTCTCCCCAAAGTTTCGGAAAAGTCTGATAAAAATACTCCATTGCCTCAATACTCTCTTTTGGAGTAAATACAATCGAACCGATTGCTCCACAAGGAGGTACAGTCCCATCTGCTGTATGGGTTGTATTATTTTTAAAACCTGGAGGACAGCCAATCGCTCCAGAATAGCCATTTGGTGTATCACAGGCAGTCATACCCCAAGCATTTTTATGAAGAGATTTTTTATGTTCTGGATTATCTATACAATATTGTCTATTTGCAAGTGTTGCTTTTACTGAGTTCTCAAACCAATCAATTCCTCTTTTATCACGTTTTCCACGAAAATCAATAAAGGCATGAGAAAATTGATAAACAAATAAAGAACCAGAATGACTGTGATAAATTTCCTGATATGGACCATAACCACCCTTATGTAATGGACAATCATAAAAAATACTTGAATCTAGGGGATGAGTTTTAGAAACTACTGCTAAAACATACATCATAAATTGTTCCGCATATAGATCCCATGCCCCAAAAAATTCTTTTTTTTCTGTATTATATCCCATATAAAATTGATTCGTTTTTGGATTTCTATACCAATTCCAGTCTACTCTATCATAGATTTTTTCGAAATACTCTTCTGTCTTTCCATGAAAATATTGTGCCACTGTCAATGCTCCCATTAAAAGAATTGCTGTATCAATAATAGAAGCCTCACATTTTCTATAGCGTTTTGCTGTATCCATCAAAAGAAAATGATAAAAAAATCCATGCTCTTCTTCTGCATTCTCATACATTGTTTTAAGAGTGCGAATTGCTCGCTCCTCTCCCTCTTTTTTTGTAATATATCCTCTTTCACAGCCAATGACAATTCCTGCAAGCCCAAAACCTATAGAAGCGATACTTGACATATCCCTTTGTATATTATTATCTCGAATCAATCCAAATCCTGCGTCTGTATGACTAATTTCTTTCCAGAAAAAATCAAAACACTTTCGTTCTTCTAGTTCAATGATATTTGACATGGCTTCCTCCAAGTAGAAGTTTTATTTATCACAATTTTTGAAATAAAGCTTTAAATATTCATTTACTTTTCCGTTTTTACAGGAAATTACCTTTGTAATTCCCTCTTGTTCCTCTATTCTATAATCATCTTGTTCTTGAATCAAGTCAATTCCTGAAAAAATTAAAACATCTTCCTCTTGTGTCAGGCGTAGTATCCAATACTCCTTTGTTCGTTCATAGATCTCTGCGGTAGAAAATAGTAAATGTTTTTTATCTATTGTAAGGTCAATCGGAAGCATCATTCCTTCTCCTGTTGGAATTCTCAGTCGCTTTCCTGCAAAGAGAGGGATATTTTTAAAAGATATCACTGCTTCTTTTTCAAATGTATCTAAATTTAAGATATGTAATAGTTTTCCTTCTGTTTTATCCTTTGTCATAGAAAGTACGATTCCACTTTCTTCACAGTTATGTGAAAGGTTTGGAGTACTTCCAAGTCTTTCGAGCAGTGTTTTAAATACTTCTAAATTACAAGTTAATTCAGCTCCTATTATAATAATTTTTCCTTTATTTATACTTTGTTCCAACCCGCATATCTTTTTAGTATCTGCTGTTTGAAATAAAGGCGTTCCCTTATAAAATTCATATGTCTGTGCTCTGCCGGTTCTAATTTCTGCTAACTGTGAAAAAACATCTAAATATTTCACACTGAGCCAATACTCTGCCTGTGAATTTTCTATCTCTGTCTTTGCAATCCCCATCAGATCTTTTAAAATAGTACAAGAATTTCCTTCCATATCCATTTCTGGGAGTAATCCATATAATAATAGTCCTCCACCTTCCTGTACAAAATCTGCCAGATTATTTTGAGCCTGTTTTGACATATATGGAGCAGAATATACAACTAATGTCTTTATTTTGGATGGAATTTTATTTTCTTCTATATTGACAGAAGTAAAACAATAATTATTTAAAAGCATTGCCCTTGTCACTACTTCAAATCCATTTCCTGCTCTACATCTTTCTAATTCCTCTTTTTGTTTTTTTGCAGATGCACTCTTTGGATAACTAAACTCTGTCATATAATAATCTGGAAGAAAGCCAACTAAAAGACTATCTCTTACCTCTTCCATTTCCACCAATTTATCTTCCATAGAAGCCATCGTTTTCATTACCCGCTTTAATCTCGGATAGGTATAATTTAATTTTCCCTCTGGTCCTACTGGTGCAGCAAATCCATGCCGTTCTCCAGTAAATGCAATTCGATTATTGCCGTCTTTATAATCCTTGTCTAATAAATAATTATATCCCCCACAGAATAAATAGCAGTTTAAAAGACGGTTGCCCTGCATAATACACATTCTGGTCTTTAGATCGGAAGCAGAAACGTCATTTCTTCCGCCTTTTGTTTCTCCATAATTACTGTCACCACATTCAAACTCAAAAGAAGCTAAAGGCTGTTCCAAACGATTGACAGCTTCCATATAGGCATTAATTAAATATAGATCCTGAAAATTCTGCATAGAAAGTGTTCCAAGATAGATATCTGAGCCTGCAAGAACTCCCTCTATTTTTGTATAGGCACGATAAAGCTGGCTGATTCCAACAGGATATGTAAGTCCTCTGCCTCCTCCTGTTCCATGAATATTGATGAGAAATAAAATATCTTTGATACCAAATTCTTCTGCATATTGTTTTAAAATTTCTGCATAACGATAGATACGATCTCTCATATAATTTCCAAGATCCTGATGAAACAAAAGAGAAGTTTCTTCGTCTGGACTTTGGAAAAATTCGTCGGATGGATTGTCATTTAAAAGTGGATATCTTTGGCTTAAATTATCTTTATACTGTTTCTTTAGCCATTGTACCATATCTTTCATAACCCATTTAGTTAAATCTGGACAATTCGATACCCAAGAGAGCATTCCCATCTCATTATCTAATTGAAATGCAATCACATTTCCTCCCTTTGGCTCTAAATAAGGAGATAAAACGGCACATACTTTTTCATACCAGCGTTTTACACATGCTAAAAATGATTCTGAAAGGTAATCTAACGTTTTTGTTGGCACTTTTGCGCCATCCCATGTTACCGGAACCACCTCTTTATGATTTTGTGCTACCCAATATGGAATACCTTCATTTTTCATTTCTGCCATAATAAATGGTCCAGGTCTTGCGATAAAATAAAGATCATTTTTTTGGCACAGCTCAATAAATGCCGCCAGATTTAATTCCGAACGTTTTTCTCCAAAATCAAAACATCCTTCCTCTTGTTCATGACAGATCCAAGGAATATAGGAAGCTACTGCATTAAAACCCGCTTCTTTTAATTTATCGATTCGATCCTGCCATGCAGTACGTGGCAGTCTAAAATAATGAATTTCCCCGCATAAAATTAATTTTGGTTTTCCATTAATTAAAATTTGTTTGTTATGTAATGTTACCATATCGCTTTTTTACTCTCCTGTAATTCCAGATTTATCAATTCCCTCTACAAACCAGCGCTGTGTAATAAAATATAAAATCAACAATGGAAGAAGACTTAAACATGTACCTGCCATTTTAATCGCTTCATTGGCTGTAGCTCCTGTTTCGCTTCCCGGATAGAGTTTATTAAACGTTGCTACAAATGCTGCTAACTTCATTGGTAAAGTTTGAATCACAGAACCAAAATACATAGAAGCAGAATAAGTTTCATTCCAATACCATACAGTAGAAAGCAAGAAGGAAATTAAATATCCCGGTGCAGCTGTTGGAACTGCGATCTTAAAAAAGATTCTTAAATGCCCTGCTCCGTCCACTTCTGCTGCCTCTTCTAAAGATTTTGGAACTTGACAGAAAAACTGGTAAAAAATCAAAATAAAAATGGCACTTTTCATTCCCTGTCCAAAGATGGCAGGGAAAATATATGCTTTCAGGCTATATAAAATATTTAGGTCTTTATACATTAAAAACTGTGGAATCATAGTAATCTGTGGCGGAATAATAAATGTTGCTAATACCAGTGCAAAGATTACTTTTTTCCCTTTAAAATTAAATCTTGCCAATCCATACCCTACTAAAGAACAGACAATTGTCTGCAATAGTGCTGGAATCATTCCTACTCCTATTGTAACAAATAATGACTTCGAATAGTCTAAAATTCGGTATGCCTTTTTAAAGTTATCTGTATAAAATTCTGAAGGCATCCACTTGACCAAAGGATTGACTAAATCTTCAGCGGACTTAAAACTATAGGAAACCATGTGTAAAAGTGGATATAAAAATACAAAGCCAACAATAATAATAAAGGCATAAATACAAATTTTTTGCAGTAAGCCGTCACCATTATTTCCAAGGATGAACTTCCGTACAGTTTCTTTGGTTATTTTTTTATTTGCTAACCTTTGCATGGCGTCCTCCTTTCCTCTTTTGCTTTTTTATTTTTTCTCCATATGGATTCTCTTTCTTTGGACCATATAATAACATAAAAATACCTATGATAAGAAGTAATATAATAAAGTAAATCCAAGCTAGGGCAGCCGCATAACCCAATCCAGTTGTAGAGCTGAATGAATTCTCTTGAATTACCATAATAACTTCATTGAGTGTAAAAGTAGAAATTGAAATAATTGTATACACGATATTTAATATAATCATTGGACGCATAGTTGGCAGAGTAATCTTCCAAAATGCTTCCCAACGAGAAGCTCCATCGATCTGTGCTGCTTCATAGATTGGGCGGTCAATTTTTTGTAGGGCAGATAAGAAAATTAAAATCTGAACTCCTGAAAACCATAAAATCATAACAAAAGAATTGACCAAAGTGCTCAATAATGTTCCTAAAAACCCAGGAAGTGCAAAAATTAAATCCTGATAAAATGACATTTGATCTACTCCCTGAATGGAAGTAACTCCCTGATCGATAAACTCTTCCATAACAGGTCCAGAAATAATAATTACTGGAAGGAAAAACAAAGTCCTAAAAAAGCCCTTTCCTTTGAGTTTCATATTTAAAATCAGAGCAATTGCCAGAGCAAAGACAATGACAATAGGAACATATAAAATGATTTCTCCCACATACTCAATTAAGACATCAACAAATTTTACATCGGATAAAAAAGCATCCTTATAATTGGACATTCCAATAAAGCTTTGCCGAATTCCATCTGCTGTAATTGTAATTTTATGAAAGCTAAACAGAAATGTCCGTACAATCGGTATTAGAGTAAAAATTAAAAAACCGATAATCCAGATGGAAACAAAGGCATAGCCAAGCATATTTTCTCTCGCTTTTCGGCTCATTTTAAGTTTCATGATTTCCTCCATTTCTGCTTTTCGCTACTGTAAAATGACTGCAAAACTTTTTCCTGCTACTTTTGTTTCTTCTACATCAACACTGTTTTGATTATAATTAATGGCAAGTTTTACTCCATTTGAATAGGTAGTGACTGCTACATTTTCTGCTACCATCTCATGATCGATTAAATAGGCTCCTTCCACCTTTGCCAATGCCTCATTTAACATATGGTATTCTGCAATTAGAGGCTCTTTCCAAACATCATAGGTAGAGGTAAACAACCAAGCAGATAAAGTATCATATAATTCAATCGGATCTTTTTTTGTCAGATAATAGGATGGGTATGCACCATATTCAATCTTTTTTAATTGTTCATTTACTGTGTCAGCATTAAAGTTAGAAGCTGAGGCATAGTAAGGAATCAATCCCTTTAATACTATCTGCAAAAATGGAACAGTATCTGTAAAAATCAGATATTGTGAACTTTCCATTGGAATATCATAGATTGCTTTTGTTTGAGCAAATAAATAACTGTTTGGTGAATAAAAGGATTTTTCTGTTCCCTGTTTTGCACTCTCTTTTAATTGCTCTTTTGCTTCGTTTCGAGTGATTGTATTTTTTTTGTTCCAATTAGAAAATAGGGAAAATCCAGATGTATCTACTGCAATCCCATCTACTTTTAGTTTCTCTGCAGATTTTCCTTCTTTTTTTAATTGTTCTGCCACAAAGGAAGAATTAAGATAATAAAATGAGTCATAGCGAAATCCACTTACTAATACCTTATTAATTCCTTGAAGTACATCTTTCCCCTGACTATAGTTACCGCCTGTTTTAAAAGCTTTCATTTCGTCAAGATAGATTTCTACTCTGTTTCCATCTTGATGTATCTGTGAAACAAAATTATCCCATTCCGATCGACTGCCAATTTTTCCTGTAAGTTTTACTTTGCTTGGCATCGAACCACTAGCTCCTTCTTTTCCATAACCTGAAACAACAACAGTCTGATTTTGTACTCCACTTTCTTTTAGTTCTTTTATCATTTGCTGCATATCTTTTATTTCAGTCATTACGATTGTAGAATATCCAAACATCCCAGATTCTAGTTCAGAAGCCAAAAATTCTAATTTCATTGGAATTGTTTCTTGCTTTTTACTAGGTGTTAATGCTTCATTTTCAATCAGATAGTCCCTATAAAAGTTAGCAATTCCTACATAACTTGCCTGTTTGCCAGAAAGAAAATGATACCTTGTTCGAATTCCTGTTTTGTTGTACTTTTCTTGATTGGTAAGCATAACGGTTCCATTTTGATCTACTGCTTGTTTATAGATCTGACGGTAGACAAATTTTGCAGTCATAAAATTATATGGTCCAGAAAGTCCACTTACATATGCTTCTAAATCGGCATATTCTTCTCCCTCTTCTAAAACTGCTGCAAATCCCTGTCCTTTGTCCTCTCCTTGTTGCAAAACGATTCCATATATCGGAATATAAATCTGCTTTGGATCTTTTAGAAAGCTATTTTCTTGTGAAGTTGTAAAATCACCCATACCAAAATCATTCCCATATACTCGTTTCACATAAGGAGAACTAACTAAAAGTTCCTCCTGATTTGTACGGATCAAAGCTCCACATCCATCTGGAACAAAGAAATATCCATTATTTTGTGTACCCTTAGTAGCCCCTAAAAATGGATACAAATATATTGTTTGAAGTTTATACTCTCCTGTTTCTTTTATACTCTCCTCTGGTACTTGTACAATAAGGTCTTCGCCTTCTAAAGTCACAGAGAGTTTTAATGTAATACCTGCTTCTTGATAAGTGATATCTGCATCAAATCCATCACTTCGTTTTGTCAGTCCAATTTTAGCACCAGATAAGGTAAGAGGCTTTCGAATGACTTTATTTTTTTTATCTGTATATTCAACGGTAATTCCAGAATACATAAAATTAGACCATGTTTCATTCATTCCCTCTACATCTGTTCCAGTGGAAGTATATACAAATCCTGTCTGTTTATCTAAAATTTGAATCCCTAAAGTACCTTCATTTAAGTATAACTCATGGGTATTACTTTCACATAACTTTTTAAATTCCTCTAAACGTTCTGCACTGACTTCATAGACTTTTCCGTTCTCTATTTGAGTTGATTTATTATCTAAAGTCGTCAGTTCCGTTTTTTTCTCCTCAGATGCAAAAGTACTTCTTCTACCCTTTGTCGCTAGAGCAAAAGTTACAGCCATTACTATTAAGGCAGCCCCTAATACTATCTTTTTACGCACGGATACCAACCTCCTTTACAACATTGACAAAAAAGTCTTTCATCTGCTGGAACAACAGATACAAAATAAAAGCTAATAATACAAATAATAAGATTGTAAACAAAGTAAGTAAAATATTTTTTACTGCTTGTTTTGCTGAATATTGATGAATTTCTTTTACCATAGTAAAAAATAAAATTGCTGACCAAGCATATAGTACTAAAAATCCATAGGAATATACAAACGCTTCATTTTGCGTTAATACATTTGATAAAATCTGTAATGGAAGAGCAAGATATAGATAAGGGCTTAACGCATAGATTGTTCCACAATAAATATCTTTAAATTTTCCTTTTCCATCTGTAATGGTACTGACAAGATAATTGCAGACTAACCACAGTCCAATCGGAAGGACTACCCAGAGTAATTCTCTTGATAAACTCATATATTGAGGTAGCGCATCGTTAAAAATATAACCTGTCACATAAATTCCTGTAAGCTGTAAGATAAACAGCCAGATATACCAAAAAGTAGCTGTTTTTACAGAAGCTGCGCCCTTATATTTAAGATCATAGTAACAGTCCGATGGATGTCTGATTAATTTCTTTCCAAAAAACAACTGTTTCCAAATAGTTGTATTGGTTACTTTGGAAAGAACTTCTCGTATTGGCTGTAATATATTCTTTTTCTTATCCAGCCATTTTATAATTTTCCATACAATACCTATGACAACGAGAATTAAAATTACAGTTCCAAGATAATCTGTCAGCCATTTATTGCGATTTTCCCAAAGAGTTTGAGAATATCCATTTTTATTTCCCGCAATCTTATAAAATTCTATGGATTGATTATAATTCTGCTTTTTAAAACTTGACTTTCCCAATGCCTCATATGCCATAACAAAGGAACTGTTCATTTTTTTAATTTCCTGCCAGATCTGTTCACTTTGTTCATATAATCCTGCTTTATAAAGTTTAATCCCCTCATGCACTTTAACGGCAAATTCTGTCATTCGGTACTCTTGAACCATTCCTTTTGCCTGATCTAAAACGAATAAGTGTCCATCTGTAGTCACAGCGATTGCAGATGGCATTGCTACCAATCCCATTCGGTCTAATCCAGTTTCTTTTGAACCAAATGCAAATAACAGATCTCCATAGCTGTCATATTCAAAAATCATACCAGAAGCATCAACTGTATATGTGTTTCCATCTGCGTCTACTGCTGCATCTATTACCTGAACATTGGTAACCATTTCAGAAGGATATAAATTACTTCCTGAAATACTTAACTTTTTAACTGGATCAGAAACATCTGCCTTTGTTACAGTATAGATTAATCCTTGGGAATCAATTGTTACATTATTTAAGCTTGGAGGAGTATTTTTAAAGAGTTTATTCATCTGTTCTTCTGTAAAAAAGGTCTTTTGTAAAATCATTTTTAATGTAGTAGCTGTTTGATTTGCTCCAAAATACCCTAAAAATTCTCCCTGATTATTTAACTGCATCAGACCAGAAATAGATCCTTCTGATACTATATAGATATTCCCTCTTAAATCTACAGTCAGTTTTCTTGGTAAAAATTTAGTATTTGCTCCAAATAAAACTTCATCTGGCTTTCCAATACTTTTTTGCAGACTTCCCATTTGATCATAGATATGAATTTGTGCTGAACCATAGTCCGCTACATAGATAAAACCATTTGCGACATAAATTCCAGTTGGCTTAACTAATGGCTCTCCTGAAATTTCAAAAGTTGTTCCATCTGCATAGACTTTTACAATTCTAGCATTTCCAGTATCACAGATATATAAAGTTTTATCCGAATCAACAAACAGATCTTCAGGACTATTTAACCCAAGCTTTAATACTCTTTCTGGAAGATAAGCGGTCTGTGTTTCTGTAATATATCCATTTGGACCTTGAGTCCATGTGACATATGGTACTCCGGCATTTAAAAACATGGAACCAATTCCACTTAAATTTAAGAGCAGAAGAACAGCTAAAGCTGTTAGATATCGTATTTTGCGTTTCATCTGTGCTTCCCCCCTTATTTGATTCCTGAATGTGCCATCGTTGCCATAACCTGCTTCTGCATTAAAATAAAGATTACTAAGTTTGGCACAAACATAATTAATGTTGCTGCCGCTGCCATTCCCTGTCCTACTACATCATTTCCAGTCGTTGTCAGTGTAGACAAATAGAAGGAAAAGGTTTTTAACTTTTCTTTGCTGATATACATAGTAGACGCATCTACGCTGTTCCAAGAAGCCTGAAATGCCAAAATTGTTACAGTTGCCAGTGCAGAACGTGTCATTGGAATAATAATATTACGAAAGATTTGCAGTTCTTTTGCTCCGTCAATCTGTGCTGCTTCAATTAATTCATTCGGAATCTGATCAATAAACTGTTTGATTAAAAACAAACCAACTGGCATTGCAAGTGCTGGAAAAATGTGTGCTAGAAAACTATCAATCATACCAACACCATAAGTAATTAAATACTTTGGAATCATAACTGCCGCTGGTACAAACATCAACGCTAGATTATTGACTTCCATAATGGCTGTTTTTGTACGAAACTTCTTTTTAGAAAGTGCATAGCCAGCAAATGCACTGATAACCAAAGTAAGTAATACTGTGATTCCAGTAGAAAGCAGACTGTTGAAAAAGTAACGTGAAATTGGTACATTGGAAGTATCCATTAATTGAAATAATTTTTTAAAATTACCCAAGGAAGGATTTTTTACAAAAAACTTCGGTGGATAGGCAAATAATTCATCTATTGGTTTAAATGCCTGAAGGATAATAAACAGGATAGGTAACCCCATAAAAACAGCAACTGCTGTCAAAATAATAAAAAATTTAATCTGGCTTTTATGAAATCTAGTTGGGTTCATCCTGCTGCCGCCAAGCTTTGCCATGAAAATCCCTCCTATTCTTTTTCTCCTAACAGCCTGTAAATTACTTTACTGCTGATGTAAATAATGAGCAACAACACTACGGAAATAGCAGCCGCATATCCCATTTCATATCGCAAAAATCCATAGTCTTCAATATGATTTAGCATAAGCTGTCCAGCATACTGCGGAGTTGGATTTGCACCAGAGAGAGAAACTCCGATTGCTCCGGTCTGGAATGTATTTACTACCGCCATAACCGCACCAAATAGCATCTGCGGTTTCATCGATGGAATCGTAATATACATAATCTCTTGAAAACGATTCGAAATTCCATCAATATAACCCGCCTCATATAACTCCTGATTAATATTTAATACACCCGCTAACATTGCTAAAAATCCAACACCCATACTACTCCAAAGAGCAACTAACATCATAACTGGCATTAAATAGTCTGTAGACTGAAGCCATTGAATTGGCTCTCTGATAATCCCTAAGTTTAATAATACGCTGTTTAAATATCCTGTCTGATCTCCGTTAAATAATACTTTCCAGATAACTGTCATCGCAACTCCAGAGGTCAAAGACGGAGAATAGATAATTAAAGCATAAATAGTTCTTGGTTTATGTGGAATCTGTGCTAACATCCATGCCAATAGAAATGAAAGCGCATATCCAAGTGGTCCTACAATCAGAGAGAATTTTATAGTGTTTGGCAGTACCTTCTGCATAAAAACACTGTCTGTTGTAAATAGAGTAATATAGTTTTTAAGTCCTGTAAATTTTGGAAAGTTTACAGAGTCAAACGAAGTAAACGATAAAATAATTGCCATAATTACAGGAACTATAATAAATACCGTAAACAGGAGTAGATACGGTGATAGAAAAAAGTAGGCTGTTGACTCTTTATTGAGCTTTTGTTTCTTTTTCTTTCTCATTTCCGTTCTCTCCTTTCTTTCTTTCCGCCTGCTCTATTAGTTTTAAAACTTCTTCTGTACTTGGAATCTGATAATTTCTAATCAAAACTCCATCCTTTATATATTCGAATTCCTCTAACTTCCTATTGAGTTCTCGATCCATTTCAATCACAGCATCGTCTAACGCGGATCTTGTATTTTCTCCTTCAAATACAATCTCGTTCCAGACATTACTGATTCCCCGCTCTACCATATAGTTTGCAGGAGTTCTTGGTACTTCAAAAAGGGATTCCCACTGCTTTAAAATAATCTGTTTATGTGTTTCATCAAATGGCATTTTTTGAAAAGCAGTTAAATTTGCAGTATTCCAAATATACTCGCTGCCATAGAGCAACTCTAACTGAGTTCCAAATTCCTCTTGTGTTTTTGCAGATAACCACCACTGTAAAAACTCCCACGCTTCTTTTTGGTATTCTGATTTTTTAAAAATTACGGTAGATGCTCCCGGTCCTATGGAAGAACGTTTGATTGAACCATCTTCTTGTCTTATTCCCGGCATAGGTGCAATATCCCATTTTCCTGCGAGTTCTGTAGCTGCTGCATCTACTTTTAAATAAGTTGCAAAATTAGAAACACCAATTGGAAGTGTTCCATTTCGAAATGATTGATAGAAGTCTCCAACTTGAGAAGGCAGTCCATAGATAGTAAATAGATCTGTCATAAACTGCATTGCTCGAATTCCTGCTTCATCATTTATAATTACATTCGATCCATCCTCTGAATAGAGAGTAGAACCAAACTGATAGAAAAATGGCAAAGTCATAGCAAAGGTTTTAAAACTTCCGGTTGTTGCCAATGGGACATAATAGTTCATACCATATCGCTGTAATTCAGGAAGAATAGCAATGACTTCTTCCCATGTATCTGGTATCGGAATAGAAAGGGCTTCTAATAGGTCTTTACGGTAAAAGGTAACATAAAAATCTTGCGTTTCTGGAAGTCCATAAATTCCTCCATCATACATATATCCTGCAATCGCACCAGCAGACAGTTGACTTGCGGTTTCTGCAAATCCTTCCATTTGACTTAATTCACTCACTGCTCCACGAATTGCCAGATCATACGGCAGATATGCGGAAAGACCCAATGCCACATCCGGCTGAGTATTGATTGTGTTTGCTAAAATAATCTTTTGTTCATTCGGCATGATAGAAAGCTCTACACGAATTCCTGTTTTTGTAGTAAAATCTTTATCTATCATATTTTGTAGTAAATCAATATAATTTCTTGCCCGATTGACCCAGACATTTAATACAATCTCTTCTTTATCTTCCTTTTCTGTTTCACTGCTAAAGGAGTGTAAAAAGTATTTAAAACTTTCCAGACGTTTTGTAAACCATCCTGCCTCATAGTCTGGAAGTTTGGCATCATTTTGCCAAAGATAGATCTGATCGAGAGAAAGAGGCTGCTCCATCATGGTTTCACTGATCGTTCCCAACATCTGACCTACTGAACCTGTTCCATCTGAAAGCATTGACATATGATTTGGAATAGAATCCGGATCGTCTGCTAAAGTACGAAGTTGTCTTTCTGCTATTTTCAAAGAAGTCAATACCTCATTTCTGGTCATACCACAGTTGAGATCTGTCATAAGTTCATAGACTTCCCCTAATTCATCTGCTATCTGATACATTGTAGTATCTAAGTTTGGAATATACATTAAAATATCCCAATCTCTATAAGTATCTTGACTGTTTCCAGTAATTTTACGGATATTTAATGCTATATCACTGATCTCTTCTTCAATTTCCTTTAATCTATCAAAAATAGGCTGAAACATCGTAGCATCTACTTCAATTCCAATCGTATGTGTTCCTTTTGTTAGATAAACAGGATAATATTGTTCCTTCGTTCCAACTGTTACAACATTCCAATTTTGAGAATAGGCAAATGCAAGATGTTTTGCTTCTTCAAATGGAGGTTTACCATCTATCGTTATTGTTCGGTAAACATAAGTATTTTCTTTTTCATTTTGTTTTAATTTAAAAGAAAGATTATAAAATCCTGACTCTTCAATATTTATATCATAATAGAGAGCTTCTGCATTATCCTGCCATGTCTTTCCACCTATTGTACTAAGTAAAAATAGATTGGAAGCATAGGGATTCGTCTCTATATCCATAGTTGATTCTGGTCTTGGAGCAGTACTGTTTTTTCTACTGATACGTTCTGCCTCTAACAGATGAATTAAGTTTCCATCTGCCCCTTTTATTCCACTTTCTAAACTCCACTTCTGTTTATATTCTTCATAGGATGGTATCTTATCATATGGCTTAAAACAAAGTTCTCCAAAATAAGCTTCTCCCTGTTCCATTGTAATCGTTATTTCATGTTCACCGGTAGGAAGATAAAATAAAAGTGCTTCATATGTTCCTTGATTAATACTATGTAAAAACTCTCCATGCCACTCTGTTACACGATATGTATCAGGAACGATCTCATTTCCATTGCGATCTGTTCGAAATGGATAGTCTGCACTTTGATACATCTGAGTTAAAAATATTTTTTCTGCATCTTCGTAAGGACTTTCTTTGTCAATTTGAATACTAACTGCATTTTTTAGAGTATTTGATCCATTATTGTAATACTCTGCATAAAGGGCATATAACCCTGCCTTTGTTACTGTTATACTTCCCCTTAAAACATCACCTTGTTGTGCTGGATATGCTATCTTATCATAACCTTGGTATCCTGATACTTTCTCTTCATTCTCTAAATAGATAGGAATGATTTCTTTACCCATCTCTATTCCAGATGACTTCCAATTATTTAATACGGTTTCAAATGTATTTTCCTTTGTCTGTATTGTAATTTCCGGCAGTTCTCCAGCACTGGTATAGGCACTCTGGCCACCACCTGATAGACTTAGGAGTACCACAAGTAAGATTACGAAAACAAGCCCAATCCCTATTCCAATTTTTCGTTTTTTTGTCATAGACCATACCTCTTTGCCTTAAAAATTTGGGGCTGTTACACGAAGTCCGTGCAACAGCCCCAAATCGCCGTTTTCTCTATACTGCTTTTTTGCAGATATTTTTCGGACTTAACTTATTTGGTTACTTCATCAATAATTGCTGCTTCCTCACTAATATACTGATTTGCTAGTTTATTTAATTGTTCTGCATAATCGTCAATATTTAAAGAACCATTTCGGCAGGCGGTAATTACTTCTGCAATCGTAGCATTATCCGATTCTCCTGCCTTAATTCCAGTTAGGGCATTCCATCTTGCATTTGTGTATCCCGGAGTAAATTTAAAAGCTTCTACTATTGTGTTTCCAGCCATAGCCTCATAAACTGTTTTTACTCCTTCCACTGGGAAGTTTGCAAAATACTTGTCGATAATTTCACTATCTGAATTTAATGGAAGAGAAACCCAGTTAATTTCTTCATTTTTTTCTACAATTTCTAAGCGTTTTAAAATACCTTCCTTGCCATAACTCATAAATTTAGCAAAGTCATAAGCTTCTTTTGGATGCTTTGTTGTCTTTCCAATAAACTGGTAATCAGGTATAATAACTGATTTTCCATTTGGAAGACCGATAAATTCTGAGGTAAAAGAACGTTCCTTTGCCAAAGAATCGCAGGCATAGGTTGCATCATAGCACATTGCCACTTTTCCAGCATTCCATGCTTCCCAGTCAGATTCTACACCAAAATTGCTTCTTTGCTCTGTTGTCAATCCCTCAAAAGTATAACCACTGTTATTTAAGAAAAGAGAATATTTTACAGCATCGATAAAGGAAGCATCATTTAAGTGTACTTCTTTTCCATCATAGGTAAACCATCCCAATGAGGAATTCTTTACTGCTGGATACCAGTCTACAATATCAGCATTTTTAAGAGCTACTACACCATTTGCCGGAGCACTCATCGCTGCTACAGTACGTTCTAAATCCTCTAATGTATATCCATAAGACAATGGTTCTACATTTTGTGCTTCAAAGAGATCTTTATTAATAAACATTCCAGCTAAGTGCATTGCAGAAGGAAGACCAAATTGTTTTCCTCCAAACTTTCCAGATTCTCTTAGAGATTCTGGAACATTGTTCCATTCTGTATCGTTGTTTGTATATTCGGAAACATCTAATGCCCATTCCTTTGCCACTGCACCTGGAAGTCCAGCAATCAAAGACACATCAGGAAGTGAGCCGCCTGCTGCCGCTGTTGCTAAAGCATCTTCCCAGCTTCCAGCAGAAATAATATCCTCTGCAATCTTAATCTTAATATTGGAATGAGTTGCTTCATATTCTGCAATCATGCGACGTTCCAGATTATTGTCTTCTTCTGTTCCAAGTGCCCAAGAAGCATATGTTAATGTAATTTGTTCTTTATTTGCATCATCTTTGTTTGTATCATCTTTGTTTGTATTATCTTGATTATTTTGCTCTGTTTTTGGTGAATCTGGTTTCTTTTCTTCTTCATTTGTTTTACAGCCTGTCAATACTACCAAAACCATACATAATAAAATTGCCAATACCTTTTTTTGTTTCTTCATATTCTCCTCCTAATTCCTCCGTTTTGGACAACATAAATCAATAAAGTACCGTTAAATTTACTGGTTTCTTTCCGTTTTCAGAAAGTGTGATAAGTTCTTCTTTCTTTAACCAAAGTCCTCCCTGCCGATAGAGATTTTCCATTTTTCTTCCGGAAAGTTCTCTTTTTTCTGCAAAAATCTGAATTCCTCCTTTCTTATTTTGATCTGCAAGATACTGAATTTTAATTGGAATAAAGTCAAAATAGAAGGAAACTTCAAGTCCGGAAAGTTCTTTTATAAGTACTGGATCTAATCCAAGTCTGTCCTGTTCAAAACGAATTCCTAAAATATCTGAAATCCATCTTGTCAAATAAATTCCAGGGCCGCTGGAATAAATTCTCCAACCTCCCTTTACATTAATTGTTCCCTGACGCAGTCGTTCAAATTGAAGTTGATATTCATATCTGTCATGATAGGCTCCTTCTGAACTGGAAAAGTAGGCATTACTCTGACGATACTCTGCATTTGGCACTGTATTAGATAATCCGGCAGGAAGTACCGTAAGAAGTCCCTTCCATGCTTTTTGTGCTTCTCCTGCTACTGCTAGTGCCTGAATATATCGAATATGGGCATGTACATATTGTAAACTTATCTCACGTCCTACATTTGCCGCCTGCTCTGCTCTCATGAAATACTTGCTTACTCCACCTTCATATCTCGCTGGATGATCCATTAAACGAACCCCATCTGGACAGGCAAGATGTTCTTCAATCAAACGGAAATTCTTATCCTTTTGTTCCGGTTTTGCTAAATTTGCAATAATACTCCTTGTAAGTGGAAGTAGTCGATAGGAAATTCCTGTTTCTTTATCACTTGGATGTAACATATACTTCACATTTTCTAAGTCTTCAAAGTATGCAAATCCTGCAATTACTCCATCTTTACACAAGTAACGATCAAAATCTTTTCCAATGTTATGTGCTGCATTGATTAACTTTTCTCCAAACAAAGGATCAAATTCTTTTAACTGACACCCTAATTCTAATAAGGTCTGATATGCTAAAGCCTGTGTCCATGCACTGACTAACTTTTCTTTCATTGCAGGATCGGCAGGCTGTAAGGTATCATCCCAATCTCCTCCCGCGTAGGAAATAAGTGCTGTATCATATAAATATCTTTCTTCAATTGCAACAAAAGCTCTCTTTAAATGCTCCAAAATTGTTTCTTCTTGTCCATCTAAATATCCTATTGGCTCTTTTAAAATAGAGAGATCTTTTCCCTGTTTTAAATAATCGCCAATCGCTTTTAATGGCCAAAATACAACGTCTCCATGACAGTCGCCTGCATAGTATGGATATTTGTCAAACATAAACCACTGAGGCCATTCTCCATTTTGATTTTGATGAGCAAATAACTTTAAAAGCACTGTTCTTGCTAAGGCATAATGTCCTGTTGTTAAAAACAGCTCCATTGGTCCTTGACAGACATCTCTTGTTCCCCATGCTGCACCACCACTTTGTTCTAATCCATGAGGTACGGCAAAATGTATCAGTGCATTATGTAAATACCAAAAAGTAATCTTAGAAAGTCTCGTTACTTCTTGTTCTGTCTTTTTGTCTGACTTAATTTGTAATGATAGATTACCTAAAAATTTATGATAAAAGTTTAAATATTTTTGATATTCTTCTTCTGGCTCTGACCATACTATATTACTATCTGGCTCATGTTCTAAACTTCCCCTTATACAAATCCTAAACTGATTTGTGGTTGTTTTTAATGTGAGAAGCGTTCCATTTCTGACAATATCATCGGAAAAAAATACTCTGTCATCACTTACTTCAAAAGATGCCCCTGACCAGATAATTCGATAGCTTAATTTTGGATAGATACCAAAAGCGGCAGAACCTTCTACAACTCCTAATACAATACTGTCTTTTTCTTGCTTCATCGTACAAGGAGCTTGAAATTCATGTTCTCCCATTACTAATTGATTTGTGATTAAAAATTCATATTCTCTGTTTAATTTCGAAGTTACTCTTAATTCTAAACTGGTATCTTCTGCATTTGCAAAGCTTGTAATCATTAAAAGATCATCTTCTATTTTGTAATACCATTTCGAATAGTTCAAACCCAATTCAAAAGCAGCTGGAAGTGCCAAAAGTCGGAATGTTTTATCAATTTTTATGTAAATTCTCTGTCCAGTATTTTTTTGGATATTCAATAGTCCTCTATTTACAGAAATCATTTTATTCATGTTTGTATTTCCAACTGTAATCTGACCATTAAAAAATCCATACATATAATGAGTTGAAGTAATCAATGGCTTTTCAAATCTATCTTCATCAATCAAGGTTGTAATAATATTTCCATGTGGTCGCTCTACTAACAATTCTTTTTCCTGAAATACAATATGTCTACAATCATCTGCAAAACAGGAAAGTAGAACTTCTTCCTTTTTTTCTTCTAAACTTCTAATTGGAAAATAGGTATACTTTTCTTCTGTCGTAAACGTTGGTGAGGAATATAAGGAACCAAATTCTGATCGTATCTGTGTTCTAGTTAATTCAATTTCTTCTTCTTTATTTTCTTGTAAAAGTACTTCTTCATAAGCAGCTTTTATCTCTTCTTGATACTCTAACTTAGTGACAGCCTCTTTGTGATCTGGTTGGAAACATCCATAAAATACAACTGTTTTTTCTCCATCTAATACTATCTTTTCTGTTTGTAATGCAGTATAGGAAAGTTCATATTGATAATTTATATTCTCTAAATCTTTATAGAGAATTTCTGGAATACCAGTCCGTTTGTAACTCTTTCCAAAAAACTGCATTTCATCAGTAGAATATCTGGTGATATTAGAAGTTAATGCTCCTTGTTGAAGATATAAAAACTTTCCTCCTTGTCCTTGGTTTTGTCTGGAACATACTACGATTCCGTGCTCTCCAGATAAAATATGGTGATCTAAGTACTGACTGATATACAATTCATTGGAAAGTACACCACCTTTTTCTGCCAAGGAAATATCTTGTCCATAGAGTAGATCACAAGTGATATCTTTTCCCTGTAAGTTTACTCTCCAAAACCAGCTTCCGTTATTCGCTGGTAAAAATGCTACTTCATATGTAATTTTTTCTACTGTTCCACGAAAATATAACGCGTGATTTGCTTTGAGAAATAATTGACTTTTGGATGTTTTCCCTAAAAGTGGAATTACATGACTAATTACTGTATCTTCTTCATTTCGATAAATTCTTAAATAAATATTATTGGCAGAACCATCTATAGAATTACCTCGAAATTGGTTTATAAGAAAGGAACCACTCATAAACTCAAAAATATCTCCATCTGGTAAAAAGGTAAATTCCATGTTCTGTCTACAAAATCGGATCTTCTTTGTTTTTTGTTCTAATAACATTCTTAGTTTCCTCCACATGAATCCGAATGAAATTTTATGGAAATGTTTCCACATAACTTCTGTTTCTTTGTTTATCATACTTCATATTTTTCGGTTTGTCAATATTAAAATTAAAAAATTACACAATACAATTTTATTTTTTAATATTGTTTTTGGTCAAATATCCCACTATAATAGAAAGTTTATTTCTTTCTATTGTTATTTTTTTTGTTTTAAGAAATATGATAGGGAAACGTTTCCATACTTTATTTTACTTATTATTTTTATTTTATATTGCTTTTATTGGAATAATATGCTACACTATTTTTGTAGAAATAAAAAATTTTATGGGATTTTTTATTTCTATAGGACTTTTTTTCACTATGGGGGTAATTTTTTATGGGAAATATCACAATAAAGGATATTGCAAGACTTGCTGATGTCGGAATTGCTACGGTATCTAGAGCATTAAATAATTCTGGAACTATAAATGAAGAAACGAAAAAAAAGATTTTAGATATCGCTTCCAAATACCACTATATTCCAAACTCCAATGCTAGAAATTTAAAAGTAAGTCAAACACAAAATATTGCATTGCTTGTCAAGGGAATCTCCAATCCCTTTTTTGCAGATATGATGAAAGAAATTCAAAGACAAGTCAATCTTAGACAATACTCCTTAATTATTCAGCAAGTAGATGATGAAACGAATGAGTTAGATGTGGCAATGGAACTAATTATGTCTAAAAAAATCTGTGGAATTATCTTTATGGGTGGAACTTATAATCATCCCGAGGAAGAATTAATCCGTTTAAATATTCCCTGTGTTCTAACTACAATTACCTTAGCAGAAAAACAAAACTCAGAATTTTTTTCCTCTGTTGTAATCGACGAAGTCAAAGAATCTAAAAAAGCTACTGATTATCTGCTCTCTTTAGGACATACCAAGATTGTATTTTTAGCAAAGAGCCCTTTTGTACCAAATACTACAGGAAATATGCGTTTAAAAGGATATGAAGAGGCACTCCTTCAAGCTGGTTTAACGTTTGATCCTTCTTTGGTTGGTGATTGTGAATATACCCCTAGTTCAGGCTATTCTGCTATGAATCGTCTATTTAGTAAACACAAAGATGTAACTGGAATCTTTGCCGGTGCAGATACGATTGCTATTGGATGTGCAAAGGCAGCACTTACTTCTGGGCGAAGAATTCCCGAAGATGTTTCTATTATTGGTTTTGATGGAATTGAAACAGCCGAATATTTTAATCCTTCTCTCGATACAATTTCCCAGCCCGGAATTGATATGGCTCTTTCTAGTATTAATTTATTATTTGATTTAATCAATGGCACAGGGAAAAATGAACATATTACATATCAGGCTGTTTTGTTAAAGCGAGGCTCTTGTAGTTTAGCTCCTATCTATAAATAATTTTAAGGAAAGGGTATAACTATGAAAAAAAAATCTTTTCGATTATATTTTATTATAACAGGTGTCCTTATTATAGGAATAGCCATTTTTTTGTTTGTCTTTCAAAAAAATTTAAACTTTAAAAAACCTTCCAAATTTGTCTATCCTGTAGAAACTATTACTTCTTCTATTATGGAACAAGAAGAAGAAGCTTGTTTTCGTTTTCTTTGGGAAAATACGAATACCAACCCCGACAGCAATGGTTATGGGCTTGTATTGGATCGCAGTAGCAATCCTTCGATGTGTTCTGTTGCGTCTGTTGGCTATGCTCTCGCAGGCTGCGCGATTGGAGACTATCGTGGATATATTTCAGAACAAGAAGCGAAGGAACGTGCAAAACTAACTTTACAGACTCTATTAAAACATGCCGAACAAGAAGAGGGATTTTTTTATCATTTTTTAGATATGCAGACTGCAAAACGGTATGGAACTTGTGAAGTTTCGGTGATTGATACAGCAATTGCCATAAGTGGAGCTTTATTTGCAGGAGAATATTTCGGTGGAGAAGTCAAAGAACTTGCCAAACAACTTTATTTACGTGTCAACTGGGAATGGTATCGAAATCCAGATACAAACCAATTTTATATGGAATATCTACCGGAAAAAGGATATCACACTGGAAGTTGGGGTGTATATGCAGAACAATTAATGTTATATTTTTTAAGTGCAGCATCTGAAACACATCCTGTTCCGTCTGATATGCTCTATCAGATCAATCGTCAAAAAAATCTTTGGATTGGTATGCCATCTTATATTATGTCTCCTGCTAACTCTTTATTTACCCATCAATATTCTCATGCTTGGTTTCCATTAAAAAATACAGTAGACAATCTTGGAACAGATTGGTATGCCAACTCTACCTTTGCCACCTTACAGGCCCGACAGTTTTGTATTGATACTTCTAGTGTTTTTAAAACTTTTGGAGAAAATTCTTGGGGGCTTTCAGCCTGCGACGGTCCAAATGGCTATAGTGGAGGATATGGTGCAAATCCTGACAATCACAATGATGGTACAATCGCTTTTTGTGGTGCAATAGGTTCTGCTCCCTTTGATCCAGAATCTGTTTCCAATGCAATTTCTTATTATTATAGTATGGAAGATGTAGTTGGAACCTATGGTTTGGTAGATGCTTATAATTTAGAAGGGGATTCTCCTAAGATTATGACAGATTATTTAGGAATTGATAAGGGAATCTCTTTAGTAATGTTAGAGAATGCTAGAAGTGGACTTATATGGGAGTATATGAGTAAAAATATCTATGTAAAAGAGGGAATGAGGCTTGTAGGAATTACTCCTGCTAACCAGCGTCTGATTGAAAATGCAGATGGAATCTCAAATTATATGGACATGAAAACAACTGGGTTTACTTATTCTAAAAAGGCTCTTGACCAAGAACAAAAAGCAGAGAGTATATCCTCTAAAACAGCACTAGAATTTACTTGTTCTTCGGATAATTCTACTGGTCAGATCTCTTTTGAAAATATAAAGGTTCTTGATTATCTTCCACAGATTAATAGAGTTTATTTCTCTGCTTGTGGATCATTTTCTATTACTGCGAAACTTTTCAATGCAAAAGGAACACTATTATCAGAAAGTAAGCCTCTTTCTGTTGAGTCTAATCACTTAAAATCTTATGAACTTCCTTTTCCTAATATCATTTCAGAAGATACTATAACGTTAACTTTGGAGATTAGCTCCAAACAGGATATTTTTTGGCTAGATGAACTTATTTTTTCTTATCATGGTGATTGGATCCGCAATGTCGCAATAAGCGAACGCCCTTATGTTGGTGCCTTACTTCATGCTCAATTTGACTATTTTTCTGAAAGTAATAAAAAAGATTGTTATGTAACATATGAATGGCAAAAAAGTGATTCTGTCGATGGAGAATTTTCTTCTATTTCAGGAGCAGTTACTCCTTATTATACTCCAACAAAAGAAGACATTGGACAATTTCTTAGAGTAGTAATTACACCTGTCAATGCAGAGAGAGAAACCATTGGAAATTCCTGTAGTAGTACAAACTTCTGTGTTGTTACAGAAACTCTCCCAACAGTGACAGATAGTATATTACAAAAAGTAAAACATAACAAACCTACTATTAATTAAGGTTCTAATAATTCATCAATGAGATGCCAACCCTCTTTTTTATAAATTTCATTGAGCTTTGCCTCTTTTTCATTATAATATTGAATTTTTTTCAATTCTCTTGTGTTGTCATAGAGTAAATATGGCACAGGATCGGCAGTATGGGTACGCAGGCGGATAGGTGTCGGATGATCAGGAAGAATCAACATCCGATATTCTTCCTTTGCCCGCTGCATCTTTTCTACTATTACCTGAACAATCTCATGATCAATGGATTCTATCGCCTGAATTTTCTTTGAAATGCTACCTTGATGCCCCATTTCATCAGGTGCTTCCACATGAATGTAGGCAAAATCATAGCCTTCTTTTAGCAAAGCCTTTATAGCTGCTATTGCCTTTCCTCTATAATTTGTATGAAGTGTTCCATTTGCTCCTTCTACTGTCTTATTTGTCATTCCTGTACCAACAGCAATTCCTTTTAGTAGATCAACGGCAGAGATCATCACGCCACGTTTTCCAGTCTTTTCTTCAAAATTAATTAAGTCAGGTCTTGTTCCCGCTCCCCAAAACCAGAGAGAATTTGCCTTAGAAAGACCTCTTTTTGCACGTTCTAAATTAATTGGATGGTTATTTAGTATCTCAAAACTTCGTTCCATCATGTTCCTTAACAGATCCTGTTTAGGCAGGTAAGAACTTATTTTTTTCCCTAAAATATCATGAGGAGGTGTAAGTTCAGGTATTTCACTATCTGAAACTTCTCCATAATTCCAAATAAGAAGATGTCTATAACTTGTTCCAGCATAAAAAGAAAATGGCTCTTTTTGTAGTTGACTTTTAACTGCTTCAATTAAAATAGTTGCTTCTTGTGTCGAAATTTCTCCTGAACTATGATCAAGAATCGTTCTTTGCTCATAAGAAACTTCTCCCTCAGAAAGAGTAACTAAATTTGCACGTATAGCAATATCTGTCGATTTTAAGCTCACGCCAATACTTAAAGCCTCTAAAGGAGATCTTCCAGTATAATATTTTCTTGGATCATATCCCAATACAGAAAGATTTGCGGTATCACTGCCGGGTTTCATTCCTTTTGGTATCATACATGTCAATCCAACCTCTGATTTTCCTGCTAACTGATCCATTGCCGGTGTGTCTGCATATTCTAAAGGTGTCTTTCCCCCTAGTTCCTCCAACGGCTCATCTGCCATACCGTCTCCTAAAACAATAAAATACTTCATTCTATCCTCTCCCTATTTTCTATAACTCAGTACGAATCCAATTTAACACAGATACTTTTAAAGCTGCCTTTTTAAACGTTTCCTCGCTCATTTGTTCTGTTAAAAATGCAAATTCTCCAGAAACATTTGGTGCTTCACAAACCTGCTTAATTGGAAATACTCGTCTCGCAGCTTCTGTTTCTTCTTGTTTTACCCGTACAAAGAATTTGCAGATAAGAGATTTTGTATCTGCTAATTCCAATTCTTTTTGACTCCAAATCGTCATAATATTTCTTCCTTTATGCTTTGCACTATCTACGATATCAGAAACTACAGCACTTGCAGTCGGAAGTTTTCCTGCCCCGCTTCCATAAAACATGACATCCCCTAGTACATTTCCCCTTACTAAAATACCGTTAAATACTCCATTTACTGTATATAATGGATGATTTTCTGAAATGATCTTTGGTGCAACCATAGTATAGATGTTATCTCCTACCTGTTTAGACGATCCCAACAACTTAATTGCAGCTTTCATATTCAGAGCATATTGGATATCAATATCTGAAATGTTGACAATTCCCTCTGTCGTTATCTTTTCATAGTCTACCTGTTTTCCATAGGCTAGAGAAGTTAAAATTGCAATCTTTCGGCAAGCATCATATCCTTCTATATCTGCTGCTGGATTTCTTTCTGCAAATCCTTTTTCTTGTGCTTCCTTTAGTGCCTCTTGAAAAGAAATTCCTCTTTCTTTCATCTCTGTCAACATATAGTTGGTAGTTCCATTTAAAACTCCTGTAATTTCAATAATCTGATCGGCAGTCAGTGATTGATTTAATGGACGTATAATAGGAATTCCTCCACCCACACTTGCTTCAAATAAAAAGTTAATCTTCTTTTGTTTTGCAATTTCTAAGAGTTCTGCTCCATACTTTGCCACTAACTCTTTATTTGAAGTGCAGACACTTTTTCCCTTTAAAAGAGCTTCCTTGACATAGCTATAAGCCTTTTCCAAACCTCCCATTGTTTCCACAATAATCTCTACTTCCGGATCATTTACAATCTGATCAAAATCGTGAACTAATACCTCTTCTACAGGCTGCCCCGGAAAAGTCCGAAGATCTAATACATATTTAATATCAATTTCTACCCCAGCACGTTTTGTTATAGTTTCATAGTTGGTCTTTAGTACCTCATATACTCCGGAGCCAACTGTTCCAAATCCTAATATCGCTATTTTCATATGTTCTATAGCCTCCTTTGGCATCAATTAGTCACTATTCTCTTCCAAGAATTTTAAGAGAGTGTATTCCTTCTGTTTTTTCAATCATTGTAATCATTTCCTGTACTTCAACTGTTTGAGGAAGTATCTCAACTCCCAATGTTAATGTAGCAATTCCCCCAATGGGAATACTCTGATGGATTGTTAAAATATTTGCACTGCACTTTGCAATCTCATTGAGAATTACAGAAAGTAATCCCGGTTTATCATCCATTTGAAGCATAAGATTGATTGTTTTACCTCTAGTATTCTCATGAAAAGGAAAAATATCATCTTTATACTTATAAAAGGAACTACGACTGATTTCCACTGCGTCTGCTGCCTCTTGAACAGTGACTGCCCGCTCCGATTCCAACAATCTTTTTGCCTCCACTACTTTAAGTAACACTTCCGGAACTGCTTTCTTCTTTACAATAAAATACTTATCTTCTTCCATTTTTACTCTCCATCTTTATTGTATGTATAAGGAATACAAATGTCCGTCTTGAATGGATATATTATCATATTTTTTTTCAAATTGCAACTATTTTTTAAACCTTTTAGAGAGAAAATTCCAAAAGCAGATACCTAAAAATTGACCTGTTTTTAGGTATCTGCTTTGAGATTTTCAATAGAAAGATATTCACGATTTTGTTGTACGAGTTAAATGACTATTACAATAATTGTTTAATGATATCTACAGATGTACTCTCCTCTACTGCTTCTTTATTCGACTGTTGAATCTGTAAATAGATTTCTTTTCGGTAAATAGAAACTGATTTTGGTGCACGAATTCCAACCTTTACCTGATCACCCTTAATTTCAAGAATAGTCACTTCAATATCATTTCCAAGCATAATAGATTCATTCATTTTTCTTGACAAAGCCAGCATTACTGTTCCCCCTTTGTTTCTTTGAGCTTTTGAAACTGTTCATAAACCGCAAATTTTACTGGATAATCGGCATTTTCCGCAATGAGTTGGCATCCCTTTTTAGTATCTGCATTAATTACAAGAGGAGCCTTTAAATTTACTGTCATTTTGGTTAAATCCGAAGGAACCGTTAAGGTTACAAAAACTACTTGATTTTCTTCATTCAAATTTCCAAGAGATTGTAATGCGTCTTCATTTACAATGGGATTATAGTCCTCTTTTACTAGATCAGGATGAATAATCGGAAGTGCTAATGTTGGTTCTTCCAAACTTTGAAGCCATGAAATCGAAGATCTGGTTTCATTTTCATTATTATATAAGATAGTATAATGCTTTTGATTTTCAAATCCTAAAATTCCATTCTCAAATGTTAATACTTTATCCTCTGCCAGTTCAATTTCTCCAAAATGTTTTGTCTTTACAAGCATTTCTCTTTCTCCTTTTTCTTACTCTAAGATCAAATAAAGCTGTTGTAAAATAGATTTTAACTACCATATGTTTTGGGCATTATATTTTCTATCCATATATGGTATAAAAATTTTATCTTACAACAGCTCCTATCACTGACTACTTAAATAAAATCAAGTAATGTATTTTTTACTACCTTTGCAGCCGCTGACAGAGCAGCATTATATATTGTTTCCTGAGAGTTATAATTTATAACTGTATCCACAATATCGGCATCTTCATTATTAGAAAGCATCTCTTCAAAATCTGTTTGCTCAGTAGAAAGTCTACTTTCTGTCAACTGTAGACGAACATATCGACTTCCTAAGTCTGCGGAAGCAACACTAACTACATTCTGTTGTTTTTCAATTTCTGTTAAGCCTCTTGCAAAACAAGACTGCATTACTTCTGTCTTTAAGGTATATTCTGTATTTAAAATTCCTAACATCTCATTTAATGCTGTTTTTTGTTGTTCTGTAAGAGAACTATCAGAAAGCATCTTTTTTGTTTCATCAATCTTAGTCTGAGTATCTATTACACTGTTAATTGCACTAACCATTTCGTCAATAATACGTCCAGAATCGTGTAAAATTGCATCACTGCCTTGAGTATTAATCGTCATCTTTTGACTAAAGTTGATCTCATATTGAAGCTGCTGATTCTGTTTGGTATAGACAAGTGGCTCTTGTTCACCATCTGGATCATCCTCATTTATATTGCTGAGATCGGTTACAGTACAATCAAAATAGTGTTCTGGTCGAAGATCATTTTTAAAAAATTTATTCTTTTCATACTCTACATGAATACTTGGGCGATTACTCCATTCATTATAAAGATCAGGAGGAATAATCAATTCTCCTGTATCAGTCAAATAGTGAATTACTCCTTCCTCTGGCTGATAAGCAGAAGCTTCGGTAGAACCCATAAAAACAATATCTCCAGAATATTCTTCTTCTATTAAAACTCCATCTTCATCGTATTGATATTTTCCTTCTTCATCTAAGGTTGGAAAAGTAATTTGGATTGTTCCGTCTTCGTCTTCTTTCTTTAAATTGTCATATGCAAGTCGAAGTCGATATGCCTCAATTACATTTGGTTTTTGACTAAAATCACTTGCCTGTGGATCATCTGGATTATAAGCATTTATATCTAATGAATAAATCGGACGTTTAATTAAATCAATATCTGTACCAGCCAAACATTCTGTCATCTTATAATTATACTGTTGTGTCGGTTCATTAAATACTAAACTGGTATCTGTTTTAAATCCTGTAAACACATATCTTCCTGCATAGTTAGTATTTCCCTCTTGATAAATCTGCTGTTTTAGTTCCTCCAAAGTTTTCACAATATTATTGCGATCTTCTTCGGTTAGTGGATCGTTAGCTCCTTGAACGCAATATGTGTGTACTTGTGTTAAAATATCATTTACTACTTCTAAGGAACTCTCTGTTGCATCCATCCACGCATAGGCATCAGGAATATTTCTTTCATAATATTGATTAAGTTCTGACAAATTGGTACGGAGTTTCAGTGCACGTACTGCTATAATTGGATCTTCTGAGGGCTTTTGAATTTTTAACCCTGTAGCATACTGCATTTCTAACTTCGACATAGCATTCTTATTACTATTAATATTATAAAGCATGTTATTGGTCATCATCTTATTGGTAACACGCATTGTACAGTCCTCTCTTTCTACAGTAATTTACCTATTTTTAAGCACCCATATAGTTAATCAGACGCTCATAAATCTCATCCATAACTGAAATTACTTTTGCAGAAAGATTATAGGCATTCTGATACCGAATTAAATTCATTCCTTCTTCGTCTGAATCTACACCACTAATAGAGAGTCTTTGATTCGTAACCGAAGCCAAAATATTTTCCTGACTTTCTGACAAACTTTTGGTTTTATCTGTATCAATTCCGATTTCTGCTACTAATGTCTGAAAAAAGCTCATCGGCTTTCCTTGGTGAAACATCGTTTCATCTGTTTTTAACGCTAAAAGTTTTAATGCCACATCTGCCTGCTCTACACCATCATGAATATTAGAAGCGGCTGCAAATTTTTTTTCATCTTTATAAACTTCTTGCGTAACACGACAGTTTTGTGTTGTCATAAAATAATAACTTCCATAATTCTTTTCTTCCTCTTCTAAGGCATATGCACCTGTTTTTGAGGTAAAAAGAACACCTGCTTCTTCATTTTGTTCTGAATTTTCAAAAATATAATCTTTTCCGCTTACAACATCCATTGCATTAAAGAAATCCAATCCTTTTTCCCCATTGAGATCCTGCCCTGTTTTGTGGATATCGTTAAATTCCTTAGAAAATGTTCGAAGAAATTCATTCATCTGTGCCATATAATATGGAATTCCCTTATAGTCAATGTTTTGTCCAATAAAAACTTCTTCTTCCTCATAAGAATAAGCTAATCCTTGTTCTCTTTCATCCAAAGAAAATTCATAGATATACTCTCCGGTCTCCTCGTCTTTTGTCACCTGAAAACCAGTATAAGTATACTCATAATTTCCAACTGTCAACTTTCCCTGTGGTGGAATATTCAATCTCATTTCACTATTATAATTCGTATTCGTAATTCTTATTGTATAATCCCCTTCGCCACCTTCTGCTTTGCCATGAAAAGCCTCTTCGTTGTTTCCATCCCGAACCTGCATTAAAGCATAAAACGCTCCACCTAAAGTTCCACTGTCTAAACTAAACTTTGAACCATCCTCAAATGCAATATCAAACAATCCATCAATATCCATCTGATTGATTTTTTCTTTTCTTGGCACGCAAATTAAATTGTTGACATGATCATCTTCTACCATAATCTGTCCGTTCATACGTACAATATAACTTGAAATACCTACGTCATCTCCTACAACACGCTCTGTTACCTTAACAGCACCTGATTTGGAGAGTTCATCAATTAATAAAGCTCTTTGATCTCTTAGATCGTTGGCTCTTCTTCCATTTACCTCTATTACATTGATCTGTTTATTAAGAGAAGCAATTCTTGAAGTAATAGAATTGACATGTTCTACCTGATTTTTAACTTCAATATTACATTCATCTTGAACCTTTCTCAAACTTTCTGAAAGGAAGTTAAAATATTCGCAGAAACTTTGACCATAGCTGGAAACTTGGGTTCGAATCGTTAAATCGGCTGGACTTTTTGTAAGCTCTTGTAAACTATCATAAAATTTATTAAATGTTGTTGTAAAACCATCCAATGTTAATTCATTAAAATAACTTTCAATCTGTGTCATATAACTATTCTTTGTTTCATATTCGCCAAGTAATGTACTGTTTTTTAAATATTTCAGATCATAATATTCATCACGAACCTGAACGATATCCTTTACATCTACACCTGTTCCAGCCATACCGTAATTACTGTAAACACGAAGTGCACCACTTGCTTCTTGTTTTACTTGTTGTCTTGAATAGCCTTCTGTTTCTGCATTGGAAATATTATGGGCAGTTGTATTAATTCCTGCATTTGCTGCATAGATTCCCGACTTTCCAATCGTTAAACCAAAAAATGTTGATGGCATATTTTCTTCCTCCCTTTTTACATTCTTGTAAGAAGATGTTCCAACATATCATCTACTACGTTGACATATCTTGCTGCAGCATTATAGGCATGATGGAACTTAATCATATTAGTCAATTCTTCATCGGAAGAAACTCCTGCAACTTCCATTCTCTGGTTATTTAAACTATCTGTCATCACCTGCTGATTTTTACAAATAGAGTCTAACTTTTCTCCTTTTGCTGCAATTTCTCCAATAAACGCATTATAATACTGATCAAAATTATTCATGGTCAAGGTATTTGGATCTAAGGTTGCAAATGGAGTCTGCCATGCTGTAATTAATTTATTTGCCGTTTCTAAGTCGTAATCTTTTGTTCCCCCTTGTAGTGTCAGAGGCAGTTTAGACTGATCTTCCAAAACGCTTTGATTTACACGAATCTCTCCAAGCGTATAAAGTGAATAATTATCGCTTTTATCCTCTTCATAATAGATTCTTGCTGTCAAGGTTGTTCCGTCTTCTAGTGTAATCTCCTGCGGATCTAAATATCTTGGAATCGATTTTCTTGAAAACAATTCCTCTCCTAATGTTGCAGGAGGTCCATCCATACCAATCGGAGCATTTTCCTCATCTAAAATCTTAATTGTCGTATCCTCTTCGTATGTATATTCCGTTCCATTTGGCATAGTAACTGTAGTCCCTGCTGGTATTACTACTTCCTTATTTGGACATAAAATATCATTTAAAGTAGTCACAATTCCGTGAATTAATTGATCAAACTGTGCTTGGGTACTCATGATAATAGAAGGATTGATTTCTCTATTATACTTTTCTACAGCCACATTGTACTCATTGAGTGCCAAATCATATTCTTCTGATAAAAACTCTCCATCTTCATCATAAAAATTATCTTTTACTGGTGCAACTGGAATATCTAAATAGTTAGCAACTTTCGTTCCTCTTGCCAATAAAAGTCCTTTTAATGAACCTATATCTGTACGTTCTTCTAATGACGGAAGTCTATTAAAATCAAAAACTTCAACATCTCCATAGGAAGGCCAGATCGGAACTAACATCTGTGAATTTTCATTTGCAGATATCCCCTCTGGGAGATTTCCGTCTTCATCTAACTCTAACTTTTCAAACTGTAAGTCTGCAATCGTCTTTGTACTCATATGAAGCACCATATCCTCTAATACAAATGGTACTCCTTCTGCGACTACAGTTACTTTTCCCTGTGGATTTTCACGATAAGATATTTTGATAAGCTGTCCTAGTTCATCTAAAAGACTATTTCTCTCATCTCTTAAATCATTGGCATGTTCTTGTTTTGCTGCTTCATAACCACTGATTTTATTATTTAATTCGTCGATACGATCTCCAATTTCATTGATTCTATCAACATTGGATTTAATTTTACTATTCAGATTTAATTGATATTCTTTTAATTGATTATGTATATTTTCAGCACGCTCAATAAAACTAACTCCTGTTTCAATTAAAGAAGCGCGCGTTACAAGACTGTCTGGTTCTTTTGCTAACTCCTGTAGAGCTTCCCAGAGATCTTCAAGATTATTTTGAAAAGCAACTCCCTGTAATTCTCCCATCTGATTTTCAATTTCATCTACTGTTTCATACTGAGAATCATAAAAGCCCTGACGTCCTACCTCTCTTCGGTATGCCTTATCCAAAAAAGTATCTCGAACCTGTAATACTGCTTGTGTATCTACTCCCAGACCACTTTGTAAGGTATTATATGCTGTTTGACCTAAATTTACAAACGGAGAACTGCCAAGAAGCACTTGCTGCCTGACATAGCCCTCCGTATCTACATTTGCAAGATTATGACCGGTTGTATTCAAAGAGTACTGGCTTGCTCTAAGCCCGGATACACCGATATACAAACTACCCATTAATGACATAGAATCTCACCTCATTCTGGTTATTGTTTTGCATCAAACATCCCTGTTTGTGCAACCTGCGACTCCCATTGAGCTGCCGTCTTTGTATAGTTATTTGTCCCCGGTGACATCCTTGTACTCTGAATCAAATTCATATTGAATTCTATCATCTCTAGGGATTGTTGAATTAAAGATTTATTTTGATCATTGACTTGAACCAGCCGCTTTAAGGTCTTTTTTAAAGAATCATGTACACTACATAACTCTTTATGTTCCTTTGGCTGTTTTTTCAGAAGCTCTGCAATCGCTTTGATATTTAATGTTTCTGGTTTACGGTTTGTCACCGTTGCCATATTAATAATGACCTCCTGCCTTTTACGTTCAAGAGCATTGATTTGTTCCACTACCCGCTGCTCCTGTTCTGTAATCTCTTGCAAGGCTTGGAGGTCATTTTTAATAATAGTCTGTGTCTTTTTTTCTTCTATCGGAATTAACTTCTGATAAATTTCATCCTCCGACTGTAACACTGTAATCAATTCTTCTATTAAGCTCGCCACGTTTTTCCCCCCGTTCGAACTTTTACACGGATTGATTAAAATAACGATCAATCAGTTTATCTGCTAACTTTTCTCCGCTTACATCATAAGTTCCAGAGGCAATCTTTTGCTTAATCGCCTCTACCTTATCCTCTCGAATATCCGGGGCGGCTGCAACTGCTGCTTTTGCTGTCTGATAATCCTTTCCGGCTTGAGAAATCTCAACTTTATCCTTGAAGCTTTTGTTCTCCGACCTCTTAATTTTTGTTGTTTTATCCGCTTGATAGAGCTGGCTCACCTTATGAAATGTATCAATACGCATACTTTTCACCACCTGACTTTTATTCTTTTAAGCATTAATCCTCTACTTGTATTATCGGATAAATTTTGGATTTCTTTAGAGGAAAAGCGAATAAATTAAAAGAAAGAACTAAAATCAAAAGTTGCAAAGTAATCTTTTGGCGTTTCTGCACGTCTGATTAATTCTACGCTCTGATCCATTTTTAATAAAAGTTCTGCCGAACGAAGTCTTCCATTATAATTATATCCCATAGAAAAACCATGGGCTCCTGTATCATGAATTACAAGATAATCCCCAATTTCAATTTTAGGAAGCATACGATCAATGGCGAATTTATCATTGTTTTCACAAAGAGAACCTACAATATCATATTTATGATCACAGATAAACTCTTCTTTCCCTAAAACTGTAATATGATGATATGCTCCATACATGGCAGGACGCATCAAGTTTACAGCACAGGCATCTACTCCAATATATTCTTTATAGATGTGTTTTTCATGAATTACTTTTGTAATCAAATGTCCATATGGAGCTAACATATACCTTCCTAATTCTGTGTAGATTGCTACATCTCCCATGCCTTCTGGCTCTAAGATCTGCTCATAGGCTTTTCTTACACCCTCACCAATCACTTCAATATCATTTGGCTGCTGATCAGGATAATACGGAACACCTACTCCTCCAGAAAGATTGATAAATGTAATACAAACTCCTGTCTTTTTAGTAATCTCTACAGCAAGTTCAAAAAGTGTTTTTGCTAACATTGGATAATAGTCATTTGTTACAGTATTACTGCATAAAAACGAATGAATCCCAAAGTTTTTTACTCCCATTGTTTTTAAACGGGTAAACGCTTCTATAAGTTGTTCTTTTGTCATGCCATATTTTGCATCACCAGGGTTATCCATAATAGAATTACTAACCTTATAAGTTCCACCGGGATTATACCGGCAGCAAATCGTTTCTGGAATTTTACACTCTTTGTCTAAAAAATCAATCATTGTAATATCATCTAAATTAATAATACCTTCTAACTGTCTTACCTTTGTAAACTCTCCTTCTGGGGTATCATTTGACGAAAACATAATATCACTTCCATGAAAGCCACATGCTTCACTTAAAAGCAGTTCTGTCATAGAAGAACAATCCACACCACAACCTTCTTCTTGTAATATCTTTAAAATAAAGGGATTTGGAGTCGCTTTGACCGCAAAATATTCCCTAAATCCTTTATTCCATGAAAATGCTTTTTTTAATCTAGCTGCATTTTCTCGAATTCCTCTTTCATCATAAATATGAAATGGAGTTGGATACGTCTTAGCAATATCTATTATTTTTTCTTTTGTTATAAAGGGCTGTTTCATTTTTTTCCTCATTTCTATATATTTTTTTGTGTATACGTAGAAGAATCGATTGCCACCATAAGATCTACAACCTTTTCCGCTGCATGTCCATCATCAAATGGATTATACGTTTCATAAAAGTTTTTCCTTACCTGTTCATATTCTTCTGGAAAATAATCCTGAATACAGTGAATTAATTCTTCCGTATCTCCTACCACAGGTCCGGGTGCTTCTTTCATTAAATCAAAGTAAAATCCACGAAGCTGATTTTTATAATGATCTAGATCGTAGGTGTAAAAAAACATTGGTCGGTGTAATAAACTATAATCAAACATGACAGAAGAATAATCTGTAATCAACAGATCAGAAACAAGATAAAGTTCTGCAATATCTACTTTTGCATCCATTTCTTTTATAAATCCCTTATAACTGCTCCAATCAATTTTTTCCTGTACCATATAGTGATACTTCACCAACAAAATAGAATCCTTTCCAAATGCTTGAAACATCTGTTCAAAATTCATTTCTGTTGCAAATTTATAGCTTTGTTTATCATAATAGGCATTATCTCTCCAAGTTGGAGCATAAAGCATAATTCTACGATCCGTAGGGAGTGAAAGTTTTCGTTTCAGTCTTAAAATTTCTTCCTGAGAGTTTTTTTGAAATAAAATATCATTTCTAGGATACCCTATCTCTAAAATCTCACCATGAAAATCAAATGCTCTGCGAAAGGTTTCTGTCGAGAAAGGATTTTGGGAGATCAAATAATCCCAAGTTGCACTATTTTTACGAAACTCCTGTCGATATTGCTCTAAATCCGTTGTTTCTGCCATATCCACCCGTTCCATATCCAATGCCAACTTTTTTAATGGAGTTCCATGCCATGTTTGTATATAGGTGACTCCCTTTCGTTTAATCATATAATTTTGAAATCTAGTATCACAGATCCAAATTCCAGCAATCGCCATTAAGTAATAATAGTGTAAACGACTATTTTTTACTTTTTTTCCTGTTCCCGGTAGATCTACTTTCTTTGGATCATTCAAAATATAATAGCATTTAAACTTTTGATCCAAACCCCGACGCAATATTTCCTCATAGATAGCACGAGGATTTCCTATATAATTTCTTCCCAGATTACTTTCTAAGATTACAACATTTTTTTGGATCGGCAAAATACGTACCATACAGCGATATAACAGTAAAACAATTCGTTTGAGCAGTTTTTTCAACGCTTCATCCCCTTATATGATTACTTTTTTAAATCCTGCTTAATCTTTGTTGTAGAAACCCCCTCTGTTCTTGGCAGATAAACTACTTCACAATACTCTTTTAAAAAATCAAATTGTCCTTTCCAGTCATCTCCCATTACAAAAATATCAATTTGATTTTCCTGTACATCTTTAATCTTTTGTTCCCAGTTATATTCCGGAATTACCTCGTCTACATATCGAATTGACTCTAAAATTGTCTTTCGATCTTCATAGGAATGATAGGCAGTTTTATGCTTTACAGCATTAAACTCATCAGTCGAAAGAACCACTAATAAGTAATCTCCTAACTCCTTTGCACGACGTAGTAAATTAATATGCCCTACATGAAGCAGATCATACGTTCCATAAGTAATTACTTTTTTCATTTTTTCCCTCATTTCTTATTTTTTGCCGATTTTTAAAATTTTAAGTTTCCATCTCTTCTTCCAACTTTTTTGACTGGTGTAAAATTTGATAATTCTCTCTTTTTATAATTATCTCAATATAATCCTTTACCGAATTCCAAGGCTGTTTTACACAAACTCCACCATGTCCCGAATCCAGATTATGTGCATCTCCTCCACCAGTTAATGGCTTATCGTATTGTTTGGCATATTGGACTGCCAATTCATTAAATTTAGGACTTCGATTGCCAAAATTATATCCTTCTACTGCATCTACAAAATCTGGATATACTTTTGCTTTTGGAAGATAGCTGGCTTCCCGAAATGGATGGGCATGTACAACCATACCGCCTGCTGCTTTTACTTCCCGATATTGATCTGCAACAGTCCAATTTAACATCTGCGGGTGAGAGAGTAACCATTCTTTTCCCACTCCATAAAGTAAAAATTCTGTCCCTCGAAAATTTGTTTCTAATCCAAAAAATACTGAAAGCCCTATTTTTTCTCCCTCTTTTTTGGCATGTTCATATCCAAGACAGAATAATTCAATCTTTTCCTGCCACGGAATATCTCTTGGAATACAGGTATTTCCTCCAAAAAAGTGGTCTGTCACAATAATTCCTGTATATCCTAACCTTTTATATAATCTTACCTGTTGTGCACCAGAAAGAGAGGCACAGGCACTTGCCTCTCTAGTATGCAGATGTGTTTCATACAAATATTCCATTGTTTCCTCACAATCTTTTTATAAGATTTTACTTAGTGAAACAGAGCATCCCTTAAAAACTGATAGGATTCTTTTTGAAGCTGTGCAACCCTTTTTCTCAATGCCTCTTTATCTTTGATTAAAAGCTGAGAAAACTCTTGAAACTGGCTGGTTTGATATAAAATATGATCCTCTAACCCAAGTGTTTTTAACAGATCGCTTGTTCTAGTTCCTGTGCTGGTATGCAGCATAGATACAAATGGCTTTTCATAAATAATAGAAAATACCGTTCCATGAAAAGAATTCGTCAGTACAAATTCAGCCCCTTCTATCTCACTTAAAAATTCATCTGGAGTATCAGAAGCAAAATTATATAATTCATTTTTAAAAATTTTTTGTCTTCTTCGCTGAATAACGGGAATTCCTAAAGAGACAGAAATTCTATTGGCAAAGGAAATCAGCGCACTATTTTTTTCCATCATATAGACTAAAATATACTTTCCCTGCCGTTTCACTGGTTTTCGTAGCTGTTCATAATCTTCTTTTTTTAATAAAAGCGTGGGATCTACGGTTACACTGACAGATCTTTTCGCAAGTGCCTCAATTACAGGTCTTGTACTTTCCTCACGTACAGAAATTGCTGTAAAATCCTTTAAACTTTCCTCTACATCTTTTCGATATTGTGCATAGATATAATCTCTTCCTACACTTGCCGCATAAGAAACTTTTCTTTTTCCTTGCTCTGCAAAGTTTAAAAAATATGCTGGATCATATCCACCAATATGATCGCTGTTCCAGACTTGGTCACTTCCCGTAATATATACATCCAACCCCAAATTGGCTGCTTTTAACTGTTCATAATCTGTAAAATCTCCTAAAAGATTTAGATGTTCCTTTAAAAATGTCTGATATTTCTCATATTTTTCCCATTGCTGACGAACAGTAGCACGATACTTTTTTTTCAGTAAATATCTGCGTTTTTTAGCAAACGTGTCCTGTTTTGGAGCACGATAAAGTTTATCTATAATTTCTGGATGATAGTGAATGACACAAGGCTCTACATCCAGCTTTTTTAATGCTTGCTGAAGTGCCCAAGTCTGCAAACTTGCACCATAATTATGAGCACTGTGAAATGTAATCACCCCCGCCTTCATTGTTCTACCTCCTTTAATACTTCACTTAAATTAAAATCTGTATTAGAGTCCAATAGCCACCCCTTTGATTTTTGAGGGATCTTTTGTTCTAAAAACTCTTTTAAATCCTCTTTTGCAATTATATAATGAAATCTATCTAGTCTCTTAAAAATATAATTTCTGGAATTTCTATATTTTCTTGATTCCTGATAGCGTTTCGGACTAAATCCTTTTAAATTCATTATAGTAACTGCCTGAAACTTTTGACACATTTTTAGAACAAGCTTATCCGCAGAAGAATAATTAATTACAATATCAAAAGAAGCTGTTCCAAAATATTTCAAGTTTTCACGTTCTGCAATCTTTTCCATACACTGTTCTACTGACTTCCAACCTACACCAAACTTAAAAGAAAGCCCTGCCATAAGTCGTTCTTTAATTGTAAAATTTGCATCAAAAGACAATGGCAAATAAGAAGCTGTTCGGTTTAATTCTGAGAGAATCGAAGTAGTCTTTCTTAATTCAGAGGCTTTGGCACAAAGAAAGAAGTTATATTTTTCAGAATCTATTTCATTGATCATATTTACTAACTGACGAAGAGCTCCTTTTTCTCCTCCTTTTGTAAAAATAAGCACATTTTTCTTTCCATTGGCTTTTAGTGGTTCAAAAGAAAACTCTGCGTTTTTTCCAAAAAATAATGTTTCACAGACTTTGTCTGCTGTTTTAGCACTGTCATATTTACAAAATTGCTCAAAAAACTGTGGATATTCTTCTTTTTTTGGCTTTTGATTGATTGCCTCTATCAGTTCTTCCACATTATCTGCCTTTGGAAACTCTAAACTATCTAAATCCAGATACATTCCTCGATCTGCTAAATATTCTTCTCTATCATAAGTAAAAAGTATAATCCTTTTTTTAGAAACAGCATAGTCAAACATAATACTGGAATAGTCTGTAATCAACAGATCGCTTGCATTTAAAAAATCATATGTTTCATAGCCTTCTGGAAATGCTCTAATGTGATCAAAATCCTCTAAATTCATTGCTGATTTTACAAAAGGATGCAGTTTAACAAAAAGTATTTGATCATCTTCTAAACCATCATCTAACTCATAAAAATAATTTGTCAGCTCTTCGATCTGCTTTTTATTTTCTTTTTTCGTAAGCAGACCTCTCCATGTTGGCATATAGATCATAACTTTCATTTCTGTTAATTCTAATTCTTTGCGAATTTGACTATATCTTTCCTCTCTAAAAAAGGCAGAATTTCTTGGATATCCAGATAACATTACTTTTCCTTGATAGAGATTTGGAAGCATATAATCATTTAAGAACACATCTCTGGAAAATTCATTTTGATAGAGCAGATAATCCGCAATCAGAAAATTTCTCTGAACATTTGCAAGTCCATATTCTCTCTTTGGAACAATTCTCCCCATTGCTTTTAATGGTGTTCCATGCCAAGTATTCAAATAGACCTGTTCAGGACGTTTAATATAGTAAGTTGGAAAGCTGGTATCTGTAATCAGATACTTTGCTGTTGCCAATAATTTTTGATAGTTTTTTGATTGGATATCTTCTAATACCACATAATCCATTTCATATCGTTTCAAAAGATCCTGAATTGTTTCAAAAAGCGGCGTTCTCATAACTAAAACAATTTGAAATTTACGATATCTTTCTTCTTTCATTGCCATCAACATATAAAAAATATTTCCTGCTAAATCATCTCCGTGTTTGGATTCAAAAAGAACTAAATTTTCATTGACCGGAAGTTTTTCATAATACCTTGTATAAACGACATCCTTTGGAAGATGAAATAGTTTTAGAAAAGGAATTCTGCTGCATAAAAATCTAAATTTATGCTGACTTTTTTTAAACTTACGCCATCCTCTTTTCAGTTTTTTCTTAGAAGCCTTTAATTTAGATCTTAATTTAATTGCTGTAAGTGGAAGCCGCTCTTCTTTTTTAACTCTGGCAGTTAAAACCTCTCTATCACAATATACCGGAAACTTCGCTCTCATATTTGGAGACGTACTATAACGCAGATAATGGTTTTGCTGCCAGCCTTTAAAATGACTATCCAAAAAATCATAAGATTCTGAAATTAGACGTAATTTTAATTCCAGTTTCTTTCGATTTTCTATTTGAAACATGGAATTATAACGAATTAAAATATGTCTTGTACAAATAAATTCAATTTCTTCATAAAACTCTTCGAAACATCCATCTTTTTTTAATCCATCTACTAAAGTTTCAAGTGCCTTTGTAATATCTAAAGTCCCTTCCGAAAAACTGCTTAAAAAGCTACCGGTATTCGTTTTTCGATAATTATAGAGATATTCTTTTAATACCCCTATACTATTTGCTGCACATACAATTCGGTATACTACTGCCAAATCCTCAAACCGTATTCCCTCTGGAAATGAAAACCGCTGTAATAAACTCCTGCGATAGAGCTTGTCCCAAGGAAAAGGAGAGATATGAGTAAGCTGAAACTTTTGTTCATGCAGATTAAAATTAGTACTAAAATTAATATGGTAAGCCCTGCTGGTTTTTTTAATAAACTTCTCCCGTTCTGGATTATAATAAGCAGCATAATAATTGCAGAGTACGACATCATTCTGATCCTGTATCGCTTTAAGATACATCTTTTCACACATCTCTGGCTCTAAAAAATCATCACTGTCTACAAATAAAACAAATTCTCCATGTGCCTGTTTTAAACCATAATTTCTAGCATGGCTTACTCCCTGATTCTTCGTAGAATAGACGGTCATTTGTTTTTTGTGTGATGCTTCATACGTTTTTAGAATTTCAAGACTGCCATCTGTGCTTCCATCATTTACGGCGATTACTTCTATTTCCGTTAAAGTCTGTCCGAATACACTGTCAAGACAATATGCAAGATATTGTTCGACGTTATATACAGGAATGACTATGCTGACTTTGCAATCGGCCATTGCAGTTCCTCCTGTCTTTTTAACACTTTTTTCACTTAAAATTACACACATATAATCATTATACTTCGAATTTTCTCTAAGTGCAATAGAAAGATTTTATTGAATTTCCTCAAATTGTAAGATTGACAAAGTATCGTCTATTATGCTATAAAAACAAATCGAAGACAGAGGTTTCTTATTACTTTACTTTAAAGGTTATCTTTTTTTGTTTGGCATATGATTCTGCATATGAGCCTTTTTTTCCATATATAACAATCTTACTGCTACAATCTGAAAATACTCTATTTTCGATCTTAGTCACACTAGCGGGAATTGTCACACTGCTTAAACTTCTACATTCATTAAATGCACCTTCTCCTATCTCCTTTACCCCTTCTGGGATTATTATACTGTTGAGACTCTTACAATCTGAAAATGCCCAAATTTCTATCTTTATCACTCCTTTGGAAATCTTTACACTCTTTAGATTATCACAATCGGAAAACGCATAAGCTCCAACCCTCGTCACACTTTTGGGAATTGTTATATTTGTCAAACTTTTACATTTATAAAATGTCCAATCCTTTATTTCAGTCATCCCTTTTGGTATTGTTACACTTTTTAAACTGCTACAGCCAAAAAATGCACTTCTTCCAATCTCTTTTACTCCTTCTGGGATTACTACAGTTCGCAGACTATCGCAATTTAAAAAGGCACTGTCTCCGATCTCTTTTACCCCTTCTGGGATGGTTATACTCGTCAAACTATTGCAGTCTAAAAACGTATTTTTCTCAATCTTTTTCACCCCTTCTGGGATGGTTACACTGTTTAGACTATTGCAGCCTGAAAATGCACTTTCTCCAATCTCTTTCACACTAGCGGAAATTGTTACTTTTTTCAGACTGATGCAATTTGAAAACGCATCCGATCCTATCTTATTCACCCCTTCTGAGATCGTCACACTATTTAAACTTCTACATTCAGTAAATGCCCTAATCCCTATCTCCTTGACTTCTTTTGGAATCGTTATCTCTCCTCTGCATATGCTGCCATCAATCAAAATTCCATTCACAATTACAAATGGACTCTTTTTTTGTTGATTTGAAAGCCATAGAGTATCTTTAAATGCCCCTCCTCCTATCTTCGTCACACTAGCTGGGATTGTTATACTTTTTAGATTACTGCAACTTAAAAACGCACTTTCTCCTATCTGTGTCACACCTTCTGGGATTGTTATACTTTTTAGACTGCTGCAACTTGAAAACGCACTTTCTCCTATTTCCTTCACCTCTTTTGGCAATGTCATACTTATCAGATTTTTGCAGCCTGAAAATGCTTTATCACCGATCTTTATTATCCCTTTTGGAATCATTACACTTTTTAGACTATCGCAATCGGAAAACGCCCTAAATCCTATCTCTGTCACACCTTCTGGAATTGTTATACTTATCAAACTTTTACAATCATAAAACGTCCAGCCCTCTATCTTTGTTACGCCTTCTGGAATCGTTACACTTTTTAAACTGCTACATTCAAAAAACGCATCCGATCCTATCTGTGTCACACCCTCTGGAATTGTCACACTTGTCAGATTACTGCAATTTGCAAATGCACTTTCTCCGATTTTTTTTACTCCTTTTGGGATCGTTATATCTCCTCCATCGCCATAATATTTTATCAGTACTCCATCCACAATTTCAAAATCCCCTAAAGTGTTCCCTGCCCATACTATTTGTTTCTGTATAAATCCCATCCATAACATTACTGTAAGTAACACAAGACTTATTATCTGATGCTTTCGTTTTTCCATACTGTTTTCCTCCCCTTTTAAATTTTAAAAAGCAAATTAGAGAACGGAAGCTGCCGCATTCAGAACTAAATATATAAGATATGATAGGAGTAACTTTTACAATATCTTATATTTCATTTCTTTAATACGACAGCTCTTACTTTATTTTTTATATACTATCCTTCACTTCTGCGATAAAAGCTTCATAAGGTCTTAATATGCCTTCCTTTTGATCTTCGTAGTTGTGAATAAGATAGTTTGTAATATCCAGTTTTAAATCTTTCATTGAAAACTTAATTTCTTTATCATGAAAATTTGCTATAACACAAATGGTTTGATTTCCAAGTTTTCTAAGATAAGCAAAAATATCAGGATGATCTTTTAAAAGCAGTTCATAACGTCCCTCTGCAAAAATGGCTTCTTCTTTTCTAAGAGAAATCAATTTTTGATAGTAATAAAAAATGGAATCTTTCTTTTTTAGTGAACATTTTACATTGATCTGTTTATAGTTTGGATTTACTTTTATCCAAGGATCTGCTGTTGTAAATCCAGCATTTTTTGTATCATCCCACTGCATCGGCGTTCTGGCATTATCTCTGCTTTTGACATAGATAGAATTCATAATGTCATTCTTTTCATAGCCTTTTGCCAATCTTTCCTGATACATATTGACTGTTTCAATATCACGATATTCTTCAATCGGAAACTGTACGTTTGTCATTCCAATTTCCTCTCCCTGATAAATATAAGGAGTTCCCTGCATACCATGTAAAATGGTTGCTAACATCTTTGCTGATTCATCATGGTATTTAGAATCATTCCCCCATCGAGAAACAATTCTTGGAAGATCGTGGTTATTCCAAAATAAACTATTCCATCCGGTCTGATACAGTTGTGTCTGCCATTTTGATAAGATTTCTTTTAACTTTAAGAAATCTAATTCTTTCAAGTCCCACTTTTCTTTCCCCGGCTGCTGATCTAAATTAATATGCTCGAACTGAAATACCATAGAAAACTCACTTTTATCAGGAGCACTATATAGTCTGGCACGCTCTGTATCTGCTCCCCATGCCTCTCCTACAGTAATTAGGTCTCCCTTTTGAAAAGTTTCCCTAGATAATTCTCTAATATATTCATGCAGTCTTGGTCCATTTATTGTAATTTTTTGATCAGGTTCTTTTGCAATCTGATCAATAACATCTAAACGAAATCCGCCAACTCCCTGTTTTATCCACCAAAGGATCATATCATAGATCTCTTTTCTTAACTTTGGATTTTCCCAATTTAAATCTGGCTGTTTTACAGAAAACTGATGAAAATAATATTGATTTAATTCTGGAACCCACTCCCAAGCAGAGCCGCCAAAACATGCCTTCATATCATTTGGAGGTGCTTCTTTGCTTCCATCTCTCCAGACATAATAATCATGATAAGGGTTGTCCTTTCCTTTTTTTGCCTCCAAAAACCAAGGATGTTCGTCAGAAGAATGATTTAATACCAAGTCCATTATAATCTGGATTCCTCTTTTTTTAGCTTCCTTTATTAAATTTTGCATATCCTCTAGTGTTCCAAACATCGGATCGATATCCTGATAATCTGAAATATCATATCCATTGTCATCCTGTGGAGATTTACATACTGGAGAAAGCCAAATAGCATCAATTCCAAGTTCCTTTAAATAATCCAGTCTTTGAATAATTCCCTGCAAATCTCCAATTCCATCTCCATTGCTGTCTTGATAGCTTCTCGGATAAATCTGATATACTACTGCACGTTTCCACCAAGGTGATACTTTTTGTTCCATATGCCCTTATTCCTTTCTCTATATAATCTTAAAAACCTTCCTATTTATTGCTAATTATATAGTATACTTTTTTATTGCGTCAAGAATTTCTTTTCCTTTGGTATTGTTTTTACAAAAATATACAGCAAATAAGAACATTTGTACTCTTTTTTGGCTTGAAATATTTTTATCTTCTGTTATAATAATTATATTTTCTATCGTAAATTAGATAATTTTCGAACGGTTGCCTTAAAAATGTGGCAGAAAGGAGTATCATGGAACAATACAATGGAAGTCAGATTGTAGTCCTAGAAGGATTAGAAGCAGTGAGAAAGCGTCCGGGAATGTATATTGGAAGTACTGGTCAGAGGGGACTTCATCATTTGATATGGGAAATATTAGACAATGGTATCGATGAACATCTGGCAGGATTTTGTAATCAAATAGAAGTTACTTTATTAAAAGATGGTGGAATCATGATAAACGATCATGGTCGTGGTGTACCTGTTGATATTCACCCTACAAAACATATTCCAACAGCAAGAGTTGTCTATACAATCCTACATGCAGGAGGAAAATTTTCTAATTCTGCTTACAAAGTTTCTGGAGGATTGCATGGAGTGGGTGCTTCCGTTGTCAATGCACTATCTTCAAAAATGATTGTAGAAATCCGTAGGGACAGAAAAATATATCGGGACGAATATGAAAATGGGGGACATCCAGCCGTAGAACTCGTAGATGGTCTACTTCCAATAGTAGGGAAATGCAATAAATCCGATACTGGAACTCGTATTACTTTTTATCCTGATCCTACGATTTTTGAAACAGTGGAATTTAAGCCTGAAATTATACGAAAAAAACTAAAAGAAGTTGCTTTTTTAAATAAGGGATTAAAAATTCGATTTCAGGATCAAAATACAAAAGAAGATATCACCTATTATGAAGAGTATGGGATTAAAAGTTTTGTTTCTTATCTGACCAGAGATATGGACGTACTACATAAAGAACCTGTTTATATCCAAGGTATAAGTGGTGCAATCGAAGTTGAAATTGCATTTCAGTATACCACTGGATTTACAGAACAGATCAATGCCTATTGTAATCGAATTAATGTGGTAGATGGAGGAACTCTTGTTACTGGATTTAAAACTGCCTTAACTCGTGTTATGAATCAGTATGCAAGGGAGCTTGGTATCCTAAAAGAGAAGGATGAAAATTTTGACGGAAAGGATATTCGTAACGGGCTGTTTGTTATCATTTCTATTAAACATCCCGATCCACAGTTTGAAGGTCAGACCAAAACCAAGCTTGGAAATACGGATGCCAAAGGTGCCGTTGACGAAATTTTTTCCGCTCAGGCAATTCGCTATTTTGATAAAAATGTCGAATTGCTAAAAAAAATTTTAGAAAATTCTATGCGTTCTTATACTGCCAGAAAAGCAGGTGATAAGGCAAGAAATGCGGTGTTAAAACAGATTAATGATGTAGATACCAGAAGTAAATTAGCCTCCTGCTCCTCAAAACGCCCAGAAGAGTGTGAGGTTTATATTGTAGAGGGAGATTCCGCAGGTGGCACAGTAAAAACAGCAAGAAATCGAAGAACTCAGGCAGTCCTTCCTCTACGCGGTAAAATTTTAAATGTTGAAAAAGCAACCCTAGAAAAAATTCTAGTAAATAATGAAATTAAAACCATGATCGCCTCTTTTGGATGTGGCATTGGCGATGAATTTGATATCTCCAAACTTCGATATCATAAAATTATCATTTTAACAGATGCCGACGTAGACGGCGCACATATTAGTACTTTGCTTCTTACTTTCTTTTATCGCTTTATGCCAGAATTAATCTTAGAGGGAAAAGTTTATAGGGGGCTTCCTCCTCTTTACCGAGTAGAATATGAAGTGACAGAACGGGGAAGAAAAAAGAAAAAATCAGAATACTTATTTAATGATTTTGAATTAGAAAAGTTTCGTAAATCCTCAGGACATAAAATACTTACACTTCAGCGTTATAAAGGTCTTGGAGAGATGGACTCAGAACAACTTTGGGAAACAACCCTAAATCCTGAAACTAGGATTTTAGCACAGGTAAGTATTTCTGATACCATAGAAGCAGATGAAATAACTACTCTTTTAATGAGCAATAACGTTCCGCCAAGACGAGAGTTTATTATGGAAGAAGCTCAACATGCAAACTTAGATATATAATTTTTTTGTATCGTGCTGCGTACAGAAAATAATTATAATAAATAATGGTCAGCACAGAAATGAGGAAAAAATGGATCATCAAACGGATCATATTATCTCTTTAGACTTTTCAGAGGAAATGAGAAATTCCTTCCGTGATTATGCTGTCAGCGTTATCATTGCCCGTGCACTTCCAGATGTTAGAGACGGCTTAAAACCTGTACAGCGTCGAATTTTATATGCGATGAGAGAACTTGGGCTCGATCCGAAAAAACCTCATCGAAAAAGTGCCCGTATTGTAGGAGATACGATGGGTAAATACCATCCACATGGCGATAGTTCTATCTATGATGCTCTTGTACATATGACAAAAGATTATTCTTTACAACTGCCATTAATTGATGGACATGGAAATTTTGGTTCTATCGACGGAGATGGAGCCGCTGCTATGCGATATACCGAAGCCCGTCTTTCCGAGGGTGGAATGGCACTCTTAGAACATCTTGATGAGAACTTAGTAGATTTTGAGCCAAACTTTGACGACAGTGAACAAGAGCCTTCGGTTCTTCCCGCTATGCTTCCCAACCTTCTTATCAATGGAACAACCGGAATTGCAGTAGGAATGGCAACTAATATCCCACCCCATAATATCAATGAAGTAATTGATGGCTGTATTGCATATATTGATAATCCTTCTATCTCCTGTGAAGCATTAAGAAAATATATTCCCGGTCCAGATTTCCCAACAGGGGGTATTATCATAAATAGTAAAGAGCTCTCTTCTATCTATGAAACGGGAGAAGGTCGAATTAAAGTTCGGGCAAAGACTGAGATTGAGGCAGGAGAATATGGTAAAAAAAATATCATTATCACAGAAATTCCTTATACCGTTGCAGGAAATAAATCAAAATTAGTAGAAAGTCTTTCAGCACTTATGAAAGATAAGGTATTTGATGAGATTGCAGATGTTCGTGATGAATCGTCTAAAGAGGGAATTCGTATTGTTATTGAAGTCAAAAAAGATCGAGATATTAATAATTTACTCAATGGCCTATATAAAAAAACAGCTTTAGAAGATACTTATACAATCAATCTTTTAGCTGTTCGAAAAAAACAACCTTATCTATTTAGCTTAAAAAGTCTGGTTCAGGAATTTATTTCATTTCAACAAGAACTGTACACAAAAGAATATCAGCATTTTTTAGAAAAAGCAAATAAACGTTTGGAACTGGTGGATGGACTTATTCGTGCCACGGATATCATTGACCTGATAATTGAAATTTTACGTGGCAGTTCTTCTATCAAACAGGTAAAAGAATGTTTAACAAAAGGATGTACGAATGAAATTTCTTTTAAATCCAAACAGTCTGAAAAAATCGCCAAAACTTTAAACTTCACAGAACGTCAAGCAGATGCCATTTTAACCATGCAGCTAAGTAAATTAATCGGTTTAGAAGTTTTAAAACTGAAAGAAGAACAGCAGACACTTTTAAATACTATACAAAACTATCGGAAAATTTTAGGAGATTCCAAAGAACTTTTTAAAATCATAAAAAGTTCTTTAAGAAGTTACAAAAAACGGTTCGGACATATCAGAAAAACACAATTAGCAGATTTAGAAACAGCGGATTATATAGAAGAATTTAAAATTGAAGATATTTATGTATTGATTGATAAATTCGGTTATACAAAAGCCTTAGATGCCGCTGCATATTCTAGGACAGCAAAAGAAAATCTTCAGGAATATGTACAGACAATTCGAATGAAAAATACCGATAAACTCTGTCTTTTTACCGAAGAAGGAATGATGTATCAAATCAAAGCTTCTACTATTCCAAGATGTCGTCTAAAAGAAAAGGGCACATTAATCCATAACCTATGTAAAATCGGACAAGAAACCATACTTCTTTATACTTGTTTTGAAGAACTCTTTGAATCTTCGCTTTTATTCCATACTAAAAATGGATTTATGAAACGGGTTTCTGGAATCGAGTTCGAAACTAGCCGTTCCGTCATAAACTCTACAAAACTGGATTCTGGCGACAAACTTGTCAGTATCATTATGTTGTCTGCTAAAGAAATTTTAGAACAGGAACAAAAGGTAATCCTTTTAACGAAAAAGGGACTTTCTCTAGGCTTTACTCTTTCAGAAGTAGTGGAATTAAAAAAGACAAGCAGAGGTGTAAAAGCAATCACTTTAGTAGAAGGAGATGAAGTCGTCTTTACTAAGGTCCTTCCTTCCTTCGAAGAATCCTTTGAATATAATGGAAAACATTTGTCTTCTAAAAAAATTCGCATGAGAAAAAGAGGAGTAGAAGGTCAAAAGGTTACTCTTACCTAAATAACAATGCCACAGAATTTATTTAAGATAGACTTCTAAATTCTGTGGCACTTTTGAAAATCATCGGTTCATCTTCTGAATAGAACTTTGAATTTGCTCTGCCGCATGTGTAATTTCCTGATAAATTACTTCGGATTTTTTTGAAAGTTCTCCCATCTGTTTTGCTACAACTGCAAATCCAACTCCCGCTTCTCCTGCTCTAGCTGCCTCAATAGAGGCATTTAATGCCAAAATATTTTGACGGAATGCAATTTTTTCTAGTTCCTTTGTCTTTTGATTAATTTCTCTGACCGTTTCTGTTGTTTTTCCAATCTCCTGATTAAAAGTACTCATATGTGTAGTATCTGTACTTCGTATGTATTCAAGATTTACCATCTGATTCACAACTTCTTCCAATAACTGGGCAGCAGCTTTGATTTGAGATTCTTTACATATTGGAACCTTTCTCAACGCGTCAATATACCTTTTAGGATCAATCCCTAGTTCTTTTGCAAGTTCTATAAATTTTTCTTCATCTGGTTCTTGTGTAAAAACTTGTCCTCCAATTATTGCTCCAAGCTTTTCTCCCTTTACAACAATATCACAGGAAAATTCCATCAATCCTGCATGACATTCATAAACTCCCTTACCTTCCTTATCACATTTGGTACAACGACGTAATCCCTCTTTTGACTCTCTAGTATATGTCATACAAAATTCTGTAAAGTTACTTCCTTTTGTAACATATCTCCCCTGCATGTCTATAATAATTGCTGCAAATCCTGTTGCACTTGAAAAAGTATCCTGAAGTTTTTGTAATTTCTTTACATCCATAAAATCCTGTAATCGCATCCCCATACCTGCCTTTCCAAAGTATAACTTCTGTTTTTTAAGTATACCATAATAAAACACTAATATCAATTAAAAAAGAAAGGCATTTTCAATTCCTTTGCCTTTCTTTTTTATTATTATATTTATTTTCTATTTGTTAAAATCAAATGACAGACTGTATTGCCGCAGTATCACAGTCTGTACCTACTATTTTGTTCTTTTTCTTAAAGCTATTTTCTACATAAACAGTGCAAAATGACACCATCTTTTGGCTGATCTACTTCTCCACGCTCACAATTAATTACCTTATATCCTGCTTCTTTTGCAAGAAGAACCATTTCATCTTGTAGAAAAGTTTCCCAGTAAATTGGTTGATTTTCAAATGGGTAAAATCTTCTTCCTTTAACACATTCTCTATGTTCTTTTATTAAGTATTCATAGTCATGTCCAGAGAAACTTAATAACCCTCCGTCCCTTAATACTCTGCGACATTCCTTTAAAAAATTATCTTTATAATCTTCACCATACATCAGTCCCAAAGTCTGTGACCAAATAATAATTACACTAAACGAACTATCTTCAAAGGGAAGACTTTTTCCATCATACCATATAAATGGAATATCATACTCATACTGGAGAGCCAACTGTTTTACTTTACGGATAACAGGTGCTGAACTGTCAATACCTGTAACCGCAAAACCTTTTCTATCTAAAGCAAAGGCTTCTCTTGCCAGACCACAGCCAATATCAAGAATCTTTGCACCAAATGGAAAATATCGAAGAATTGCTTCTTCCCAAGACTTCAATTTCCCCTTTTCCCACTGCTCCATCTCTGAAACATTTTTTTCATCATTAAACCATTCTGTAACTATACTTTGATTCATAGTGCCCCCATTTTCAACTTTTAATTTAACTGTTCCATTTAACAAACAACAAAATTATATTTGTACATAGCACTGCGGCAGCCTGTACTTGAATGATTCTGCTTTGTCCTACAGTCTTATTATAAATGAAAGCATCAAAAATAACAACTAAAATCCGTATGGAAAGTTATACTTGATCAGAAATTTCTATATATTTACTTTTATTTATAACCTTATCTTTTGTTTCTTCTTGTTTTGGAAATTCTTCAATATTTCTAATACTAATACAATATGTCTGGCTTATACGTTCATAAAATAATTTGTTTTTATTTCCAGATACCAAGTCAAATCCTGCCACTATCATAAATATAATTGGGAAAAAACGTAGTCCCAAAATAGGAATCCCCTCTCGTAAAAGACATTGTAACAGAGAAAGTTTTTTTCCCCTTACACTGACTATCCTAACCTTTAACAACCATTTTCCAAAAGTAACTCCTCTTAATAAGTAAAGTTGTATCACTGCAACTATGACTGCAACTATAACGTTTTCTATAAAAGAAATTCCTAAAAAAATTCCTCCATCCATAAGTAACGCTATCCATCTGCGCCCAAAAGATACTACACGCCCTCTTTCATAAGCTATTCTATCAATTTCTTCTCGTTTTGGAAGCAATTTTTTTGCTAAGGATCCAAATGGATATCCAATTATTGCACCTGATACATTCAAAAACAAATCATCTACATCAAACAGTCGATAAGCCCTTGGATAAATTCCATATAATCCCGATAACTGTGTCAGTTCAAAAAATAGGCTTAAACAAAAACTAAATCCTAAAACTTTTCGGAAACTATATTGAAAATAATAATTTAAATAAATACCAAAAGGTATAAATAAAACGATATTAAATACTACTTGTAAAAAACAATTCTGCTTTAATGCTTGCAAATAGGTAGAAGAATTACCTAACTGAAATGTTGTTTCTCTAAGAAAATCCCTTACAAATTGAAACGGTTTTAACTGCATTGTTGGTGTCGTCATCTGACTGACTTCTTTTATAGATGGAAGTGGCAAAATAACCAAAAAATACATACATAATAAATATAAAATAAAGGAATATAAAATTACTGTCCGTAAAAAAGAAATAGAACCGTATTTATGATATTGTTGAATCATATAGGGTAATGTAAAAAATGCCGCGATAATAGGAAAAATTAAAAATGCTGTTTTAATTGGAATAAGATAAGCCTCCATAAACACTCCACCTTTCTTTGTTATCTCTATCTTAACAAAGAAAAAGAAGTTCTACCATCGAACAGGCTTACATTTTTCTTATTAAACTTACATTTTTGTAAGAATTTTAACCTCTTCTACTAGAGAATTTGATAATCTGTTAAAAGCCAGCCAGCTTCTGATGCTGGATAAATTTTTCCACACTCACTACATTTTTTTCCCCATTCCATTTGAAATTTTGCTCCACAACTAGGACAATATGCCCCTAAGTGAAGTTGTCTTGCCTGTTTACACTCTTTACTACAACTCATTGTAATCTGTAAAAGTTCCCGCTTTTTTTTCACCTTTTCCTGCTCTAATATAAAAAGTTCCATTTGAACTTCTGTCTGAATTGTATAACAATTTTCAGAAACATATAAGTTTTTAAAATCTGTCTTTTTCACAAAACAATCTATAACATTCTGATAAATTAGTGGAATTTCTATCTGGTGAAAGAGAAATAATTCATATTCTTTTGGGGACTGGGCAAAATGAATGATTTGTAATATATTTCCTAGATAACCTAAGAATAATTCTACCGAAAAAGAACTATCCCATTTTCGCATCTCTTTTTCTAGTTCTTGTGGTAATTTTGAATTTTCTTTTCTCAATAAATAGTGCTGTAATTTATTTGTATAGCGAAAAAGATTTTTTAACAATAATACTGATGTAAATGCTATACAACTCCAAAGTCCAAAACTAAGCATACTAAAAAGTATAATAAAACCAAGTCCATGATTTTGAGAAATTATAAAAAGCTCTCTAACAAATCCTATTGACCCTACTCCTATAGCTACTATTTTTGCAAGCCAATCTATCATTTCATCATATGCCTGTCTAGCGGTCTGATCGGTATACTCAATTCCAAATGCCGCAATTTTTTGTTCTAAATCTTCTGGATATATAGAAGTATTACAATAACTACATGTGATTTCACCATATTCTTTGATTCGAACATTTTTTTTGCCACAGAATGGACAGATATCTCTTTTTTGACGAATAACACTATATCTAGCAGTATCTTCACAATACCCTTCATATAATAAAATTCCATCCTGTATATATGTCTTCTTTAGCCAGACAGATTCTTTAGCAACTGCAATGAAATATTTTTGATCTGTTAAATAATTAATAAAATAGTTAGATTTCCCCACCCAAGGCATTAAAAATTCTGGTTCTATTTTTATTCCTAATATACGAAGGCGTTTTTTATGTAGATGTAGTACATAAAAATATCCTTGTGTTGTCTGAAATTCCAATGTATTTTTTTTCCCTGAAAAGTAATTAATATAATCATTTTGAAACTTTAAAATTCTATGCTTTATAGATAAATTTTCTAGTTCCTTCTTTTTATCTATCTCTCCCCAATTTAATTTTTCTTCTTTTACTTGAATCGAAATTTCCATTATTTTTTACACCCGCTATTTTGAAAAAATTTTTTCAATCCATTATATACTAAATCCTTTCTATTTTCTAGTATATTTTAAAAAAATGCAGGAAATAAAATCAAAAAAGATTTTACTTCCTGCATTTTTTTAACTATAAATTATTTTGATTCTTTCTTTTAGAAAAATTTTCTATCCACTCCATTCCCCAAAGTATAAAACGATGAGGAAATAGTTTTGCAAAAACTCTTAAAGTACGAATTTCTCCTCTGTAAATAGAAAGTTCTCTTCCCTTTTTTATATCATCTAGTGCTTTTTCTACTACTTTTTGTGGTTGTGCAAGAAAACAGTCTTTATACCAAGCCTGATAACCTGTTTTTTCTGCAATATGAAAAAAGTCCGTATTAACTGGTCCGGGGCATACTGTTGTAACAGAAATTCCTCTCCTTTTTATCTCAGAACGCAACGCTCTTGAAAAACTTAGTACATAGGCTTTTGTTGCTGCATAGACTGCAAAATGAAGCACAGGAAAAAAAGAAGCGATAGATCCCATATTCACAATATGACTTCCACTTTTCATATATTTGATACACTCTTTCGATAAAAACGTAAGTGCTATGCAGTTTAAGCGAATCATATCCAGTTGCTCTTCCTCTTTCATTCGTGTTACTTCTCCTACTTTTCCAAAACCTGCACAGTTGACTAAAAACCGGATCTGCGGCTGTTCTTTATATAACAATTCCTTGATAGACTGTATTTCTTCCTGTTTCGTCAAATCTGACTCTATTATTTTTATAGGAATAGAAATTTCTTCTTCCACTTGGATCAATCTTTCTTTTCTTCTTGCAATCAGCCAAATTTCATCTAACTTTTGATAACATTTACTAATCTGAAGTGCAAACTCTTTTCCAATTCCGGAAGAAGCTCCTGTAATTAGAGCAATTTTTTTCATGGAATTCTCTCCTTTCCAACATATGGATCTTTATTATTTCCATGTTATTCCTCCAATATAATCCATAAGCCAATCAAAATATTGATATTTATGAAAACTTCCCTGAGCCATCATTTTCTTAATCTGAGCAGATTCTATCCATTTTGCTTGTGCTACTTCTTCCTTTTGTAATTTTAAATCTTTTTCCGATACTTCTGAGCGAATGATCCAAACTGCATTAAAACTGTCATGCCGTTTTAAAATGGCAAAAAGTTGTGCATCTTCTTTTTGTATCTGTATTCCCAATTCCTCGTTTAATTCTCTTTGACAGGCCTGCCAAGCATCTTCTCCATTTAGTGCTGAACCTCCAGTAACTGCCCAACATCCCGGAAACCACTCTACTGTATCACTTCGCTTTTGAACAAGAATCTGTTTTTGTCGATTAATTGGGAAAATGTGAACTACCAGATGATACTCTCCTTCTTTTAGTTGTTTTCCACGTTCATGCAGCCTACCAGTCTTTTGAAAACAGGCATCATAAATATCCCATAGTTCCACGATTTTTTCTCCTTCCGCAAAAACCAAAGAATACTATCATTCTACAATAGGAGTTCGTTCCTTTAAATTTAAATACTCTCTTCTTGGTGCAACATTTTTATAGGCAGGACGAATGATTTTTTCTGCACTTACAATTTCTTCTAGTCTATGAGCACTCCATCCAACAATTCTAGCAATAGCAAACATCGGAGTATACAATTCTACTGGAAGTCCTAACATGCGATAAACAAATCCACTGTAGAAATCGACATTGGTATTAACACCCTTATAAATACGTCTTTCTTTTGCAATAAGTTTTGGAGCTAATTTTTCCACTGTCATATAAAGCTGGAATTCTTTGGATTCTCCTTTTTCCTCTGCAAGTTGTTCAACAAATTTTTTAAAGATCTCCGCTCTTGGATCAGAAACAGAATATACTGCATGACCAATTCCATAAATTAACCCTGACTGATCGAATTCTTTCTTTTGTAGTAGTCCTGAGAGATATCCTGAAATCCTCTCTTCATCTTCCCAGTCTGAAATTTTTTGTTTGAGATCTTCAAACATCTGCATTACTTTAATATTTGCTCCACCGTGTCTTGGACCTTTTAAAGACGCTAGTGCAGCCGCCATTACCGAATACGTATCTGTTCCAGAAGAGGTAACTACCCTTGTTGTAAAGGAAGAGTTATTACCACCTCCATGTTCCATATGCAGTACCAATGCTAAATCCAAAACCGCAGCCTCTATTTGGGTATATTTTTGATCTGGGCGTAGCATTGACAAAATATTTTCTGCTGTAGAAAGTTCTGGATTTGGTTGATGAATAAACAGACTGTTTCCAACACTGTGACTATAGGCATTATAACTATAAACAGATAACATTGGAAATTGACTAATTAAATTTAGACACTGTCTCATGACATTTGAAATAGAAGTATCTTCTGCTTTGTCATCATAGGAATATAAAGTCAAAACACTCTTTGCCAAAGAAATCATTAAATTTTCTGCTGGTGCTTTCATAATAACATCCCGACAAAAATTTTGAGGGAGTGTTCGGCGTTGTCCAAGTTCTTTTTTAAATTCTTCTAATCCACAAATCTCTGGCAGCTCTCCAAATAATAGAAGATATGTTATTTCCTCAAATCCAAACCTATGTTCTGTCAAAAATCCTCTCGTTAGATCTTTTACATTATATCCACGATAAAACAGTTCACCAGGGCACGGAACTTCTTCTCCATCTACAACCTTTTTCGCATAAACTTCTGAGATATTTGTCAGACCAGCCATAACTCCTTTACCATTTAAGTCCCTTAATCCCCTTTTTACATCGAACTTACGGTATAATTCTTCATCCACCTTATTTCTTTTCACGCAAATTTCTGACAACCGCTGTACCTGCGGCGTAATTTGAAAAATAACTTCTTCCATCCGCACTTCCTCCTGTTATGATTATTTATTACATGAAATTACTATACTGAAAAAAAGCTATGCTTGTCAAGAAAAACTTTCCTAAAGGCTAATCTCTTCTTTATTTCTCATTGTGATTATTTGCATTTAAGTTATCTAATAGTGCACATTTAATCTGATATAATTCATTAGAAAGATCTACATAAACTTCATGAGGATTAATAAGACGCCTTGTTTCGTCCCATAAAGTATTTAGTTCTTTTGCACAATATTCTTTTATTTCCATCACAGATGGAGATTCATATACACATATTCCATTTTCAAAAATAGGAAGTAAAATTTCCCGCATTTTATAAGTTCCTGCTGGAAGATATGTTTTTTTCCAAGTGGCAAGAGGATCAAAGAGCATAAGTGGATTATCTTCTGAATATTTTTCCTCTGCCAATGCAATTAAATCTGCTTTGATCTTACCGCTTTCTTTTAAGTATACACGATATACTGTTTTATTTCCCGGATTTGTAATTTTCCACTGATTTTCACTCAATTTAATTTTTGGTACAAAGATTCCATCTTTTTTAACTGCTGCAAGTTTATAAACTCCTCCAAAGGCAGGACAGTCTTTAGAAGTAATTAAATTGGTTCCTACGCCCCAAGAATCTATCGCCGCTTTTTGTGTCTTTAAAGAATCGATTAAATACTCATCAAGATCACTAGATGCACAAATTGATGCTTCTTTGAATCCAGCATTATCTAACATCTTTCTCGCCTGTTTTGAAAGATATGCTAAATCGCCACTGTCTAAACGAATCCCATACTTTTTCGGCATCCGATCTGCATCCTTTAATTCTTGAAAAACTCGAATCGCATTTGGCACACCAGAACGAAGTGTATCATACGTATCTACCAGTAAAGTGGCATTATTTGGATAGAGCTCTGCATATTTTCGAAATGCAGTTAGCTCATCTTCAAAACTCATAATCCAACTGTGGGCATGTGTGCCTAATGCTGGCACATCAAACATCTTTGCACATAATACATTACTTGTCCCTGCACAGCCTCCTATGACTGCTGCCCTTGCACCATACGTTCCTGCATCTGGTCCTTGGGCACGACGCAGTCCAAACTCCATAACTGCATCGCCATGTGCTGCAAAACACACACGAGAGGCTTTCGTTGCAATTAAACTTTGATGATTGATAATTGTTAAAATTGCAGTTTCTACTAACTGTGCTTCCATGATTGGTGCAATCACTTTTACTAATGGTTCCATTGGAAATACAACTGTGCCTTCTGGAATTGCATAAATACTTCCAGTAAAATGAAACTGCCTTAAATAGTCTAAGAAATCCTCATCAAATATAGATAAACTTCTCAGATATGCAATATCTTCTTCTCCAAAATGAAGATTTTTAATATAATCGATTACCTGATCTAGTCCACAACAAATAGCGTAACCACTTCCAGATGGATTGGTGCGATAAAATACATCAAAAATAACGGTTGGATTGGAATGATTTTTAAAATATCCCTGCATCATAGTCAGTTCATAAAAATCTGTTAATAATGTTAGATTTTGATCTGTCATGAATAACCTCATTTCTGCGCTGCCTTACTCTATGAGTTTTTGTCTTCCAAGTTTGTGTATGCAGCGCAGACACAAACTTGTTTTTTTAAATGCAAAAATTAATATGCCTTTCCCCAATATACTAGACTTTTTGCTTTTTTCCCACAACAGATACAAGTATCTGAAATCATTTCCTGTTTAAATGGTATACAGCGTGAAGTTGCGCCTGTCTTTTCTTTTATTTCATCCTCGCAGGCCCTCTCACCACACCACATAGCTTTTACAAATCCCGGTTTTTCAGCAGTTATCTTAGCGAAACTTTCCATATCTTTTGCTTCGTAAGTATGGGCATCTCTATGAACTGTTGCCCGCTTTAGCATATCCTTTTGAATTTTCTCTAATAATTCTGTAATTGCCTGTGGTATTTCGTCAATAGAAACGATCTGTTTTTCTCTGGTATCCCGCCGAACTAATACTGCTTGGTTTGCCTTTAAATCCTTCGGTCCAATTTCAACACGAACTGGAATTCCTCTCATTTCCTGTTCTGCAAATTTATAGCCCGGGCTTTTATCTGTATCATCTACTTTTACACGAATCGCCATTTTATTCAGTTCTTCTTTTATTTCATATGCCTTTTCTAAAATACCTTCCTTTTTTTGCTGAATTGGAATAATCGCAACTTGAACTGGTGCAATTTTTGGAGGAAGTACCAAGCCACTGTTATCTCCATGTACCATAATAATCGCACCAATAATACGGGTACTCATACCAAAAGATGTCTGATGGACATAGGAAAGAGTATTTTCCTTATCTGTATATTGAACTCCAAACGCCTTGGCAAATCCATCTCCAAAGTTATGGCTTGTTCCAGACTGAAGTGCCTTTCCATCGTGCATTAAAGCCTCTATTGTATAAGTAGCTTCTGCCCCTGCAAATTTTTCTTTATCTGTTTTTTGTCCACGAATCATTGGAATAGCTAAAATCTCTTCGCAAAAATCAGCATATACATTTAGCATCTGAATTGTTCGTTCTTGTGCCTCCTTTGCAGTAGCATGTGCAGTATGTCCCTCCTGCCACAAAAATTCTGTAGTCCGTAAAAATGGTCTTGTAGTTTTTTCCCAGCGTACTACAGAACACCATTGATTATAAACTTTTGGCAAATCTCGATAGGAATGGATTATTTTTGCATATAAATCACAAAACAGGGTTTCTGAGGTTGGTCGTACACAAAGACGTTCTGTCAGTTGCTCTCCGCCACCATGTGTTACCCAAGCAACCTCTGGAGCAAAACCTTCAACATGATCTTTTTCTTTATTTAACAACCCCTCTGGAATAAACATTGGAAGCTGTACATTTTCAACTCCTGTTTTTTTAAACCTTTCATTCAATTCTTTTTGGATATTTTCCCAGAGTGCATATCCAGCCGGAAGCAAAATCATACAACCTTTCACATTGGAGTATTCTGTGAGCTCTGCCTTTTTTACTACATCTGTATACCACTGGGCAAAGTCCTCTTCCATCGCAGTAATGGATTCTACTAATTTTTTCTCGTCCGCCATAATCTCCTCATTTCTGCACTGCAATTTTTTTACTGCTCTGGGCAAGCAGTGCACTCTCAAAGCAGCTTTTCTTTTAAAATAAAAAAGTCCCTTTAAAATAAAGGGACCGAATACACTTTTTTCGGCGGTGCCACCCTGATTAATAACAGTTAAGACTGTTATTCTCTCTTCTTTCTGATAACGTCAGAATAACGCCATACTTTCGTATGGAAGCTCCAAGGCAGGTTCTATGTCATTTGCTAAGGAATCTTTCAGCCAAAGGATTCCCTCTCTTTATAGTAATTTGACATATACTAATCCTCTTCTCAGCCGCAGATAAAATATCATACATTTTCTTGATTTTAGAATTTTAAACGCCATTTGTCAAGTGGAAAAAATAAATTTTAACTTTTCTCTTCTGAAGTACGATTAATAGTACGTAAAATGACAAATCCAAGCGGTCCTAAGAAAAATCCCCAGATACCAAAAAGTTGTACTCCTAAATACATAGCTATCATAGAATAAATGGGAGGAATTCCAAGTTTACCCCCTAATAATTTAGGTTCAAGAAATTCCCGAATTAATTGACATACTACAAATAGTGTTGCTAAGACTGCGACAGAAAAAAAATCCTTTGTCAATAATTCAATTAAAATCCAAGGTCCTAAAATAAGACCTAATCCTAAAACAGGAAAAGCATCGAAAAGTGCCATTGCAATTCCAAAAATAAGGGCATAGGGATTGCCAATCAAAAAAAGTGCAATCGAACAGAGTGCTGCGATAATTCCCATAATAATGAATTGAGTTTTTAAATAGGCAATTCCTGTTTCAGAAAGCTGTTTTGTAATGCGGTGAACTTCTGGATAAAACTCGGAACGTTTTAATCCCTTTTTATATTCCTCCATATCCTTAATCCAAAGCAAAACAGAGGTCAAAGTAATTATAATGGTTCCTGCTGCAACAGCAATACCCGCCGCAAATTTTAAGGTATGTCTTGTCATAGCAGGCAGAAACTTTTCTCTAATCTGTATTCCTACACTTTCCATTCCTGCAGAAAAACTTTCAAAGATTGTTCCTTCTGGAAGTCGAAAGAATCGATCACATCCACAACAGATTCCTTCTACCTGTGTCTGTAAGTATTCTTGGTAAATTGGAAAATTTCTAAAAAACTCTGATAGTTGATTTATAAACATCTGCCCTAAAAAATAAATGCCACTTCCTGCGCCTACTAATAAGATAAGTAATCCAACTGCCCCTCCTGCCATAAGAGGAATATGCAGATATCGATGTAAAATGGCAGCAAAAGGTCTTAAAATCCACGCAATAAAGTAAGCAAATATAAAGGGTAAAAATAGTGGAAGAAGATACCGAAATCCAAGATATACCGCTGCTATACTAATAATCCAACACAATATCTTTTTTTGACGTTTTGTCAAATATTCCATTCGGTTCACCTCCGGATTTTTAATAATGTTATTATTTTGTTCCGGACAGTGTTATTTCATAAGGGAAAATTTTATGTAAAAATGGTACTTTTCTGTCAGATTGTCTTATTCTTGAAAAATTTTTAGAATACAAAATGTACCGATATGCTTGGATATAAGCAATATCGGTACATGCTGCGACATCCCGTGTTCTGTAGTAACGAGAATACCATTGGCGTTTTTAGAACTTCTCCTATATTCTCATTTTACCACATATTTCAAAATAGATCAAGTAAAAAAGGAAAAAAATAAAAAATTTTTCATTTTATATCAAAATTGCAGATATCAATGAATATCCCTCTTTTGCCGCCTTTTCTACGAATCTAATCCCATTTAATAATGTAAATTCTCCCTGTTCTGCCTTTAATTCTACCAGTTCATCTGGAATATAAACTTTAGGATTATTTTCTAAAGGAAATTCTCTTTTACCGAGAATTCTCTTTGGAGAAATGAAAAGCTTTGTTTGATCTGATTTTGGTTTACAAGCTTCTGACTCTAAAACTTGTGCTAACCACTCTGGTTTACACCAAGTACTATCTAAAATTAAATCATAATTTCTAAAATTAAAATAATCAATACCATAAATTTCTTTATATCTTCTATCCTCTGTCTGAGCCCTAAGTTTTAATTGTTCTATTGTTTCTTCTATACAAGAATACTTCTCTACAGCTCCTCTATTATCATGAAACACTCTTTGTGCTGCTATCTCTAAACTGACTGATAAAAAGACTTTAAAGGAATGTTCCACAAAATTCCATGCCAATCTGGAATCAAAGACTATCTTTTTTTCTGGATTTTCTTTTGAAATTTTTGCTGTAGCATCATCGATCATTTTGTCATACTTTGGATCTTTACACATTTTTTGATTCATTTCCAAAACACTGATTCCTAACTGTATTGCTAAAGAACGTTGTACTTTTCCAGTGGAATAAATTTCATATCCATATTGGTTTTCTAATATTTTACATATTGTAGACTTTCCACTTCCTAAATTTCCAGTTAATGTTATATGATTCATAAGTGCCTCCCTCGTTTAAAATTTAATTTTCGTAAAACTTGACTATATTTTAAACAAATTCGTCATAAATTCTTAAGAAAACTTCCATTGGATTATTTACGAATCTATGATACACTATCAGACGTTAAATAGCAATGGGCAATCTTAAACAAGAAAAGAAAGAGGTGTAACCATGGAGGAGAAAACTTCTCATCCTACATTGCAAAGTTTAAAGTCAATCTTGCTTTCTCCTGTTAAACGATGCTTTTTTATTGGACTTATCTTAGAACTTTTTGTTGAAATATGTTCTAGATGTTCTCTTTGGAAAGCTATTGTTTTTTTAGTAACGAATCCTTTTGTCTTTTTGTATAATCTATTGATTATTACAGCTACTTTATCGATCTCTTTGATCGTAAGACGTAAAGTATTTGCTCTTATCTTAACATCGTTACTTTGGATTATTGTAGGAGTTGTTGACTTGATTTTACTTCAATTTCGAACCACTCCTTTTACCGCAGTAGATATTACTTTGCTTAGTTCTACAATCCAAATTATTCCACACTATCTCAATACATTTTATCTTATTTTAATTGGGATTGGAACTGTACTTTTAATTACAGGATTAATTATTTTATATAAAAAAGCTCCAAAATACAAAGGAATTCTACATCGTTTTCGTAGTTTTACTTTTTGTGTTATGTTTACACTATCTATTTTTGGACTAACTCATATTTATGTATTTGTAGGATTATTATCTGAAAACTTTGGAAATCTTGCAGATGCTTATCATTCCTATGGACTGCCTTATTGCTTTATCAATAGTATTATTAATACAGGAATTGATAAACCAAAAAATTATTCCCAAAAGACGATTACACAGATTGTAGATAGTTTAGAAAATGGAATTGTAATTAAGGCTTCTGATATTTCACCAACTCAAAAGCCAAAAACACCTTCTGCTACTGCTGTATTGACGCCAATTCCTCCTAAAATACCAACCGATGAATTAAATATTCCTCAAACAATACCAACTAAAAAGACTCCAAACATTATTATGTTGCAGCTAGAATCCTTTTTTGATCCGACTTCTATTATAGGTTCTACCTTTACTAAAGATCCTATTCCGAATTTTCGATACTTAAAGGAAGCTTATACCTCTGGCTATCTGAGTGTCCCAAGTGTTGGTGCGGGAACCGCCAATACAGAATTTGAAGCAATTACTGGAATGAATTTAGACTTTTTTGGTCCGGGCGAATATCCCTATAAAACAATTCTTCAACAGACTACTTGTGAAAGTATTGGATATAATTTAAAGCCATTGGGATATCAGACACATGCCCTGCATAATAATGATGGCACTTTTTATGGGAGAAATACCGTATTCTCCCAACTTGGTTTTGATACATTTACTTCCATTGAATATATGGAAGATCTGGAATTTACACCTCTTGGCTGGGCTAAAGATAGTATTTTAACCGATGAAATAAGAAAAATTCTTGAAAGTACAAAAACTCAAGATTTTATTTATGCAATTTCTGTTCAAGGACATGGAGCCTATCCTACACAGGCAATATTAGAAGATCCAGAAATCGATCTCACTTTGCCAGAAGGATTTTCAAAGGAAACATATTATGGAATGTTATACTATTCTAATGAAATCCATAAGATGGATCACTTTATTGGTGAATTAGTTTCCTATTTAGAACAGTGTGGAGAACCAACCGTTCTTATTATGTATGGCGATCACCTGCCTGGATTTTCTCTTTTGCCAGAACAACTTACAAATAACTCTTTATTTCAAACAGAATATGTACTTTGGAGTAATTTTGAATTAGAACGAGAACAAATGGATTTAGAAGCTTATCAACTATATCCTTATTTATTTGAACGCTTAGACATTCAAGAGGGATTAATTCCAAAACTACACAGAACCCAAAAAGACTCTGATATTTATTTAGAACAATTAAAAATGTTAGAATATGATATGTTATATGGTAATTTAGACTGTTATGGGGGAGTGAACCCATTTAAGCCAACAAATTTGCAGATGGGAACAACCCCTGCAAGTATTTATAGTTATCGTGTAAACATCTCAGATACTGATTCTGAACAATATTTACTGCATATCGTTGGAGATTACTTTAATACCTACAGCCGTCTTTGTATTAATGGCAGTCCAGTAAAAGATGTACAGATAGAAAGCCGAAATCTGCTTGTTGCAGATAATCTAAAGCTTAAAAATGGTGATAAGATCAGTATTGCACAAATTGGAAAAGATGGAAAGATCTTAAGTTCTACCAATGAACTTATTGTCCAACTTCCTATTTCACCAACACCTATTTCAGAAAAAGAACAGGAAGAGTAAAAAACGATGCCGCAAAATAGATTTTTAATACTAAATTGCGGCATCATTATTTTAATTAGTAAAAATGGAAAATTCTTTTAAACACTCCTTCGATTCTGAACGATCAAAAATAGCAAAACAAATACTTTCAAAATCCTTTTGATAGCCCTTTTCTAGTAATTCTTTCCACCAATTTGCTACATCGTGTGGATCGTTTTGAAATACTCCACACCCATATGCCCCTAAAATTAAATTTTTTGCCCCTTCTTTTTTAAAAATCTGAAGACTTCTTTCCATTCGTACTTTCATTTTTTGTTTTGCTAAATTCGAATCTTCGCCCTTTAATAAAACCTGTCCATAATTGACTGCTGGCAGTGTTAAAACCGATGCAAGCACAGGAGTTTCTAAAAGTTCAAATTTCTCATTTCGAAAAAATACAACATCTGGCGAATAAATTGCTCCATCTGTATAAATCATAGAACGTGTATTTCTATTTTTTTCATAATACTCCCAGTGTGCTGTTAATGTATCATATAATCCACTGGAAACTGCTAAACTTTCCTCTTGCGCCATGGCTCCATTTAAAAATCCGCCTCCCGGATTTTTTGCACTTGCAAAATTTAATACGCCAATTTTTTCTTTTTTTGCATGAACAGCATCTAAAATTGCTCGTACTGTTTGGAAAGAATTTACATAGATTACACACGATTGTCTATCTGCTTTTGTTGCTTCCTGCTCTAGTTTTTCCTCTGGAGCAATATAATGACTGTTTTCAATCGAGTTTTTGTGCATTGGCTCAATTTGTATTTTTTTATTATTCCAAATATAAAAACCATTTTTTAAAATTTCTAATGTTTCTTTTGCAACTGCTTTTCGATTCATTTTTCCTCATTTCTACACAGACTGTTTGTTCCAATCCACTCGCGGCAGTTAAGAACAAAACAATTATGTGGATTGCTTCATGACAGTAGAGAATACCGCTTTCGCTCCACCCGCTACTGCCGTTATAATTGTTCCTAACAATTTCTTTTGCTATTAATTATTAAAATATGGTTGTCTTTTTACATAAACCCCCGATTGTTTTTAAAAGCTGTCTTACTTCTTCTTGTGTATTAAACCATCCGAAACTTGCCCTTACAAATTCTTCTATTTTTGCAGCTTTCAGCCATTCTGACAAATATGGTTCTGTATCACGAGCAGTCCGAAGAACAATCTGTCCTTCCTGTTTTATCCGATTTACAAGCCAATCTGCGGAATAACCATGTAGAGCAAACGTAACTATTCCTGTTCGTTCTTTTTCTAGTGTTGGGCCTAAGACAATCGTATCTGAAAAGGCTTGTAATCCCTCTAAAAGTTCTGCTGATAGTTCCTGTTCTTTTTGAAGCTTTTCTCGTTGCCCGTCCATTCCCCAAAGCAGTGTTTTACACAGGCTTTCTAATACTGTTTGACTAATTTGCTCTTCTTTTAAAACATTGGGCATTGTTTCAAAAATATTTTCTCGTTTACATAGAAAACCTCCACATCCCTGTTTTCCATATAATTTCTTATGACCAGAAAAAATTAAAATATCAGCCTGCATTTTCTCAAATTCTATTGGTAAAATACCTGCTGACTGAGCTGCGTCTAAAATGGTAACTGCGCCATAAGCATGAGCCTTGGAAAAAATATCTTCTGCTGGAGTAATTGCTCCTGTTAAACTTCCAACTTGATTAATAATCACAACATCTGGCGGATAAAGAAAAAATTGTTGTTTTAGTGCTTTCCAGTCAGGTACTGCAGTATTTGGATCTATCGGAAGGAAAAAAAGACGAATTCCATCTTGATATTTTCGTACTGAAACTGTCCGTATCGTAACATCTGGCTCAAAGGAAGTTAGATAAACTGTAGAATTTTCATTTAATTTTAAGGAATGAATTACTGTATATAGTGCCTCCTTTGCAGATGATGTTAAAAAAACCTGCTCTGGAGTTGCCTTAAAGAAATGGGCGATTGTATTTTTTAATGGGCTTAAAGAATCATTGCTCCAAAAATCTATTGGTTTTGGATATGTATCCGCTGCATTATCCAAATAAATCATTCTATCATTCCTCCGATTGCTCTTTCTTTGGATTCTGACATCTGATTTTTTCTAACATCTGTTCTACCTCTCCAATCAAAATTGCTGCTTGTTCTTTCATTTGAATCTCACTTCCTTGTGTTTGTATCACATTTTTTACTGAATTTAAAAAGTTATGATTTTGTTTCGTATCTTCTGGAATCGAAAAACGCCATCGAATCCATCTTCCGTTGTTTCCAGTAAAAATAATCTCTTTTTCTTTGGAACAAATTTCTTGTTTTGCCTCTATCTCTTCCTTTACTTCACGTACTCTTATTGTAAATTCATTTAAAGAACCATTTTTCCAGTCTTCTACATAACAGCCCATTACAATTTTGGATATCCTAGAAATAATTTCTTCTTCATTATGGATATACAAATTTTCAACGAATTGTAAAAACATTTGCGCAGATGCTGAAAAAACAATATCCTCTCTGTAATATAGCATTAAAAGCCACGATTTTAAGCACTGTTCTAAATCTTCGTGGGATCTGTCTTTAAAAATCCTTCGTACCCGTTCTGCTGCCTCTTGCTTTATCCATCTTACATGAAGTTCCATTTGTCGCTTTACTCTTGTAATTTGCCGTAGACAAAATGCAAGATCTTTTCCTGCTTCCATGCTATGTAAAAGTTTTTGAAATAAGACTTTTTCTGGATCACTACTCTTTTTCCAAATGATCCTTCGCAGCTCTTTCATCAATCTCCGGTCTTTCTCTACCATACCATCCATTTCCTGAAAAGTCAAAGTAATTTGTGGAAGTGAATAATACCAGTCAAACATAGCATCGGTAAGGGTTTGAAGATTTTCTGGATCTGTTTTTTTAAGTTCAATAAAGTCTTTAAATAATTGTCTTAATCCTTGTAAATAACTTAATTTCTCATTGTCCATCCCTTCTACCATAAAACCCCCTTCCTAAGCCAAACTTGCAAAAGGCTCTTATAAACACTATTCGCCCTAAAACCGATTATTTTTTAATCGGTTAAAGCTATAACAAATTCTTTAAAATCAAGAAGTAATTCTATTGTATTCCTTTTTTTCGCTATCGTCAAGAGCCGTTTGAAGGTATCATTCGTTCAATATTTTGTAATTTTATATAAAAAATTAGATTTCTCTCCATTAAAGAACCTTTAATAGAATTTCATAAAAGCTTTTTTCTTTTGCATAATTTCCTCTGTATTTTTTTATGACTGGACTTAAAAGAATCATAGCTACTATTAAAATAAAAAGAGAAAGGATAGAAAATGCGACAGCAAGACCACTCCTTCCACTTAAATTTAAAGAAACAGAACAAATCGCTAGTAAAATAGAAATCAGAGAAATCCCTGTATTAACCAAAATATTATTTGAATTTTCCATATTCTTATCTAGCAAAATTTTTGTTTCTATGTACCCTTTTAACAGATTATAATTTTTTTCTTGTCTAAAATCTTTTAATACTTTTTCTAACTCCCCTGTTAAATAAACTAATTTAATTCCTTTACTTAACCATAACTCTTTTACTTTATCAATTTCTACTAGCATCTGTTCTATTGTAAGTTCTCTTTTTTTAGTAATCTGTTCTTCCATTCTTTCTTTTTGAAAATTTTTATTTTCAATCTTTCTCCTCTTTTATTTTTCATTTTAAATCAAAAACTTGCTGTTCGATATAGATTACTTCAAAAAACCGAACAGCAAGTTTACTATTTCTTATTACTTTCTATTATGACATTTTTTCAATCATTTCCATTACTTTTTTACCAAGAGCTGCTGATTTTTCGTTGGCATCTTCTAGGGAAGTTCCAACAATACCAAAATAGAATTTTACTTTTGGTTCTGTACCAGAAGGACGTACACACAGCCAAGCATGATCTGTCATTTCATAATAAAGTACATTAGAAGAAGGAAGTCCTGTTGGAACAACCTCTCCAGTCTTTAAGTCCTTAATGGTATCCTTTTTATAATCTCTTGCCTTTAATACCTCGTAATCTCCTACTTTTACTGGAGGATGTTCTCTAAGTGTATTCATAATTGTCTGAATTTTTTCTAAACCTTCAATTCCCTTCATTGTCACAGAAGTAACATCTTCTTTATAATAGCCAAGCTGGTCATACATATCGATCATGGCATCCCAAAGTGTCTTTCCCTGTGTCTTGTAATATGCTGCTGCCTCACATAGAGCCATTGTCGCAACAATGGCATCTTTATCTCTTGCATGTGTTCCGATAAGGCATCCATAGCTTTCTTCAAAACCAAACAGATATGTTCCAACACCCTTTGTTTCAAACTGTAAGATCTGCTGTCCAATATACTTAAATCCAGTTAAAACTTCAATAAGGCGAACTTTATAATGCTCTGCAATCGCAGTTGCCATATTCGAAGTTACAATCGTCTTAATCAAAGCACCATCTTCTGGAAGTGATCCATTTATGCGTTGGCGTTCTTTTAGTTCATAATTAGCAAGTAGACATCCTGACATATTTCCAGTAAGAGAAATATATTCTCCTGTCTTTGCATCTTTTACATATACTCCAAGACGATCCGCATCTGGATCAGTTGCTAATACTAGATCGGCATCCTTTTCCTTTGCAAGTTTTAATGCAAGTGTAAATGCCTCTGCTGCCTCTGGATTCGGATAGCTGACAGTTGGAAATTCTCCATCTGGAAGTTCCTGTTCTGGCACAACATAAACAGATTGAAAGCCTAATTCTTTTAATACTCTTCTCACTGGAAGATTTCCTGTTCCATGTAAAGGAGTATACACAATCTTTAATTCACTTCCTACTGCATCAATACTATCTTGATGAATTACCTGCTTTTTTAACTCAGCTATATACTTATCATCAATTTCTTCGCCAATAGTCTGATACAGTCCCTTCTCCTTTGCTTCCTGCTTGTCCATTGTCTTTACTGACGCATAATCAGTGACTGCCTTAACCTCTTCCATAATTCCGGTATCATTTGGAGGGGTAATCTGTGCACCATCTTCCCAATAAACTTTATATCCATTATATTCCGGTGGATTGTGGCTTGCAGTAACATTAATTCCTGCAATACAAGAAAGATAACGAACTGCAAAAGAAAGTTCTGGAGTTGGACGTAAGGACTCAAACACATATGCCTTAATTCCATTCGCTGCCAGACATAAAGCTGCCTCGTCCGCAAATTCAGGTGACATTCTTCTGGAATCATATGCAACTGCAACTCCACGACCGATTCCGCCCATTTTTAAAATATAATTAGCAAGCCCCTGAGTTGCCTTTCGAACAGTATAGACATTCATACGATTTGTTCCCGCACCAATAATACCACGTAATCCTGCTGTACCAAATTCGAGATCTGCATAAAAACGCTCTTTAATCTCATTGTCATTATCCCGAATACTCTCTAACTCTTTCTTTGTTGTAGCATCGAAATAAGGATTCTTTAACCACTCTTCATACATTGCCTTATAATCCATTTTGCCGCCTCCTGTATTTTGCCGAGAAAAAATCGGCTTATTTGGTTTTATTTTAACATAAATAAAACTTTTTATCCACTGTTTTCTTCCACAATTTCTTTTTATTCATCTGATAAAATTAAAAATTAGGAAAAGTAAAAGATGTATCCTTTTTATCATTAAATACTTCAATCGTGTAATGCTTTACATCATTATTTAACATTAAAGTAAGTTCTAGCTGTCCAAGATATTTTGGAAGTACAACTTCTCCATTTTCAATCTCACCAGCATAGATTCCATTCACATACACTTTTACTCCATTACTACACCGAATTGTTAGAGTGTGTGCAGAGTCTGTTCCACTTAAATTTCCTGATGGTTCTGATGTATTATCACCCTCCTCATCATCTTGATTTGGAGTTGTACTAATTTGTGGCTCATCTTCCGAATCATCGTCCTGTGTCCAATCGTCTTCTGTCCAATCGTCTTCATCGTCGTCATCCTCTGTCCAGTCATCCTCTGTCCAATCGTCACTATTATCATCATTATTATTCCAATCATCCGTTTCATTCTCAAAGTCAGAATCTTGCCCTGTTTCATCTTCTTCACTGTCCGAATTTCCTGTATTCTCTGACAATATGATACGAAATCTTGATTCTGTTTTATCAACAGTAACGGTTCCTTTATAGGAATGATAACCGCCAAGAGCTGCCTCCACTTCATGTTCTCCATAACTTAATTCCACAGGAATTGCAAAAAAAGTTCGTTCTCCATCAATCGTAAGAATCGCTTCCTCTGGAATAACTTGAAATGTAACACGCCCCTTTTGTACTCCTGTTGGCCCATAGGCGTCTGCGCGAAGAGTAGAAGTTTGATCCCTTTTTATGGTTATTCTCTCTTCTCCAGAATATTGTCGGTTTGAAATCCTAATGTCATAACTTCCCTCTGGTACTGTCAATATCATTCCCTTTTGAATTTGTTTTGACATCAACATTCCAACCTCTATTGTACCTCCAATAAAATCTTCATCCTCTGTTAATTTTAAATAACCATGTCCTCTTGTAACCTGAATGGAGCAGACTTTTTCCTCATAGCCACGAATTGTTAAAACATCACTCTTTGCCAAGTTTCCCAATGAAGTTTTTGTTCCATTGTTTAACAAAACCAAACCATCTGAATATGTATAACGATTTCCTAAAAAAGACATCATCTGTCTATCTGTATCAATTAACAGATTGGAAACCGTGTTATATTCCCACCCAACTGCATTTACCTTTAAAGAAAGAACTGTTTTTGTCACTCCCTGATAAGTTACATCTGCCATATCTCCCAAATTCAGTTGTGCCCCTGCAATTATTTTATCATATTTACTTCGAATATCACTTGCCCCTGTGTACTCTAATGATAGTATCTCATCTGTCTGTACATTTAAAAGTGTAATCTTTTTTTCTTCTGCATCTACTCCAATAACAACTCCTATCATCTGTACCGCATACTTATCATTATCTGGAATGAGTGTAGGTTGTACAGAAACTTCTGGCTGAATCGATGCCAAAGTATGTTTTGCTGCGTTAGTCTGATTTTTTAAAGCAGCGAGTAGTGTAATTAAAATCAGTACTGTAAAACTAAGCGCAGAAAACATAATTAATGGTCTGGTATCAAGTTGACGTATTCTGTTTTCCTTGGTCCTATTTTTCAAAATTTTCCCCCGTCCTTTGTATCTTTTTCTTTCACGGTTCCTTCCTAATTGTGGCTTATGAATTCCTTTTCACACCCCTGCATCTCTATTATATCCTATAAAAATCGTTTAGTAAAGCAGGAATCCATTTCTTGTACTTCTTTGGTCTTTACTAAACTACTCCATATCATAAGCAAGTTTTTGTAAAAATTCCTGTTTCATTTTTTGTTGTTTTTCTAAGGAAGTAAGCTTTTGTATATTCTTTTGAGGAATCCAAGACTTTTTATTATTATAATAAAAATTGGTTAGCTTCCAAAATTTTTCTGGATACTCTAAAAGAATTTGTAATATTTCTCGTTCTTCTAGCGATAATACTCGAATTTTTTGATATTCTTCTAAGATATTTTTCGCTAATAAATAATTCCAATCGTTTTTTTCCATCACTTTACGCAAAAATTGGTATAAATCTGTAATTTGTATTCCAATTACCGCTTTTTCAAAATTTGTCGTTGCTATTTTACTTTCGCCTGCCTCTGCGGCATAAAATTTTGTACTATGTACCGTTTGGTCTTTTAAGAATAAAATATTGTGATAATTATAACTTCCATGACAAATACTTCCCTTTTCTATAGCCCTCTCCATCTCTCTTTGGTATGGAAATGCTTCCAATCGCTTAGATGCTCTGTCTGCGTCTTCATAAAACTGATTCCACATATTCAAATATTGTACTTCAAATGGACTTTTTTGCTTTCGTTCTCTAATATACATCATAACCCGTTTCATCTCACGATTTCTGCGCGAAAATAATTCTGGTAGTGGTATCTGCATCTGATAGGGTTTTTGTTCCTCTAAACTTTGAATTCCCTCCATCGCTTGGTGCATCTGTGCTAAATTTGACGCAGCAGAAAAAATTCGCTCCTCCTTATAAATATTACACTCCTCTGCATCAAACCAATCCTTTATGACAAAACATTCTCCAGCAGTATTTATAGAACTAATTTTTCCTTCTTGATTTCGAATAAAACGATCTGTATTGTAATATCCATTTTGAAGCATTCGTTGTTTTAATTCATCCTCAAAACAAAGGCGGCTTTCACTGCTGTTTGTGGCACAAAGGAGCTTCAGGCCTTTATCTGTATCCAGCAGCAGAGCCCCTCGAATACGGTATGTGTGATTGATTTTCAGCTCATACTGGCTGAAGATTTCCTGTGTTCTATCTTCCACCTTCCATCCCTCCGACCATAGTTTTACTCTCTGTATAGCAGTTACAGTAGAGTTCTTTTAATCTTATGAGATAGGATGAAAAATATTCCTTTAGAAATTTTGTTCTTGTCTTCGTTTTTTTTCTGCTAATATCAAAAGTTTTTCTTTTGAATTTTCTTCTGGATGTTCTAATACATACTCTAATAGCTCATTTAATACAATTCCTAAATTTCTTCCAGGCATATAGCCTAATGCAATTAAATCTCTTCCATTTATCGCTAGTTCTTTTAATCTAAGACAATCTCCTTGTTCTTTAATTTTATAGTAGATCTGTCTTGCCTTATTTAAAATTTCTAGCTTTTCTGATAGAAATTTTTGACTTTGTGCTCTGGCATCTGCTTCCTGAAGAAAAAAAAGTAGCTCCATCAAATCTTTTCCAGCTTTATTTGTCATATGTCGTAAACCTGTTTGACTTAATCCATGTCTTAAATTTTCATATCTATAATCGTGAAAAAAAATAAGACGTTCCACCAGTTCTATCGTTTCATTGTCAAATTTTAATCTCTGTAGAATTTGTTGTGTTTGTTTCGCCCCTGCTTTGTCATGCCCATAAAAATGTGCGATTCCATTTTCATCTATTCTTTTGGTATTTAGCTTTCCTACATCATGAAAAAGGGCAGCCAACCGCAAACATAACCTGCACTTTTTTTCAGAGTGCCCAGAAGCTACAACTGCACTATTCCACATTTCCTTTTCTTCGATATTTTCTTCTTGTTTTGCAATCCATTTTACTGTATTTAAAGAATGTATTCCTACATTGGCACAGTGATGTGGATTTTCCTGTGTCATCTCTAACATCCGATCAAATTCTGGCAAAACGATTGCAGTAATTCCAGCTTGTTGTACAAATAGTAAACGTTCTGGATGATTCGAAAGTAAAAGCTTTACCAATTCTTCTCGAACTCGTTCTGCACTGATTCCCTGTAATCTTTCTGCCAATTCTTTCGCTGCTATAAGAGTATTTTCTTCAATTTCAAAATCTAATTGTGCTGAAAAACGAAATGCTCTCAAAATTCGTAGGGCATCTTCTTCAAATCGTTCTCTAGCAGTCCCAACACACCGAATTTGTCTATTTTTTATATCTTCTAATCCTCCAAATAAATCGACAAAACCGTCTGTTTCATTATATGCCATTGCATTGATTGTAAAATCTCTTCGTGCTAGGTCATCTCTCAAACTTCTTGTAAATTCTACCGTTTTAGGATGTCTATTATCTTCATATTCTCCGTCAATTCGATAGGTAGTAACCTCAAAACCCTCTTTTTCTAACATAACGGTTACTGTACCATGAGCAATTCCTGTATCTACAGTTCTTTTAAATATAGCTTTGACCTCTTCTGGTTTTGCCGAAGTTGTAATGTCCCAATCTTTTGGAACCCTGCCTAATAAACAGTCACGTACACACCCTCCAACAACATATGCCTCATATCCATCATTCATCAACTGTGAGAGAAGATATGTTACTTTTTGAGGAAGCACAATCTTTAACAAATGTCTTCACCTCCATGAATAAATTATCAAAAACAGACGTTCGACGGTATATTACTTTGACCGACGAACGTCTGAAATGATCCGGCTTATCTTCTCTTTTGCCTTATTGTTTATTTTACTATGTCTTTTACTGACTTTTATTTATTTTCTAGTTCAACCGTTACTTTCTTTAAATGCCAGATATCCTTTACATATTCTTCTATCGTACGATCGGAAGTAAATTTACCACTCTTAGCAACATTTAAGATAGCAGAACGTGCCCATTTTTTTTCATCCCGATATGCCTTTTCTACTTCTTTTTGAGCTGCTTCATAGGAACGGAAATCTTTTAAAATAAAGTATTGATCCGCTTTTTCATATCCGTTACTCTCTAATAAAGAGTTATAAAGTTCTCTAAACAATTCTGGATTTTGTGGGGAATAAAATCCATTGATCAACTGGGTTAATACCAAGCGAATATCCTGATCTGTATTATAAATTTCTTTTGGATTATAACCTCCGTTTTTCTCATAAGAGATTACTTCGTCAGAACTTAAACCAAAAATAAACGCATTTTCTTTTCCGACTTCTTCTACAATCTCTACATTTGCACCGTCCATTGTTCCAAGTGTCAATGCTCCATTGAGCATAAATTTCATATTACCTGTTCCAGAAGCTTCTTTACTTGCTGTAGAAATCTGCTCGGAAACATCTGCTGCTGCAAAGATCCATTCTGCATTAGAAACTCTATAATTTTCAATAAATACTACTTTGAGTTTACCATGTATTGACTTATCGTTATTGATAATATCGCCTACACTATTGATCAATTTAATAACTGCTTTTGCTCTACGGTATCCTGCACTTGCTTTTGCACCAAAAATAAAGGTTCTCGGATAAAAATCCATATCTGGATCCATTTTCAGTTGGTTATATAAGTGCATTACATGTAGAATATTTAGAAGCTGTCTCTTATATTCATGTAGACGTTTTACCTGAACATCAAAAATAGAACGTGGATCAACTTCTATTCCATTGTGCTCTTTAATATATTTTGCCAGTCGTACCTTATTTTGATACTTGATCTGCATAAATTCTTTCTGACACTTTTCATCTTCTGCATAAATCGCAAGTTCATTGATATGTGGTAGATCTGTAATCCAATCATTTCCGATTTTATCTGTCACCCAATTTGCAAGCAGTGGATTTCCATGTAGTAAAAATCTTCTCTGTGTAATTCCATTCGTCTTGTTATTGAACTTTTCAGGCCAAAGTTCATAAAAGTCCTTTAACTGCTGTGTCTTTAAAATTTCTGTATGAAGCTTTGCCACACCATTGACAGAAAATCCTGCTACGATTGCCAAATTTGCCATTCTTACTTGTCCATCATAAATAATTGCCATCTTTTCGATCTTTTTATAATCTCCCGGATATTTTTCCTGAAGTAATAAAATAAACCGACGGTTAATCTCTTCTACGATTTGATAAATTCTAGGAAGTAAACGAGAGAATAATTCTAACGGCCATTTTTCTAATGCTTCAGACATAATGGTATGATTGGTATAGGCACAGGACTTCGTTGTGACATTCCATGCTTCATCCCAAGAAAGGAAATAATCATCCATTAAAATTCTCATCAATTCGGCTACTGTTACAGTAGGATGTGTATCATTTAATTGGAAACATGCCTTTTCATGAAGTTTTCTAACATCATCATGCTGCTCCATATATTTTGCCACTGCACGCTGAATACTTGCCGATACAAAGAAATACTGCTGTTTTAAACGCAGTTCTTTTCCAGCATAGTGATTGTCATTTGGATAGAGCACTTCACAGATAGTTCTGGCAAGGTTTTGCTGCTCTACTGCTTTATGATAGTCTCCTTTATCAAAGGAATCTAAGTTAAAAGTATTAATTGCTTCTGCATCCCAGATTCGAAGAGTATTGACAATATTATTGCCATATCCTAAAATTGGAAGATCATATGGAACGGCTAAGACAGAATTATAATTTTCTTGGATAAATCGCTCTCTTCCATGTTCATCTTTCATCATCCGTACATAGCCACCGAATTTTACTTCTACTGCATATTCTGAACGTTTAATTTCAAATGGATTGCCGTCTTTTAGCCAGTTATCTGGTACTTCAATCTGAAAACCATTTTCAATCTTTTGTTCAAACATTCCATATTTGTAACGAATACCACATCCGTAAGCTGGATATCCAAGAGTTGATAAAGAATCCAAAAAACAAGCTGCAAGACGTCCAAGACCACCGTTTCCAAGTGCTGGATCTGGCTCTTGATCCTCGATAATATTGAGATCAAGTCCTAATTCTGTAAGTGCTTCTCTAACGACTTCATCTGCTTTTAGGTTAATAATATTATTTCCTAAAGCACGTCCCATCAAAAACTCCATGGAAAGATAGTATACGGTCTTTACGTCCTCTTTTTCATATTCTTTATGCGTAGCGATCCACTGATCCACAATAACATCTTTGATTGAAAAAGCTACTGCCTGAAATAATTGCTGTTTACTTGCCTCTTCTACAGTTTTTCGGAATAGTAGCTTCATATTATCTTCTACATTTTTTATAAACTCTTCCTTCTTTAGCTGCATTGAACTTCCTCCTGTTTTCCATGTTTGAGGTAAGTATAGCAGGTGAAGGGGAAAAAAGCAAGTAACAATTCATCCCCACACGTTCGCTTTGCTTAGAAGTGGGAGATTTCTTGCTGATATTTCGTTAAACCTTTGATTTTTAGATATATTATTGCCTATGTGACATCTCAATTATTAGTATTTATATATGTGTGGTTTACTGGATTAAGGGAAGAATTAGCGAAAACAGCTTATAGAGATATCTGGATTAATTTTACGAGCCTTTTTATACTATTATATATTATCAACTCTATTATTAATATTCATAAGCAAAAAAGGAATAAAGCTTCTCATGCGTAGTAAGTTTATTTTTTTCCTTACATAATTTATAAAAAGAGAGTACAATACGTTATTTTTTAACTTTGTACTCTCTTTTTGGTTTTATTATTTTTTTACTGCATTATCAAAAATAAGCTGATATGCTTTATTTAATAAAAGCTGCTGTTGTATGATTTCTTTTCCATTTTCTGTTTCATAGGCTTCTGGAGTTTCTGCCTGTGCTTCATTCGCAAGTTGTGCCAAACCAGTGGTGTATTCTTCATCACTTAAAACTAAATTTTCTTCTTTAACAATCTTATTTCCAATAATTTCTTGCTTTACATAAAATTCTGAAGAGTTTGCAATTTCTGTATTAAATTGTTCCTCTGTCATTCCCATAAATAGAGAAAGAAATGTTGGAAATTCTAATCCCCATGCAGACGCAATAGACTGATAATAGTTTTTCATATTTGTTTCTATTGTTTTAATCTGATTTGATAAATCATCTTTAAATTCGGAGTTGTCAATTACTGCTTGAATAGCATCTGACTTAAATTTAAGTTCTGCCTGTTCCTCTTTTTGGGTTTCTAATTCTTGTTTCTTTGCCGTTTTCCATTCTTCAATCGAATTGTATTTTCCAGTACTTTCTGTATGTTTTGCAATAAATTCATCTGTTAAATCATCCATTGTCGCATTGCGTTTTAACGCATTAATTGTAATGGTAAAAACAGCATCCTTTCCATTGACCTCTGAACCAGCCGTTCCCTCTTCTCTATAATCTTTTGGAAATGTTACATTAATATCAAATGTTTCTCCAACTGTATGACCAACAAGCTGTTCTTCAAATCCTGCAATAAAACTATTTGATCCAATTGTTAAATCTGTTCCCTGTGCTGTACCTCCATTAAAAGCCTCTCCGTCTATTTTACCAGCATAATCAATATTTGTAATATCACCTGTCTGTACATCCTTGCGGTCTGTAATCTCTAGCTTTGTTCCAGTAACAAATGATTCTAAAGCTTTTTGAACCTCTTCGTCTGTTACTTCGGTACTTAACATCGTTACTTCTACGCCCTTATACTCTCCCAACTCTACATTGGCATTATTGATACTAACTCCTTGTTGTGTATCTGGCGTTTTTGAATCAGATTCTTTTTTACATGCCACTGCACTACCAGCTAGACAAAGACAAAGCAATCCTATGATTAATTTTTTTTTCATTTTTTAACCTCCGTGCTGTAATTATTTTTAGGAACAGCTAATGACACAAGTTTTTGCCCAGTAGAAAACTTGTTTTTAAAAATCAAGCGAATGATTCAGTTATACCACAAAAATTAAAAAAAGAAAAGCTTTTCCTTAAAATTCACACTTTTTTCAGAATTTCTTTATAGTAACTATTCACTATTGACAAACCATTTCATTTTCTATAAAATTAAACTTTTATAAACCTAATACTATTTTGAAGGAGGAAATTCATGACTGCTACACAAAAAACTCAAGAAAACAAAATGGGAACCATGCCAGTTAAGCCGTTATTAATTACAATGTCTTTGCCTATGATTATCTCTATGTTGATTCAAGCACTTTATAATATTGTAGATAGTATTTTTGTTTCACAGATCAGTGAAAATACATTAACTGCGGTATCTATGGCATTTCCAATTCAAAATTTGATGATTGCAGTAGCAGCAGGAACTGGTGTTGGAGTAAATGCACTGCTTTCTCGTAATCTCGGAGAAAAAAACTTTCGCTCTGCAAATCTTGCTGCCAATAATGGAATTTTTCTTGCTATTTGCAGTTATCTTCTCTTTTTAATTTTTGGTCTTACTATGGTAGAACCATATTATCTATCCCATTTTTCAGAGGAAGAACTTTTAACCGATCCGAATGGCTGTCAGGAAATTATTACGGCTGGTATAAATTATTTAAGGATCTGTTCTGTTTTTTCTATTGGAATCTTTGTTCAAATCACTTTTGAACGGCTTTTGATGTCTACGGGAAAGACGTTTTATAACATGATCACACAAGGGACAGGAGCTATTATTAATATTATTTTAGATCCTATTTTGATCTTTGGATATTTGGGATTCCCAAAACTTGGTGTATCTGGTGCTGCTATCGCAACCATTACTGGACAACTTGTTGCTATGACTTTAGGCATTATTTTTAATCAGAAAAAAAATAAAGAGATTCATCTTACTTTACGTGATATGAAACCTCATTTCCCAACGATTGGAGCAATTTATGCAGTTGGACTGCCTTCTATTATCATGCAGTCTATTGGTTCCATTATGACTTATGGAATGAACCGTATTTTAAATCCTATTACTCCAACCGCTGTTTCTGTTTTTGGAATCTATTTTAAACTTCAAAGTTTTATTTTTATGCCAATTTTTGGATTAAATAATGGAATGGTTCCTATTGTAGCTTATAATTATGGTGCCCGTAATAAAAAAAGAATTTTAGATACCATTCGACTTAGTGTTTTTATTGCTGTTGGTATTATGCTTTTTGGTTTGCTTGTATTCCAACTAATTCCAGGACTGCTTTTAAAATTGTTTGAAGCCTCTGACGAAATGCTTACGATTGGAATTCCGGCCCTTAGAACTATTAGTATTAGCTTTTTATTTGCAGGGTACTGTATTATTATTAGCTCTGTATTTCAAGCACTTGGAAATGGAGTTTATAGTTTGCTTGTCTCTGTTTTTCGTCAGCTTATCGTTATTTTGCCTGCTGCTTGGATTTTAGCAAATCAGTTTGGACTTCGTGCGGTCTGGTATTCCTTTCCTCTTGCTGAACTTGTATCCTTAGGATTGTGTACTTTTTTCTTATTTCGTATCTATCAAAAAAAATTAAAACACATGGAGAACTAAACCATATTCCAAATAAACACATGAATGAAAAGTTAAACTATAATCTCATTCATGTGTTTGTGATATAGATTTTAATTCAGATATAAAATTCTCTTTGTTTATCAGATACTTCTATAATTCGATCTCGGTAAGAACTACTATCTTCCATTTCCTTTAACTTTTTGATAATACTATAATCATTCCAACAGTGCATTGGAAATGCCATTTTTGTATCTGTATTTTTCATAAAATAATCCATTCCTAAAAAGAAATCTTTTCCCTGTCTTGGATCTAATGGCAAAAATGCAATATCAATTTTTCTTTTGCCTATTCTTTCGATCTCTTCTTTATAACGAGAAAAGATCTGTTCCTTTTCTTTTTTTGTTTGATTTTTCCATGTCCACCAGTTGAGATCGCCCGCATGATAAATTCTTTTTTTATCGATCTGAATTAAAAATGCTGTCCCTGCGTCTGTTGAAAGAAATGTTTCGAATTCGAATACTGGTTCATCTGATATCAGCTCTTCTTTTTGTTCATAAGGGGATTTTAATTGTATTTGTGTATCATCCTCTATCTGTAATACTATTTCTTTTTGTACTCTATATTTTTTTCTTCTTCCTAAAAAATATATATGTCTTCCAGCTGCTTGTGAAATTCCGATTTTTTGCATATAAGTAGCCGACATACGGATATCATTTGAAAGCAGATAAGTAACAGATTCCATTTCTTCTGCCCATTCAAAAATTTTACGGCTATAATGATCTTGATGTTTATGACTGACAAAAACATAGAGTGGTTTTTTGCGATCCCATATTGGTACATCCCCAACTAAATAATCCTCAGAATAATCAAAAACCATAGTACAACTAGGACACTCTATAAAAAATGCACTATGTCCAAGATAAAAAATTTTCCATTCCTTTTTTTTCTGCATATTTTTCCTCATTTCTATGCTGTTTTATAATCCTTCCTGTCCGTACAAGTTTATATTTTACTTAGAACAGATAAAATATAAGTTGACAATCCTTTTATGGTGCAATATAATTAGAATCAAGTTAAATAAGTTATAACAATAGTATACATTAAGCATACAGAAGATGTATGCTAATAAAAAGAAAGGCAAAGGTAAAAATGATGAATGCTCCAGTTGTAAAATTAGGTATTATTGCAGTAAGTCGTGACTGCTTTCCAGAGTCTTTGTCTGTATCCAGAAGAGAGGCTTTAGTTGCTGCTTATAAAGCAAAATATAATGCAGAGGATATTCACGAATGTCCAATTTGTATTGTAGAAAGCGAAATTCATATGGTTCAGGCTATTGAAGAGGTAAAGAATGCTGGCTGTAATGGTGTTGTTGTATATCTTGGCAATTTTGGTCCTGAAATTTCGGAGTCCCTTATTGCAAAACACTTTGATGGACCAGTTATGTATATAGCAGCTGCAGAAGAAACTCAAAATAATTTGATTCAAGGACGTGGAGATGCTTATTGTGGTATGCTTAACGCAAGCTATAACTTAAAGCTACGCAACTTAAAAGCATATATTCCAGAATATCCAGTTGGCACAGCAGAAGAATGTGCCCAAATGATCCATGATTTTCTCCCAGTTGCAAAGGCTTTGATTGCCATTTCCGAATTGAAGATTATCAGCTTTGGTCCCCGTCCTTTAAACTTCTTAGCTTGTAATGCTCCAATTAAACAACTTTATAATCTTGGTATTGAAATCGAAGAAAACTCTGAACTGGATCTATTCGAGGCATTCAATAAACATGCAGGAGATACAAGAATTCCAGAAGTAGTAGCAGATATGGAAAAAGAACTGGGCTGTGCAAATAAAAAGCCTGAAATTCTTCCAAAACTTGCCCAGTATGAATTGACTTTATTAGACTGGATTGAACAACATAAAGGCTATCGAAAATATGTTACGATTGCTGGAAAGTGCTGGCCTGCATTCCAAACTCAGTTTGGTTTTGTTCCTTGCTTTGTCAACAGCCGTTTAGCTGCAAGAGGAATTCCAGTTGCCTGTGAAGTAGATATCTATGGAGCTTTAAGTGAATTTATCGGTACGATTGTCAGTGGAGATGTTGTTACTCTACTAGATATTAATAATTCTGTTCCTAATGATATGTATGAAGAATCTATTAAAGACAAATTCAACTATACACATAAGGATACCTTTATGGCATTCCACTGCGGAAATACTGCTTCTAGTAAGCTTACCTCCTGTGAAATGAAGCATCAACTTATTATGGCAAGAAGCCTTCCAGAAGAAGTAACACAGGGAACACTAGAAGGAGATATTGTTCCGGGTGACATTACATTCTTCCGTCTGCAAAGTACTGCTGATGCAAAAATTCGTGCTTATATTGCTCATGGTGAGATCCTTCCAGTAGCAACACGCTCCTTTGGTGCAATCGGTGTCTTTGCAATTCCTGAAATGGGACGTTTCTATCGTCACGTTTTAATTGAGAAGAATTATCCGCATCACGGAGCAGTTGCATTCGGTCATCATGGAAAGACCTTATATGAAGTATTTAAGTATCTAGGTGTTCCAGTAGATGAAATCAACTTCAATCAACCAAAGAATATGCTTTACCCAACAGAAAATCCATTTGCATAAAGCATATTAATTAAAATCGATCACGATCAGTAAAATTTCATGACCGTGATCGATTTTTACTTTTATGATTTTATAAACTACTTAAATCTTACTGCTGTCCCATAGGCAATCACCTCTGCGGCACCCTGCATAACAGCCGAAGAAGCAAAACGTACATTTACAATGGCATCTGCACCTAGTTCTTGTGCTTCTTGTATCATTCTCTGTGTCGCAGTATCTCTGGCTTCATTCATCATTTGGGTGTATGCCTTTAATTCACCGCCTACTAATGTTTTAAAACTCTGTGTGATATCTTTTCCAATATTTTTTGACTGAATGGTGCTTCCCTTTACTAATCCTAACATTTCTAGTTCTTTTCCACTAATATACTCTGTATTTACTAAAATCATCTCTTTTCACTCTCTTCCTACTTTTATTTTTTCTATCATATCAAACATACATTTGTTTTTCAAGATAGTTTAGAAATAAAACCGACGTTTTAATTCTTCTAAAAATTCTTTTCTCCCCCAAAAAAATAATCCAAATAGGGTAAAACTACTGTAAAATCCACAAGTTATCGAAACCCACTGTGTATCAAGCCACCCTAAGTTTCGAAAAAGTATTGGAAGAAGTCCTAAAAGAGATAACCAAAATACATAAATTGCAGCATCAAATATCTTTTTCTTTCCGCCAAGAAGCAAAATCGTTGCATAAAATTGTGTCATAATAAACCCAAAGGGAAGCAGATAATCAAGTGCCCATTGATACTGTCCTATACAAATACCAATCCAAAAGCCTAATGCCATAATCATGATGGAATACCAAATTACTTTGAGGCGTTTCATCAAGTTTCTGCCTGCAATATGAAAAAGTTCTAATACAAACAGACTAACTCCAAGGACTAAAAAAGACCATCCCATTCCGTATAGTACCTCTTTCGAATTTCTTGTTGTATAATTGATATATAGACAGATGGTATTGGTAAGTATAAGCAAAAATAAAAGTATCCTTCGAAATATAAAAAAAGTGTGATTTGTTCTTGTTCGTTCTGGATAGTGAACTCCTTGCCTTAATTCAATTCCCTCTGGCCATAATACTCCTTCCCAAAGCAGCTTTCCATTCTTTTTTCCTCCGGTGGTTCCGGTATTAATTAATTCATTATTGCAGAACAGGCAGCGTTTAAGAGGTGTTTGATAATTGATTTTACAATTTCTGCAATAATACATTTATGCCTCCAAATAGTTTGTATCCACTGTAACTAAAAGTCCATCTTGAATAAAATGATTTATAAAATATTGTAGTATACTAATATCCTTAAAATCTGTATTAAGCATAATATTAGTATGTCCATGTATCGATGTTACTGCAATTCCAAATCCCCCAATCGCAAATTCTACATCTTCGACAAAATCGTTCATATCGCTTGGAAGAGTAACTTTCCCAAGATTTGAAATATAACAGGTACTAATGTCATCTGCCAATCGTTTATATCCGATTTTAAAAGCGATATTTTTTAAAAAGAGCGGAAGCAATCGGATTGCTAGATTCTTTTCAATCCAGACATTTGAATTCATTCTAGCATGTAATTCCTCTTTTACCAGTTGGGCATCAAATTGTCTTTTTGTCTCTGCTAACATCTGCTCAAAAGTCCATTCTTTTCTTCCATCAAATGTAGCTTTAATATAAAGCGAAAAATTTCTTAATGTATCGGAAGGAAAAAATTTCCTTAAATTTGTTGGTATAAAAATCTTAATTGGACATTTTGTCGTTCTACAATCTGGTCTTTGAGTATAAATACTATAAGCTAAAACGGCTGTAATATAGACTCCAACTGTCACTCCAAGTCTTCTAGTATGTGCTAAGAGTTGTTCTGTTGGAACTTTTGCATTAATACAGAGTGTAAAATAATCTGCAAATTTTTCTCCTTTGACATGATATGCTATTTCCTCTTTCAAATTCATCTTAGAACTTTTATCATACTGACTGACAAACATATCTACTGTTTCTCTTGGAGAAGATGGCACTTCACTCTTTACTTTACCAGAATAGGAAAATTCATGTCCACAAAGTTTTAAATAATTTTGTGTAATTGCTTTTAGAAACTCCATTGCTCCTGTACCATCACTGAGCGAATGAAAGGTTTCTAATGTTATTTTATTCTTAAAATAATAGACTTTAAATAAATATCCGTTATTTTTTGTCCAGTGAAAAAAACGACAGATAATGGGTGATTCCTTTTCAATCCGAACAGACCTTGTATTAGCAGCTAAGTAATACCAAAACATTCCCGCTTTTAATTGAACCGCAAAGCTTTCAAATCTTGGAAGAGTTTCATTGACAGCCTGTTCCAATAATTTAGGGACAATTTCTTCTTTTAGATAAAAGGACAAACGAAATACGCTGCTTCTGCTGTCTTTTGAAACTGCCGGAAAGATCTTTCCGGCATTATCTACTTTATACCAATAAATACTTCTTTTCATCCTCTTCCCTAATCCTTTGCCTTTTCCACTTTTTGATCGAATCAATATCCTAAAATACCTTCTAACGATTCATCTTGTTCTATCCATTCTTTTACTTCAATTATACGATAGTCCGTGTTTGTATCACGAATAATTACTCTTTCAATTCCTGCATTGATAATCTGTCGCTTACACATAGAACAGCTATTTGCATTTTTAATATATTCCATTTTAGGGAGTTCAAATCCTACTAAAAATAAAGTAGCACCTAACATTTTCTCTCTTGGAGCACTGATAATTGCATTCGTTTCCGCATGTACACTTCGGCAAAGTTCATAGCGTTCTCCTCTTGGAATCTCAAGCTTTGTACGAATACAGTAATTTAAATCGCTGCAATTTTTACGTCCTCTAGGAGCCCCTACATAACCTGTCGAAACAATTTCATCGTGATTGACAATCACTGCTCCATAAATTCTTCTTAGACAAGTACTTCTCTTTGAAACAGTTTCTGCAATATCTAAATAATAGTTAATTTTATCTCTGCGTTCCATTTCTAATCCTTTCTGTATACTTTTATCTCATTTCTGTTAAAAAGCATAAGGCATATAATGTGTCAAATTAATAATCGTTTCCCACGTTTTATAATCGACTATTCCTGTTACTGGGAGACCATACTTTTGTTGTGCTTTTTTAATCACATTTGCTGTTGATTTCCCATAGACACCATCTACCTGAATAGAAAATCCCAGCTTTACCAGACGCTTTTGAAGATTTAGTACATCAGATCCTTTCATATAGTTCGACGCTACTGTAAGTTCACGGAATGGACTATTATTTTGATAAGTTAAAAATTCTAATCCTAGATATTGAAAGTGCATTGTATCAGCACAAATACTGAAATTTCCTCCCCAATACCATCCATACTTTTCAAAAATATCAATCACTTCATCTGGAATACAATAAGGATTCGATTTATCTCTGAGATCATTTCCTGCTCCTAAAAAATAATCATTGTCATAATCACCCGGATTAATGTCAATTGCTACTCCAAAAGCGTGCATAGACATCAATGTAGATCTAGATAATCCAACTCCTCCAACTTTTCGATATCCATATCCTTTTAAAATCTTAATTGGAAATTTAATATCTAACTGATAGATCTCATCAAAAATTGCCTGAACATTTTTTGCAACCTTTTTATTGATAGTCAAATCCATACTAGAAGCATAGCGTCCACCAGAAGCTGTCATCTTCCATACTGGAACTTTAATTGTTGTCATCTGTTTTCTTGCTTTTGCCTCTGTATTAAAGGAAGCTGGAAGACTATAAATAGTATATATCTGTGCATTTGTTCCAAAAATATATTGATACCTTGCATTATTACTTTCTGTTGGCAGTATTACAGAAGTCGTATCCGGTTTTTTTGTTTCCTCATTCTTTTGTGAGTTCGGGGTTGGGGTTGCTTTTGGTTTTTGTGTTGGTTGTCCATCAACTGTTGGGGTTGGTTCTTCCGAAATGGATGGCTCGTCTTCCTCTTTTGTTGGTGTCGGTTCTTTTGTTGGTATTGGGGTTGGTTTCTTTGTTGGTGTCGGTGTTGGCTCCTTTGTTGGCGTTGGAGTTGGCTCTGGACTTGGAGTTGGTTCTGGCGTCGGTGTTGGCTCTGGACTTGGGGTTGCCTCTGGCTCTTCGCTATACTCCTCTCCGTCTAACACTTTTAAAAATTTCTCCATCACTTGTGTTGTTCCTTTTTCTGTGCCCAATACTACTGCCAAATACAAATGACTATCTAAACCTCTTAGTAATACTAATTGCTGATTTCCGGAAACCATTCGTAACAGCCCTTCATATCCTTTTGGTATCTCAATTCCACTCATTCCATAAGGCTGATAAGGTATTTCCACTAAAAGTCCATCTGCTCTACGTCCTGTAACATTTAAAGAACGTACTCCAATATTTGCAGTAAACCAAGAATTTTTAAGTAACTGGTACATTAAATAGTAAATATCATATGCTGTAAATTTTTGAGAAGAATTATATGTACCATTTGATGAAATCAAATTTTTATTTGAGAGCATACTTCCCTTTACCCTAGCAGATACAAGCTCTAAAAACTTATCGGAATTTGCAGTAACTCCATTAATCAAAACGGATCTTGCTGCTGCTGAACCAGAATTGATATAATAACTTAGTACATCTTCATTATTTGCAGTTCCTCCAGAACCAATTTTTCCAAGTAAAACATCTGCATCCACTGCATTTCCTGATTGTTCTGGAATCGGCTGAAATAATTCTTTATCTACCTCATCTAACAAAACCCAATATGTTTCTAATTCTGCAAGAGAAGAAGCAGAAAATTTCTTATTTGGATTTGCTGTAGCAATTACACTTCCTCCTGTTATATCAATTAGTAACATTCCAGAAGAAGAAGTAAAATCATCTTCTCTTCCATTAAAATGAGATGGCAAAATTAACGATCCCACTGTCGTTGAACCTACTGCCCCTCCTGTATCCACTTCTAATAGATCTGCATATGCTTCAATTAATTCCTGTGAACTAAAAATGGGATCTTTATCTACTGTAGATGGAAGATACCCAATTCCCATCACAATTACCAGCAAAAAACTTAAAAATTTCATCCAATACTTTTTATGTATTCGTTTTTTCTGCTGCATCCTTTTCATCCTTTTCTACCTCTCATTTTCATCTTTTCGTTGTTCTCATTCTTTTCAAGAACAGCTCTTTGCCTGTGACATGGATAAAGTAAATTTATTCCATGTAATTAATAGTTTCTTATTTTTATTATAACCTTATTGTCAACATTTAAAATAGCACATTCCACTCTAAAAATCAATGAAAGGATTTCTTACATTTTTGATTGTTTTTAACATTTTATTACAATCCAATTTCAATAACAAAATTCCTTTTCAGTTTATCTTAATTATGATAAAATAATTCAAAGATTCGTTAAATATATTATTTTAGAGGTGTAAAATGGGAAAACAATACCATGTCAAATGTTATGCCCTTGATTCATATGGGCAGGGATTAGTTAAATTTAATGGCTCTACCTTTGCCATTCCACGGCTTCTCCCAGACGAAAAAGCTACTATAGAACTTTTGTATACTAAAGGAGGAACCTTTGCTAAATTAGTACAGATAGACAAGCCCTCTCCCCTTCGAATAAACCCAAAATGTTCTCATTTTTCTTTTTGTGGCGGATGTCAGCTTATGCACCTACCATACTTCGAACAGTTAAAATTAAAACAAAAGATTGTCACTGATCTGTTTTGGGATAATTTAAAGTCCCAACAAAAGATACAAACTGATTTTCCGGGTATTACCCATCCAGAAGTTGTTCTTTCTGGAATAGTCCCAGTGCTTGGCATGAAAAATCCCTCTTTTTATCGCTGTAAAATTCATGCAGCTCTCTCAGAAGATACAAAACATAACATTATTTCTGGCTTTTACGAAGAGCACACTCATAAAGTCCTTTCCGTAGATTCTTGTCTAATTCAAGATCCCTGTGCTGAAAGTATCATGAAATCCATTCGTCGATTGATGAAAAAATATCATATTCGTCCTTTTAAAGAAGATACTGGACATGGAACACTTCGTCACGTTCTTTTTCGTAAGGGATATCATACAGGAGAACTTTTAACGGTTCTTGTCTGTGGTACTGAAAAAATTCCTAATGAACGGGAATTTACAAAAGAATTATTGCATCTTCATCCAGAAATTACCTCCCTTGTATTAAATTATAATCCTAAAAAAACAAGTATGGTCTTGGGAAAACAAGAAACCGTTTTATTTGGAACTGGTTCCATTCAAGATAAACTCTGTGATTATACCTTTCGAATCTCCTCCCGTTCGTTTTATCAGGTAAATCCAGGGCAGGCAGAACAACTCTACAAAATTGCAATCTCAGCATTAAACTTATCTAAAACGGAATCTGTATTAGATGCTTATTGTGGGACGGGAACTCTTGCCATCTTAGCTTCTGGACTAGCAAAACGAGTTGTTGGAGTAGAATTAAATAGGGATGCTGTTAAAGATGCTGTATATAATGCAAAAATCAATCATATCAAAAATGCTTCCTTTTTTTGTGCTGATGCAGGAGAATATTTGACTAAACTTACTACTAAAAAAGAATCTTTTGATGCCGTTCTTTTAGATCCACCCCGCTCTGGCTGCACAACTGCCTTTTTAAATGCTTTAACTGCCGCTTCTCCTAAGAAAATCGTTTATATTAGCTGCAATCCCCAAACCCAAAAACGGGATATTGATATGTTGGCAGCAGATTATTTTGTAGATGGCATCTGGGCAGTAGATATGTTTCCTGAAACGGGACATGTAGAAACTATAATATTACTTTCCAAAAAATAGCCCAACTACGTAATTTTAAACGAAGTGTATCCTTTTTTCTAAAGATACACTTCGTTTATTTTTTTCTACTTCTGTTTAACCCCAACTGTGATCATTGTAATGTAATCTTCACGATTTTGTAATGACATTTCATTTAGACCTTCTTCATAGGCATATCCGAATAATTCTAAATGGTTTTTCTCTGCAAAGGAACAAATTATGTCATATGTCTTTCGAAGTTTATCCCATCCTCCAATACAAAAGGCTCTTAAATAAGTCCCCTCTGGTCTTATTTCATCATATAATTCTACATCTGCTCTTCCATAAGCAAAAAAACAATCATAATCATTATAGTTCCCTTTTAAAACATGATTTATAGAAATACGGCTCCCAAAATTATCATATAGTCCAAATATTGATTTGAGTCGTAATGAAAAATCAGCAGCTACTGCAAAATCATTATCATCATAAACTCCTGTAATGGAATTACTAAGTAAAATTCTTTGTTTAGGAAGTGTAACGATATCTATTTTACCCTGTTGTGCTGTCAAACTCAATGCTAGTTTGTCTGATTTTTGTTCTAAAAACGATTTCGTATTTAAAAGTTCATGAATTGATTTATCAATTAGTTTTTTCTTTTCAGAAATCAAGTTTGCGAAGGAAGAACTGGTTGGACTTTTTTGATAGTATATAATTTCTTCAATAGATAAACCCATCTTTCTAAGCGTCACAATTAATTCTAACTGAACAGTCTGAAAACATGTATAATAACGATACCCGTTTTCTTCCTTAAATTCAGGAGAAAATAAGCCAATCTCATCATAATAATGCAAAGTGCGTTTATTAATTCCATTTAACTTTGCAAACTGTCCTGTAGTATATAAAAATTTTTTATTTTTCATCTCAAACCCTCTTGACTTTACAGTTACTGTACAGTTTATAATAACACATGTAAAAAGAAATGGCAACTATAAACCTGTTCTACAATACAAAAAATTATATAGAAATGAGGGATATGATGAAGATTAAGTATGCAGATAAAAATGACTGGAAAGAAATTAAGGAGATTTATTTAGAGGCTTTTCCAAAGTCAGAAAGAAAACCATTTTTTGTGATAAAACATTCTATAAAAAAAGGAAAGACAAAAATATTAATTGCAACAGAAGATAACTGTTTACAGGGTTTTGTTATGGTCATTCCATACCGTGATATGGTTATGGTAGATTATCTGGCTATTTCTAGTAAAATTCGCAGTCGGGGAGTTGGCAGTAAAATTATACAGGAAATATGTAGACAGTTTTCCAATAAAAAGATTGTCCTTTTAATTGAGCGTCTTGAAGATCATGCTGAAAATAAGGAACAGCGTATTATGCGAAGAAAATTCTATTTTAAAAATGGTTTTACATCTTCGGGTATTTTTATAAATGGATATAGTGGAAATATGGAGATTTTAAATTGGGGAAGTAAGGTATCTGTACAAGAATATATGGATTTACAACAATATGCTTTAGGGAAACTGATGTTTAAACTTTCTGGTATTGAATTAGCCATATGAGATTGGAGGAATCATGAGTAGAAACATACAAAAACAATCTAAAATCCCTATTTCGTACCTTAAACTTTTTTGGCTTTTTATGATAGGAAGTTTATTGGGGGTTATTTTAGAGGGACTTTTTTGTTACTTTCGTTATGGGAACTGGGAGACGCATGTAGTTTCCATTTGGGGACCTTTCTGTATACTATACGGATTTGGTGCTGTTGGATTTTACGTATGTCATGTTATATTGTGTCAAAAGAATAAATATCTACAATTTTTTATCTATTGTATCATTGGTTTTACTATAGAATTGCTCGGTGGATATATTTTAGAATTTGGACTTCACATGAGGGCATGGAACTATACAGATCATTTTTTAAATTTTAGAGGATATGTCAGTTTACAAATGACAATTTTATGGGGATTGGTCGGAACTGCATTTTCTTATTTTGCTCCATCCATTGAAAAAGTTCTTCAAAAAATGGAGTCAGGTAAATGGAAAGTAGCCTGTTATATGCTCACAGTATTTATGACAGTTAATTTTTTACTTACTTCTGTTTCTATTCTACGCTGGAAAGATCGTCATTTTGATATACCTGCGCAAAATACATTAGAACAATTTATTGATCGGACATATAATGACGATTTTATGTCTAATCGTTTTTGCGAATGGAGTTTCTTAAAATAATATAAAAATCAGTAGAACAAAGGAGTTTATTTATGAAAACAATTTTTTCAAAAGTAAAACTGAAAGGAAATCAGATTTTTCTGTTATCCATTCTGATTTTAGTTTCAGCAATCGGGGAAATGATGCTTCCTTCTCTGTTAGCTCAAATGATTAATACTGGTGTGGTAAATTCTTCGAAACATACAATTTTAACGCTTGCTATTATTATGGCAGTTATTACAATACTTTCTTGTACAATCAACTTTTTTTCTGTTCGAATAGCTTCTCGTATTTCCACTGATTTTTCTGCCAAACTACGAAGTCAAGTCTTTGAAAAAGTTCAAAGCTTTTCCGCAGCAGAACTTGATCGCTTTGGCACTGCTAGTTTAGTTACACGAAGTACATCCGATATCACTAATGTGCAAAATTTTCTTACTATGTTTTTGCGTATTGGTATTCTTGCACCTATGATGGCTGTAGCAGGACTTGTTTTCTCTGCGGCAACTGGCGGACAGGTCAGTTCTGTGCTAAGTGTTGCGATTCCAGTATTATTAATTGGATGTAGTGTTATTGTTATATTGGCATCACGTTATTCTGTCAAACTCAGACAAAAACTAGACAGGATCAACCAACTTTTCTTAGAATCCTTAGAAGGCGTTCGTGTCATTCGGGCTTTTAATAAGCAAAAGGCAGAAAGTCAGCGTTTTGAAGAAGTAAATACGGATTATTCTTCTACTGCAATGATATCAGGGCGAATTACAAGTCTTTTAATGCCTGTTATCAATGTAATCTTTGGTGTAACCACTGCAGCAGTTTTAGGACTTGGAGCTCATTATGTAGAAACAGGGGCGATGGAAGTAGGTTCATTAGTTGCAAACAGCCAATATATCAGTATGGTTTTGATGTCTGTTATGATGCTTGCCCTTGTTATTATGATGTTTCCGACTACATATGCTTGTTCTAAACGAATTGCAGAAGTATTAAATACAGAAACAAGTATTAAAGATGGAAGTTTTTCTCTTAAAAATCGCACTCTTCATTCTACAGTAGAATTTCGTCATGTAACTTTTGCATATCCTGGCGCACAAGAACCAATTTTAAAAGATATCAGTTTTGAAACACATCCCGGAGAGGTTACTGCTATTATTGGAGGAACAGGCAGGGGAAAATCTAGTATTTTGAAGTTAATTCCACGTCTGTATGATCCTTTATTTGGTGAAGTCTTAATTGATGGTATAAATGTAAAAGAATATATGATAGAAGATCTCCGTTCCCTAATTGGATATGTTCCACAGAAAAATGTCCTATTTTCAGGCGATATTGCTTCTAATTTAAATTTTGGAAAGGAAACGGGAACTGAACAGGACTGGAAAGAAGCGGCACAAATTGCCTGTGCACAAGAATTTATTCAGAAAAAGAAAAACGGATATCACGATCCTATCGCACAGGGAGGTACAAATCTTTCTGGAGGACAGCGTCAGCGTATGGCGATTGCACGAGCTATTATGAAAAAACCCGAAATTTATATATTTGATGATAGTTTTTCCGCCTTAGATATGAAAACCGATCAGATACTTCGTAAAAATTTAAAAGCCTTTATAGGAGATGCAGCCGTTATTATGGTAGCACAGCGAATAAGTACCATTTTAGATGCAGATCGCATTTTAGTCATAGATGATGGAATAATTGTAGGACAGGGAACACATAAAGATCTCTTGAAAACCTGTCCACTATACCGCGAAATCGCACAAATACAGTTGGGAAAGGAGGCACTTTAATATGAACAAATGCGTATTGAAACGACTTTTAGGATATCTAAAAGCATATCGACTGCGATTATTTTTTGTTTTTCTATTTGCTTCTATCAGTACTATTTTTACTGTTATGACTCCATTTATGATTGGTAAGGTTACAACAACTTTATTTGCTAGTATTAGAGATGGTATATTTTATTGGGAAACAATTCTTTGGCTACTTGCTATTTTAGTATGTCTCTATCTAATCTCCCAAATTTTCTCATTCTTACAAGGATTTTATATGGCAAAAATCACAGCAAATGTTATGCAGGAAATTAGAAGCGATATTGATAAGAAGATGCACAGACTAAAGCTAGACTATTACGATACACATACACATGGCGACATTCTTAGTATTATTACGAATGATGTAGATACAATCAATAATACGGTAAGTCAAAATTTGACCTCTATTGTTACGCAGGTAATTACAGCAATCGGAATCCTTTTGATGATGCTTACAATCAGTCCAACGCTAACCTTAATTCCTGTTATTATAGTGCCTTTATCTTTACTTAGTGCCGCTGGTGTAATGAAATCTGGAGGCAGACATTATAGTAAACAACAAGAATTACTCGGACAGTTAAATGGCTATATTGAAGAAATGTATAATGGTCAGCAGATTGTTCAATCGTTTAACTATCAAGAACAGGCAAAGTTAAAATTTTATACACTCAATGAACAATTAAAAAGTAGTTCCTATAAAGCAGAAACTACCACGGGTACCGTTAGTCCTATTACTACGTTAGTAAATGATATGGGTTATGTACTTTGTGCAGCAATAGGCTGTCTTCGTGCTATTGGAGGATGGATTACAGTTGGAAATGTACAGGCAATGCTTGAATATACACGTCGATTTGCTGAACCATTTTCTTCACTAGCAGGTATGGCTGGCAGTTTTGGTGCAGCCAAAGCTGCAGGAAATCGTATTTTTACTTTATTAGACGCCCAAGAGGAATTGCCAGATATAGAAAACAGTGTGATCCCAAAAGATCGTTCTGGAAGTGTGACATTCCAAAATGTACAATTTGGTTATACTCCTGATCATATACTGATGAAGGATGTGAATTTAACAGTAAAATCTGGTCAAAAAGTAGCTATCGTAGGCCCTACTGGTGCAGGTAAAACAACTTTAGTAAATCTGCTAATGCGCTTCTATGAAATCAATAGTGGTTCTATTATAGTAGATGGAGTGAATATTCACAATATATCAAGGGAAGAATTACGTAGTCGATTTGGAATGGTCTTACAGGATACATGGCTTTTTGAGGGAACTATTATAGATAATCTGGGATATGCCCAAAAGCATATGGATAAAAATAAAATTATTGCTTCAGCAAAATCTGTCTGTGCCCATGACTTTATTAAGACACTTCCCGGAGGATATCATATGATGTTGGCAAAGGGTGCAGAAAACATTTCACAGGGAGAACGACAACTTCTTACTATCGCCCGTGCTATTGCCTCTGATCCAGAGATTATGATTTTAGATGAAGCAACCAGTAATGTGGATACACATACTGAAGTATTAATCCAAAAAGCTATGGCACAGCTTATGAAAGGGCGTACTAGCTTTGTAATTGCTCATCGTTTATCTACAATTCGTGATGCTGATATGATTTTATATATGGAAGATGGAAATATTAAAGAAATAGGAAATCACAATGAATTGATGAGTAAAAATGGAAAATATGCAGCCCTTTATAATAGCCAATTTTCTTGAACCTTTTAATCCATAAAACATGGAAAAAGATTTATAATACCATCAACTATGAATTTTATTGACTTCATTTCAGAAAGGTGTATAATAAAATTATCGATATACTAATAATTCTGAAGGTGAGGGGTTTACATGGAGAAAAAAGAGACTGGAACACAAAGGACAAAAGGATTTCGAAGCTTGACATTTATGTTAATTTCAATTATTTGTATTATGGTTTCAATTCCTACAATTGGATTGGCATATTTAGGTGTTCATTACTTAAGACAGTCGATGAACGAATCTGTCCAGTTATATGAAGAGTCTATGACAGATGGCTATTCAATGGAGATCAAATCTCAGGTACAGGGAGCAATTGCTGTTATACAAAGTTATTATGACCGAAGTCAGAATGGTGAATTTACAGAAGAGGAAGCTCAAAAAATGGCAGCAGAAGCAGTTCGTGCTATGCGTTACCGAGATGATGCTTCAGGTTATATTTGGATAGACGGAGCAGATTATATCTTAGTCATGCATCCAATTCTAACAGAACAGGAAGGCACTAACAGATATGCCCTCACCGATCAGAATGGAGTTACAGTTACACAAAATATTGTATCTGCTGCCAAAGCTGGAGGCGGATACAATGAGTTCTACTTTACTAAATCAGATGGTGTCACAGTTGCACCTAAAATTGCCTATTCAGATATGTTTCAACCTTGGGGATGGGCAGTTGCCACTGGAAATTATGTAGACGAAATGAATGAAAAAATAGATAGTAGAAAAGTATATATTGAGGAAGAATTCTCAAGTATGCTTAAGATTTATGGTATTGCAGCGGTTGTAATGCTGATTGCGGCACTGGGAATATCCACTATAAGCGGATTAAGAATTACAAAAGGTATTAAGCTTGTAGAGAGCAATCTTCGTCAAGCAGCAATGGGAGATCTAAGTTTTACTGTCAGTCCTGCCTTGTTAAAACGAGCCAATGAAATTGGTGAAATGTCACGTTCATTAGAAAATGTTAGACAATCTTTAGCAAGTATGCTTGGCAGTGTGATCCATACTGGAGAAACTCTCAATCAGAGCAGTGAAAAATTTAGTGAAAAATTTGGATATATTTCGGAAGGTATTCGAAACACAAACCAAGCTATTGAAGATCTTGCAAAAGGTGTTACGAATCAAGCCAGTGAAACAGAAACAGTGAATAAAAAGATTGGAGAGCTAGGTGACGTTATTGAAATCGAAAAAAATGATGTACATAAATTAGAAGAAGCTGTATCTATTATGACACAACATTCTACAGGTGCTTCTGAAAGTATTAAAGAACTAGAACGAATTACCAACGCCACGATTGAAACAATTGATATTGTATCAGAACAAACAAATAAAAATAATGATTCTGCTGCTAATATTAACAAGGCAATAGAAATCATCAAGGGACTTGCTGCCCAAACTAACTTGCTTTCGTTAAATGCCAGTATCGAAGCTGCCAGAGCCGGAGAAGCTGGAAGAGGTTTTGCCGTTGTAGCAGAGGAAATTAGAAACTTATCAGAAGAATCTTCAGGTAATGCACAAGAGATTGAGGGAATCGTAAAAGAGTTAATCAATAATGTGGAGATTTCTGTAAACAAGATGCACGAAGTAACATGTAATGTACAAAAACAGCAAAAATGTTTAGGCGAAACTAGAACCGCATTTCAGCATCTAAGTCAAGAAGTCAATTTAGTAGAAGAAGTTACAAAAGAAATTGGTACTCAAACAGAGATTTTGAATTCTTTAAAGCAAATGGTTACAGATTCTGTCAACAGTTTGTCTAGTGTAGTAGAAGAAAATGCAGCGTCTACAGAAGAAACAAGTGCTAGTATGACACTTTTATCTCAAACAATAGGCGAATGTACAGAAGATACACAAGGACTGGTAGAACTGAGCCGCAAACAAAACGAGCAGGCAAGTAAATTCCGATTATAAAATCATTTTATATTTTTTTATTAAAAATGCAAGAGCAAAATATCCAATAATCTCCTTATCATTATTGGATATTTTGCTCTTTGATATCTCCAAACTTATACCTTGGATAGAAAATTGTTTTAAAACAGAAGAAACTTTTACGCATGAGAAAGTTCTGGAAAATAAAGTTTTTCTGTTTCAATATCTTTTAACTTTTCTCCATAAAAAAATAGTCTATAATCATCTTCTCCATCATAAATTTGTGAAATACATAAACAAGTATCTTCTGTACAAGGTGTAAATCCGAGAATTAGATTTGTATATTCTTCCTGAATATAACTTAGTATTTCTTCTAAACGAATTTTTTTTGTACAGATTATACTTTGAAGATAGAGTATATCTTCTTGTCTTTCCATTACTATATAACAATCTAATTTACTACTATAATAAACATTCTCCATTCTAGCAGTATAAAACATTTGTAGTGCATATTTATTTTTCTGCTCTAATGCTGTATTGACAGCACTATGTCTTACTGCCTCCATATATCTGTTTTTCTGTAATTGTTCTGATGCGTCTATTTGCTTAAAACAATCCTCTGTAATATGTTTTTTTGCAATTTCTTGTATTTTTACTCTTATATCCTCCTTTAACGTATATCGATACTGCATCTCTATTGAAAATCCCATTTTTTTATAAAAATCTAAAGCATTTAAATTTGCAAATAAATAAATGCCATCACAGTTCTCTTTATAATCCTCTAATACCCTTTCCATCAGTCTTTTGGCATATCCCTGTTTCCTAAACTCTTCTTTTGTCATGACCGTTCCTAATTGGATATAATATCTTTCCTGTCCATTTTGTATAAATTCCATACGATTAACAGAAACATTTGCAATCAGCCTACCATTTTCCTCATAAGAATAAGGTATATAATCTCCTTCATAATATCCATTTTGAACCCAATCTTCAAAATCAAATCCAAAAACTTCCTGTGTTAAATCATTTAGTTCATGTCGTAAAATAGTATTATTCATATAGTCTTTTATAAATCCCATATTGATTTTGCCTTTCAAATCATTTTTATGACTTATTATACAAGAAAAAATGTTAAAAATCAATTTAAAAATTGTGATAAAATAGAATTTATAACTGTAGTAGCCAAAATCTATTTTATCACAATTTCTTTAAACATCAGTCTTTAACTTTTACTTTTTTCTTACTGGAATCCAGATTTCTGAATAATAATTTTCATCTATATTCCCTTTTGGATACTTACTTATATCATCATACATCTCTATACAATATCCAGCGGCAAATTCATACTCTTTTAATGCAGGAAGCCATTCCGAAAAAATTTTTTTATTCACATCTTGTATTGAATCTGGCATTGCTCCCTTGCAAGGAAAAACAGCCCATGTAAACGCTGGAATTGTCTTAGTTATAAAACCTTCTGGAATATCCATTGCTGGATTATAAACATCGGCAATAAGATATTCGAATTCACTATTTCCCATAGATTCATCTATGTTTATCCCAAACATTCCACATACATATTTGCCATTTCCCTGTTCATAATGTCTTTTCCAAAACTCTGGAATTGCTGTCTTTGCATTCTCATAAGAAAACTTCTTTTCTACACCTAGCACTATAAAACTGTCCTTTTTTGTCAATCTGTAATCCATACTATAACCACCTTCCAATGATAATATTATTTTCAGCGGAGCAAAAGATTTAATTATGGTACTATTATTCCTTTGCACAACAGATGGGGTAACGCCGTGGAATCTGGTAAATGCCTTCGTAAAGCTATCTGGCGAATCATACCCATACTTTATTGCAATATCGATTACTTTTTCCTCTTTTGCTATAAGTTCTCCTGCAGCAAGAGCCAATCTTCGATTACGGATATATTCCATAACGGTATATCCACATAGCAAACTAAATCCCTTTTGAAAATAGTATGCTGATATATGAACTTTTTTTGCAATATCATCAATGGAAATATCCTCAGTAATATTTTCTTCAATATACTCAAGTGCTTCGCTGATAATTCTTGACCATTCCACCTGCTCACCTCCGCTGTATAAATAGTATATCATTGTAATTGGTATCACACCCGATTTTCCCTGCACAAATTTGTCTAAAAAGCTAAATAGCTTTTATAAAAAACATTTCCATTGGCTGCTTATATTCAGGAATATTAATTATTAGTCCTCCTGCGTCTTGGTAATTCAGTTTTCTATAAAAATGCTGGGCATTTTCGTCTACTTGAGTAGAAGTTATAACCATTCCATAACCTAACGACTTCATATCCCTTTCCCAAGATTCCATCAAATATTTTCCATATCCATTATTTTGATACTTTAAATCTATATAAATCAATGTACAAAAAGGTATATTGTCCCAAAATAAATTATATCTTAATATTCCAATGGGAATATCTTCTTTTAATAATACATATCCTCTTTTTTCATCGACCTTTTTATTATATTCCTCTTTCGTTAAATGTTTGTCTAACTTAAACCAAAATGTAGCATCTTCTTTAGAAACATATTTAACTTTTAACATAAATAACTTTCAATCCTTTCAAAGATCCAATCGAAAAATATTCTCTCCATTTTCGACTTCACCAGTATCTCGAAATCCTATTTTCTCATAAATATGTCTTGCACGTTTATTGTCTGGGGCACAATCTAAAATCATATAGTCATACTTTTTACTTTCTTTTGCTAAATGAACCACTAACTTTATTGCTTCTGTGCCATACCCCTTTCCCTCATTCTCTTCTGGAAACATAATCCTCCAAATAATAAGACACTTTTCTTCTAAATCTTCATCCAACATCATAAACCCTACAACTTCATTATCATGATAAATTGCAAATGGATATACGTCATTTGCATCACGATAGAGCCAAGCTTGTGCTAATGAGTATGCGTTTGAAGCAACAAAATGTTCATCGCTAGGTCTTTTCATATCAATGATAGCTTTAAAATTTTCTTCTGTAATTTTTCTAAAATTTATCATCTTTTTTCTTTCCTTTTTATCATGTTTCATTGTTATATCCAAAACGAATTGAATTCTTTTTAAGTATAGTAAAAATATTTTTTTAAGTAAAGTGTATGCAAAGTATTGACATAAGCCCATTTATGATATAAAAATATTTTGATACAAATTATTGTTCTTCTAAAAACACTAATGTAGCTAGAAACTCTGATGGGCAAAAGACATATATTTATCTAGTTATGAATTATTATATTTCCTAAAATTCTAAAGATCAACTTTTTAGAAAGGAGCTTTTGTCAACTACCCATCACCGAAAGGGAATGGGCTTGTAACTGCCCAGTCGTGCTAACCGCTTACGCCTCCGACCTTTCATCCCGATAGGTATTACTACCTAACGTGGCGTTACATCATAGGGTGGTTGACAGCACCCTTTACAACAAAGATATACTCTGTTGTAACTGTATCTGGTACGAAAACTTCCCATGCTATACCGTTAGTTTTCGATACGTTTCAGATGTTACATTCACAACGGTTGGTGTGAAAAACCTCTTATCTTAACGTTTCAAAGTACAAAGAGTGCCTTTAGAGCCATCGCTCCCAACGGTTTTCTCTATGTATAAGATGATAGCATGGGATCCTATTTTTTGCAAGAGTTTACAAGGCTTCCTCCCACCACCTAAAGGTAGTGGGTTTCCGCCTATGACAACCGAAAGGATTTTTTTATGAAATTTCTTGTAAATAAAAAACTTGCCACACGTATTGGTATTATTACTACAATAATTACCTTAGTGGGAATGTTACTTCTTTGGCTAATTGTATCCACAAATGCTGCCTCTATGGTCAAAAACGATATTACTAACCAGATGATTGATGCTGTAGAATCCAGAGCGACTATTATTAATCAGTATGTAACTTCTGCCGAAGAATATATGACTGCTTTTGCTTTAGGAAATGAGGTTCGCGAACTTCTTTTGCATCCAAAAGATCTAACACTGTTAGAAAGAGTTCAGAAATATACAGAAGACTTTGCTTCTGTTAAAGGGATTTTTGAAGGATTATATATTGCTACTCCAGACACATATGTTTTGACACATACCTCGCAAAATGCTATTGGAATCACTACAAGAACAGGAGAATCCTTAAACTCATTTCAAAATACCATTTTATCCAAACAACAACTGACCAATTTAGGAATTATGAAATCTCCTGGTACTGGAAGTATGATCCTTTCTATGTACTATCCCATTTTTGAAGATGAAAGATGTATTGGTTATGTGGGTGCTGGTGTCTATGCCAGCCATTTGATGGATGCACTGTTAAATTTGGACATTAAGGGACTACCTAACAGTGAATATGTATTTTTAAACGTAGAAACTGGTGTATATCTTTATCATGAAGATGAAGCTCTTTTAAATACTGAAACTATAGATCATGGATATAAAGAGATTATTCAACAGATTCGAACAGATGGCAACACTCAGGCAGAAACATATTCTTATCATGACGAAAAAGGAATAAACCAACTGGTTGTTTATAAGTATTTAAAAGATCGTAACTGGGTCTTTATGGTTCGTGACAGTGTTACAGAAGTTTATGGTGCTGTGACAACTGTACGTATTATAGTTGGTATATTATGTGCGATTGTAGCTACTGCCATTATACTTATTACACTTTTCATTTTATATCGTGAGGGTAAAGAGCTTATGGTTGTAGAACGTGCTATAGGACATTTAGGTGAGCTCAATTTATCCGCTGATCGGGAATTAGAAATTTTTTATAACAGGTCAGATGAAATTGGTATGATTGCACAGACGACGCATCGTGTCTGTGGTTGCCTTCGAAAAACGATTGATGATATTAAGCGAATTTTAGGTGAAATGGCAGATGGTAATCTTGCTGTAGATGTTATCCAAAATGAAAAATATTATATTGGTGATTTTAAAGTTTTGTCTGAAAGTTTGCAGTCTATCCATATAAATCTTATGAATATGATTCGTGATATTTCCAATATCGCAAACCAAGTTGATACAAGTGCAAATCGAGTATCTACAAGTGCTGAGGCACTATCCCAAGGCACGACAGAACAGGCAGTTTCTATTGATGGGCTTGTATCAAATGTAACCACGATTACTTCAAAAATTCAAACCAGTACAGTACGTTGTAGCAGTGCCAGTAAACTGGTAGATAAAGCGACTGGCTACGCAGCAGAGGCTGACACAAAAATGGAACAGTTAATAACTGCTACAAAAAATATTGATCAGTCCTCCACTCAAATCGGTACTATTATTAAAACAATTGAAGATATTGCTTTTCAAACGAATATCCTTGCGCTGAATGCCTCATTAGAAGCTACTCGTGCTGGTACTATGGGAAGAGGATACTCTGTTGTAGCAGACGAGATTCGAAATCTTGCCGCCAGATCTTCTAAGGCTGCTCAAAATACAAATACTTTAATCAATCGTTCTATGCAGAATGTAAAAACAGGAACAGAATCTACTAATCTCGCTGTTTCTGCAATGCAGGTCATTACCGATTGTATTCAAACAATAAAAAAACTAATGGACGAAATAGCTACCGCCAGTATTCAACAGTCAGAAATGATTACTTTGGTAGAAAATAGAATTAAGGAAATTTCTAAGGTAATACAAACAAATTCTACTGCTGCCGAAGAAAGTGCTGCTGTTTCCAAAGAGTTATCGAATCAAGCACGAACTTTAAACAGTTTAATCAGTCGTTTTAATATGATTACATCAGATTAAATCAAAAAAAGCAGTGATGGTACTTTAACCATCTAATATTAGATGGTTAAAGTACCATCACTATTCTTGGTAAGGAAATTATATTAAAACAATTCGTCCAGTAAAATATAATACCGAATCTTCTTCCAATCTGGTTCTATATTAAGCATCTTAAATAAAAGTAAATCATCATATCCTACATATTGTTTTTGATTATATTTACCAGTATAATTATGTGACAGACTGCGGTAACATAAAGCAATATCACACCATTTATCAGCAATACCTGTTCTTCCAAGATCAATATAACCTGTTATTTTATCCTCTATCCCAAATATATTCGGAAGACAATAATCGCCATGGGATAATACAAGTTCCTCTTCTGGCTGATTTTCATAGAGCCATTGTAATAGAGTGGTCGGATCTTGAAATCCATTCTCCCCAAAAGTATCTGGTTCTACATTCTCTAAATCTACCAGTCCATTCTTGATATTATAACTGGCTTGAGCGAGTTTATTTTCTAATCTCCAATTTACTGGACACCCTGAAATATCTATATTCCAAAGCATTTCTAGCCCTGATGAAAGCAATTTAGTTTGTACAGATGAATTTTTCATATACTCTTCTTCACATGCCATCTTACCGTTGATTTTACTCATAAGCAGATAAGACTTTTCATTTGAAATTTCATAGGCAAGTATTTTGGGAACTGGAAGCTTTCCCTGCAGCCATTTCATAATATCATATTCACTTTCTGACTCTTTGTTATATTCCTGAATTTTTAATACTTTATCTTCAAAAAGAAGAACACTCGATTCTGACATACCAATTTCATCTGTCGTATATATTTCATTAGAAATTAAATTAGCAATCTTTTCCGGCAACTGCATACTGAAATTCTCCTGTTATTTTAATTTATACATCCGAAAAATCAAATACATATTCTGCATATCTGGATCTTGAGCTATCAAAATAAGCTTATAGTTACTTTTTATCCATTGATATTCTATACCTTTACTATATCATTTATTTCATATTATAACAACATCTAATTGACAATACCGCTCTTTTTTATAATACTATAAATATTAGACTTACATAAAAAATTAAAAGGATAGGATTTTATATGTTAGACAAATCAATTCATTTTTTGTTGGAAAATGCAGGACCAGTTATTCAGTATCGCCTGAAAAAAGAGATACTAAATAATTTATTGAAAACAGAAGAAGAACTACTATTAAATCAAATATATAAACTGCCATATTTTAAACTTGTAGAAAGCTATGCTAAACCTAATGGATACATAGGCAGTGGTATGCACAGTTATGATAATTGGCGAGGAAACGTGCTACATAAAACCCCTTTACAAGATGGTGAAAAAGCAGCACGTTTATTGTCGTATTATTCTATACCAAAAGAACATCCATTAGTAAAAAATTTCGTAGAAGCTATGCGTGATGAAAAAATATTGCAAAAAGAGTTTTCCTATATTCCTCCTGAAATAATAAGATTTGAGAACAGATTTTTAGGTCTGAATAATGGAAATTGTCTTATGTCAATCATTTATACTATGCAGGCAATGCTTGGATACGGAGATGATTTTGATGATTTAATAGAATTTCAGCATATTGCATTAAAAGGATTTGAAAGAATACTTAAGTTATCCTCTTTAGATGAAATACTTAAAAAACGAACAGGATCGGAAAAAAAATATAAATACCCATATATAGAAGCAGAAGAATATTTTCCAGATGTATATACATTAGAAATTCTGGCATATACAAAGAGTTGGAGAAGTAAAAAAAATATACAGATACTTACAGATTCACTCAATCATATTAATAAAATAATGAAAATGGAACATTCAAATCAAATTCATGTTAAGATTAAAAATAAGTATTATGCACCGTGCTTTGCATTTACAACACCTATTAAAACATTTCATCCTGATTTGATTGATATTATAGTATACAGAAAAATTCTAACAGAAATTGCTATGTTAGGGGTAGGAGATACTGTTGATGTTATAAAAAATTCTATTACCAATATTAAAAATGCAGTTAATAGTGAGGGTATTTTGAAAATGAATTTGGAACAAATTCATAATAAAAGATATTCGCCTAAAAATATCAAATATCCAAGTCCATATGTTGATATACGATTAGAAGCAGATTATACAAAACCACATGCGTTGGATTGTGACTTGACATTTTGGGCAGTTCAGTTACTGAATATGGTAGAAAATATTAAAAATGAATAAGGAGGTATATTGTGAACTATGATTGTTTAATAATAGATGATGAAAAACTGCTTGCAGATAGTACAGCCGAATATTTTAATCTGTTTGATGTTAAGACAGCCGTTGTATATAGTGCTTCGGAATGTCGAAGCTTCTTTATAGAGAACACAGCCGAACTACTTTTGCTTGATATAAATCTTGAGGACAGTAGTGGTTTTGAATTATGTAAAGAACTCCGTAAAAAAATCAAAATTCCCATTTTATTTATTTCTGCACGAACCAGCGATGATGATAAAATTATTGCACTTAACATTGGAGGCGATGATTATATACAAAAACCATATTCGCTGGGAGTTCTGCTTGCAAAAGTAAAAGTAGTATTAAAACGTTACGGACAAAATAAAAATACACAATATTCCGACAATCGCTTAACTATCGATTTTAATACAAAACAGATATTTGTTGAAGGCAATATTGTCAAGCTGACATCACTTGAATTTAAGTTATTATCCTATCTTATTAAAAATGAAAATAAAGTCATTTCAAAACAGGAATTATTTGAACAGGTGTGGGAAGATAAATTTACAGGCGATGGGACACTAAATGTGCATATTCGTAAGATACGTGAAGTAATTGAATGTAATCCCAGCAAACCAGAATATATTATTACTGTTTGGGGTGATGGCTATAAATTTATAGGAAACAAAATATGAAAAAACGAACGTTTCTAACCAGTTTACTATTCATTTTTATAGTGGAAATAATAGCCCTTATTTTATTTGCAGCTAAAAATACTGTTTCTATGCAGGATACCGTCTTGATAAATGAAGTAGTTCAATCCGTACAAACTGACTGGAACACAATAAAAAATCATAAAAATCAAACAAGTCTTGATTATGTTGTACTGGATATGAAAGAAAATATTTTATTTAAAACGAAATCAGGATTGAGTGAAAGTATTAATATGGCAATTCTTCATAGAGATACTATCCTTGATATTCGGATAGGGCATGGTATTGTAGGCAAAGTCATCATTTATAATGACAGTATACAGACCTTTCAAATATACAAACAAACGATTATTTTTGTTTTATTATTCGCTATGTTTTTACAATGTAGTATCTGTATTGGATATATTTTTTATTTAAATCATACTATAATACATCCTTTTCATAAGTTAAAAGGATTTGCAGAACGTATTGCAAGCGGCAATCTCGATATTCCTCTTGAAATGGATAGACAAAATCTTTTTGGTGCGTTTACAGAAAGTTTTGATATTATGCGTTCTGAACTAAAAAAGGCAAAAAGGGCAGAAGCCAAAGCCAATGCAGATAAAAAAGAACTTGTTGCAAATCTTTCCCACGATATAAAAACTCCGATTGCAAGTATCAAAGCAGCCTCCGAGGTAGGAGCAGCACTTACAGAAAATGAAAAAATCAGAAATAACTATATGCAGATTATCTCTAAAGCCGATCAGATCAATACACTGGTTACAAATCTGTTTACAGCAACTTTAGAGGAATTAAAACAACTTTCTGTAACTCCAAGGTATATAGAAAGCAAAGAGCTGAAAATCCTACTTGAAAATTCAGATTATCTTCACTATACAACAGTTCCTAATATTCCTGATTGTATTTTATATGCAGATAAACTCCGATTACAGCAGGTTTTTGATAATATTTTCGCAAACTCATATAAATATGCAAATACCCCTATTTCTATCTCAGTAACTCTTGAAAGCAATCATTTGATTGTAAACGTGGAAGACTATGGCGGAGGAGTAAATAAAGAGGAACTGCCACTTTTAAAAGAAAAATTTAAACGTGGGAAGAATACAAAGAATATAGAAGGTGCAGGTTTAGGTCTTTATATCTCTGACTATTTTATGAAAGAGATGAGAGGAGAACTTATTATACAAAATGGAGAGTATGGATTAAAAGTAATAGTAATGATTTCTTTAAGTGGTGCGATTTAAGGATTTTTTAAGGGTTGCCTAAAGACATTTAAGAATTGAAAAATTAAAATAGAACGTGAAAAAGGAGGTTTGTTATGAAAAAAATACTTTTAAAGACCGATCATTTAAGCAAATCCTTTTCAAGCGGTGGGGCTTTGCAGCACGTTCTAAAAAATATTGATTTAGAGCTTTATGAAGGCGATTTTACGGTGATTATGGGGGCAAGCGGAGCAGGAAAATCTACACTTTTATATGCCCTTTCAGGCATGGATACACCATCACTTGGTACAATTACTTTTGGAGATAAAGTGATTTCTACTTTAAGTCAAGATGGGCTTGCTGTATTTCGGCGTGAACATTGCGGATTTGTGTTTCAGCAGATCTATTTGATTGATGGAATGTCTGTTATGGATAATATCTTATCCGCAGGTTTACTTGTAAGTAATGATAAAAAAATGCTTTTTTCAAAAGCCAAAGAATTGTTTGCAGCAGTAGATATTTCGGAAGAAACTCAAAATAAGTTTCCTACTCAAATTTCAGGAGGTGAAGCCCAAAGAGTTGGAATTGTTCGTGCACTTATTAATAAGCCTGAAATTCTCTTTGCCGACGAACCTACAGGAGCACTTAACTCTAAAACGGGACTTGATGTACTCAATACACTTAGCAAATTTAACGAACAAGGACAAAGTGTTGTTATGGTAACACATGATATGCGTTCTGCCAGACGAGGCAACCGTATTTTATACTTAAAAGATGGTATAATTTTAGGAGAATGTGATTTAGGTAAATATAGGCATAAAGATATGGCAAGACACGAAAAACTATCTGCTTTCCTCTCTGAAATGGGGTGGTAAAATGAGAAAAAGTTTCCTTCTTGCCCGTTCTAATTTACGAAAATCAAAAGGTCAAACAACTGCCCTTATCGTACTTATATTATTTGCAGCATTAATGCTCAATTTATGGCTTATGCTATCTATGGATTATAAACAAAATTTCGATCGCTATCATGATAAGCTTAATGCAGAACATGTTACATTTGCTATTGACGGTGATAACTCTAAAATTCAGGAATTTTTGATTCAAACACTGGAGGCTGATAAACGTACTTCTGAATTTTCTTTAGATTCTTCTATGCACATGGTCGGTTTATTTTTATATAATGGAGGGGAAGTCAACTCAGAACTTATTATTCTTGAAAAACAGACCGCTCTTTCTCGTTTGGTGGGAAAAATTGAAATTGTAGAAGAAGACAGCCAATTTACAAGTGGAATCTATATGCCTATCTTGTATAAATCTGATGATATAGCAATAGGAAAAACAGTACAAATTTCGATTGGAAGTAATAAAGTCAGCTATACGGTATGTGGATTTTTTAACAGTATTATGGCAGGTTCACATAATTGTGCTATGTGTGAACTCATTTTAACTGAAGATAAATATAACGAACTACAAACGGCAGGATATGCACCGAAATCTACACTCTGTTCTATCCGATTAAAGGATAAGGCAGAAAGTGAAAGTTATGAAGCAATGTTGAAAAATACCCTATCTGCTGAGTATCCTTCTGCCCGTACTGTCAGTAACTCCTATGCACTTGTTTCACAGTCCCGCTATATCTCTCAAATGGTTTGTTCTAGTGTTGTAAGTGCAATGGCATTTTTAGTTCTTCTAATTGCTCTTGTTGTGATATCCTCTAATATTATTAATTATATCCAAGAAAATATGAAAAACCTTGGTACACTAAAAGCGATTGGCTATACAAGCCGTCAGCTCGTTTGTTCTCTTTTGTTACAATTTTTAGGACTTTTATTAACTGTTTCTATCGTTGGTATAGGAATTTCCTATTGTCTGTTTCCTTTTATAAATACAATGATGATTTCACAGACAGGTATACCATATACTGTTCATTTTTTACCAGTGCCACTTTTTATTACACTGATCATTTTAGGGGGAACGATTACTCTTATCGTATGGCTATCCTCTCGCAGAATAAAAAAATTAGAACCTATTGTTGCACTTCGTCAAGGTGTTCAAACACATAATTTCAAACGCAATTATATTTTACTCGAAAAGACAAAAGCACCTCTTCATCTTGCCCTTGCCCTTAAAACAACATTTTCAGGTATAAAACATAATGTAACTGTCTGTATCACTATGCTTGTACTTTCACTTGTAGTAGTATTTTCAGGATTGATGACCAAAAATATGATTATAGATATTACTCCCTTTCTAAATCTTATTGTAGGTGAAATAGCAGATAATTGTATTAATATTAATGCCGAAATAGAAGAGGATTTTTTACAGGAAATGAATCTTGACAAACAGGTGGAAAAAATTTATTTGTATCATTCTACTGAAGTACGACATATTGGTGGCGTCGGACTGATAGCAACTATTTGTGACGATTTTTCAAAAGTAAACAATAGTAATGTTGTATTTGAGGGAAGATTTCCTAAATATGAGAATGAAATTGCGATTGCAGCAAAATATGCAAAAGAAAAAGACTTAGAGATTGGACATGAAATAAGTATAACTGCAAATGGACAGGAAGCAAAGTATATTATATCAGGTTTTACACAGATAAGTAATAATCTTGGTAAGGACTGTTTACTTACAAGAGCAGGCTATAAACGATTGGGTGAGTTGCAAAATATAAGTTATTATTTAAATCTAACAGAAGGAACTGACATAGACTCTTTTAATACAAATGTAAAAGAACGATTCGGAAATGAAATTAATGTAACAATCAACATAAATTCAACTGTTTCCGCGTCAGCATCTGTTTATGTTTCGCTTATGACCATCATTGTCATTGCAATTCTTATATTAAGTGCAGTTGTTATTACATTTGTATTATATTTACTTGTAAGGACTATGTTAAGTAATAAAAAACGGGATTATGGAATTTTAAAAGCTCTTGGTTTTACGACCAAACAACTTATTTTACAGACCGCATTATCCTTTATGCCAGCAATCATTCTTTCAACTATTGTCGGCATAGTTGTATGCAGCTTTATCATTAATCCATTAACTGCACTATTTTTAAATAATATTGGAATTGTAAAATGTACCTTCATTATTCCAGTTTACTTTATCACAGTTGCAGGAATTGGACTTATCCTATTTTCCTTTATCATTACATGTATCTTATCCTTAAAAATAAAAAAGATTACTCCAAAAGCACTGCTTATAGGAGAATAAATATTTGAAAAGAGGCTGTTGCACTAAAAATTCAATATATAAGCTATAGGGTTAAATTTTGCATTTGATTTTCTTAATGCAACAGCTCTTCTAAATACTTTGCAATTCCTTCTTCATCATTACTGCCAATTACAGCATCTGCCTTTTCTTTTACTGCATCTATCGCATTTCCCATAGCAATTCCTTTTCCACATAACTGTAACATTCCTATATCTGCATAATCATCGCCAAAGGCCATCATTTCTTCAATCTTAATTTTACAGGCAGTAGATATCTCCATAATAGCTCTTTCCTTTGTGACTGCCTTTTTCGTAAACTTATACCAATATCCATCTGAAAAACGTATACAGTCACATTCTTTAAATAATTTTTGTAACTGTTTTATTTGACTGTCATTAAAAATTTCTACACATATTTTTAGAGAACATGTTTCAAAATTTTCAAAGTTTGTATAAATACTATCTCCCCAACTCTGATCTTGTTTTTTAGGATCTATCTTATAATTCCAATAATGAGAATCTACCGTATCCACTGTTATCTGACAATCGATACCACACACTTTTCTAATTGTTGCGATCATTTGATTTGTTTCTTCTTTTGAAAATTCAGCTTTATATATGTATTCGTTATTATATTTTACTAATGCCCCACCACTTGTAATTAGTATATCTGGTTGTAACTCTTCTATAAAAGATAAGATATTTTGTTCCCCTCTCGATGTAGATATACCAATTAATATTCCTTTTTCCCTACATTTATGTAACACTTGTAACGTTCTTTGTGAAATCGTTTTATCACTTCGAAGTAATGTTCCATCTAAATCAAATAAAAGCAATTTGTAATCTTCCATTTTTATCCATATTCTTTCATTCATAAATTTTACCTATTATTCCACATCAAGCCATTGAATAAATGCCGTTTTATCTGTACAATTATATCCTGCATTTTTATAAAAATCTAAAGTTTTTTCCTCTTTACTGCCTGTAAGTAACATCATCTTATAACAGTTATTTTGTTTGGCTATCTTTTTGGCATATTTTAAACATTCCGATGCCAACCCCTTTCCTCTAAAATCTGTATGAGTCACTACATTTTCGATAAAAGCATATGGTCGTACCTTTCTTGTCAAGTTTGGAATAATAACACATACACAGGAAGATACAATTCTTCCATTCACTTCATTTACTAGTAAATGATGGCTTTTATCTTGTATAATTTGTTCCCACGTATCTAATAAAGTATTCGATTTTTCTGGAATAGATTCTTCATGCAAACATAAATACAATTCCAAAATTTCATTTAAATCCTCTTTTCTAGCTTCTCTTACCATATCTAATCTCGTTTCTATATTAATTTTTATAAATGAAATTCATCTGTGAGTTATCAAACGTAAATCCAACTTCATTTTTTCCCACTGCAGTAAACGTATTATATTTTCCATTGGTATAATCTTTAACAACCTTGCTCCAAAAGATCTGTGCAGGCAAATTTTTAGTCCACTGGGATATTTCCCATCCCCCAGGAAACATATCAAAAATTCTCATAGCAACTACTTTACCAATTCCTTTTTGTCTATACTTTTTCATCACAAAAAATTCAGCTATATTATGAGGATTTGGCAAATTATTATGTTCACAACAAGACCTCACCAAAACCATTCCTGCAAGTTTTCCATCTACTCGAATAAAAAAAGGATATCTTCCTTCTTCATTCCAATAATCGTCGATACGTGGATATCCAAAATATCCATATTCATTTATATCACCATCAGAAAACTCGGAAAAATCATAATTATATAATTCCATCATTTGAATAAAAACAGATTTCTGTTCAATTAATATAGGTTCAATACTAATATTCATTTATATTCTCCGCATAATTTTAATTTTCTGATATTTATAAATTTGTAAACCTCTTACAGTTACATTATTTCTATATACTCTTTCATTTATAATATGCCTTAAAAACAGCCAATAAGTTTTTATTTCTTTTTCATTTCTATTTTTATAGAAGAGATTACTGCATAAATAATTACAATAAAAATCACTGTTAATATTATATAAAACAGCCAGCCTGTTCTTAGAATTGTATCGATAGCGTTAAGTAAAAAGATAATGCCTATAAAGAAAAATACAATACTCGACTGTTTGTAATGTGGTCTTTTATCCATCTTCTTTCGTTCTTCTCCTGACGCATAAATATACGCATTATTCAATAAAAATCCTTTTTCCTTGAAATGAAAATAACTAATTACAAAAGAACTCATTGCTATCACAAAAAGAATTGTTGTAATAATCATTTCTGCTGTTTCCATATGCTACCTCCTAAAAATAAAATTTATTTAGAAAACTACACCAGAAAAATCTGATAGACTTTCTTCTATAAGAAGTATACCTTAAAAAGAAAGAAAAAACAAGAACAGGACTAAATAAATTCTGTCTTTTAATACTTACGTTTACATGAATAAAAATTTTATAAAGAAAACAATTCGTGTGTTTGTCCTGAATATATAATCATCTTATGTAGACAGAGTAAAAGGACTGTGTTATAATAATTTCAACAATTAACAAGGAATTGCTAGGAAAACGAGTGGATTGAAACAAAAACAGGTGAATTAATTTATGAAAAACAGAAAAAATTATTTAAAATCTCGCAAAAAGAATTTCAAATGGAAACTAATAGGCTGGTACTCCGATTCTGAATGTAGAAAATGCGGAAAAAAGGCAATTTTGCAAATTGAAAAATACGATTCATGGTGTTGTATTACATGTAATGAATGGCTTGATGATGTCTGTGGTGATCCTGACTGTCCGTTTTGCAGTAAAAGACCTGAAACTCCATATGAAGCATATTACTATCTGACAGAGATAAAAAAAGATGGTGCATATAGGAAAAATTGGCGAAGAGAAAATTATCAGCATAAAACAGATGGTATGAAAAGGCATAAAAAGCAAAGAGAATTTATAGAAAATATTTTAAATAATTAGATAAAACGAAAGATTGCAAAATAAAGTTTTTAATGAGGTGTGTAAAACTTTATTTTACAATCTTTCGTTTATCATATCACGTGTTCTTTTAACCAATTAGCAACTCCATCATTTTCATTACTTTGAATTACTCCAGTAGCTATAGCCTTTAATTCATCCACTGCATTCTCTACGGCATAACATTCATCTGATATTTCAAACATTGGAATATCATTTAGTGCATCACCAAAGGATACTATTTTATGACAATTCCAAATTCTCTTTAACTTTTGAATTGCATTTGACTTTGTTGCCTTCACAGGCATAATCTCACAAAAAAATTCTGGTCTGTATAACTCCTGTTGAATTGTACAACGATATCTATTATCTTTTGAGAAGATGTCATAGATAGGCTGAAGTTCTTCTCTTTCGCCAATACAAGTAAAGTAAAATATGTTTCCTTGATATAATTCTTCTTTGCTTCTCACACAACGAAGCCTTCTATCTCCTTTTCTTAAAGACAAATATCTTTTTATTCCTTCATTTTCCCTATCCTTTATCCAAGACACCTTTTCAATCTTATCAATATATGAATAGACTAATGGATTGATGTTATATCTGTCCAAAACAGATATTACCCGATCCATTTCCTCTCTTAAAAAACCTTCCTGTGATAAAATTTCTCCAGTCGCTGGATGAAAAATAAATGCTCCATTGTATGCTATAATTGGTATAGTAGTAGATAGCCCTTTTGTTACTACGGATGCAGATACAAATGATCTCGCTGTAGCATATGTAAACAACATTCCCTTTTCAACCAGATCATTAATGATATCGATACTTTTCGGATTAATTCTATCCTTTCGGTTTAATAATGTACCATCTAAATCTGTTACATATAGTATTCTCTCTGGTATCTTTATGTTTTCTTCCATATCATCCTCTTTTCATAAATAAATTTTTCTAAGGTTAATTATAATCAAATAACCACCATCCAGAATCTTGTATCTGTTTAATCATATTACTCCACTTTTTTCTTGTATCCATATACTCTACAGAGTTGATATTTAAAGGTGTATTTATAACAAATTGTATCTTTTCCTCTGTAAAGAAAGTAATCACACTTTCTCCTCCAATATTCCATAGTCTGTTTCCAATATACTTATTCTTTACTTTACCAATTAAAGAAAATACGTTATGATGATATTGATTATACCATATTTTTGAACATTTTCTTGGATCAATATATTTTTGTTCTCCAAACTCATCTACAAAAATAATTTTAGTCTTGGAAATACTTATGATATGATCCATTGGATATGTATTCATACTATTTCTCATTTCTATGTCTATTTTTTATATAGTATATCATTAATATATATTTCTGTAAATTACTATTGTAATTGAAGTTATGACAACCGTCGAAATAATGTATCTATTTGGACTTTCTTGTAATTCTTATCTATTCTACTAATAATCCCTTATCTTTTTCTCATTTTTATTATCATTTTATTTATTTGTATAGTGATTTCAATTGACAAGATAACTAAAATATTTGTACGATAATATCCTTGAAAGATAAATTTAAGTAAAGGAGATTTTATTATGTATGATTTAAAAACACGTATTAAAAACTATTTAGAATATTGTATTACTCAGAAATGTTTAGATGAAAAAACCTTAAAAGCATATCAAATTGATTTAAGACAATTTTCTGAACAGATTTCTATTCCAGACATTACAAAAATTACATCTTCCGAATTGGAAAATTATATATCTAAACTCCATCAGCAATATAAACCCAAAACCGCAAAACGAAAAATTGCCTCTATAAAGGCTCTATTTCACTATTTTGAGTATAAAGAAATAATTATTCAAAATCCTTTTAACAAAATACGGATACGTTTTCGAGAACCTATGATATTGCCAAAAACAATTCCTTTACATATAGTCGAAACATTTCTATCTACGATTTATCAATATCGCCAAAATGCTAAAACAGACTACCAGAAAAGGAATGCCCTACGGGATGCTGCTGTTATAGAACTTTTATTCGCTACTGGTATGAGAATATCTGAGCTCTGTTCATTAAAAGATAGTGCTGTAAATTTATATGATGGTATTGTCCTTATTTATGGAAAAGGTGATAAAGAACGACGTATTCAAATTGGAAACGAATCTGTAATTCATATTCTGAAAGAATATAAAAATAATTTTTATACGGAAATTCAAACTTGTAATCACTTTTTTGTCAATTCTTCTGGTAAAATCTTATCCGATCAAGTAGTTCGCAGAATGATAAATAAATATACTTCTCTTGCTTCTATAAAATTACATATCACTCCCCATATGTTTCGTCATACCTTTGCAACAAGTCTTTTAGAAGCAGATGTTGACATACGATTTATTCAAGAAATGCTAGGACATAGTTCTATTAATATTACAGAAATCTACACACATGTAGCAGTTGCTAAACAAAAAGACATTCTTACTTCCAAACATCCACGAAAAGATTTTCGTATATAATTTTTAAAAGCAATCCTATCAATATTGTATGGATTGCTTCTTTTCGTTTTAATTATTGATGGATAATCAGATGTTATCCGTTGATTCT